>MEPR01000023.1:0-5053 GCA_001769835.1 Bdellovibrionales bacterium GWB1_55_8
GCGCCATTCGAATTTTGTGCGCCACCTGCGCCCACAAGTACGGCAATAGTGTCCCCGGGATTCACTGAAATATTGTTCTGATAGCAGAGCGCCCCGCCTCCTCCTGCTCCTGGGTTGGAATTGGCTGCGCCACCGCCGCCTGCCCCTACCACGACCACTGAGATCGAAGTCACACAGGTAGGAACAGTGAACGTGTAGGCTCCAGCTGAATCATAAAGTTGTGCCCCATCTGGTAAATAGGGGCTTCCTCCCACCGTAAACCACTGACCCGCGCCATCCGATAGTAAGTTCATGAATCCGTAGGGGCCGATACAAATCTGAGTCAAACCATCCACCGTGTCTGGAGTAGACACTCCGATAGTCGCAGTATTCCCGCCAATCTTTTTCACACTTACAACCGAGCTCGCTGGAACTTCGTCCGAATATGGCAACATGACTGCATGGTCCGCTTGCCCTGACAGCGTAAACAGCTTGGACATATCGCTGATTGTAATGTTGTGGCTAGGAGTAGTTACGGGCACCACCGCCTTGAAAGCTCCCGCAGTCGATGGAGCAGCCCACTTCATTCCACTTGATTGCGAAGAATCAGCGGTAAGGACCTGCCCGTCAATTCCAACCGGAAGATTCGCCGGAGTATTTGCACTCGTGAACACCACGAGGTCGCCTTTTGCCGCGCCCACGGATTTGGCGATCTGCGCATCGTTCGTCACATTTCCCAAACCGACATGAGACGAGTCGATGATTTCCCACTGAGGTGCCTGCGAAGCCGTTCCGGTTCCTGTCGAAGTGAGCACGTGCTTTGAACTGCTGATGGGTGCCGCGAGCCTGGATCTGCTGCCCAAAGCTCCGCCATAAATCAAATCTCCCAATTCGCTCATCGGTGACAGCGCATCAAAGGCGTTTACAGCCGATGTCTGCCCCGTGCCGCCTTTGTCAATCGGCACCGTGTTCAAAGTCAGAACTCCTGCATTCGAAAGGGCCGCATCGCCGCTTAAAGACACAGCAGCGGCCAGACTACCACTACTGCCAACCCAGATATTTCCGCTCGCAAGCGTACTGCCCGCAACTGACCCGAGCTTGTTGTTAAAAGCCGTCCAGTCAGCACTTGCGAGATAACCGCTATTCGTACCCGTGGCTGCACCCAAGGCTGTTTTAACATCAGCCGTCACCAGATCCGCATTTGTCCAATTCGTGCCGTCGTAACGGATATAATTGCCAGTCGCTAGCGTATCGATCGAGAGCGCCGTACCCGAGAGCTTCGAGGCATTCACCCCCGTCAGGTTGGCGCCGCTGACGGCAGGGAGCTTCGCCGCTTCATCAAGCTGCACCAGATTGCTCGCCGCGGTACCTGCTGAAAGAGTTGCGGCCGTTCCCAGTCCTGAAATATCCGTGTTTGAAAGAGTAATCGCGCCAGTCCTTCCCGCGACGGTGGTAACCGGAGCCGAAGCAGGCATCTGCCAGCTTGCAAGTCCGTTCGCGTCGGATGTCAGAACCTTTCCGGTTCCCTCATTGCCATCGACGATCTTTAGGACCGGGGAGCCCGTTCCCGATATTTCCAGGTGCGTGGCAGGACTTGTGGTTCCGATCCCTACGTTTCCGTTCAAAATAGTGTTCTGCGAAACAGCGCCCAGGGTCACCGTAGTTGTTGCCGCAGTTCCAATGTTGGTTGCGGCCGTGAAATTCGCTGCTGGCGTCAATCCCCAAGTTCCGTCACCCCTTAGGAATTTCGTCGAACTCCCGTGGAGCTTGGGAAGAAGTCCGTGCGCCGACGTCGTCGCATTGGCTGTCGTGTTGTCGGCAAAACTGAAGTCGCTCTCAACGACGGCTCCAAAGGTCGGGTTTCCAGAGGCATTCCCGTGCAATACGGTCGAAGCAGTTCCCTGATTCGCGAAATCCGCGGAAGCGAGCTCAAGCGTGATATCGGAACCGAGGGATTTTCCATTCACTGCCCGTGCAGTCGTCAGGAGTGACGAAGCAGCAGGGCCATCCACCAGCTCTCCTGAACCGTTCCACTGAGCCAGATTACCATTCGTTACTGCTCCGGAAGACTTGAGATAATCCGTTCCTGAAACCGCAGCCGAAAACGCGGATGCTCCATTCCCCTTCAAAAGTCCGGTCAACGTGGTCGCACCCGTTCCGCCTTGGGCGACCGGCACCGTACCCGTCAGCTTGCTCGCGTCCATTCCAGCTATTTTCGCATCGGTTACAGCAGCGTCCGCGATCTTAGAGGTCGTCACCGCACCGGCACCAATCACCGTCGCGCCAAGAGTGCCCGTCACATCACCCGCCAGAGCTCCCGTTCCCAGCGCCTTGATCGACGATCCATCCCAATACTTGATCTCGCCTGAATCCGAGTCGAACCACGTGCGCCCGGTCTTCGTAACATCTCCTGACCAACCAGACGTGTCCGGGTTGCCGGAATGAACACCAAGGCCCAGGTATGCGCCGCTCGCAAGCCCGACCGAGCCATCACCCGCAAGGGCCGCATACTTACTTCCGTGCTCATGGAGCGATGAGGCATCCACCACTCCTGCGGTTCCGAAGATCGCATCCATCGCATTTTTGCTTACACTGTACGCAGAACCTGCTCCCGTGATTTGGACAAAGTCCACAGGATTCAAGCCCTGAAGCGTTTCCGCGACAATCGCCTGCGGAACGGACGCGATCACTTGATCAGAAAGCTGCGTCTGGCCGCCGGACCAGTTCACCGTCAGCCGCAATTTACGACCGTCTCCCGCTGCAGGAGTATATCCGCCCGCGCAATTGGAAGATCCGACGGCGCGAATTTCTCCGCGATTCGAAAATATTTCAGAAACGCTTTTCCCCGGATCGTTGCCGCTTCGAGTGCCTGTCCCCACGGGAAAGGCGAAAATCCCATTCGTCGCGCTCAAATCGACTTCAGATCGCAGCTCCTCATACAACAGGCAGTTTCCATCCTGGGAATAAATACCCGCCTTGAAATCCACCTGCTCAAGAACCGGCGCCTCGTTGTCATCAAAAAGCTGTCCCTGCAGCTGAAAACCTTGAAAGTTGGTTGCCGCAATCACCCAAGCCGGGTTGACCGCAAGCGAGATAACAAGCATGTATCGATAAAAATGAAGCATGCTCCCTCAATTCTCCCATTTCACCAACAGGTTACGAACCTTGAGACCAGGTCCCTCTGACTCAGGAAGGAGTCCGATCGTGATTCGAGCGTTCAATCCGGCACCTTGCAAACGACCGGAGCCGCCGCTGACCTGGACCGCGCCCAACGCGATACCGGATGCACTCGGAATGGATGTGTCTATGGGCACTGGAGCGTCCTGCTTCGCAGGCTCAGACTGGAGAAGAGTCCACTGCATATCGCCGTTCCCCGGGCTGCAGCCCAGAAGCATCACCGCTGATAATGAAAAAAAAGCGATCTTCATACGTGCAGCAACCCCTTGTCCCGTACTCATAGAATATCCCGCTTCACCTCTTCGCGTGATGTGTCGCGCTCGACATGGACTAGGCCGCTTTTTTACCTACAAACGGCGGAGGAACTGCTGGAGTTCCGACGGAAATGGGCGCAGCCTCAACTGACTTCGCTTCATGAACAACTTTATCGCTTTTCTCCGCCGCATAGGATGAGTACGGCGTCTCAATGAGGATTTCACGGCCTTGGTCCACGTAACCACGAACTTTGAAGACCTCGATGGCGGCGCTCTTTCCTTTCACCATGGCCGACTCACAAGCCTGAAAAGAAAACTGATCTTTGACCTCGTCGTAAACGGCACGCGAGATGAGAAGGTCCGTTCCGTATTCCTTCGTCATCGATTCGATTCGAGACGCGAGATTCACGGAGTCACCGATTACGGTGTACTCCATTTTTTCATCCGAGCCGATGTTCCCGGCGATCACCGGACCGATATTCAATCCCATGCCGATCTTGAGCGGCACATGCCCGCGCGCGACCCGGAGTTCATTGAGCACCGCAAGCTCCTGGCGCATCGCCAGGCAGGCGCTCACCGCCCGTACCGTATCGTTATCCCCGCCCAGGGGAACACCCCAGAGCGCCATGATCGCGTCACCCACATACTTATCGACGATTCCGCCATGCGCGCGGATCACCGCCACCATCCGGGTCATGTACTCGTTTAGAAGTTCCACGACCTGTTCGGGCTCCATCGATTCGCTCATACCCGTGAAACCGCGGACGTCACTGAAGAAGATCACTGCTCGCTTTCGCTCGCCGCCGAGCTTCACCTCGCCCGACAAGAGCTTTTCAGCGATTTCCTTGTTGTGGAACTTGTTGAAGGTCGCCTTCACGCGATCACGCTCTTCCAGTCCCTTTGCCATGTCATTGAACGTACTGGAGAGTTCCGCGACTTCGTCGTGCCCTTTGGCATGAAGATGAACCTGGAAGTCGCCTTCCGCGATCTTGCGCGCAGCCAATGCCAGCTGCTGAATCGGCCAGGTGAGCGACCCTGAGAAAAAATATCCCGCAAGAAAAGACAAACAGAGAATCACCACCGCAACGAGAATCGAACGACGTTCGACGCGTTTTGCAGCCTCGAATGCCTTCGCCTCAGCGACCTCGGCGACGACGCCGAGACCCGCGAATCCCACGGCGCGAAACGCGCCCAGACGGGCTTCCCCGCTGGTGGGCTCCTTATAGCTGGTCTGGCCATTCCCGGTTGCGTTGAACTTGCCCTCGATGAACTGTCGTACGATCCCAAGATAGCTGACGTTCTCTGAGGCGGACACGCGCGAAACATCCGTGTGAGCAAGCAGTTTGCCGGTTCCGTCGACGAGGAAGCTCGTGACAAGATCGCTCTCGGAGAATGCCGCGGTAAAACGCGTATGTTTCAGAATTGCCGTAACAACGTGGCTGAAAGCACCGTCTTCGCCCTCAATGAAAGGAAGCATCAACGCGATTGCCGGATTGCCATCGGCCAGTGGCAGGATGGAAATCTGCACGGCGCCTTTTGCGGCACCAGAAAGCGAAAAGGCGGGATCCGCGCGAAGCAACCCGAGAGCTGAGTTGCCCTCCGGATCGTTCATCGACTCCCAATCAGGGGAAAATGAGCGCGCA
>MEPR01000023.1:5120-6440 GCA_001769835.1 Bdellovibrionales bacterium GWB1_55_8
GATATTCGGAAACCAGCGGAGACGCTCCGTCCTGCTCCGTCTTTCTCTGGATCAAGGACATGCCGACGACACGCATCTTACTGGTCGAAAACTCAAGAATTTCACGCGTTCGCGAAGCCAGATTGGCTGCATGATCCGCGTTCATCTGCTGAATCAGGGCCGTATTGTCCTCGATGAACATGCGCGTAGACAGCCAGACCATGCTGATGACCGAAGCCATCAGCAGAACGCCGATCAACGAGATCAGCTTGGTTCCGATCGTGAGCCGAAATCGATGTCGCATTTTTGACACTGGTCTCCCCTTCTGGCTCTCCACTGATCGGAATCCGGGCGTATTAACATGAGAATAAATCGCCACTTAAAGATCAAAGAATTCAGAGAAGCTGCCGAAAAGAAAGTGATATGGAGTCTCTCCACTCGAAACGTTATACGCTGCGCACGTTTCTCGTCGCAACACTCTGCCTGAGCGGAGCGGGTGCCGGCGCATACTTCCTTTACCGTGATCTCATGCAGGGTGAATCAGCATTCAAGGGTACGCCCATCGCAAACTTGGAAAGACGCGCGGCCAAGGTCAGGCGAAAGCCCGCCAGCAGTTACGTCTGGCAGCACATTGATGAGAATTCGCCGATTTACCTGAAGGAATCCATCCAAACGGGTCCCGAGAGCGCGGCAATCGTCCGGCTCGAAAACGGCACGGTTCTCGAGCTTGGCGAAAACAGTCTCGTCGTGATTGATCGCACTGCCGAGCTTTCGCTCAACTACCTGAAAGGCTCGATCGTTCTTCGTGACGATTCCGGCGACAAACAGATCACCGCCGATGCGAGCGGCAAAGCGAAGGTCCGCGAACTTGCCATCCGTCTCCTGAAACCGGAAATGCTGTCCGAGTATTTCGTGGATGGAAACACTGAAACGAGTCTTGAATTTTCGTGGGAATCCAGAGCAGCTACACCTGTGTTCGTCGAGATCTCCCCGGATCGCGCTTTCCGCAGACCGCGTGTCCGCCGGCTGAAGCCGGATGCCGGCGCGGCGGGCAATCTCGCGCTTGCCAAGGGGCTTCCGACCGGAACCTACTTCTGGCGAGTCAAAACGGAAACCGGCGATGCAAGCCAAATCCGTTCTTTCAAAATCAGCAGCGTGGATTCTCTCGTCCCTGTATCGCCGACAGCTTCGGCACGCCTGGAAAGCTTCGGGGAAAAGTCCGCGATTCAATTCCGATGGAAGCCTGCGCAACTCGCCGGGTCTGCGGCAGTCACACATGAACTCGAAGTCGCCTCTGATCCGGCATTCCGCTCCATCGTTTCACGGCAGGCGATCGCGCCC
>MEPR01000023.1:6471-22053 GCA_001769835.1 Bdellovibrionales bacterium GWB1_55_8
GCTCCGGCCAATACTACTGGCGTATCCGGAGCCGCTACGGAAAAATCGAGAAGCTGAGCTCAATCGAACGATTCACAGTCGAACATACCGAGAAAGTGGCATTGAAACTGCTCGGGCCCGCTGAAGACTCGCTGAGTGGAATCCAGCCCGAACTCAGGTTCGTCTGGGCCGGCGGAAGCCACGCCGATCTTTCCTACAGCTGGGAACTTCAGGATGCATCGGGCGCTGACGTCGCGAGCGCGAAAGGAAATGCCACCGCTGCGGTATGGAAGTCACTGCGCGCTGGCGCATTCCGCTGGCGAGTGTCTGCAACATGGGAGGGTCGCCCGGTCGGTTCCACCGAATGGCGCAACCTGAATATATCGGAGGGCGATCCCATCGCGTTGATCGCGCCCGCCAACGGACAAGAGATTTACTTCTGGGACAAGGAGCCCGAGTTCGCGTTCAAATGGAAAGCGGACCCGCTGGCTAAAGGGGCCTATTCCTATGAACTCCAGATTGCGAGCGACCGGGAGTTCCATTCCCTGCTCTCGTCCGGAAAAACCTCGGAACTTTCGCAACCGAGCGCGGCGGCCCTGGGTTCCGCCAACGGCGCTCTGTTCTGGAGAGTCAGAATTGTCGATACCCGCGGACGCGCGGTCAAAACGAGCGAAGCCCGGATCCTGCGATATGGCAAGCACCCCCTTCTCGCGGCGCCCACCCCCGCTCCCGGCCGCCGCACTTACAATCTGAGAGATGATGAGGAACCGCTTGTTTTGCGTTGGGCCCCGGTGCCGCAGGCCCGAGGTTATGAAATCACGCTGATTCCGGAAGGAAGACAGCCAGCCAGTGGCGAAAGGCTCGTGATATTCTCCGAGAAAAACTCGTTCACAGTTCCGGAGCTTCCTGAAGGAAAATATCATTGGACTGTACGCGCCGTTGATCAGATCGATCGTAGAGGCGATGCAAGCCAGGGTGAGCTGATGGAAATAACTTTCGGCGCCCCGCTTCCTGCTCCAAAGATTCTCAGCAGAGAGGTGCAGTGATGAGCCTCCTCCGCCGGATCAGCTTCCTGCTTCTGCTCACCGGAACGGGGCTGCCCCCTGCGTTGGCCAAGGACGTTTCGATTGAGTGGCAGGAGATCCCGGGAGCTTCGGAGTACGAGTTCGAAATTCAGGCGACGCGCGCGTCGAAAGCGAAAGAGTATCGGCTGGATTCGCCGAAGTGGAACGGTGACCTTCCCTATGGCGTGTACTCCTATCGCATCCGGGCGCTGGACCGCAGAAAACGCGCAGGAATCTGGAGCGATCCTCAACCGGTGGCCGTGATGCCCCCTGCTCCAACCCCACAGAAGCCTGAAGATGGAACCCGATTGAAGCTCTACCATCCGAAAGCCACTACAACTCTTTCCTGGATGCCTGTAAAAGGAGCGAAGGAGTACCAGATCGAAGTATTCAGGGCCGGAAAGCCGCACCTCGATCAGATGGTGAAAACCTCCAGCGTGGATCTGGGCGCCCTTCCGCCTGGCTCGTATACTTGGAAAGTACGAGCCGTCTTGAAGCCCCCCAAGCGCGCTCCCGCGAACTTCGACGGACGCTCCTGGATCAGCGATCCCAGTGATGAGAGTGAATTCAGAATCGAGCGCGCCTATCTGGAAAGACCCGTGCTCCTGGGGCCAATGGGAATTTTACCCCCTCCCATGGGCGGTGAACTCACGTTCGTGTGGAAAACGGTTGAGGGCGCAGACAAATATGAGCTGAGAATCGTGCGAACACCGGGCCTGGCAAACCCAGCCGCATTTTCCGGTGCGCTATCAAAAGCGAAACCCTCGATCATTACAGCCAAGGATGGGGAAGAGTCAGTGAAGCTTCACCTTCCGGAGGGATCCTATGTCTGGCAGGTAAGGGCGTTAGCGAGCCTTTCGACGACCGAGAGTCATGCGGGGCCGGAAAACCGCTCAAGCTTTGAGCTGAATCCCAATGCCGTATTCGCCCGCGGAGCTGGGTATGTCGCGCTTTCCACGATGCTGGCCCCCTACTCCTACGAAATCATCAGCCCCTCCGCGAATCGCCGGGGCGCCACCTCCTCCACGGCAATGACCATCCGAGGCAGCGGTGACTACTGGCCCTGGCCGCAGTGGGGAATCGGCGCGGCCGCCGAGCTGACCTCATTTTCGCTGAACCGTGAGAACTTCAACCGGTTCACCGGCGAGTTGATGGCGAAATATCAGTCCAGTATCAGTCGCGACCGCTTTGGCTGGTTTCTAGCCCCGAAGTTGGGAATCGAAGCCAGGCAATATTTATCCGTACTGCCGGAACGGGCGGCTGAAACATTGCTCGCAATGGGCGCAAGCGCCGGAATTGACATACGGAAACAACTCTCAGAAAAGTGGAGCGTCAGCGGAAAATTCGCGTATTTCATGCCGCTATCGTTGAGCGGAAATGCCGAATCAATCACCGGAGATGCTTCGTATCGAAATGCCAGTCTTGGAATCCAGGGACAGTACTGGCTCAACAAGAATATCGGCCTGAGCGCCGGAATGTACGCGGAGAAGCGGTCGATCAGTTATTTGCCGCCGGGAACGACAGCCGCGGAACAACTCTTCATGGATGGCACCTACTTTTTCGGCAGCATCATCTACAGCTTCACGAAATAAGTCAGCGGTTCGCGTCGGCTTTCGGTGAAAGCGTCACTTCAGCTCCCTCATTATAGAATTTCTCGGAGATGATTTTTCCATTCTGATCCCAACGGGTCCACTTCCCATGGCGGGCCCCGAAACGGTACTCCCCCTCGATCGCTCGTCGGCCACTCGGATACCATTCTATATAGTTGCCATGATTCACGAATCGTCCTGAACGATCTTTGGCCTGTTCGCACTGACGAGATCCTCCGATCGGCTTCTCGTCCGCCCCGATCGCCGGCTCGCCCCCGGTCAGACAAGGCTTGGACACGACGGTCGCGCACCCTCCCCAGAGGAGCGAAAAGAGAAGAACCGTGAGCGGCCGGAATACTCGAGCGGACAGCTTCAAGAAAGAGCAGTGCATTGCACCACTTTACCGTACTCGGGCACTCCGCGAGAAGTTTCGCCGACGATACCCTCAAAGTTTTTTGATTAGCCGTCACGGCAAAGGTGGACTATAAGCCACTCACATACACAGAGGGGGATCTGATGCAGGACAAGGAAACAACGGAAAAGCCGAATCTTCCAATCTGGCAGATAGTGAACATGAGCATCGGGTTTTTCGGAATCCAGCATGGGTTTGAGATCCAATTCGCCCGGATGAGTTCCATTTACGAGAAGCTCGGCGCACAACCGAACGAAATCCCTCTCCTCTGGCTGGCCGCACCCGCGACCGGCCTGCTGGTTCAGCCGATTATCGGCTATATGAGCGATAAAACGTGGATTCCCAGCCTGAAAATGCGTCGCCGTCCTTACTTTTTCCTGGGCGCGATCCTTGGAACACTCGCTCTGTTTTTCATGCCTAATTCATCCAGTCTCTGGATGGCGGCGGGCCTGCTCTGGGTCCTCGACGCATCTCTGAACATCACCATGGAACCGTTCCGGGCGTTCGTTGCCGACAGACAGAACTCCAAACAACGCCCGACGGGCTATGCGCTTCAAAGCCTGATGATCGGATTGGGCACGATTCTCGGCAACTACATCGCCTCCATCAGCCTCATAGAGTTCTTTCCCTCTCTGGCCGAAAGCGGACATTCCGCAATGCATCTGTCCTTCTACCTTTGCGGAATCATCTTTCTCGCTTCAGTACTCTACACCGTATTCACCACGACTGAAGAACCGCCGGAGAATCTCGAAGAGATACGGCAGGCCCGGAGCCGTGGCATCGGCCCCGCGATCAAGAGCTGGGCGACTGAGACCGCCTCCTGTTACACGCAGATGCCGCCTGTGATGAAAAGACTCGCGTTGATCCAGTTTTTCACCTGGATGGGCCTTTTTTGCATGTGGATGTATTACTCTGTCGCAGTTCCCCACAATGTTTTTGGCGCCTCTGATCCTCATTCGGACGCTTACGAACAAGGAGTTCGTTTCGCCGCTCACACGACCATGATTCGCGGCATGGCCACGCCGATTTTCGCGCTCATGATCCCGTTCATCGTGCGCTACCTGGGTCGCGCCTACACGCATGGTCTTGCCCTTCTGCTTGCAGGAGTTGGCTTGTTATCGATCCCATTCATCCACGAACCCAGCCTGCTTTACTTGCCCATGATCGCCGCCGGCATTGGCTGGGCGTCGATCGTTTCAATGCCTTACGTCATTCTGGTCGAACATCTGCCCAAAAATCAGTACGGAATTTACATGGGCATTTTTAATATGTTCATTGTGATTCCCGAAATTCTGGTTTCGCTTGGGCTCGGGGGCGCCATCATGGGCCTGCTCGAAAACAACCGCGCTTATGGCGTGGCGTTTGGCGGCGGCCTCCTTCTGGTTGCAGCGCTTCTAACGCCTACGCTGAGACGCTTCGAACCGGTCGTGGAAAAAGCAACGCCAGAGCCACAACTAGCTGGAAGTTAAGATATTTCCAACTTCTGAATTTTTGTTGCGGTTTGTTTTGGACCTGTTAGTGTCCCGGTCAAAGAGGGGGACAGCCGGTCCAAAGACCGGCGCTGATATATGCACCACCGACTTTTACTCACTGTCGCAGGGATAGTCAGTAAGGGTGCTGTATTGCTCTCGGCTATCCTCATATTTTGCAGCCCCGCTTCAGCCGCACCACGCAATCCGAAAATCCTCTCCCATCGAACTGACCGTACCGTTTTCGTTCACCTCTTCGAATGGAAATGGAAAGACGTGGCATTGGAGTGCGAGAATTTTCTAGGTCCTCGCGGTTTCGGCGCCGTTCAGGTTTCCCCGGCTAACGAGCACGCGGTTCTTCCCGGATTTCCCTGGTATCAGCGCTATCAGCCCGTCAGCTATCAGCTGACGAGTCGCAGTGGCACCCGCGAAGAATTCATCGACATGGTTCGCCGCTGTAAAGCAGTCGGCGTCGACATCTATGCCGACGCGGTGATCAACCACATGGCCTGGGTGAACCGATCCGGGAGCACACTGTATGGTTCAGCAGGGTCCCCGTACGATGAATACCATCACCCCGGGCTGTTTCAATCCTGGGATTTCAACCGCTGCGGAAGAAACCGGGACGACAGTATTTCGAATTACCAGGATCGGTGGGAGGTCCAGAACTGCAATCTGGCTACCTGCGCGGATCTGAAAACAGGCTCTGAATACGTTCGTGGGAAAATCGCGGATTATCTGAACGACCTTCTCAGCATCGGCGTGTCAGGATTCAGAATAGATGCCGCCAAGCACATTGCAGCACAGGATCTCCAGGCGATCTTCTCCCGCTTGAACCGGTACTTTTATCCTTTCCAGGAAGTCATTGATTTGGGCGGTGAGCCCATTCGCTCGGACGAGTACTTTCCAACGGGCGATGTGACGGATTTCCGTTACTCCCGCGAACTCGCACGGGCTTTCAACGGCGGACGCCTGGCCTGGCTGGAACGCTTCGGACCTGAATGGGGCTTTCTCCCGAATCAGAAGGCGATCGTATTCGTCGACAATCATGACATCCAGCGCGGCCATGGCGCGGGCGGCGAGGTTCTCACGCATAAAGATGCGCAAAAATACGTTCTTGCGAACGTTTTCATGCTGGCCTGGCCTTATGGCTACACGCAGGTCATGTCGAGTTACAAATTCCGAAACACCGACCAGGGGCCTCCTTCGAACTCTCGGGGAGAGACCTCTCCGGTTTACGTGAATGGAGCAGTTCGCTGCGGCCAGGAATGGGTTTGCGAGCACCGCTGGCAACCTGTTGCCGGAATGGTGGGCTTCAGGAATTTCACGCAGACGACCCCTTACGTTTCCCGTTGGTGGACCAACGGCATGAACCAGATCGCATTCGCGCGAGGCAATCGCGGCTATACGGTCATCAATTATGAACTTAAGCCATTGCGGCGTTTCTTCGATACCGGTTTACCTGCGGGCACCTATTGTGACGTCATTTCCGGCGAAGCGAATCGGGCAAAGAGTTCCTGTTCCGGTACGCGTATCGTCGTCGATCGTTCGGGATGGGCAGAGATCAACGTCGCACCGCTCAGCGCGGTGGCCATTCACGGGGGAGCCGCGCTGCTGAATTAGCGCGGACATCAGGAGGATTCGTGGTTCAGCTTTCCAAATTCGTGGGCTCAGGACTGTTTGCCGTCTCGGCGATCCTGTCATTCAGCCAGTCATCTTACACGCACGCATCCCCTCCGCGAGACTCTCGTGTTTGCGCTGGCGCCGGCATCGACGGAAACGTTTTTGCGGCGGGGCTTGGGCATGATTCGTTCGATTCATTTTATCGCGAGCCCTTTGGAGCCGTCAGCACGGATCAGAAGTTCCTGAAGCTGCGTTTTCGCACCTGTCTGCGCGATGTCGAACAGGTCCGCCTTCGCGTCTGGAACGCGGTCGAACGACGCGAGACATGGGTTGCCTTTCAGCGCGAAGCTTCATCTAATGTCGAAGTGGCCACGCGCATCCGGCAAGATGACCAGGCGCTGGGTCCTGTTGAATTCTGGAGCGTGGACCTTCCCATTCCTGCCAAACCAACACTTCTCTACTATTTCTTCGACGTAACCGATCACGGCCTGACTCGCTATTATGTGGACGATGGTCTGCTTGCGCAGCGCGGAGGCTGGGGCCGGTTCAGCCCGAACTGGGACGATCTCAACACCTACCAGATCACGGTTTATGATCGTGCGTTCCGTACGCCTGACTGGCTGAAGGGTGCGCTTGTGTATCAGATCCTTCCCGATCGATTCCGAAACGGCGATCGCTCGAATGATCCTGAAACCGGCAGCGGATTCATTTTTGGAAAAAAAATACGGAAGCTTTCCTGGAACCAGCCGCTCTGCGATCCCAGAGGGCCTGAATGTCCTCGCGAATCCGACAGTCAGTTTTACGGTGGCGACCTCCAAGGCGTGATCGACCGACTGGATTACCTTCGGGATCTGGGCGTCAGCGCGATCTACATGAACCCGATCTTTCTTTCCTCAACGAATCACCGTTATGACACCCAGGACTGGTTCGGCATCGATCCCGAACTGGGCACCATGGAGACCTTCACGCGTCTTGCCCGGGAAAGCAAAGCTCGAGGAATTCACCTGATCCTCGACGGCGTCTTCAATCATGGCTCGGCGGATAGTCCCTACTTCGACGTGTTTCATCGCTGGCCCGGCACCGGCGCGTGCGAAGCGACAGATTCCCAGTTCCGGAGCTGGTTTCACTTTCCGCATTTTCAACACAAGCCCGTTGATCACTCAAAACCGGGCACAAGCTACTACTGCGCAGGTCCCGATGGTACCCTCACCACCTACGAATCCTGGTGGGGCTACTTCGAACATCCGGTATTCAACATGGCGGCTCCGGAAATCCGGAACTACTTTTATGGCGGAGGGCGGGACTCGGTGGCGCCCTGGTGGATCCGCGCCGGCAGCTCCGGCTGGCGCCTGGACGTAGGTGGTGACATTGACCAGGGTGCAAGCAGTCCGCAGAACCAGTTTTGGGAAGAGTTCCGTGCGACGGTGAAAAAGATCGACTCCCAGGCCGCCATCGTCGGCGAAGAGTGGGGAAATGCAAGCGCCTGGTTCCTGGGCCGCGAATGGGATAGCGCGATGAACTACCGCTTCCGCGCCGGCCTGCTGAACTGGCTTTCAGATGGCTGCGCTCCCGGTAACGGCTGTTCAAATGGCGTTTTCGAAGACGATGACAACAACGCCGCCTCTGCAAGCGGGCCGATCATTCCGTCGAACGAATCGCAGTTCGATCACCACTTGAAATCAATCCAGCAGGATTATCCAAGCGAAGTCTGGCACGCGATGCTGAACCTCCTGGGCAGTCATGATACGCAACGCGTTTTATTCATCTTGAAGAAGATCTCTCAGGGCGATGAACGCGTGGCGCGGGCCAAGCTCAGGTTTGCGTCGCTTTTTCAGCTCACCTTCCCCGGCGCGCCGATGGTTTACTACGGTGATGAAGCCGGTGTGAACTCAGCCGGCGGCTGGTATGGCGGCCGTTGGACAGATGATCCTTATTGTCGCGCCGTCTATCCCTGGGAAGATGAAGGCCTGAAACCTGATCAGGAGCTGATCCGGAATTACGCGAAGCTGGGAAAAATCCGACGTTCCAGCAATGCGCTTTCGGCAGGAAAATATGAAACTCTCCTGACCGACAATGCTCGCCGCATTTTCGCTTTCCGCCGCTTTCATGGCTCAGAGCAAGCCTGGGTTTTCCTGAACCGTGGCAAGTCGAAATCCGCCGTACGGATCGAAGTCGGAAATCGTTTAGCACAGGGAACAGTCCTTCGAGACGTACTGAATGGGGGAACCGCGGTGGTCCGCGATGGCTACCTGGAAGCCCCCGACCTCGAACCCCTCTGGGGACGGATTTTCGTCACGGAAAATTAGCCCCCTGCCGACCCGAGCGAGAACACCTATGTCACGCAACAACTTGAAGCTTCAGAACATCCCCGGAGCGGTTCGTCCGCTGATTGAACAACTTTCACCCTGCGTTTCGGGCGGCGCCTACTCAGCCAAACGAATCCAAGGCGACCAGGTCACGGTCAGCGCGACCGTGATCCTCGATGGCCACGACCTTCTGGCATGCGAGCTTTTGGTACGCCATGAAGACGATAAAAAGAGTTTGCGTCTTCCCATGCTGCGACCCAATCCCGGAAAAGACATCTGGGAAGCCGCCTTCCCCGCCAGCAAGCTCGGGAAATACTTCTTCACGGTGGAAGCACGCGTGGACCGGTTTGAAACCTGGCGCGGGGAACTCATAAAGAAATTCGATGCAGGCCAGGACGTGAGCGTTGAACTCCTCAGCGGCGCTCAACTTCTGAAGACTTCAGCGAAGCTTGCAAAGGGGGCTGAACGGAAGGCTCTTGCCGCGCTTGAGAAGGCCTTGAAAAACACGAAAAGCTCCCAGGCGAAAAGAATTCAGCTCGCATCATCGCCACGCCTGCAATCTCTGATGAAAAGTAATGCTGATCGTTCGCTGACGACGCGTTATGAACGCGAGCTTTCCGTGGACGTCGATCGCGAACGAGCAGCCTTCAGCGCATGGTACGAATTCTTCCCTCGTTCGACATCACTTTCACCGGGTCAGCATGGCACATTCAAGACCTCCGAACGCATGATCCCGTACATCGCCGACATGGGATTTGATGTGATTTACCTTCCCCCGATCCATCCGATCGGAACGATTCATCGCAAGGGGCGGAACAATTCACTGACTCCCTCGTCCACTGATCCCGGCTCGCCCTGGGGTATCGGCTCGGCGAAAGGCGGTCACAAATCCGTCCATCCCGAACTCGGAACCCTCGCGGATTTCAAAAAATTCATCGCACGCGCGCGCAAACACGAAATTGAAATCGCGATGGATATCGCGTTCCAGTGCGCTCCGGATCATCCTTATGTGCGTTCGCATCCGGAATGGTTCAAAAAACGCGCGGACGGGAGCATCCAGTACGCGGAAAACCCTCCCAAGAAATATCAGGACATTTATCCGTTCAACTTTGAGTCCTCCGACTGGCAGGCGCTCTGGAATGAATTGAAAAGCGTGGTCCTCTTCTGGGCCCGCCAGGGCGTGAAGATTTTCCGTGTCGACAATCCGCACACCAAACCCGTGCGCTTCTGGGCCTGGCTGATTTCCGAAGTACGCCGCGAGCACCCGGACGTCCTCTTTCTCGCCGAGGCCTTCACCCGGCCGGCGATGATGTATCACCTGGGCAAGATCGGTTTCAGTCAGTCCTATACATATTTCACCTGGCGCAATACGCCCGGCGAGTTCAAGAAGTACCTGGAAGAACTGACGGGAACCGAGGTCGCGGATTATTACCGGCCGAATTTCTGGCCGAACACACCTGATATTCTGCCCAGACATCTTCAGACCGGCGAAAGTCCCGCGAAACTTCCGGCTTTCGCGACCCGGGTGGCATTGGCGGCAACACTCTCCTCAAATTACGGACTCTACGGCCCGGCTTACGAACAGTGCGTGAATGCTCCGTTTCACGCGGAGGGGGAAGAGTACCTTGATTCCGAGAAGTACGAAGTCAAGAACTGGGATCTGAAGGCCCCTGGAAACCTGAGCGGGTTCATCGCGAAACTGAATCAAATCCGGAAGGAAAATCCGGCACTTCATCGGACCGGGGGCGTTCGCTTCATCGAGTCTCCCGACCCCCGGATTGTCTGTTTCATAAAGCAGACTCCCGATCGCTCCAATACGATCTTTGTGGCGGCCAATCTTGATTTTGAATCGACCCGTTCCGGAAAGGTTCAGCTGCCAATGGAGAGTCTCGGATTCACCGTCGAAAGACCAGCGACTGCCGAAGACCTGAGTTCCGGAAAGAAACTGAAACTGGAGAAAGGCGCTTTTGATATCAAACTGGACCCCGCTTCGGTGCCGGTTTCGATCTTCCGCCTCACCCAGCAGCCCGCATCCAGGAGTGGCCGGGAGTGAAGAATTCGAGCCGCTGGTTGCAGGATGCCGTCATTTATGAGCTCCACGTGCGCTCCTTCTATGACAGCAACCGCGACGGCATCGGCGATTTTCCGGGCCTGACGGAGCGCCTCGGATACCTGAAAGATCTTGGCGTAAATACGCTCTGGCTGCTTCCCTTTTTCCCTTCGCCCATGAAGACCCAGGGTCACGACATCACTGATTTCATGGATGTCCATCCCAGCTACGGCACGCTCGAGGACTTCCGTCGTTTCCTGGACGAGGCGCATCGCCTGGGCCTGCGCGTGGTGATCGATCTTGTGATCAATCATACTTCGGTTCTTCACCCCTGGTTCGAACGTGCCAGGCGCGCGGCGCCCGGAACACCCGAACGCGATTTTTACATCTGGAGTGACACGCCTTCCAAATTCCAGGATGCCCGGATCATCTACAAGGATTTTGAAACTTCCAATTGGTCCTGGGACCCGACTGCAGGCTCGTACTATTGGCACCGCTTCTTTTCGCAGCAACCGGACCTGAACTTTGACCACCCGGAAGTTCGGCGGGCAATCCGTGATGTGGTCGACTTCTGGTTGAAAATGGGAGTGGACGGGCTCCGACTGAAAGGTACTTCGTATCTTTATGCTCGCGAGGGCACCAGTTGCGAAAATCTTCCCGAAGGCCATGCGTTTCTGAAACAGCTCCGTCGGCACGTGGACCGGAAGTACACAGACCGGGCGCTTCTGGCCCGCCCGAAACTCTGGCCCGAGGAAGTTGCCTCGTATTTCGGAAAAGGTGACGAATGCCATGGAACATTCAACGTTCCGCTTGCGCCTCGCATGTTCCTGGCGCTCGCGCAGGAAGACCGTTTTCCCGTTCTTGACGTGTTCTCGCAAACCGCTCCCGCGCCGCAATCAGGAAGATGGCTGAACTTTCTGCGTGACCATGATGATCTCAGCCTGGAAATGGTCACGGATGAGGATCGCGATACGCTTTTCCGGGCTTACGCCCGCCACCGCAACGCTCAGGTGAACATGGGCATTCGCCGAAGGCTCGCCCCTTTGCTGGGAAATGACCGGCGAAAAATGGAACTGATGCAGGGCCTGCTTTTCTCATTTCCGGGAAGTCCGGTCATCTACTACGGCGACGAGATCGGAATGGGTGATAACTTCTTCCTTCCGGATCGGAATGGGCTGAGAACGCCGTTTCAGTGGACCTCAGGTCGAAATGCGGGGTTTTCGCGAGCGCCGAATTCGCAGACGCTTTTCCTGCCGGTCATCACCGATCCCGAGTTCCATTACGAGACACTGAACGTCGAAGCGCAGCAACGCAACCCGAGTTCATTTCTGCTCTGGTTGAAACGCCTGATCGCCGTTCACCGCGAAGCCATCGCGCTTCGCGAAGGAAGCATTCAGTTCCTCGAACCCGAAAACCGGAAGATCCTGGCGTTCATCCGGAAACATGAAAATGAAACGATACTCGTAGTCGCCAATCTCTCGAGCCTCGCTCAGTTCGTCGAATTGGACCTCTCGGAGTTCGATGGCATGACCCCCATCGAACTGTTCGGACGCACGGCATTCCCGCGCATTGGCTCACTCCCGTATTTCGTCACGCTGGCGCCGCACGCATTCCAATGGTTTTCTCTTTCTGAAGCGGGCGCGCGCGCGACGTCTCAGGCTTTGACGGTTAGCGGGAACTGGAGTCTGGACCAGGGGTTCTCGGAGGAACTCTGGGCGGCGCTCGAACAGGTGCTCCCAACGACCATTCAGCGGTTTCGCTGGTTTGGAGCGAAATCCCGTCCCATTCGCTCCGCGACCGTGACGGAGAAAATTCCGGTCGGCTCCGCGTTTCTGGCGCTTGTGGCGATCGAGTATGTGAGTGGCGAGCCGGATCTTTACGCCCTGCCGCTGGAACTCGCCTCAGGCAAAAAAGCCGCTAAAACCCGCAAGGAGTCGCAGGATCAGATTTTCCTGGAAATGCCGGATGGCTCTCTCGTTCAGGATGCAACCGCCAGCCCCGATTTTCGCAGCGCATTTCTGAGAGCCATCCTCGAGAGTACGTCCCTTCAGGGATCAGCTGGACAAGCGACTCCGAGCCTCACCCGGGCCGCGCAGCATTCCAAAAAGAAGGCGGGAATACCAGCCTCTGAAGTGCTCAGAGGCGAACAAAGCAATACCTCCATCCGCTACGGCAGCGATTACATTCTCAAACTTTATCGCCGAACGGCTGAAGGCGTGAACCCGGACGTCGAAATCGGCCGCTATCTGACGGATCGCACGGCATTCAAGAATATTCCGCGCGCGATCGGCACCCTGGAGTACATGCGTAAAGACCAGGAACCGATGACGCTGGCGAGCCTGCATTCTTTTCTCCCCAATCAGGGAGATGCCTGGAAGCTTTTCATGGAGCTTCTTCAGGACTTCACGCCGGGTTTGAACACTCGGCGGGGAACTCCGCCCGAAGCTCCTCTGCATCCGCTCGAGGGGGCGCGAAAGGCTCTTCCTCGGGCGGTGTTAGCGAATTTTGAGCCATTCCTTTCGATGGCAACTCTGCTCGGCCGGAGAACAATGGAGATGCATCTCGCGCTTGCCGAAACGGCCGCCGGGGTTCCTGATCCGGCATTCACTCCGGTTCCCTTCACGCTTTTCAATCAGCGCGCGCTTTATCAATCCATGCGCCAGCAGACCGATGCGGTACTGCTCGGCCTGAAAGGGACTCTACGGCGCCTTCCGGAGAATATCCGGGGCGATGCCGTGACGCTGCTTAAATCAGCCAGTCGCCTGGATGGTCGTTTTCGCGAACTTCTCGGGCAGAGGATCGACGGACTTCGAACGCGAACCCATGGCGATTATCACCTCGGCCAGGTGCTCTTTACGGGAAAAGATTTCGTGATCATCGATTTCGAGGGCGAACCGGCGAGATCCCTTTCCGCTCGAAAGTTCAAACGCTCCCCGCTCCGGGACGTGGCCGGCATGCTTCGGTCATTCCACTATGCCTCCAGTGTTGCCGTGGGTGATCTTCACTCGCCGACAATAAAGGAAGCGACCGCGAGAAAACAGTGGCTTGCCTCTTGGCACGGGTGGGTTTGCACCGCCTACCTGCGAGGATATCTTGAGCAACGTGCACGCGCGACTTTTCTGCCAACCTCTGAGCCGGCCATTCGGCTGCTCCTGGATGTGCATCTGCTGGAAAAAGCTCTCTACGAACTCTCTTATGAAATGAACAATCGCCCCGAATGGGTCCACGTACCCCTGTCGGGAATACTCGAACTTCTGGAGGAGACACCCTTTGAAACCCACTCGCGAAAAAAATCGTCGAAACGCAAACGCCGCTAAGAAGCTTCCTGCGGATTTTGAGATCCGCCTCTCAAAAGTGCGGGAACTCGCACGCAGGAAGGGCGTTCAGGTCTCTTATGACAGCGCGTTCGGAACGAGATTGGATTCGTCCGTGGAAGGACTCATTGCGGTATTGCGGGAACTCGGGACGGAACTCAAACCCGATCTCTCCAATGTCGACAGAGCCATGAAGGCCGATGAAGTCTCGAGCCGCCGCTTTTTCGCCGAACCGGTTTCAGTCTTCTGGAACGGCGGGCCGGGGCGAATTGCCTTGAATACGGAAGGTCTCCCCAAAACAGACCGCGTGACGCTCAATCTGAAACTGGAAGACGGTGGCGTCCGTGAATTCTCGTCCCTGGTTTCCGATCTTTCCGACTCCTGCCTGGTCGTTCACGAGAAACTTCCATTCGGATACCATCAGGGCGTCTTGCAGGCGGGCAAAGCTAAAAGAAAGCTTCTCGTTATCTCGAGTCCGGAAAAAGCCTATCAGCCGTCAGGTGCCGACGACCGGGTCCTGGGCGTTTTCGCCCCGCTCTACGGAATTCACTCCAAGGCAAGCTGGGGAATCGGGGACCTCACGGACCTGAGGAAACTCATGGACTGGAGTTACTCACAGGGCTGCCGGTTCGTCGGAACCCTTCCCATGCTCGCCATTTTCAACGACAAGCCCATCGTCGAGCCGAGCCCGTACGCACCTCTCAGTCGCCTGTTCTGGAACGAGCTCTACATCGATCCTCGCGCGGCAGACGAATGGAACGCAAGTCCGCGCGCGCGAAAAGTCTCGGAATCGGCGGCTTTCCGGAAGAAACTCGCAGGCCTTCAACGCCAGAAACAGGTGGATTACCAGGCCGTCGCGCGCCTGAAACGACCTGTATTCGAAGCGCTCGCGGAAACTTTTTTCGAAAAGGGTGGCGACCGGTCGAAAGCCTATCGAGAGTTTCTGAAAGTGTACCCGATGGTCGAGGACTACGCGGAATTCCGGGCGACGGGTGAAAAGCGCAACGCAAGCTGGCGGAAATGGCCCGAACGGATGCGAAACGGAACCCTCCGCAAAGGTGATTTCCACGAAAAAGACAAACGCACGCACGTTTACACGCAATGGCTCGCGCATAATCAGCTTTCCAGTCTCTGCACGGATTCGAAGAAACAGGGACTTGGGATTTACATCGATTTCCCCTTAAGCGCGCACGCCGATGGCTACGACGTGTGGCGTGAGCGCGAGTCCTTCGCGCAAACGGTTTCTGCCGGATGCCCTCCCGATCCAAACCATGTCCATGGTCAGGACTGGGGCATTCTCGCGCTGAATCCGAAAGTCGCGCGTGAAACCGGCTATCGCTACGTTCGCCGCTGCCTCGACGGGCACATGCGCTATGCCGGTCTGCTCAGGCTGGATCACGTCATGGCGTTTTTCCGCCTTTACTGGGTCCCGCACGGCCTGGGCGCTAAAAACGGCGTCTATGTGCGCTACCAGATGGAGGAACTCTTCGCGATCCTCATTCTGGAATCGCACCGCAACCAATGTCTTCTGATCGGCGAGGACCTCGGAACAGTGCCGCAGGAAATCCGCGATGCGATGACCCGGCACGGGGTTCTTCGCATGTGGGTTCAGCAAAGGCGCCTTGGAACCGGATCGGCCGATGAACCGCTTCCGCCTCCTCCGGCCGATTGCATCTGCAGCCTCAATACTCATGACATGCCACCCTTTGCGGCCTTCTGGAAGGGCCTCGACATAATCGACAAGCAGAAACTCGGTTACTTCGGGAAGAAGGAACT
>MEPR01000024.1:0-3950 GCA_001769835.1 Bdellovibrionales bacterium GWB1_55_8
TCCAGTATTCATGTGAACGCCTGGTTTGGTGACTACGACAAGCGAAAGGGATTTGAGCACTGGCTTGCACAGGGCGCCCCTGGCATTTCCGGTTCACTGCCCGAACGCGATGAGTGGCTCTTCATTGGTGATTCGCCCAACGATGAGCCCATGTTTGGCGCGTTTACCGCATCTGTGGGGGTCGCGAATCTTTCGCGCTACCTGGATCGTCTGAAAACGCCGCCGCGCTGGATCACGGCTGGAAAAAGTGGTGAAGGGTTCGCGCAGATGGCTCGCAGGCTCGTGGATGCACGAGCGCAAGCGTAGCGTCGCAAGATCAGCCTGAAAGCACTGCCGCCGCTACCAGGAAAGCAAGAGCGCTGAGAAGCAGTGCCATCTGCCGCAAACAGGAATTACAGCCTGAGATCCCGCATTTGTCTCGCATTCTACAATGCTCCGCCTTCTTCTCTAGTCTAGCCTGCGAGCCCAAAAGAGTGAATGGTCTGAAAAAATATCGTAAATTCAAGGATTTGCGGCAGCTCTCCTTTCGGTAATAACCGAGCGATTAGGTCGGGAAAAAATTTGCGAGGTCTCGCATTCCGGGGTATGACTTTGCCCATGAAATCACGGCGATCCCGTCTCCGTTTTCTTGTGATCCTTCCGATGACTCTGCTTTTGGCAGGCGCCAGTCAGTGCTCTCGTTCAGGAGATCCTGCTCCTAGCTCTGAAGATGAGCGCTTGATCACAATTCTTCAGACCAATGACATTCATGGATCTGTTGAGTCTTACTCCGACAAGAGTGGCGCCAAGTACGGCGGCATGGCCATGCTCGGTGGTATTGTCCGTGCGATCCGCGAGGGATTGGAGGCGCGCCATGGTGATCACGCAGGCGTCCTGGTGGTCGATGCCGGAGACCAGTTCCAGGGTTCGTTGATCAGCAACTTCAATGAAGGGCAACTGGTCTTCTCGTTGATGAACGACATCGGCTATGACGCCGTCGTCCCTGGCAATCATGATTATGACTTCGGGCCGGTGGGCTGGTTGGAAGATCAGGTGACTTCGGACACCGAAGATCAGGACCCGAGGGGCGCATTGCTCAAGCTGAAGGCGCTCGCGAAGTTTCCGCTCATTTCGGCGAATACTTATTACAAGAATTCAATCAGGGATGCGGAAGGCCGTACGATTCCCGTAAAAGGCGTGCGTTGTGAGCCTTTGAGCCCGGCCAGCATTGACTGGAAACAGGCCACGCGTCCAGAGTTCCTGACCCCCCATACCGTGAAAACCGTGGCGGGAGTTCGCGTGGCGCTGATCGGTTTGGATAATCCAACGACGCCGGACACCACCACGCCTGCGAATGTTTCAGATCTCTGCTTTCGCGAGAAAGCCGAAACCTATCTCGAGATTCGTCGTGCACTCGAAGGCAAAGCGGACGTGTTTGTCGCGGTTCTTCATGACGGGGATACCCGGACGGAATCTCATGCCTCTGACTTCGTTCGTGAGCTGCATCAAGTCGCTTTTACCGGTTCTATTATTGATGCCGTGGTGGCCGGACATACACATCAGGTCAACGACGTCGATGTCGCAGGCGTCCCCGTGATCCAGTCCGGATCGGGAAACCGAATGTTCGGACGCATTGATCTGGTCTGGGATATGAAAGCCCGGAAAATAAATCGTTCGAAATCACAGGGATTCGGAGGCCTTCAGACCTGGTTCCATCAATGCGCGGACCAGGCAAAGACTTTCTGTGAAACCGCGGGGAAGGCACCCAAATTTGACGGAACGCAAGCACAGCCCGATCCGGAAATATCGGACCAGATCTCGCTTGCGCGCAAGGAAGTCGAAAAGGTTTCGGGAAGAAAACTCGGAGTGGCGGAAGGAAAACTTTACGTCGACCGTATCAACGAAAGTCCGCTTGCGAATGTGCTGACTGACGCCTTTCGGGATCTCACGGGCTCGGATGTCGCGTTCATGAACACCGGCGGTCTTCGTGCGCCGATCGCGGCGGGTGTTGTGACGTATGACATGCTTTACACGGTCCTGCCGTTCAATAATCACGGTGTTGAAATTGCGCCTATGAGTGTCGGAAAGCTTTTCAAGTTGCTCGAACGCTCGATGCGAAGTTGCGGGCTTTACGGCTCCCTCATGCAGAGCGGACTCAGGGTGGTGTTTGAGAAGGATTGTTCCCGGATTCCGGCGGGTGCCGGAATTGACGTGAACGCCAGACTTCTACGCGTCGAGACGGTTTCCGGCGAGGTGCTGCTGGATGTGGCCAAGGGTATTCAACCCCCTGCAGGTCGGTCGTTCCGCGTGGCGACGCTTGATTTCCTGAGTGCGGGTGGCTCGGGCTATGTGGATTTCAAGGGAGTGCCACTGGTGCGGGACATCGGAATTGTGCGTGAAGCGATGACTTCCCGGTTTCTGGAACTGGGCGGTAACTCGCGATTCTCGGCAAAAGTGGATGGCAGGTGGCGCGAGGTGCCGCCGCAACACTGAAAAATGGCAATTTGGCGCCATGAAAGTCGCAAATCTTTTGACTCTGTTCCTTTTCCTGACGATCTCATCGCAGTTGCCCATCTACGCGCGAGCAGGGGGATTTGATGTTCCAGCCGGAGCGGTAATCTATGGTGTCATGCCAACCGTGTTCGGCACCGGCGGTTTCAGGAGCGTCACAGCCAAGCTGGATTATCTTCAGAAGCAGGGTGTGGACATTCTTTGGATCTGTCCGATTAACGAAACCGATGACCCGAGCGCGATCAGCTATTCGATCACGGACTATTACAAAATTCGTGAGGACTTTGGCACTGAAGATGATTTTCGTGAAATGGTCATCGAAGCTCATCGCCACAAGATGAAGGTGCTGATCGATTTCGTGCCGAATCATACGTCGAATCGACACCCGTATTTCCTGGACGCTGAGAGCGAGGGCAAGACGTCCCGCTACTATCCTTTTTACGATCGCGATTCGCAGGGCAACCCCACTTACTACTTTGGCTGGGATAACTTGCCGAATCTGAACTATTCCAACATGGAAGTGCGAACCATGATGACGGACGCGCTGAAATACTGGATCACGAATTTCCAGGTGGACGGCTACCGGCTGGACGCCGCCTGGGGCCCGCGGCAGCGTGCGCAGGATTTTTGGCCTAAATTGGAAGCCAGTCTCTCGGCCATCAAATCCAATGTGCTTTTACTTGCCGAGGCTGGCGCACGGGACCCTTATTATTTTCAGAACGGGTTTGACCTTGCCTACGATTGGTCAGAGACGTTGGGCCACTGGGCCTGGGAAAATATTTTTGAAAATCCCCAGACTGCAGGCGCGAAGCTCATTTCCGCTCTGCAGGCAAGTCGCCACTCGCCTCAGCAGATCGCGCGGTTTTTGAATAACAACGATACTGGAAAGCGTTTCATCAGCCGCTTTGGTCCTGAAATGACCCGCGTTGCCGCCGTTCTTCAGCACTCGGTCCCCGGGGTCCCGATCGTGTATTCAGGGGACGACGTCGGTGCCGAGTTTGATCCGTACGATGATCCCGCTCCGATATCATGGAGCGATCCTCACAAGCTCCGATCCCACTACAAGAAGCTTGCGGAATTGAGAGAGCGGCTCCCGGCGCTTCATTCCGGCGATTTTGTCCTGACTTCCATTCAGCGGAATGCGAGCGGATTGGCTTTCTTCCGCTCAGCCGAAAGCAGTGAACTGCTGGTCATCCTCAACTTTGGAAACAAGGCGGATTTCACGATAGCGGTTCCAGAAAGATACAGAAAGCGTTTCGCGGTCTCGAGTCTGTTGGACGAACTCAGTGGTCAGAAAAAAACCCGCCGACCGGTGTCGGGGCAAGACACGATCAACGTTCAGATGCCTGCGAGGAGCGCGTTGATTTTACGGCCCTGAAACCAGCAGCTCGGGACCCATGTTTTGATCAGGTCTGCGCGTCAAAGAAGGATTGAAGATCCGGCGGCAGCCCTGAGTTGAA
>MEPR01000024.1:4008-21643 GCA_001769835.1 Bdellovibrionales bacterium GWB1_55_8
TGCCGCGGAAGAATCAGGCGAGCAAGGGCTTCGGGAGTCTGGTGTTTTCGCTCGTAGTAGCGAGCCGCTTCTTCCTCCGGAAGTCCGTAGAGTTTGTCGCCGACGATCGGGTGACCCGCGATTTCAAGATGAATGCGGATCTGGTGCTGGCGCCCCGTTTTTGGAAAACACTCGACCAGCGAGTACTTGCCCCGCGTTTCCAGCGTACGGAAGGCGGTAAAGGCGTTCTGGCCGCCTTGATCTTCCGGAGCCGTCATCATCTTGAGTTCGATGATGGAGTTCGTGCTGCGCTTGAGCGGGGCGTCGATCGAGAAATCTTTCGGTGGGGTGCCATGCACGAGCGCCAGATAGTGCTTTGACGTCGTACGCTCGGCGAACTGACGGACAATATGCGCGCAGACTTCCTTGTCTTTAGTGAGAACGAGGACGCCGCTGGTTTCCTTGTCGATGCGATGGGGGAGGAAGTACTCGGCTTCTGCTTTGAGCTTATTGATTGAGTGACCATGGGTGCGCAGGTGGATGAGCAAGGTGTTGAAAAAATAGCGACCGGCGGGGTGAACGGGGAGGTTTGAGGGTTTGTCGATCACGAGCAGGACCTCGTCCTCGAAAACGATGCGGTAATCGAAACAGACCTCGGGTTCGGGTTTACGTTCGGAGACCACCAGGACTTCGTCGCCGCCGATAAGCTGGGTGCTGGCCTTCAATCTCCCCACCGAAACGTGAGGCCCCTGAGTGCGTTGAATCAGGATGGAGCCGGCATCGATGGCGCGTTTGATTTGCTCGCGCGAGCGCTTCCGATAGCGCTCTTTGAGAAACGTATCCAGCCGAATTCCGGTCTGGCCGGGATTCACGAAATGGGTCACCAGGTATTCGTCGGGCTTGAACTCGTGGGTCGGTCGCATCAATAACGTTGCCGCATCAGGAACGTGATCACCTCTTTAGCACACTTTTCACAGTAGCCGAGTCGGGAAATCATGCTGTCCAGGGTCTGCCGGGCGAGTTTACCGCCCTCGGACGAAGGATCATGACGGTCGGTATCGTAGACCAGGATCGCATCGTGCATTTTGTTCAAAAGCACCTTTTGCGACTCGAAATAATGTTTTTCGAGCTTGCGCCAGAAGTCCGCGAAAACCGTTCTGTAGACCAGTGTTTCTTTGGGGTGATCCAGCGACCAGGCGCCGACCTGTGAGATCACGTTCTGACGGAAGCCTTCCTTCTCCTGGTTGCCTGAAGGCGCGCCGACGATCGACTCGAATTCATCAATCAAGGTGAGGTCGGGGTCTTCCATTTTTCCCGTCATCACGTTCTTTGATTTTTCCTTCTTCAGCACGAGCGAGATCTGCTGCACGTACTTTCTGATGAAATCTTCCCATTGCGCGGATTCATAGATCCCCATGGATTCCCGCACCTCGCGATCGATGCGGTTCAGATACTCGTTCCGCACGACGTTCACGAACTCGGAGGCATCGTGAAACCCGTCCTTCACTTCCTGCTTCAGGAATTCGTATTCGCTCACGCGTTTCACGAACTCCTCCATTTCACGAAGAATGGCGAGCGGTGAGAGGCACGGGAATTCGGAGTTCTGTGCCGCATCGAACAGAATCGATTTGATTTCACGCGCGGAGGCTCCCATCCGGCCCTCATAGTAGGGGACGTTCGAGTATTCTTCCCGGAGTTTGCGCAGGGTCGCGCGAAGATGCTTTTTGTCCTCTGCCGGCATTGAATTGGGCATCTCGCCCGTGTCGTAAAGGCGGGCTTTCTCGATCGGGGTCAGGTTCGAGACAATCGTGCTGATATTCGGCGGGTAATTGATGCTGTTTGGCTTCTTCAGGCGCGAGAGCACCGCCCAGAGCGCGACGGTCCAGGACACGTGAGGTGCGACATGTTTTTCACTGGAGAACTGCTGAAGCTGAGACGAGTAGATCTCCTGTTCGTGCGTCACTGAAAGCAGATAAGGAACCCGTATCAGCTCGATGCGGGCTTTAAAGCTCGTGAAGTCAGGGAATTCCTTGAAGGCGTCGAGTTGCAGTTCGTTCGTCGAACCGATCATCACGGTGTCGAAATGAGCGATGGACGAGCCGACGTTGACGGCGCCTGTTTCACAGGCGCCGAGCATATATTTGAACGAGTCCACGGGTCGTTTCAAAAGATCGCTGTATTCGATGAGTCCGCGATTTCCGTCCACGAGGTCACCTGTCAGAGCGAAGAGGTTCAGGCTCTGGAGCGAGGCCGGAAGCGCTCCCACGCTGCGATTGTAGGTGAGCTGATGGTATTGGGCATCCACATGAAGTTGCGGCTCGATCGTGACGAGCCCTCGACGATAGCGGCGCGCGTAATAGAAGCGCTCCACTTGCACGTGCATCAGGACTTTTCGGTAATCGCCGCCGTTGGCGATCAACAGGGCGTCGAAGATCTCCTTGCAGCGATGGCAGAGATCGCCCTGGGTCAGATAGTTCGGGAGCGTGTCCCAGAGCTGTGTCGCGCGTTTCTCGCCAATGAGCTTCTGCAGAAAAGCCAGGCGCTGCTCGCGTGGTACCATGAGGAGGGGGTGATCTTTCAAATCACACGGAACGCGTGCGGCCACTTCCTCGTCCGGGAGCTTTGCGAAACTCGCAAGCGGCGTGGCGGTTCCAGAATAAGTGTTCAGACCGATTCCGCCTTTGGTGTAGCGTTCCACCGGGAAAACCCAGTTGAATGTGTAAACCGCTCCTTCATTCAGATGGGAGTAACGCTCCATTCCGCCCATCAATGCGTGAGCGATCGAGCTTTTGGCGCTCCCGTTCGGGCCGTGGAGAAGGATGAGTTTGTTATTGAGCTTCTGGCGCGTGAAAGTCCGAAGAGCGCGGTAAAGATGATTCTGGACGCTTTCCTGGCCGACGACTTTCGGGGCGATGCCGTCCACGGGCTGGTCAAAGAGGCGAAAACGCTGGGCCGCGCCGGGTTCGGGTGCCGCGCCCTCGATGGGAGAGTGACCGAAATGATCCATGAGATCCGCGAGATATTTCGCGGAGCCTCGCGTCTGCCGTTCCGGCTGCTCGGCAAGCAATCCAAGGTACTCGTCAAACGCGAGCACACGCTGGTTCAAATCAAACTCTTTTTTGACCGCCTGATCTACGGAGTTCAGGACTTCATTCGGGGATAGGCTCATAGGGATCAGCTTACCCTATCGGCGGCGTTTTTTTCCCTTCTTTTTCGCGCGGCCGGTAGCGACTTTCCCGAAAACGAAGCGGGGGGATTTTGCATCCACAAGCGGAAATTCAACGGAGTTCCAGCCGGCCGGGGAGGGCGTCTTGGTTTTTAGGTAATCAACCACGATATCCCGAACCAGACGGTCGTGCATTTTCATCCGGGAGCGTGGAACCTGCCCCATGGGCCATTTCATGTCGTCGCCACCAAGCGCAAGAAAGTCAGGTACTGCAAGAGTGTAGCTTTTTTCGTCCAGAACGGGCGCCCCATTGGCCAGCTGCACGTCGAGTAATCGGTTTACCTCCCAGGGCTCGATCTTGCGGTTGCCGTTCAGGTCATTCGAAGGGGCTTCCTTGTCGAGCGGAATCAGACGGAGTTTCAGGCCGGAGACCCCGTGGAAACCCCGGCCTCCGCTCTGGGCCGCTCTCAAAATATTCTTCAGCTCCTTGCCCGTGACGGTGACCACCGTGAGAGTGTTGTCAAAGGGCAGGGTGCGGAACACATTCTCAAAGAGAACCGCTCCTTGATCGATCGGTGCCCGGATCCCGCCTGAATTCATCAGTGCTGCATCGCTTCCGGAAAAATCTCGCATAGCGTCGGAGATCAGATTTCCAAGGTCTGATTCACGGCGGCGATCATGCTCCAGAGGTCTCGCGGCTTGAGTGATCCTCTGCGAGCGGATCTGCGCCGACTTTTCGAAAACCGGCTTAAGGAGCTGCAGAGTGGCGTCATCCTGCGAAAGAGTCTCTCCGTGAAACCGGGTTTTCACGAGCGCCCCTCGCCCGTTTTTCGGGGCGGGTCGGTCACCGTTGCAGTCGCCTTGATTTTCAAATACGAGCGGGCATACAGGGACCGGGCCCTCGATTCTTGTCCTGTCTCCCGCAACCCTGCCATTCTTGAGGTCGTACGTCAGGTAGATCAGGTTGATATAGCGGGCGGATGAACCTCCCTGAACCACGGGAACTCCCTCCACCCAATGATGGATGACCTGGTGTGAATGCCCTGAAACCACAGCGTCGATGGTGCCCGCGGGGACTTTTTTCAGGAACTGGACCAGTTCGTCATTTTGGCCGCAAAAACCGAGGGGATCAGTGGGTTTCCGAAGGCTCTGAGAGGGGGAGGCTCGTCCAATCTCACAATTGAGTCCGACATGAGCGGCGAGAAGGACGACGTGGGCTCCGGATTTTCTCAGCGTCTGCGCTTCGCGTATCGCTGACTTTTCGAGTTCCTGAAACAGGAGCGTTTTTATGTTCTCAGGAAAAGTCGTATGCGGCGTTTCGAGTGTCGTGAGGCCGATCACGCCCACCTTGAGGCGGCCGACGTTGAACATCACGCTCGGGAACGTATTGGGAAGAGGCGCGCGTTTGCCTGTTTTCGCCTCAACGATGTTTGCTGAAACATAGGGATAATCGGCTTCGACGGTTCGTGCTTTCAGGGCACCCAGGCGATCCTCGGATTGCGGGTGAGGAGCATTGTTGACGGGACCATAGTCGAATTCATGATTTCCGATCGCGGCGGCGTTCAGTCCTGTGGAATTGAAGAACATGACCAAGGGTGCGCCTTCTGCCGCATTGCTTTCGATCGAGCCCTGGAATTCGTCACCGCCATCGAGCCACACGAGGTTATTTCCGAATTCGTTTCGCAGTTTTCGTACGTAGGAGGCCAGCGTCACGGCGCCGCCTGACTCGTATTCGACGGCGGGTGTATTGTCCGCTTCCCGCGTTTTCATCCGTAATGGGCTCAAAGCTCCGTGAATGTCGTTCGTGCCGACGATCACGATCGTTTCAAAATCACCTTCCGAAACCGTGATCCCGGTGCTGCCGGTGCTGCAGGATCCGAAAACCAGAAGCTGTAGAGACAAAACAGCGGCAGCGATGGTTTTTTGACGTTTCGACGAGGTATTTGAAAATATTGATTTCACTGAAGGACTCCTGTTGAAAATAGTGAGCTGAATACTGCCGCATTACGCAGGAATTGAAAACGGGAAACAAAATTCGTCAGATTTTTGACCTTTGTTTTTCCAGTGGTTTTCGCCGCAGGTGCCAGTAGAATTTAAAGGTGAGGAGATACGCCTATGCGCAGGATGCGCGACAGTGATTGGCGAATGTTCCGGTCAGGCTTCATCGTAATCGTGGTTGCCGTTTTCTTTGTAGCCGCTGTTCATGGAGTGACGCGGCGTTGGAAACCGGGATGGGCTCCAGGCGGCTGGCACTCTGTTCGTGCCCATTCGCGATCGATTTTTGCGGCGGGCTCGTCCGCGCCGCGCAAGAAATCCGTGCATCCGGTTGGACATTCACGTTTGACGGCCAAAGCGGCGGCCGTTGGCGGTTCTTCTCAGGGTTTTCTCGGCGGATTTTTCAATCGCTTGGTGGGCGCTGTCAAAGGCGCTCAATCAAAAATCACCGGCAAAGCGGCTCGCGAGGCTTACTCCGCAATTGACGCACTGGACAGCGGGAAAACAAGCGTGGCCGCCGGCGAGAGCGTTCTTCCGCCTCCGGTTGCGATTCCAAACACGCCTGAGCCCGAAGTTCCCGCCGGCGCTGAGCAGGCGTTTGCTGAAACTGAGTTTGGAACGGCAGGCGACGGAATTTATTGCTCGGCTGCTGAGTATCGCGGTCCTGGCATTGAAAAGGCGGGAGTTTCCGCTGACGACTGGAAAATCCAGATGAGCGCGTTCCATGCGGCCAAGCGGGACCTCTTGTCCTGGATTGGGAGTTATTCGGCTGGAATGTCCCCAAAACTTGCGCAAGCCATGGAAGCACAGGTGAGTGAGCTTCGGATTCAAAGGCCCCCCACGACCGAAAACCCGGATCTGGGCTGGCGTGGAATCGGCGTGCTCATGCGAGACTCGCAAAACCAGTTGATTCTGCGGCTCGGTGGCGGGTTTCCGAAACTGACCGCACGCGCGCCGGAACGAGCGCGTTTTGAACTCGTGAGACAGATGGCGCAAGTCTGGTCCCCCTGCGAACTCGGGAGCCTTGCAGGTGAAGCGGATAGCTCGAAGTTTTGGAAGCCGCTCCTTAAATGTCTCGGTGTCGACGAATCGCAGGCCTGTGAGATGGGAAGCTATTCTGAAGCGGGATGGGCGGTTTCAACGGCTGTTGCAGCGGTCATCGCGCCACCGAAATGTACGGTGCCGGTTTTCCGGAACCTGAAATACCGTGCTTGCCTCGAACCGTTGAAAGCAGCGCTTGCTAAAGCGGCATCTGGCGCCAAACGTTTTCCGGCATCGAGGGCTGAATAATGACTCACATCATTTCTCTGGTGGCAGCAGGGGTATTGGTCATCCTTTCTGGAACCGGCGGCTTCGGTTGCGGTGGGATTCAAAATCATCCGGCGCTTGAAGCTTTGCAGGGCAACGCGAAGGTGGATTCGCAGGCTTTCGTCGAAATCTACATTGAGTATCCGGGCCCGCAGGAAAAATGGGCGGGGCCGACAAGTTTCATCCTTCATGTACTGGCAAACGCTCCAGGCAACGCGCACATTTCCGTGACGCCGGGTTGGTTCGAAGGCCCGGCCGTGAAAAAAACGCAGCCCGAACTAGCGATTCGCAAGCCCGCTTCGCTGCTTTCGGAAATGGCGCCGGCCGCGGTCCTGGCCCCGACGGCTGAGCAGGCAAAGCCACAGGGACTCCCGTCCGATATCGCGCGGGATCGGATGCGCTACCTCGCGAATGCGATTGAAAGCGGACTTGAAGAGCCTTTCCGGGGCTGCCGTTCACCGGTTCGGATAAGAATTGTCCGCGCTGACGGAGACATCGTTGAGCGCACCGGCTGCCGAAGTGAAAAAGGGTGGCCGCGGGCAGCGAGTGAAGCGGTTGAATTTTTCATGAACGCCCAGGTTTACGGCCTGGAAGTCGCCACTTAAAGCTCACGCCTCAGTACATCAGACGGTTCTGACAGATATCCTGGATCTTGCCCTCGCGCTCGTCATACCTGTTCACGCGATCGAGCATGCCACTGTAATTTTCCGGTGGGCATGCCATGGGGTCCTTGAGAGAGCAGGCCTGTTCGGCTTGCAGCATCTTGAACCAGCTCAGATAGGATTGGAATTCACTATCGAGAGTCTTGCCATTGATCCTGAGGCCATGGACTTTTTCCTGCGAATATTTGTACATTTCGTCGGCGGATTTAATCCGGTCCGCCAAACGCTGTTCGACAGCCGCCTTCTGCTTCGCGGTGTAAGAGGCATAGGTGGTTTCAAATTCTTTACGACAGTTTTTCCTTACGGGAGTCTTGACCCATTTCCAGAGGCTCATTGACGACTTCGCCTTCTCGACGCACTTGTCTTCCCACTCCGCATGGACTTCCTCGAGTTCCTCGACAGACAAGTCCTTCAGCTCCTCCGCGAACTTTTTGATCTCCTTCTTGACCTTGGGCTGCCGCTCGCGCGCGGCTTCCATTTTATCGAAGTACTGTTCTGTATCCTTGCGGAAATGCTTCAGCCAGATGTCCTGGGCAGCGAGGATGTCGGTTCTCGCCTTCTGGACAAGTCCCTCGGCTTCCCGCAGCTTGGTCAGGATTGATTGCAGGTTATCGCACAGGACCGCGTCTCCGCGGCTTTCGACCATGTTCTCCTTCACGAGTTCGAATCCTCTGAGGAGCTCTCCCATCTGCGCAAGCAGCGCGCTTTCGCGTTCGATGCAGTTTTGCGGTTGACCTTCCCTGATGGCCTTTCGCAGGTCGTCCTGCTTGAGTTCCTTGCGAACCTTCAGTTCTTCCAGAAGGGCTGAGACCTTGAGCGCCGTCTCGCGATTCAGACCGAGCGCGGTGCTTAACTGTCGAAGCTTGATCGAGCTATCCAGGGCCTTTTCCAGATCCTTGATCGTGGTGTTCATCTTTTCCCAGTTTTCGCGTGCGGTCTTGAAGGCCGCCAGGAATTTAGCTTCCTCTTTCTGGTGCGTGATCGCCTCATGGATCACGCCGTAGATGGCTTTTCCTCCGGCAATCACGCTATCCACCACCAGGTTCACGGCCATCACTCCCATGGCTGCTCCCGCAGCTGAGGCGGAAGCCCAGACGAACGCGTGTTTGGGGTCCATGAACTTGCGCATGAGGTTGTTGGTCTCGGTCCAGTTCTTGTCGACAATCGCATTTGATCGCTCGATATTGTTGTTGAGCGTGTTGATCTGGGTGTTCGAGTTTGCCCAGTTCGTGTTTCCTGCGGCGATGTTCGTATTCAAGGTGTTGATCTGGTCGTTGGTGTTCGCCCAGTTGGTGTTGCCGGTGGCGATGTTGCCGTTCAAGGCGCCGATCTGGGTGTTTGTGTTCGCCCAGTTGGTGTTGCCGGTGGCGATGTTGCCGTTCAAGACGCCGATCTGGGTATTTGAGTTTCCCCAGTTGGTGTTGGTGTTGGCGAGGTTCTGATTCAATGTATCGACCTGGGTTGTTGTTGCGGGGTCCAGGCCCACCGTCGAAATCGTGTTGACCGTGATGGGGTTGCCTCCGCCCATCAGGCTGCTCAGGTCACCGAGCCCGCCAATGGGGGCAGCGCCGCTGCCCGAAAGTCCACTCGACGAGGTGGTTCCGGAACCAGCGCCGACGCCGGGAAGCGAACCTGCAGAGCCACTGGCCGACCCAAGGCTGCCGATCAGGCTGCCATAGGATCCTGACGAATCACTGATCAGGCATGACAGGTCGCCACTCGCGCAATCGGCGTGAACCTCGCTTGGGCTCACCCAGGCAAAGAGTCGGTCCAACCAGGACGGCGAGCCATCAAGAACGCCTCCCATCTGTCGCTGAAGCAGTTCGGCTTCAATCGCGACGTTTTCAGCATAAGGAGCGCGGATCAGCGCGATCGAGAACGCATAGGAATCGCGGGTCTCGGTAATGTACATGCGAACAAAACGGTTAGCGGACTTCCATTCGGTTTCGTACACATGGGCTACGCCGAAGGTTCGATGGCGCCAGGCTTCAAATCCCATGGCATAGCGGACTTTTTCCGCGATATTCGAGACGGTCTCGCCATAATGGATCTCTTGCTTGGGGAATTTGTAATAGGTGATGTTCCCGACATAAAAGCTGAGCTGACCGGCCGTAACGAAACGGGTCAGAGTCTTTGCTTCATAGGTGCCGCCAGGCCCTTTTGTTTTGTACGTGGGCGTGATCTGCCAGTTGGCCCGGAAATGCTGCAGAAGCTGTTGAGGCGAGAGTTGTGCGCGCTTGAGCGGCGCCTTTGCCCACGCACCCTGAAGCGGCGCAGCCGAGAGCAAAAAAATCTGAGTCCACACAATAAGGCGCGCGGTGATTTTGGTCATGTTTTATCTCCCCGGGTCAAAACAGACGGCTATTCTGATTGTACTATATATATTTAGGTATTTCTGAAGAGGTTTGATCGCGGAAACGCCGATATTCCAGACCTGAACAGGTCGGTAAAGATCGGGATTTTCAAGAAGTGGTTGTTTCTTACTAAATTTGTTGCGCTATGCGGCAAAGCGTGAATGAAATTCATGGGACAGAAGTATGTCTGATCAAAACGTTGCGCTTATTGCGCCGCAACCAACTTATTTACTCAGGAAGTCAGATTGAAACGGGGTCGCATGCAGGCTTAAACACATTCCAAGGCCGGCCGAGGAGGTGGGATTTTGAACGGATCAGTTCCACTGTACGCGCACATCGGTCGGATTGTTTTCCGAGCGCTGAATGCGGATGAAGCCGTTCTGTCGGCCGAATTGGAAAACGTCGCGGGTCACCTTCACATCCTGCATGCAGTAATCGATGATTTTCTGAATCTCGCCCGTTTTCCACCATTCCACGGCCTGGAGACCATCAGCGGATTTTCCGGTGCCGAGCGTGCCCCGTGCCACCGCTTCGAGTTTCAGATAGCGTTGGCGAGTGAGGGCCTCGAGGTCGTACATGATGTCGAAAACGTCGAGAGGTTTCGGATCCAGTCCATAGGGAACCATGACCGGCAAGTCAAAGCCGCGAATATTGTAACCGATAACGAGACGTTCCTGGCAGAGCTCAATCAGGTCTTTGAGTTCGTTTTCACGGAACGCGAGGAACTTGTCCGTCTTGCTGTCGTAGGCGCACGCCACGGAAATGCCGAGCTTGTCGATGTGTTCCCAGCCGCCCACGTCCTGAACCAGGCGCTGAGTTTCAACGTCGATGACCAGAAAGTGCCGGTGCCTCAGGAAAAGGCTCGAAGGAACAACGTCCTCTGAAAACGGCACGCACGACAGGTGACGCCAGTAGGAGGGATTCAATTTGATCCGGGTTGGGGCACTCGTGTTGGACATTGCCCGCTACACTCGCCGGAAGGTTTTTGGTTGTCAAGGCGCTAGCCCGCGGTATTCTCCAGGGACGAGGAACCTCATGAAATTACGCCAAGGCATTGTTTTTCTTTTTATTCTTTTTTGCGCTTTTTCTGAAACCGAGCAGGCGGCCGCTGACACTGCACGGACCGCGAGGCCTTTCGGGTTTTATGTCGGGGCGGCCAGCGAACCCTGGCCCAGTATTCTCTCGATCAATCTTGCCTACAATGTTTTGGATCAGCTCCGTATCACCGCTGGAACGGGAACAATGTTTTTTGGGAGCTCGCAGGGAGCCGGGATCAAGTACATCGCGATGCCCGAGAAGCCGGTTTCGTTGATTGCCGGCATCAACGTGGCTCGTACGCGAATTTCTGATTTCCTGTCGGGAGGTTTTGGCCTGCAGCCCGGTGCCGACGAAATCATGTGGAACACCAATGTGAATTTCGGGATCGATTGGCAGGCGCAAAACGGCTTCAATCTGGGCGCGGGACTCACCTGGATGAATTATCAGGATCCCGCCGACACGATCGGAACGACGGTGTTTCCTTACCTGAATATCGGTTGGTTCTACTGAGCTTGACAAATGCGGTACCTGGAACCTGTCTTTCGTCCCCCGAGCGAGGCAGGCAGTTATATCCTGCAGGTCACTTACGGGTGCTCTCATAACCGGTGCACGTTCTGCTCGATGTATCGCGAGAAGACATTCCGCGTACGAGACGAGAATGAAGTCTTCGAGGATATCCGCGAAGCAGCGCGGGTCATGTCCGGCTGCGAGCGGGTTTTTTTGGCTGATGGGGACGCGCTGATTCTCAGGACTGATCGCCTGCTCAGGATTCTGGATCAGTTGGAGCAGCACTTTCCAAGACTGGCGCGGGTTGCGATTTATTCTGATGCGCGCGGAATCAATCTGAAGTCCGACGAAGAGTTGCTTTCGCTTCGGGAGCGGAAGCTCGGGATGATTTACCTCGGCCTGGAGTCAGGTTCCGACGAGGTACTCAGGCGCATTCAGAAAGGCGCGACGGCCTCGGAGATGACCGAGGCGGTTCGGCGCGCTGAAGCACTTGGTATTCCTGTCAGCGTCATCGGGCTTCTTGGAGTTGGGGGACGGGAACTCACTGAAGAGCACGCGCGGCAAACTGCTCAGGTACTCAGCCGCATGTCGCCTTCGTTTTTCAGCGCACTTACATTGACTCTCGTTCCGGACACACCGTTGGCCAAAGACGCCGAGGCGGGTAGGTTCCGAATGTTGACGCCCGAGGAGTCCCTTGAAGAACTCGCGCGAATCATCGTCGATGTTCAGACTGAAAGGCCTGTCGTGTTTCGAACCAATCACGCGTCGAATTATGTGCCGCTCAAAGGCACACTGCCTGAAAACCGGGAGCGGATTCTTGAAGCCATCGCGTGGGCTTTGAAGAATCGAGCGCTCAAGCCGGAGTGGATGCGGGGGCTCTGATTCCCTTTTTTGTTGTCAACTCATGCAGCTCTGAGAGAGAACAATGGAAATATCGAGGGAGTGATTTACTATGCAAAAGGCCGCGGCATCGTTGGAGAAAAACTTCCAATCTCATCTGGACGATTTGAAGAATCTGATCCGCATTCCCAGCGTGAGCTTCTCGGAATTTCCAAAGGAAGAGATGCGCCGCGGCGCAGAGGCCGTTGCGGCGATCTTACGCAAACGTGGTTTGGACAAAGTCGAGCTCCTGGAAGTAGGCGATGCTCCTCCTTATGTTTACGCGGAACGCTGCCGCGCACCAGGGAAGCCCACCGTTCTTCTCTATGCCCATTACGACGTTCAGCCTCCCGGACGTGAAGAACTTTGGAAATCTCCGGCGTTCGAACCTGCGCAGCGGCCAAGCCCACAGGGTGAGCGGCTTTTCGGGCGCGGTACGGCCGATGACAAGGCCGGAATCATCATGCACAGCTCCGCTATCGGGTCTTTTCTTGAAGCCGGAGGAGAACTTCCGCTCAACGTGAAGATCGTGATCGAGGGTGAAGAGGAAGTGGGGAGTCCGCACCTGGAAGAGTTCATTCAGCGCTATCGCGGACGCCTGGATGCCGATGTGCTCGTCCTAACGGATACCAACAATTTTGATGCTGGAGTTCCGGCTGTTACCGTGGGTCTTCGCGGATTGGTTGCAGTGGAAGTCGAAGTGCGCGCGCTCACGAAGACGGTGCATTCGGGAATGTGGGGCGGCCCCATCCCTGACCCGGTGGTCGGCCTTTCGAAAATGCTGGCGGGCTTGCTCGATGATGAAGGACGGATCGCCGTTCCTGGAGTCATGGAACAGGTGCGGCCGCTCAGCGCCGATGAGATCGCGGAATATAAACGCATCCCGTTCGATGAAAAGGATTTCCGCGCGCAGTCGGGCATGATTCCGAGTTTGAAGATGCTCGGTGACGGACCCTCGCCGCTGGCGCACCTCTGGCGGCTTCCAGCACTGACGGTGACCGCGATTCAGGCATCATCGCGCAAGATGGCCTCCAACATCATCAACGATGTGGCCTGGGCCAAGGTGACGATCCGCCTGGTACCGGATATGGACCCGGAAAAAGTGGCGCATCAACTCGAGGAATTCCTGAAATCGCGTGCTCCCTGGGGATTGGAAGTCAGAACTCAGATTGATGCCGCCGGTGGCGCATGGGCAGCTGATGTGAAGGGCCCCGCCTTTGCCGCGATCGACGCAGCGCTGGAGCGCGGTTATGGTGTACGCCCTTACAAAATCGGTTGTGGCGGAAGCATCGGGTTCGTGAAACCCTTTGCGGACGCGCTCGGGGGGGCTCCCGCAATCCTGATCGGGGTGGAAGATCCTTACACGAACGCGCACGGCGAGAACGAAAGCTTGCTGGTGGATGACCTTCGCAAGGCGTGCATGAGCGAAGTATATTTCTTTACAGAACTGGCCGAGAGGTGGCGCAAATGAGCATCGTTGAAGATACCCTGAGATCCCAGCATGAAGTCTGGGCCGAAATCTGCGGAAGGGTTTCGCGCATCTCCACCCGCGAACTGACGCCGGAAGCGCCGAAACGTATTCTCATGTTTGGTCTTGGAAGCAGCCATTTCGCGGCCCGATTGAGCGCCTATGCGCTGACTCGCGACAAAACCCGTCAGCGCATTCCAGTGATCTCCTGTTCAAGTATGTCGATCGGTCCTGAGATCATCCCGATGAAAGGGGACTGGGCCATGGCGTTCACGCATCGCGGAAAAAGCCGCGCGACGCTGAAGGCGCTTGAGATCGCCGAGCAGATGGGGGCGTTCACGATTGCGATCACGGCCCAGGGAATCGAGGAGGTCAGAAACGCTCGTTACGTCCTTCAGTCTTCTCCTCTCGAACGCTGCGAACCGCATACCGCTGGCGTAACCGGCTCCATCTGCGCAGCCACGACTTTGCTGCTCGGGCAAAAGGCCGCGGACGAATGGGATGCTCTTCGGATGCTTCCGGACCCGAATCTCGATATGTATCGCGATCGCGCCAAAATGGGTCCGACCATGCTGCTGGGCGAATGGGAAGGCGAGTGGCTGGCACGTGAGGCGGCTCTGAAGATGATGGAGATGGCACGGCTTCCTGTTCGCGTTTTCGGAAGCGAAGAATTCTTCCATGGCCCTAAAATGTCGCTCCAGGAGAACGATTCCATCTGGCACATTGCCCTCCCGCGGGATTCGCGCACGCCTGAGATCCCGGCAGCGCTTCGAGTGGAGCTTGCAGGTGGAAGCCCGCTTGCGTTCCTGCCGCCGCTTGTCGAGCTTCAGTGGCTTTCGCTTGCAGTGGCGCTGAACCGCGCCGTGGATCCGGACGGGGTCTAATCCGTCGTTTCCGTGACCGGAAGCGCTTCGAGCGAGGGGCTTTGGTCAGCGGAATCACCGACAAGGCGGAATACGCTCGTTTCATAGCGCCCCAGGTGCGTATGGGCCTTTTCGAAGGCCTCCTGCGCTTTTTTCAATCCCGAACCCACGTCGTCAAAGCGCTTTTCGAACTGCTCGAAATGCCGTCGCGCTTTTTTCACGTCTTCGATTGTCTTTTCGACCCCCCGGGACATCTCGTAGTACTCCTGGGCCATTCCGATCGCATAGAGTGAGATGGAAAGTGTATTGGGCGATACAGGGAACACCTTTTGCTTGGCCATGTTTTCGAAAAGCTCAGCGTTCCGGATGACTTCGAAATAAAGAGTCTCGCTTGGAAGAAAGAGCAGGGCCATGTCGGTTGTTCCGAAATCAGGCCGAATGTATTTTGTGGCAATCGAGCGTGTCTGCGTCTTGATGAAGTCAGAAAGCGCGCGTCGTGCCTGCTCCAGAGCCGCTGGATCCTGCGACTCGAAAAGCGGCAGAACCTGTTCGCGGGGGAATTTACTGTCAATTGGCAGGACCTGGCGCCCGAGTTTCACGACCGCGTCCACACGTTCCGTGGATCCATCAGTGATCTGGTACTGCAGCTCATAGGCGCCGATGGGCAGGAAATCCGCGAGCAGGCGCTCAAGGGTTGCTTCGCCGAAGTTTCCGCGAAGATGAGGGAGCTTCAGGAGATTATTCAATTCAGAGATCGATTGGCCGACCGTATTGAGCGAGGCGAGCTTCAGTTCGGCCGCCTGCAGATGCTGCTGCACCTTTTCGAAATGCTTGAAGCCTTCCTTCAGGTTTTCGTTCAGCTTGGATTCGACGCTTTTGCCGATATTTTCAAGTCTGTTTCCCACCTGCTGCTCGAGGGATTGGAACTTGGTTTCCAGGGCGCTCGTGCTCTTTGAGAGTCCCTGCTGGAGTTCCGTCCGGTTTTGCGAAAGCCCGTTCTGAAGTTCCAGGCGTGCCTGTGCCTGAGATCGCTCGAGGCGTTCCTGGCTCTCGGCAAAATGGCGCGAGAGGTGGCCAGACATGGCTTCGCGTAATTCAGCGCCTTGGCGGCCGACACGTTCCGTTATGTCCATGAGCAGAGGCTGAAGGGCTTGAAGGGGCTCGGCGGAGTTCTGATTTTTCATCTCCCGGAGCGCAGCCTTGAGCCAGAAGAGCTGTAGCAGGACCAACGCCACGAGCGTGGCTCCGATCAGGAGAATCGGCCATATGAATTGTATCGGCATGGACACCGAGTAGCACGGGGGGGCAGCGCGTGCAAACATCACGCAAAGCGTTAAAGATCAAAACGCTTGAAACAAGGCCGCCTGTTGGACCACTATGCAGGACTATGGCGCAGCGGATTTTCATTCTATTGATTGCGGTCCTTTTCGTTTACATCGCGTCGCCTTTGATCACTCCGGTGGCCATGGGCGCGGTACTCGCTGTGCTGATGATTCCACTCCTTGAGCGAATGGAGCAAAGGAAGTTACCGACGGCGCTCTCTTCCGCCGTGTTGACGATCGGAATCACGCTGCTTTTCCTCCTGCCCGCCACATTGCTGCTGTTTTACATAGCCAAAAACGGCGCCATCCAGCTCCAGGCCTGGAAAGATGCGCCGAGCGCGGCCTCAGGCGGTACCTGGATTGAAGCCATCCTCGATACTCCGGCGCTCCGGAACGCGCTTGAGTGGATTACGGATTTCTTTCCTATTGGAATGCAGGAGCTTGTGGAAAGCGCGGAGGATCTGGCGCGAAACATCGGCTTGAAGGTCGCAGACCTGCTGGCAGGCCTGCTCGCGCGGTTGCCAGGTATTTTCGTGGGTCTGGCGGTCATTATCGTCAGCATTTATTTTTTTCTCGTGGATGGACGAAAGCTCGTGTTTTTTGTCCGGAAAAACTCGGTTTTCACGGCTGGCCAGACTGAAAAGCTCATTCACACACTGGGTGGAATCTGCCGGAGCGTGATTCTGGCGTCCCTGGTGTCGGGAGTCGTGCAGGCGATCGTCGAAATGATTTTCGTCGCATCGACAGGAACCCGGAATGCCCTGCTTGTGGGAGGGCTGGTTTTCGTCGGTTCGTTCATTCCACTTGTGGGCTCGGCACCTGCCACGATCGGAATCGCCATTCACCAGTTCATGGCCGGTAATTCCAAGGCGGGCGTGATTCTGCTCATTGCGGCGTTGATCGTGGGGACGCTCGACAATCTGATCCGGCCCCTGTTCCTGAAAGGTACCGCGAATCTTCACCCTCTGCTCGCGTTCGTCGCGGCGTTCGGGGGTCTTCAGACGATCGGCGTGCTGGGCGTTTTCCTGGGTCCTGTTGTGGCCGCCATGTTCGTTGCGACAGTGCAGCTCGTGTTTGAGCGAAAAGACGTTTAGGCGGTCATTTTTTTCTGGGAGGGCTCCTCGTTCCTCAGGAAGTCAGAAAGCTCGTCAGCGTGTTCTTCCTCTTTTTCGAGCAATTTTTCCATAAGCCGTCGAGAGGTCGGGTCCTTGTCCCCGAAGTACTGCGCCAAGCTTCTGTACGAGTCGATTGCGATCCGCTCCGAGATGATATTTCCCCGAATCATCTCTTCAAGCGATTCGCTTTCCATGTAATCCGCATGGCTGAGTGACATGAGCTCGTCGGGATTCATGTGAGGCGTACCGCCGAGCTGCTTGATTCGCTGTGCAACGTCATCAGCATGGCCCTGCTCCTCGTTTGAATGTTCCATGAACTCTTCAGCGATCGGCTTGTGATGCAGCCCTTGCGCCGTGAAAGCATTCTGGCGATAGCGCAATGCGCAGACGATTTCAGTCGCGAGGACCTCGTTGAGGAGACGAATCGACAATTCAACGTCGCCTTCGTATCCGGGCGTCAATGCCCCTTCCTCGACGCTTTGACGGGCTCCTCGCTTGATTTCAGGCACATTGCCGCCGATTTCGTTGAAAGCCGACTTCTTTTCCACGCTCGAGTTTTTCATGGAAGCTGTCAGGTGCAAATTCCGGGCATGACGCCGGTTGACAGCAGGACAGCTTCTTTGGTTGAATCGGGCCCATGGCGAAAAAAGCAGGCGGCAAGCAGACGATCACTACCAGCAGTACGGCCGAATACTTCTCGAAGAATCTCCAACAGGTCGGATTCTCCTCGCAGACAAAAGCGGTGCTTACGACGCTGAAAGAAGCTGTCGATAACGCGCTTGATGCGTGCGAGGAAGGCGGGATACTTCCGGAGATCTCGGTTCTCATCGAGAAGGTGGGGGCCGGATCCATTAAGAATTCCGATCAGATCAAGGTGCGGGTCGAGGACAATGGGCCGGGAATTGATCCTGACGACGCGCCCAAGGTTTTCGGCGAATACCTCGCTTCCTCGAAGTTCGGTCGCGGGCGTTGCTCGCGA
>MEPR01000025.1:0-71962 GCA_001769835.1 Bdellovibrionales bacterium GWB1_55_8
AAGCATTACATTCTGAACGGAAACAAACTCTGGATCACAAATGCCGGGATCGCAAACTTCTTCACCATCTTCGCCAAGACCGAGGTCGAGGAAAAAGGCGTGAAGAAAGAGAAAGTAACGTGTTTCGTGAGCGAAATGGCCGAAGGTATCACGGTCGGCCCGTCAGAGCACAAACTCGGGATCCGCGCTTCGTGGACGAATGCCGTACACATTGAGAACCTCAAGGTACCGGTTGAAAACGTGATCGGGGGTGTGGGCCAGGGCTTCAAGGTCGCAATGGGGGTTCTCAATCACGGCCGCCTCGGGCTTGCCGCCGGTTGTGTAGGAAGTTCTCGCAATTGCATCAAAGCTTCCATTGAGCATGCAAATGAACGCGTGCAATTCCAGAAGAAGATCGGCGAATTCGGGATGGTGAAGGAAAAGATCGCCCGAATGGTCGCCAATACCTACGCGGCGGAAGCCATGGTCTACATGACCACGGCTTTAATCGATCGGAAAGACGTCGACTACTCACTCGAGAGTGCGTGCGCCAAGGTCTTCGCGTCCGAGGTGCTTTGGGAGACAGTTGACGAAAACCTTCAGATCTGGGCAGGGAACGGATACATGAAGGAATATCCGTACGAGAAGTGGCTGCGAGACGCGAGAATCAATCGCATCTTCGAAGGCACGAACGAGATTCTGCGAGCTTTCATCGCTCTTTCGGGCATGCAGGGACCGGGCGAAGAACTTGCCGGACTTGCGGATGCCATCAAGTACCCGCTGAAGGGCTTGGGACCTGTCAGCGATTTCGCAATCCGGAAGATCAGGCAGAACATCGTCGGGGAGTCGATCACGAAGTCGCATCCGGCTTTGAAGAAAATGGCCGGCATGCTCGAGGAATACGCGGTGGAGTTCACGGGGCAGGTAGAAACGCTCCTCAGGCGCCATGGCCGTCATATCCATCTCCGTCAGTTCGCGCAGAAGCGCATCGCTGATATCGCCATCGACATGTATGCAATGGCTTGTGTGCTCTCGAGGGTCAGTCGCGCGCTGGAAGAGAAGGGCGGACCTGAGAAGTGCGAGATGGAGCTTGCGATCGCGGAGTCTTTCTTCACGAAAGCCAATCGACGGATTCGCGGTAACTTCAAGGCAATGGTCCGGAACGATGACGATGAAATGAAGCTCATCGCTGAAAAATGCTATGAACTCGGTCAGTATCCCTTTGACAGCCTGAGCGGCTGATCTCAGGGTTTCGTTGTTTGTTTTATCGGGCTCGGCGGACTCGTTTCCGCCGGGCCCTTTTCTTTTTCATTTGCGTCTTTTTCGGACCCAATGAGTTTCATCTGAACTTTTTCGATCAGGCTTTTACCTTTGGGCTTGTTGCCTTCATCCACGAACATTCCGCGCAGGACGAAGTAAGCGGCCGTTGAGGCGGCTTTCTCGTAGATCCTGACCGATTGCGCGGACAAGGCGACGCTCACGACGCCGCCGTTCCGGCAGGTGTCAAAAAGAGCGACGGGAAGTTTCTCAATCATGGCTTTATCGATCCAGATGTTCAGCGGAAGCTTCAGGTAAAAATGCCAGGTATTGAATTTTGTGAGAGCCGCCGCTTTTTCATTCGCGTCTTTATCAGGAAGTACCACCTTGTAGATCTGGTCCTGCACCTGTGTGGTGACCAGTCCGACGGTCGCACGGGCTGCAACCATTTTCGGCATGCTCATCTGGCTCATGACAATACTGCGGCTGATGATCCCTGAAATGACTGAGTTGGCGTTGCTGCCCAGGATGTCGGCTGCGAGCACTTGCATCCCTTTCTCATTTTCAAACCGGCCCGCTCCCAGCAGTTCCGCAGTGCCGATCGAACCGATGCTGATCAGGTTTCCTGCGACAAGTGAATCCTTGACGAAGGACTTGCCCGCAAGCTGGCCGGACATGATGTCGAGGCAATTCAGAACCCGGGTTTCGGCTGCTCGCGACGCCTTTCCGGTGGCGGACGCAAGATCTGGAATCTCATTGCGGTACTTGGTCAGGGCCTGATCGAGTTCGTCAGATGTTAAATCGATTCCATGCAAAGCCTGAAATCGCGGCTGGCCGTCGATAAAACGTACGGTGCCCGTTTCTTTCACCAGTATCGAGCGGGCCTCCGGTCCTTCGACATCACGTGCAACCCAGAGAGGTTCCTTCGGGATTCCTTTCGCGGATTTCCGATCAACCAGGAAGATCTGATCGTCGGCATCAATGACGTAATGGAGTTCGGGAGTTTTGCCGTCCTTCATTTCGGTTTTCAATGTGCGGACGGCATTTTTGTCGAACTCTTTCAGCCGGACAGTATGAGTGAAAGCAGACTCGGGCAGGAAATGGATGGGAGCACGGATGGGGCCTGGATAATTTTTTAGAACGTTCCATTGTCCGAGTCTTTCAAGGTCCCGATCAGTGAAACCCGCCTGGCGCAAAATTCTGGAGCGGCGAGCGGTTTCAGCAGCCGTGAGGGAACTGGATCGAGTGGCAATTTCATTGGCCTGCTGTATCGAACGCGCCTGTTCCTGCGTGATCGAGCGATTCAGGAGTGCACGCTTGGAGCGTCGGCGGGTCTCTTTGATCTCGCGAGTGGCCTCATCAATCGCGAACGGATTTGCTCGCTTGGCCATATTGATGAGCCGCGATCCCAAGCTCGCGCACCCCGGCTTCGTATCGCCTGCTTGGGCGTAGGACACCCCGCCTGACGCCGCGCTTAAAGCGAGGACAGCTAAAAGGGCTGCAATAGGGGTTGCGGGTGAAGCTCGGAACCTCATCACTTACGGATCGGTCAATTTATTCCGTTTCCTGAGGCGCTTCAGATGCACTGTAAACGTTTTAGACGGCTGTGCTTACCGACAAGGGCTCGATACAGGCGGTTGAAAGGACGTTTGTTTGCCCGAGTTCATCGATCGTTGTGGGGACGAGGGGTTAGCATCGACGAAAAAGGTTTCGCATTGTGTCATAACGGGCACGTCGTTTGCTCTTCTTAGGCGCTGTCCAATTGCCAGACAGCAAAAAAAATGCTGTGGGGCGGCATAGTCAGGGAAGAATGCGCATAAATTCAGGTACTTACACAGTGCGAAAAACTGGAGGTGCATTGACTTTTGACAGGATGTCGTGATAAGGTCCGGGGGGTCAAAATTCTGCCCTATCGGTTCAAGTAGTGAACTCACGAGACAATGCATCGGTAATCGATTCCGGAAACAAAGCCGGAAGCAGTAAATTTCGCGGTTCGAAGTCAGTTTTCGGATCAAGCAGCTCTTGGAGGTCAGCGGATGTTTAAAGTAGGCGACAATGCGGTATATCCTGCTCATGGCGTAGCGGTCGTTAAGCGGATCGAGGAAAAAGACGTCGGGGGTAAAAAGAAGAAGTTTTATGTCCTCCAGGTTGTGGATAACCAGATGACCATCATGGTCCCTACCGACAACGTCGCCTCAGTGGGACTTCGCGGTATCATCTCCAATAAAGATGTGAAAACCGTCTACGATATTCTGAAAGAGCGGAACGTCAAGATCGACCACACCACCTGGAACAGGCGTTATCGCGAGTACATGGAGAAAATCAAGACCGGATCGATTTTCGAAATCGCCGAGGTCCTCCGTAACTTATTTCTCCTGCGTCATAGCAAGGACTTGTCGTTCGGTGAACGCAAGATGCTCGATCAGGCGAAACACCTGCTCGTGAAAGAAATCTCGCTCGCGAAAAAATCGAACGAAGAGCTTGTTGAACAGGAAATTCAGACGATTTTCGCTTCTTAAGCGACCAGGTTTGTGCTTGAGTCGGTCCTATGAGCGCCAGTATTAGGACAATTCGACTCACCAATACCTATTCAGGAAAGAAAGAGGTCCTGGAAACGCTTCAGCCCGGTAAGCTGACGATGTATTCCTGCGGGCCGACGGTCTACAACTTGATTCACATCGGGAACCTCCGTGGCGGTCTCGTCGCGGATATGTTCTTTCGTTATTTCACGAAGGCGGGCTACGACGTCGCTTTCGTCCGGAACTATACGGACGTCGATGACAAGATCATTCAACGCGGGCATGTGGAAAATCAGCCCGCTGAGGCGATCGCTCAGAAATACACGGCAGAAGTCGAGCGTGATTATGCGGCCGCGGGAATGCTTGAGCCGACGCACAAAACCACGGTGACTTCCCATATTCAGGAGATCGTCAGTCTGATCGAGCGGATTATCTCCAATGGGAAAGCCTACGTCGTGGACGGCGAAGTGCTTTTTTCAATCGAGAGTTTTCCGGATTACGGGAAGCTGTCCCACAAGAATATAGAAGACCTGGTGGCCGGCGCGCGGGTGAGTGTCAGCGAGAAGAAGCGCAACCCGCTCGACTTCAGCCTGTGGAAGCCTGCCAAACCCGGCGAGCCGAGCTGGGATTCTCCGTGGGGAAAAGGACGTCCGGGCTGGCATATAGAGTGTTCGGCCATGGCGAGCAAGTGGCTTGGAGATCGGATTGACGTGCATCACGGGGGGGAGGATCTGATTTTCCCTCATCACGAGAATGAAATCGCGCAGAGCGAAGGCGCGACGGGCCATACGCCGTTCGTGAAATACTGGCTGCACCACGCCTTCCTGACACTCTCCAAGGAGAAGATGTCAAAGAGCCTCGGAAACGTTTTTACGGCGCGTGAGTTTCTGACGAAGTTCTCGGGCGAGTTCTCGCGTTACCTGCTTTTGTCGGTGCATTATCGTTCTCCGATCGATTTTGGTGACGAAACCGTCGAACAGACATTGGTGGGCCTTGAACGAATTTACGCCGCAAAAAAAGAGGCGGTCAAACAGGCCGCTCTCGCGTCCCCGTCAGACGTAAATGGCGAAGCATGGGCTCCCTTCCTGGAAAAGTGCAAAACCGCTCGCGAGAAGATCGACGAGGCCTATGCCAATGACTTCAACACGCCGGGAGCTCTTGGAGAACTTTTCAGTTTGATCCGCGAATTCAATCGTATCCGGCAGGACGAAAAAATCCGCCCGGAAGGCGGTTTTGCCGCCCGTGAACTCGTTCGCATCATCCATGACGAAATCGGGGAAATTCTGGGCGTCGGCCTGGCCGATCCCGACGAGGCTTTGTCAGATCTCGCCCGGATTCGCGGTGACCGGACCAGCGCTCGTGGAATTGAGCGTCCGGGCAAAGAAGAAATCGAACAGTTAATCCAGGCCCGGATGGACGCTCGCAAAAACAAGGATTTCGCGCGAGCAGACACGATCAGGAAGGATCTGGAAACCCGCGGTGTCATTTTGAAGGACGGAGCCGGCGGCACAAGCTGGACATATAGCTGAAACCTGAGGAACAGGGGCCTGGAAACCGGGTCATGATGAATGCTATCATGATCAGTTATGGCGGTATTCTCGCAGCGAAAATTTGAACTGAAGACTCCTTTTCAGCCAACAGGGGACCAGCCGCAGGCCATCGAGCAGCTCGTTCGCGGACTTCGCGACGAAAAAGCATCACAGGTGCTCCTCGGGGTCACCGGTTCGGGAAAAACGTTCACGATGGCCAACGTCATCGCGCAGGTGAACCGTCCGACGTTGATCCTGAGCCACAACAAGACTCTGGCCGCACAGCTATTTTCCGAATTCCGAGAATTTTTCCCGACGAATGCCGTGGAATATTTCGTGAGCTATTACGATTATTATCAGCCGGAAGCTTATATTCCGTCGACCGACACGTTCATTGAAAAGGACGCTCAGATCAACGACGAGATTGATAAGCTCCGGCACTCCGCGACGCGTTCACTGCTTGAGCGAAACGATGTCATCATCGTCTCGTCAGTGTCCTGTATCTATGGTTTGGGTTCTCCTGAAGCTTATGAGGGTATGCTCCTGTACCTCGAAACCGGGCGCGAGATGAAGCGCCAAGAGATGCTGAAGAAGCTGGTTGAAATCCAATACCGGAGAAATGACGTGGATTTTCATCGCGGGACGTTCCGGGTCCGCGGAGATGTAGTCGAGATTTTCCCGGCATACGAGGAAGAACGCGCGATTCGAGTGGAGTTTTTCGGGGATGAGATCGAAAGCATCTCCGAGGTGGACCCGCTTCGGGGCGTGAGACTTCAGCGCATTCCCCGGGTGACGATTTACCCCGGAAGCCACTATGTGACCACGGCGGAGAATCGCAAACGAGCGATCGATACCGTACGCGAGGAGCTTAGGTTTCGTCTTGAGGAGCTCAGATCCCTGAACAAGCTGGTCGAGGCACAGCGTCTGGAGCAACGGACGCTGTTTGACCTTGAGATGATGGAGGAGCTCGGGTTCTGCCAGGGTATCGAAAATTATTCGCGTCACCTGACGGGCAAGGCGCCTGGATCCCCGCCGCCCACGTTGCTGGAGTACTTTCCGAAAGACTGGCTCCTGATCGTGGACGAGAGCCATGTCACTGTTCCGCAGATTGGTGGAATGTACCGGGGAGACCGTGCGAGAAAAACCACTCTCGTGGAGCACGGGTTCCGTCTTCCGTCCGCATTGGATAATCGACCATTGAGCTTTGAGGAATGGGAACGCCACTTGAGCCTTACCGTTTACGTTTCAGCGACACCGGGTGACTATGAGCTCGGAAAGTCGGGTGGTGAATTCGTGGAGCAGGTGATCCGTCCGACGGGCCTTCTGGATCCTCGTGTGGAGGTGCGCCCGGCCGGTACGCAGGTCGACAATCTCCTCGGGGAAATTCGGAAAAGAGTGGAACGGAACGAGCGCGTCCTTGTGACCACCTTGACGAAGCGATTGGCGGAGGACCTGACCCGATACTATCAGGAGCAAGGCGTCCGCGTGAAATACCTGCACTCGGATATCGAGACGCTTGAGCGCATTGAGATCCTGCGCGACCTCCGGCTCGGGGCATTCGATGTTCTGATCGGGATCAATCTGCTTCGCGAGGGCCTTGACCTGCCCGAAGTTTCGCTCGTTGCGATTCTTGATGCGGATAAAGAGGGCTTTCTTCGTAGTTTTCGTTCGCTCATCCAGACGATCGGGCGCGCGGCTCGAAATGCGGACGGTTTCGTGATCCTGTACGCCGACAAGCAGACCGATAGCATGAGAAAAGCCCTGGACGAGACCGCTCGCCGTCGTGCGCTCCAGGAGGATTTCAACCGGGCGCACGGCATCACCCCGCAAACCATTCAAAAAGCAATTCCGGCACCCATCCTCCAGGCTGAAGTTGAGAATCTCGGGACCTCGCGTTCAGGACGCGGCGGGAAAGACGACAAGAGCGTGCTTGCCAAGCGGGCGCTCAGGACCGGAGCAGGTTCGGGGCATGGCAAAAGCCTTTGGAGTGCCGCTGAATCGGCAGCAGCTGCTCATGCCATGGGGAATCTGGACCTGCTGGACCCGCAAGGAAGGATTGAGGCGGTACGAGAGGCCGCTGGTGATTATTTCACGTCTCTTGAAGAGGTGAACAAGTCAGTACGAGCGATGGAGCGGGATATGCGAGAAGCAGCGAAGGAGATGCAGTTCGAGCGCGCAGCCGAAATCCGCGATCGCATCAGGCGACTCAAGGTGCTGGCGCTGGGGCTGTAAGCCCGTATGAATCGACTTGAAAAAGAAACGAGCCCGTATCTCAGGCAGCATCAGAATAATCCCGTGGACTGGTTTCCCTGGGGCGAGGAGGCTTTTCGCCTGGCGAGGGAAACGAACCGGCCGATCCTCCTGAGTGTCGGCTATGCCGCCTGCCACTGGTGCCACGTGATGGCGCATGAGAGCTTTGAAAACGCGGAGATCGCCGCTATTTTGAACGAACACTTCGTCAGCATCAAAGTGGATCGAGAGGAGAGGCCGGAACTCGATCGAATTTACCAACCGGTCGCGCAGGTCTTCACCGGTGGCGGCGGCTGGCCTCTGACCGTTTTTCTCACTCCTGATCAAAAACCGTTTTTCGGGGGTACCTATTTTCCTCCTGAGGATAGCTACGGCCGGGCCGGGTTTAGACGCGTTCTCCTGGCTGTGCTCAATTCTTACCGTGATGATCCTGAAGGAGTCGCGAGGAGCTCAGGTCAACTCACTGAAGCGATTCTCGAAGCCGAAAATGGCATGGTCCGTGTACATCCAGCTGAAGCAGGTGAGACTGTGAGGATACTCAGCGAGTCCGCCGCGAAAATTCATTCCTACATGGACCCGACTTTCGGTGGGATTGGGCGCGCTCCTAAATTTCCAAATGTTCCCATGCTGACGTTTCTCTGGCGATCGGGCCGGAGGGATGGCGTGATTCTTACACTTCGTCGAATGGCTGAAGGGGGGATCTTTGACCAGCTCGGCGGCGGCTTCCATCGCTACGCCGTTGATGAAGCCTGGGCGGTGCCTCATTTCGAAAAAATGCTTTCTGACAACGGGCTTTTGTTGAAGTTGTACTCCGAGATCTTGCTTTCCGGCGCCTCCGAACTGAAGGAGGCCGACCGGGAGCTGTTTACTCAGGTCATCACAAGTACGGTGGATTATCTGCTTCGTGACTTAAGATCTCCGGCTGGCACATTCTTCAGTTCGCAAGATGCTGATTCGGAGGGTGAGGAAGGTAAATTTTATGTTTGGACTGCGGATGATCTTTCATCCCTGGTTAAACGCGGGGATTTAAGCCAAGCGGAAGCCGCGATTGCGGCAAAACGGTTTGGCATCTCGGCAGCCGGCAATTTTGAACAAGGCAAGACGGTTCTTTTCGCTGCCAAGTCGTACGAGGCAATTGCTTCCGAACTTGAAGTGCCAGCGACAGAGGTTGAACGTCTGATGGAATCCGTGCGCAGGAAGCTTCTCAGGCTTCGATCCGAAAGGGTTTCGCCGCAGATCGATGATAAAGTCCTTGTCAGCTGGAACGCGCTCGCGATCAGCGGCCTTTCCTGGGCCTCTGGCGCGCTGTCCGTCTCGGGCGAGAGTTCCAAAGCACGCGTTGCTTATCAGGCGGCGAAGAAAGCCTATGACGCGCTCGTAACCGGTGCGGCGGGGCCGCATGCGGGCTCGCACCGATTGAGTGGAACCATTCAGCACGGGATTGCAAAAACAAACGCCACGCTCGACGATTACGCCTTTCTCACGGCCGCGGCCCTGGATCTGGCGAGGTGGTCTCCGGAGAGCGAGATCTCTGGTCTGATCGAACAGGCTCACGAATGGCTGACGATTCTATTTAATTCTTTTCAGGCCGATGCAGGATTCTACTTTACCGGGGACGATCACGAGACCTTGCTGTTTCGCCCGCGAGGACTGTTTGACTCCGCGATCCCGGCCGGTACGGCGGTAGCACTGGCAAGCGCGCTCGTACTGGCTGAAATCAGCGGTAAATTAGACCTCCGTGCGCGTGCCGAGCAGCAACTCCGGCGAGTTCGACCGCTTGCGACTGGTAATCCCTCCGGAGGAGCTGAAACGCTTTCTACGCTGCTGCTTTATGAACTCGGTCCAGTAGTGGTATCCGGTCCCAATAGTCAGGATGTTTGCCGGAACGCTCACGTTTTTCGTAAAGCGAGCGCGAATGAATCTGGGGTGATCGTCTGTCACGGGTTTACTTGCGGAGCACCGCATCTCGATGCGGCATCCGCTTGGCGCGAGACGTCACGAAAGGTGACTCTTGAATCGGCCACTGGCCGCCCGGCTGGCACATGACTGGCAGGGAGGGGGTCGAATGGGGGTTTTGTGAAGCGTGTTCCCATCGAAAAGACAGTCGCCCTGCCGGAAGGGAAAGCAGTGGGCTGTCGCTGGAGCTATCCCGAAGATGTGCGAGTGCATGACAGTCGGTCGCCGATCGTTTTTCTGATACCTGAATTTTACCTTCATGACATTTCGAGAGATGGCGCAGGTTTTCTCAGGGCAACGAACTTCGCTGAACTCTCGACCGAGCTGAATCGCTGCGGATTGATCACTTTCGAATTTGATGCCTCGCAATCACTTCATCCGCAGGAGATCGCGGAACTCTATCGACAAGGTCTGGAGAACGACGCCGTCGATCCTGATCGCGCGGTTCTTCTTGCGCTCGGACAGTCGGCAGACCTCCTGGCGCGCTCGTATTACGATTTTTTCACGGTTCATCCGCCGCGCGGACTGATTCTGATTTCACCGCGCGTGGGCCCGCTCGAACTGAATAACGTCACTTGCCCTTACCTGATGCTCCACTCACAGCTTGACTCCAAACGGACTGGTCATGATGTCAACGCCATGAAAGAGGCCACTCAACGCCATCAGATGAGATATGGCGATCCGACCACTTATCTTGTTCTCCCGCAGATTTCAGGACAGGGATCAGAGGTGTTAGCGCAGGACGCGTTGCGCGAGGTCTGTGGTTGGTTGGATCTTGCGGTGTTTGATGAAGGTTTCGCGCATCGCTTCCGTGGTACCGGCACTGAGCCGATGCATATTTAGACGACCTGTAACTCAGCTGGTAATGCCTGAAAATTGATGTCGAAGTTTTGTGTAGTTCGGCTGGTTGCCAAAATCCTTTGGAATGAAGTCGGTGAATGCAACGGCTTTGGGCGCAAGATTCGCTGGTAATTTACCCACGCAATAATCCAATATCTGCTTGTCGGAAATTGAGCCCGCCCCTCTGACAATGGCGCAGAGAACAATCGGCTTCCCGGTCGCGCGAGGCACTATGAAGGCGGCGCCATCGTCCACGCCCTGGATTTCCTTTAGGACCTGATTGACCTCGTTCAGGCTCTCATATTCCTCATCTATGTGCAGTAAATCGGACTGCCGCCCCAGAAGCTGAATGCTGAGCGTATCGCCATCTCCATCGAGCCGCGCGACATCCCCGGTATAAAGCCAGGTCCCTCGCAGCGCGTTCTTCGTTTCCTGCGCGAGATCTTTTTTTTCGGCACCGTGGCGATAATACCCCGACATGGCCGTCGGAGTTGTCACGGCGAGACGTCCGGTTCGGGGTTTTGGCCCTGGAATCTCGTCACCATTGTCGTCGACGACTTTGTATTTGAAGCCGGGAAGTCCTTTTTCCGCGGACGAAGAGCCTTCGGAAAGCGCCGTGTCCTGCATCGAAATAGTCCAAAGATTCTCGGTCTGGCCGTAGCAGTGTCCCACGGAAATTTTCATCAGCCCAAAAACACGTGCCACGTCAGAGGAAAGGGGGCCGCCAGCAACGGTAATAGACTTGATGCCCGGAAGGGTTCGCTTCTCGCTTCGGCAGGTCATGAGGAGTTTCCAGAAAAAAAGAGGAGCACCGAGGACGCGATTCGTTCGGGATTCGATCAGGAAATCGAGGAATTCAGCCCCTTCAAGTCCGTGATCGATCACAACGGTAGCGCCTGAAAGAATGGGGAATAGCAGCGCGTGCAAAAATGCAAATGGGTGCGCCCAGGAAATTTTCGTCAGAAAGCGATCGGAAAGGTTGATGTGGTACGTGCCGCGAATGGAGGAGGCACCAAACCGCAATTGTTTGTGGGTGAACGTGACCAGCTTCGGATGCCCGGTGGTTCCAGCGGTGCGAAGAATCAGAATAATATCATTTTCAGCAGGTTGGTTGTCGGTTTGGGCGGTAAACGAGGAATCGTACTCGCCACCCTGTTTTTTCTCGATCTCAATGATGGGAAGTGAAAGTCGGGCTGAGGAGAGGATCTCTCTGGCGGGCGCGATCAGGTCGGATGTCACTGCCAGATGTGTGGCGCCGCTTTCTTTGAGCCAATTTTCGATTTCGTCACGAGGGCGGTCAGGGTCGATTGGAATCGACGTCGCGCGGATATTGGTGAGCGCGAAAAATGTCTGAATCAGGGCTGGTGAATTCCTGGCTAAAAAGGCCACCCGCACTCCACCAGGGTGGTGACCGATCTCGTTCTGAAAAAGATAGCTGAGCCGTGCCACGCGGATCTTCAGTTCTGAAAAACTTGTTTCCTTGCCCAGATATCGATAGGCGGGTCGAGTTGGGTTTTTAACGGCGATTTGCGATAGCAGCTGCGTGATGAGCATGAGCCCCTAGTATAGGAGCCTATTCATATTGCTCAAAGAATTTCCTGAATGCCTGCCTTGCGAGACCCTCAAGAAAGCGAAGTTTCGGCGGGAGGTGAATGGAGCCGGATTTCGCGTCAGCAGAAACGGTTTCCTCGTGAGCAGCGGTGCCTTTGCGAAAACTCGCATCTGTTTTGGAGCGAGCATCGGCAAACTCGAGCTCCACTTCCACAACGCCTTTCATGCTTTTCACTTTGAAAAGGCGATTGGTTTTTCCTTCTTTTTTTCCGCGCTCCTTGGCGAGCTGGCTGTCATAGACTTCTTCGGCGGAGTAGCCTTCTTTCGTTTCGGCGTCGAATCGGGCAATCCGGGCGCGAAGAGCGATATCGGAACCCGCGCGTTCGGCGATTGCGCGCCAATCGGTCGGGTCCACATCGGGAGCGTTGCGCGCTTGATCCACCTCGTTCTTGGGAACGAGGATGAAGGTTCCACGCTTGATCAGTTCGTTGATGAGAGCGACTTCGACCACAGCCCGCCCGCTGGCTTCTCCATCGATGTCAATCAGGGCGACCTTCTTGCCTTCGTAATCCGAAAGCACGGGCGGACTGCCGGGTTTGGGCGCAGAGGCACAACCCGAAACGATGAGTGTCGCGGAAACGCAGAGGAGTGGAATCAGGCGCAGGCTGGCGCGGATCACTGGTTCGTGACGCCGGCGTGAATCAAAACCTTGATGTTGTTTGAGAAGATGACTTCCAGTTTGTTCGGGTAAATCAGCTTTCCAACAATTCCATCGCCGAAGGTCGGGTGCTTGAGCTTGTCGCCAAGAGCAAACGACGCCTTCATGCTGTAAGGCTTCATCGGGGCGTCTTTATGGGCGGTCATGAGCTTGGTCCATTCAGCTTCGATCGAGCTGATGGCAGCCTCAGCGGCCGCAGTTTCTTTCTTGGATTTCTTTTTAACAGGCTCGGTCGCTCCCTTGGGCGCCCGGTAGACGTGTTCTTTTTTGCAGGTGAGGCACTGAACCTTGGCAATCCGGTCGCCTTTCATCGCAACGATAACGTGGTTGAGGTCCATTTTGCAGCTGGTGCAATAGGACAGGGCTTCTTGGGCGACTTCAGTCGACGGGTTTGTGCGTGCCATGAGGAAATTTCTCCTTAATCTGGTTATAGTGGACTGAGATGGAAAAGCAAGCTCCTAAACCATCGAAAAATCACGCGGAAACCGGTCCGGCGGTCGAAATCGTGCTGCCGAGCAGGCAAATACTGCTGGAGCAGGCGCGCGCTGTGAAAGCCTGCCCTGGCGTGTATCTGATGAAAGATCCGCAAGGGCACATTCTGTACGTCGGAAAAGCAAAGGTTCTGCCGAACCGGCTTGCCAGCTACTTCCAGGCCGGGTCGCATGAGGTCCCGCGAACCGAGATGCTGGTGAATCGGGTTCATCACTTCGACGTCATTCTGACTGAAACGGAAGCCGAAGCGCTGATCCTTGAGTGCACTCTCATCAAGAAGCATAAGCCTAAGTTCAATGTCCGGCTCAAAGATGACAAAGCTTATCCGTACCTGAAAATTCAGGTAAACGAGCGTTTTCCGAGGATTGAATGGACGCGGCGGGTCATGCGAGATGGCGCCCGGTACTTCGGACCTTTTCCCTCAGCCTGGTCCGCCCGGCAGGTGATGCAGCTCCTGAACGAAACGTTTCAGCTTCGGGATTGCTCGGACAATACTTTCCGGCATCGAAGCCGCCCCTGCATTCTGTTTCAAATGGGAAAGTGTTCGGGTTCTTGCGTCGGCGAGTTGGACGAGAACCACTACCGAGAATCGATCACGCAAGCCATGGCCGTGCTTGAAGGAAAAGCCGATCATCTTCAAAAATCTCTTCGGAGAGGGATGGAAGATGCCGCGGCTCAAGAGGAATATGAGCTTGCGGCTGAATACCGGGACCAGCTGAAGAACCTGGAACTCGTGACGGAGACGCAGGGAGTGGTCGAGGCCGGTTCTCAGCGCGATCGCGATGTGGTTGGACTATTCCGGAAAGATGCCGACGCGCACGCGACACTGCTCCGGATTCGCGGGGGCCGTTTGATCTCGATTCAACACTTTCACTTTCAGAATACGGATTCCTCGCTCACGGACTCAGGAATTCTATTCGATTTTCTATCGCAGAACTATCTCTCGCCGGCCAGGGAAGGCGAGCCCCCGCCTAACGAAATCCTTCTGTCCGAAGCGCCTGATGATCTTGAGTTGCTCGAGCGGACGCTCGGGCTTTCGGTGAGAGTCGCCGAGAACGCGGTCGATGAGCAGCTTCTCAATGTGGCTCGCACGAATGCCGAATATGCACAGGAACAGGCCGCCAAGCGTTCGCCGGGGCATGGATCCGAGGCGCTCGAAGAAGTGCTGGAGAAGCTTCATCTGCCCAAGCTTCCTTATCGGATCGAGTGCTATGACATCTCCAATATCCATGGTCGCGATGCGGTGGCTTCCAGGGTGGTTTTCATGAACGGAGCGCCGGAAAAGGGGCTTTACCGGCGTTACAAGATTCGAACAGTCGAGGGCTCCAACGACTTCGCGATGATGAAGGAAGTCCTGGGTAGGCGTTTTGCGCATAAGGAAGAGGAACTTCCGGATCTGGTCGTGGTGGACGGAGGGAAGGGCCAGTTGGCCCAGGCCGTTGCCATTCTCGAGGAACTCGCGGTCCAGGGCGTGAGTGTTGCGGGCCTGGCCAAGGCGCGTGTGGAGCGCGATTTCCAGTCGGCCGAAGTGAAATCATCGATGGAACGGGTCTTTATCCCGGGACGGAAGAATCCGATTCCGCTGCTCCCTCATACAGGTGCGTACAAGCTTCTTACGCACGTGCGCGATGAGGCCCATCGCTTTGCGGTGAGTTATCACCGTGTCATACGCTCAAAACGTACTTTGGGCGGCGAGTAACAGTGCTTGACGCACCTACCGGCTTGCTTCTTGAAGCGCCTCACATTGTTCTATGGAATGCTCGGGTGTCCTTATCATCGAAGACGAACAGGAGATCCGCGACACTCTGCGGGAGCTTTTTGAATTTGAAGGCTACAAGGTTCTTACCGCCGAAAATGGTGCTGAGGGGCTCCGTATGCTGCAGGAGATTCGGCGGCCCTGCATCATCCTACTCGACATTCTGATGCCCGTGATGAATGGCTGGGAATTCCTCGAAGCACGTCAGCGAAAACAGGAATTGGCCTCGATCCCGGTGGCGATTCTTTCAGGCATAGCCGAAAAACCCGACAGCATCCCGGGTGTCACGTTTTTCTTCAGAAAGCCCGTAAACTTCGAGCGGCTTTTGAAACTTGTCGATGAGCAGCGCGAGGCGCAAGCGGGGGAACGATGAAAATTCCGATCGATCGATCTTTACTGAATCATCCTGAATCGCTCAGGAAGTTCGTCGCGCCGGAGTTTGTCTTCGGAATCGGAGCAAGGCTCATTGTCGCCCGATATGCGGCTAATCTGGGCTCGACGAAGATCCTGGTCGTCAGCGATCCGGGAGTCGTGGAGGCCGGATGGACTCGTGAGCTGAACGGATGCCTCAGCGAAGCGGGGTTCCCGCTGGCTGTCTACTCGGAAGTTTCGTCCAACCCTCCTGCGGAACAGGTGATGGCAGGCGCCGAAATCTTTTTCAGGGAGCGATGCAACGCGATTGTTGCGGTGGGTGGCGGAAGCCCGATGGACTGCGCAAAAGGGATCGGGATTGTTGTCGCTCAGGAAAAACACATTCTCGATTTCGAGGGCGTCGACAAGGTCTCGATGCCAATCGCGCCCCTGATCTGCATCCCGACGACAGGAGGGAGCTCTGCCGACGTCTCGCAGTTCGCGATCATCACGAACCGCGAAGCCCAGGCGAAGATCGCGATTGTCAGCAAGGCCATCGTTCCGGATATTGCGCTGATCGATCCGGCGACGCTCATCACCATGCCGCATGAGATCGCTGCTGCTACCGGAATGGACGCCCTGACGCATGCGTTTGAAGCCTATGCGTCAAACGCCCAGTCTCCAGTGACGGACCTGCTCGCAATTGAGGCCGTGCGCCTGCTTTTTCATTTTCTGCCTTTGTCCGTTCGTGAGCTGAGTAATCTGGAGTACAAAACGCAGGTGATGCTTGCCAGCCTCAATGCCGGGCTTGCGTTCTCGAATGCAAGCCTGGGTGCCGTTCATGCCATGGCGCATGCCATCGGTGGGCTGCGAAATGTTGCCCACGGCGAGGCTAACTCCATCCTGCTTCCGCATGTTGTGCGCTACAACTTCAGCGCGATCCCGGGTCGCTACCGCAAACTTGCGGAAGCCTCGGGTTTTGATCCCCATGAGCTGGGCCGTATGAGTGATGACGATGTGAAGGAGGCGCTGGTGGCGAGAATCATCTCCTTGCAGGAAAACTTGAGTGCGCCGCGACGGCTCAGGGCTTTCGGGGTGAAGAATGAAGACCTGCCGAAGCTTGCCGAGACCGCGATGCGAGATGCATGCATGGCGACGAATCCACGCGAGCCCACCATCCAAGAGGTAGAGCGGATGTATGAAACCGCACTCTGAAAGAAGTTCATCCGGGATTGGGCGCGACTTCCGGCGACAACGCGAGCAGATCATCGGCTTGGGTGAAAAGTCGTTCAAGAAAACCTATTTTCCAGAACTCCAGCGACGTCTGGCGGAGCTTGAGCGTTTCAGACTCCTGATCGAACAAACCGGTGAGGCCATTTTCCTTTTTCGTGTTCCGGACGCTGGCATGATCGACGTCAATCGAGCGGCCTGCCTGTTCACGGGATTAAGCAAGGAGGAGCTGCTTGCCACGTCTATTACCGAGCTTTGGGACTCCGGCTCGGCGGAACAAATCTCACGATTGCTGGCTGATCCGGACAGTGCGATAGGACGTACCACGGCGATCATCGGGGCTCTTCGAGGCCCCGAAGCGCACCAACAGGCCGTCGAAACGACCTTTCAGTTGGCTTCCCTGGAAGATGGAAAGTACGCCGTCGCGGTGGCGCGGGATATCGCCGTACGGAAAAGAGCGGAGGAAGCTCTACTGGTAGCAAAGGAGCGCGCTGAACGAGCGGACCGCGCGAAAAGCGAATTTCTGAATATCGCCTCCCACGAGCTGCGAACGCCGATCACCTCGGCCACTTTGCTGCTCGAGCTATTGAAAAAGCAATTGGCTGCCGGGCAGACCGTGACGACAATGACAACGATCGATCGGATGCGGCGCCAGCTCGATCATCTGGCATCGATGGTTTTCGATATGATCGACATTTCGCGACTCGAGCGGGGAACTTTGAGTATCCGGCGCGAGCAGGGCGATATCGTGCGACTTGTGCACGATGTCGTGGAGTCTTTCCGTCTCCGGACGAAGGATCATGAAGTCGTGTTCAATGAACCATTGGAAGCGATAACAGTCGATGTGGATCCTGTTCGTATCGCGCAGGTCCTCGACAATTTCCTCGATAATGCGGGCAAGTACAGTCCTTCTGGTGCGCCGATTCTGGTGAAATGTCAGACAGACAGAGGCAAGGTGCGTATTTCAGTGAGTGACCAAGGTGAAGGGATTTCAGACGAAGAACTTCAGTATATATTCAAGCGATTCTTCAGGAGTAACAGCGACATTGTTCGAAGGAACGCCGGGCTCGGACTTGGCCTCTATATCTCAAAAGAGATAGTGGAACTTCATGGAGGACAGATTTTCGTCGAGACGGCTCCCGGCGCGGGGAGTACGTTTTCTTTTGAGATTCCGATCTGATGGGATACTGAGTCGATCATAACCCTGCGTACCAATCGTAACCTCGTTCAGCCCAATAATCGCGGGGGCGTGTGCCTGAGAAATAGATTTGTCCAACCTTCTTCAAGCTCTTGATTCCATATTTAACCGGAATCAGAAGGCGAAGAGGGGCACCATGCGCTTGCGAGAGCGGAATTCCGTTCATTTCATAGGCCAGGATTGTTTGAGGGTGAAGCATGCTTTCGATGTCAATCGAGACGTAGTAGCCCTGGTCGGGGGTCTCGAGCGCGACGTAGGGCGGCAGGATCCCTGGGACGCCATTCAAATAAAGATCTGGATAGAGGGCCGAGAGGAAATCTGAAAAACGTATTCCTGCATAGGACATCTTTTCCGTCCAGCCCTCGATGCATTTGAATTCAGTCGTTGTCTCGGTTCGGGGTAAAGTTTTCAACATTTCCATCGAGAAACTGCGCCGAACCACTGAGCGTGCTTCACTGAGTACTTCGAGTCTCCATTCCGTGGTTGAGGAGGAGGAATCAAGGCCAAGTTTGCCGTTTTCGCGAATGGGTTGCCCGACGGGAGGGGTTTCGGGCTGAACCGTCAGGCGGTTTCGATCGAAAAGTGCTCGCCCGAGCTTTTCATTGAATCGCAGCATTTGCCGGAGTGGCCACGGGGTCCCGTTGTTTTCTTCCTGTTTCCAAAGCCAGCGCCAGGCACCCACCCCAAGTGCGGATGCCAGAATGCCTGTGATAAGGCTTCGACGAGTCCTCCTGTGAATCTCAGCTTCGAGGAGGTCTTTATCCTTTTGCATTATTTTTCACCTCAAAGCCCGCGAGCATGGATCGGAGATTGTTCCAACCTGCGCGCAGGACCTGGATCACGTGGATTATGAAAAAAACGGCATACCCCAAAGCAAGAACGAAATGAATGAGCCGAGCGGTCTCGTATCCGCCGAAAGCAGTACGAATGATATCGAGTTGAACGGGTTTGTAGATTGCGAGCCCAGATAGAATCGAGATCGTCCCCATCAACAGAATACAGGTGTAAGCCACCCGTTGTGCGGCGTTGAATTTCCCTCGGATCGGCGGTGAAGTTCCCCAACCTAAATCAGCTGTGAAAGTCGACGGAAGTTCACGCCAGGCTTTTCGATCGGGGGTGATGTGGCGCCACTCACCGGTTACCGCCAGGTAAACCGCGTGCACGAGCCCGTTCAACAGGAATGGCCACATGAAAAAGAAGTGCACGGCCATGCCTTTGGCCAGCTTATGATCAATGCGGAAGAACTCGTAAAACCATTCGGGGAAAAAAGGACGATAAACGTCGTTTGCCCAGTAGATCCAGATTCCGCTCCAAAGCATTACCGACAGGAGGGGAAAGTTCAGCCAGTGTGTCCAGCGGATCCATCTTGAATGCTTCTCGATCAGGCGCCGCCTCATGATGAGGCGTGGGTTATCATGGAGAACCTATGCAGACAATCACGAGGTCTATTCAGCGAAATGGTTGAAAATGAGCTTCGCCGCGGAGCTTAACGCGCTGATGGAAAGCACAATCCTCAAAACGTGGAAGCTGAATCCCATTTTCTCGGACATCCGGTCGATGAGGTTCAACTCCCAACCATTGCCGGTTTTTAGAATGGAGATCTCCTGAGGAACTTCGTCTTTCGGGGACAAGGGTGCGTGCGCCATTCAAACTGCCTGCGGGCGCGGGATTTAGTCCTTGCTGAGCTTCCGCAGAAACGGCGCGATGATGTCCATCGGCAGCGGGATAATCGTGTTTGTCGTGTGCTCGCTCGACATTTCCCGAAGCGTCTGCAGATAGCGAAGCTGGAGAGAGATCGGCTGCTTCTCCATCACAGCGGCGGCTTCAGACAGCTTCTGAGAAGCCTGCAGTTCGCCCTCGGCGGCGATGACCTTGGCGCGGCGTTCGCGCTCGGCTTCTGCCTGGCGCGCCATTGCACGCTGCATTTCAATCGGAAGATCGATCTGTTTCACTTCAACGTTGGCAACCTTCACACCCCACGGTTCCGTCTGGGCGTCAAGAATGGTCTGAAGGCGATGATTGATCGCTTCGCGGGAGGCGAGGAGCTCATCGAGTTCCACCTGACCCAAGACCGAGCGAAGAGTGGTTTGAGCCAGCTTTGACGTGGCGAGAAGATAGTTTTCAACTTCAACTACGGCGCGGTTCGGGTTCACGACTCGGAAGTAGACGACGGCGTTCACCTTGATGGTGACGTTGTCCCGGCTGATGGCGTCCTGAGGCGGAACATCGAGCGTGATCGTACGCAGATCCACGCGGAGCATCCGGTCGATGATCGGAATCAGAATGATCAGACCCGGTCCTTTGGCTCCGATGATTCGGCCGAGGCGGAAGATGACGCCTCGTTCGTACTCATTGAGAACTTTCACGCTCATCGCGAGGAATGCGACGCCAAGAACCACGATGAAGAAAAAACTTCCTGAGATGGCTTCCATGAGATCTGACCTCCGTTAATTCCGTTGTAACGACTGCGAGTTAAGCATGAAACTCAGAGTTTTTCTTTAGAAATTTTGATGCCGAGTTCCGCTGCAACGAGTTGGAGGTCCGCCCATGCTTCACGCTTGGAACTCGGATTACGGAGAAGGTAACCCGGGTGAAACGTGGGCATGAGCCGGGCTCCACGAAACGAATGAAATCGTCCGCGAAGGTCTGAAATGGCAGTTTCAGTTTTAAGGAGGGTCTGTGAAGCGAACTTGCCGAGGGAAAGGATCACCTGCGGCCGGACCGTTTCGATCTCCTCTAGAAGCTGTTGAGAGCAGGCCTGGGTTTCCGCTTCGGTCGGGGCTCTGTCATCCGCAGGGCGGCACTTCACGATCGCGGTGATATAGACCTGGTCCCGCTTAAGCCCGATCGCCTCAATCATTTTAGTGAGGAGCTGACCCGCATCGCCGACCAGTGGGCGGCCTTCGATTTCTTCTTGCGCATTGGGCACATCGGTCACCAGCATCAGGCGGGCGTTCTTCGGGCCGTTTCCTTGAACCGCTTTGGCGCTGTTTGAAGAAAGACCGCAGGACGAGCAGGGTTTTTCCTGCGTTGACGGCACTGCCTGCTTTGGCCGCTTCGCCATGACAATGGCGCGGGAAGGTAAAAAGGGAAGCCAGGTGGATGCTGCTGTGCGTCTGTTTTCGGTCATAACGAGATGACCTACGGTTACGCGATTCAGTCGGGGATGTAAATGGCCGGATGGAGATGAGTTTCTGACTAATTTAGTTCATTAATGCAGGCGATGGGTGACCTGCCGGGTTTTGATCCCGCATTCAATGCACTTCGCGGATTCCTGGGTCAGGTTGTGCGAAAAATTCGTGACGTGCATGAAGTGGAGGTTAGCACCGCAAAGCGCGCAATGAGTGTAACGCTCAATTACGTCCTTTGCGGTGCCACAGAATTGAGAGCACGCTTCTTCCACAGGAATTTCTGTCTCTGCCGTGGCTATCTCGTGTCTCTCGTCCATGTTTTGCCTCCATGTCGCGGGCCAAGTGTGGTTGTGGACCGCGCGGGGCCAATCGAGCCCCGCTTACATGAGACCTTTCGGACGCATTTGGATTCCTCTAAACGGGAAAAATTTGCCCAAAAACAATCGCGCTAGCCTGGAGCGCAATGCTTGTTCATAATCAAATGACGCATGATGCGTCTCGTATTCGGGGGAAGGATTCTCCCTATCAGAAGCGATGTTTTCATCGCAACAATTGCAGCCGTCGCATCTTGCGTCGCAATCCTGTTTGAACTCCCACCCGCCCTTGCGTCGCCGGTTCCGCCGGAGCGAGGTTTCGCGCAGAAACGCCGCGTTCGGGTGCGTCTGATGGATGCCGTTTCTGAGTTTCGGGTCAGGGGACTCGATCTCAAGGTCAGCAACAGCATTGCACGGAAAAATCTGAAGGCCGACCTCACGAGTGAGTGGGTTTTCAAATGCGTTCGAGGCGCGGTCCATGCGCAGCAGCTGGCGGGGGTCGGAAAACAAAACCGCTCTTTTATACTTGGGGCTCAGGCAGAGGTTCGAACGCCGGCTGGCTTCCTTCTGATCAATGGGCGTCCTTATCGCGAAGAGATCCGTCTCTATGCCGGGCGCCGCGGGTGCGAGGTGGTGAATCACCTCGATCTGGAAAAATATCTGGATGGCCTGGTAAATGCCGAGTTTTCAGCGCGATGGAGCGAAGAGGCGATCGCCGCCCAGGTCGTGGCCGCGCGTACTTACGCCATTTATCAGATGAATCACTATCGAAAACGCCACTATGATGTCGAATCTGATGTCACCGATCAGGTCTATGGGGGATCGGCAATCGAGGATTTCCGGGCTTCGCGCGTCGTGGCCAAAAGCCAGGGTCTGATTCTGACCACCGGTTCGCCACGGAATTTCAAACCGCTGAAGGCTTTTTATCATTCGACCTGCGGAGGCGCGACCGAACTTCCTCAAAAGGTGTGGGGAAAACCTCATCCCGGTTTTCAAACAGGAGTTCAGTGCAAGTTCTGCCAAAGTTCACCGAAATTCAGATGGCAAGTCACTTTGGGATCGCCTGACGTCGTCCGTGCGTTCATTCGCGGGATGAAGTCACGGACGATGCCAAAAACCTGGCCAAAGGATGCCCTCCGATGGATTGAAAAAGGCAAATTGATCGGTCTGGCGGCAGATCGCGTGAATGCCAGCGGACGCGTGGAGCAGGTTTCATCCCTCTGGACGCTGGGAGACAAGGCTCTGCGCCTTTCATTGCCGGGTTCGCGTTTCCGATCGTGGCTCGGAACAACACAGATCCAAAGCGCTGCTTTCCGCGCGGTCGCGGTCCAGGGGACGCGCGATCTGAAGTGGCTTTTCGAAGGACGCGGCTATGGCCACGGCGTCGGAATGTGCCAATGGGGCGCCAAGGTGATGGGTGAAAAAGGCTTTTCCATGGCCCAGATCCTCAAGCACTACTATCCGGGCGCAGTCCTTCGCAAAGTGTGGTAACCCAAGCTCCGTGTCCGCGTCAGATCCAAATTCAAATTCAGATTCAGCTAGCAATACCGCCGTCCTGCTGTCGAGCTACGATTTTCATCTGCCCGAGGAGCTCATCGCGCAAAAACCCGCCGAGCCCAGGGATTCCGCGCGACTTCTCGTGATCCATCGGCAATCCGGAAAGTGGGAGCACCGTAAATTCCTGGACCTTCCGGAATATCTTTCTCGCGGCGATCTGCTGGTTGCGAACAATACGCGCGTATTGAAGGCAAGGTTGCTTGGATATCGTTTGCGGGAGGAACAGGGCCGTTGGATTCCGGGCGGAAAAATTGAATTCCTCCTTCTTGAAGAACTCGCACCAGGGGTTTGGGAAGGCATGTTCCACGCTGCTGCGAAGCATCGGCCGGGTGTTCGCTTCGAGGTGCCCACTCCGGACGGACGGGGTCTTCGAGGTGAGCTTGTTCGTGGTGCATCGGATTCCCCGCATGGAACCGTGGTCGCGAAATTCGATCGCGATCCCGTTGCCTCGGGCGCAGGACTGATCCCGCTTCCGAAATACATTCAACGCACCCCTGAATCGCTCGATGAAACGGAGTATCAGACTGTTTATGCGAAAGAGACCGGATCCGCGGCTGCGCCCACCGCTGGCCTGCATTTCACGGACCGGGTGCTTCAGAAGGTGCATGACCGCGGCGCGGAGTGGGCGGAATTGACGTTGCATGTAGGCCTTGGGACTTTCCGGCCGGTCAAGGCGGAAGATATCCGACAGCATGTCATGCACGAGGAGCGGTTCGAGATTTCCCCCGTCACGGCTGCGAGGGTGAACGAGGCCAAAGCAGCCTCCAGGCCGGTGCTTGCCATAGGCACGACTTCCGTGCGTGCGCTCGAAAGTGCCTGGGGCGATGGAAAATTGAAAGAGGGTCATGGGCGCACCTCGATTTTCATCCGGCCAGGCTATCAATTTCAGGCGGTTGACCGGCTGCTCACGAATTTCCATCTGCCGAAATCGACTTTATTGGTCCTTGTTTCGGCTTTGGCCGGACGGGAACTGACGCTTGAGGCTTATCGCGAGGCCGTGCGAGAGCGCTACCGTTTCTTCAGCTACGGCGACGCCATGCTGATTCTGTAAAGTATCAGATCACACTGCCGACCGGACGTTTGCCGATTCGGGTCAGGACGGTCGTGCGAAAGCGCACCCAAGGCGCGTGAACGGCTCGTTCCGCTTGCACGCTGAATTCCGGGGTGATCGGAAGCTTTCGTACCCAGGCCTGCGCCTGCGCTATGGCTTCGTCAACGAGAGCCGTGCTGGCATCCGGCTCGGATCCCGGTACGCTCTGGATCCGGGAATTCAGATCAAGCGGGCTTTCGATGAATGCTCTGTAGTGCGGGTAGGCCCAAAGATAAAATTCCAGAACAGAAGGAAGCTTCATGTCCCGAACAGCCGATTCCAGCTCGGAATAGGCTGATGAGGCCGTATGGATTCCGCGAACCTTGGGCCGGACAAAAGATCCCGCAGGGGGGGGAACTGGTTTCGGCTGACTTTCGTCCTCTTCGGATCTTTCGATCATCTCGATCAAGATATCTTCACCGAAAAGCGCGGCAAGGCGCTGAAGTGCCTGGGCATGTGTTTCGAGCAACAAAATCAGGAAATCTACAAGTCTCACAGCAGGAGAATAACCTAGGTGCCGCTCGGCGGAAAGAGAAGCTTCCATTCAGGCGCTTCTGAAATGTGATTTTGCGCAGTAGCCCTGCGGATCACGATCCAGCGACCGCGCCAATTTCGTCGATCGCTCGCTGGATTGGAATCAGCCTCAACGAACAGGACCAGTCCCTCCGGCCAGAGCCGTTTTTTAAGGTCTTCATGCCATGTTTCAACAATTTCCAGCGGGAGTTCGGCTACCACGCTCCAGAAAACCCAACTCAGTCGGAAGGCTTCTTCCACGAGTTTGCGTTCCCAGAGTCGATCCGGGCGATTCAGTTTTTTTATGCCTCCGAGCTTTTCAACAAGAGTCGGCGGAAGTTCGCGGTTTGGAACAGGTGCCACCGGTGTGACCTCCGCGGGCAGCCCACAGGTAAGCCAGTTTTCCAGCTCTTTACCCGTGGCGGGGAACGAGCGCGCCGCTTCCATTTTTACAATTCGTGTTTCCACTTCTTCGATCGAGCTGATTAGGTTCTGGTTCTGCGTCGCCAAGCCCTCGGAGCGAAGCGCGTGTAGACGTCCGATGAGATCCCGGAGAAGAGAGAGTCTGAGTACGGAATTGTCGGAACAGGCGGCGCAGCTATCCCACCCCACAGCAGTTTTTCCGATCAGCTCAGCTGCTTTCATCGTCAGTCGAGCGGAGAATGGGTTGCGAGCTGCCAGGTGTACGCCGGAAATTGGAAGCTTTTTGAGTGGTGCGGATTTCAGGTGCCCGGGTCGGAGCGAATTTATCCGACTCCTGGCGGATGGGAGCGGGAGAGGGTCTCAGGCCTGAGGAGCGCTCCAGGCGCAACAAGGCCTCTATCAGCTGCCGGTCACGAAGGGCGGGCGTGTACTCGGGGCGCGATGTCGAAAATTTCCTTGGTGTTGCGATCTCAGGTATCTCAGCCCGCGTTTCGAGGCCGGGTTGCGGCATGGCCGCACTTGGCTGAGTTTCAGCGGGTGCTTGTTCGAGGGGAAGAATACTTTCGGTCGCCAGTTTTTCGAGCTGGCCCAGCCATCCCAGGGCGGCGATTGTCTCATTGAGACTCTGAGAGCAAGTTTTCGGCTCCACAAGCTCGGAGTGCGACAGGAGGTGGGCCGCAGGAGTCAGCGGGACCGCAGGTCCTAATGCACGATCCATAAAGGGAGTCCTTTCAGGTTGTTGCGGAGATGATCATCGTCCATGCCGCCAAAATCAGCGCGCGATATCGCTATTCTCTGAAGGCCGAGTGAACCCAGGTTTTTCCGGATTACCGCAAATGTTTCCGCTGTGGCGGCTGCGCGCTTTCCAGGAGCAGTACAGTCTCCGGCGCCTAGAAATAACAGGTGGTAGACAGTTCCATTTCTCGTGATCGGCACATAGGCGCATTGGCCAGGGTCACCTGAAATCGCACCAGCGCGCATAAACGCGGAAACGGCACCATGGAAACGCCAGTCCAGCAATCCCGCGAGTCCGTGCAAGGGGCGCTCGTTTCTGTGCAGAACAACCGCGAGTCCCTGGATCTGGTTTGTGAACAACGCGTCTTCCGGATTCAGTGCGAGCTGTTGCAGTGAAGTCGCTGACTCACTCATTATTTTAGTTTAGCTGTGTCTGGGTTCGCGGACAAGGTCCGGCTGCTTGAACCGGCTTGAGTCAAAACTTTGGCACACCCTCAGGAGCTGCGTATCTGTCGCTGGAGAGCGTCTAAAATGCCGTTAATGAACGCGGGGCTGTCGCTCGTCCCGAATTCTTTCGCTAACTCAATCGCCTCGTCAATCACGATGGAAGCAGCGGTCTCGGGAAAACGGAGCAGCTCATAAGCGGACAGGCGTAAAAGGTTTCTGTCGACAAGAGCCATGCGAGCCATTTTCCAGTTGGACGCATGTTTCTCGATCAGGACGTCCAGCTCCGCGAGTTCTTTCAAGGTGCCGGCAACAAGCTGGGCCGAAAACTCGCGGACATCAGCCGGAACCTGAAAATGTTCAAAGTGATCCTGAAGCGCTCGCGCCAGGACCGAGTCAAATCCCGCGGTAGCGGAAGAGGAGAGTACGCCGTCGCTCTGCTTTTCCATGTCGTGGCGATAAAGGAACTGGAGCGCGATCTCACGCGCGAGATGTCTTTTCATTTCTTCCCCTCAGAGGCGGTTCCGCCAGCACCTTCGTTCGCGGCGAACGGGAATGCAAGGCTTGCCGGATCGTCTTGAGTTAGGGCAGGGCCCTGAAGCTCGGCCATGAATTCCTCCACGTCCTGGAACTCACGATAGACGGATGCAAACCGGATGTAGGCGACTTTATCCAACTTGTGAAGCTCGGCCATCGCCATCTGCCCGATCGCGCGGGTTGGCACTTCCTTCAGACCATAGCTCTGGATCATTTTTTCGATGTGCGTGACGATCTCGTCCACTTTTTGAGTGGGGACCGAACGTTTCTGGCAGGCCTTTTGGATCCCATCCCACACTTTATCGCGATTATAAGCCTCGCGCCGTCCGTCTTTTTTGATCACGGCGGGCATGACTTCTTCCACTCGTTCGTAAGTCGTGAATCGGCCTTCGCATCTCGGACATTCCCGGCGTCTTCGGGTGATATCGCCGGTCTGATTCAGGCGCGAATCGATGACCTTGGTGTCAATCGCAGTGCAATAAGGGCATTTCACGGAAAACTCTCCAGGAACCGCTTGTAACCGATTTGTTCGTCCGCGGCAATCAGGCTGAATAAAGGGGGAACTTTCCGCAAAGTTCGGCAACATCGGAGCGAAGTCGCTCGGTTACGCCCTTGTCTCCCCGAGCCTCGAGTGTCAGGCGGATCCAGCGGGCAATCTGCTTCATTTCCGAACGGCCCATGCCCCGGGTCGTGATCGCGGGCACGCCAATTCTGATTCCACTGGTAATAAACGGGCTTCTTTTCTCATTCGGCACGGTGTTTTTGTTCACCGTGATTCCCGCCTGGTCGAGCCAATGTTCGGCTTCTTTGCCCGTAATTGAACCGTCGCCGAACGTGGACAGGTCGGCCAGCATCAGGTGGTTATCCGTGCCGCCGGTAACAAGCTTCAGACCGGCAGCCATCAGTTCGTCGGCGAGCACTTTCGCATTGGCGACGACTTCTTTTTGATAATCGCGGAAGGACCCATCCAATGCCTCGCCGAAAGCCACGGCTTTGCCGGCGATCACGTGCATGAGGGGGCCTCCCTGAATGCCTGGAAATATCGTGGAGTTGATGGCTTTTAACCGCTCCGTCGACGACAAGATCAGACCACCGCGTGGGCCTCGAAGTGTCTTATGAGTCGTCGAGGTCGTGTAGGTGGCGTAGGGAATGGGTGAAGGATGAAGGCCTGCTGCCACAAGCCCTGCGATATGGGCCATGTCCACGACGAATTCAGCCCCGACCTCGCGTGCAATCGATGACATCGTGGCGAAATCGATGATTCGGGGGTAAGCGCTTGCGCCGGCTACGATGACCTTGGGCCGTTCTCGTTTGGCTGTTTCGCGAATCAGATCATAATCCAGACGATCTGTTTCTGGGTTCAGTCCGTAAGCGACCACCTTGAAAAGCTTTCCACTGAAGTTTGCAGGGCTGCCATGGGTCAGGTGTCCGCCATGTGCCAGGCTCATGCCCATCAGGGTATCGCCGGGCGAAAGAAGGGTCATGTAAGCCGCCATATTGGCTTGCGAGCCCGAGTGGGCCTGGACATTCGCGGCCTCCGCTCCGAAGAGTTTACAAGCTCTCTCAATTGCGAGCGCTTCAATCTGGTCCACGAATTCGCAGCCACCGTAATATCTTTTACCTGGGTAGCCCTCTGCGTACTTGTTGGTGAGGATGGTGCCTTGCGCGTCCAGAACGGCACGACTGACATAGTTCTCAGAGGCGATGAGCTCAATGCCGGTTTCCTGACGATGGAGTTCCCGATTCACTGCCGCCGAAACGAGGGGATCTGATTTCTGCAGGGATTCTTGAAACTTCGTTGCGGTTTTCTGATCCGAACTCATGAATGCCTCATTTCTTTTCCAACCGGGCGATCTTTTTGATCCGTCCTTCATGCCGATGGTCAGCGCTGAACTCCGTCGTCAGCCAGGCCTGCGCAATCTCGGCGCCATACTCAGGGGCAATGAAACGGGATCCCAGGCAAAGGACATTAGCATCGTTGTGCTCGCGTGAAAGTCGCGCGGCTACAGGATTTTCCACAACTGCAGCCCGGATGCCCGCTATTTTGTTTGCCGCAATGCTCATTCCGATGCCGCTTCCGCAGATCAGGATGCCGCGTTTGGCGACGCCCGACGCAATCGAGGCTCCCAGTTTTTCGGCAAAGTCAGGGTAGTCCACCCGATCGCCGTTCACCGGGCCCAGGTCTTTCCATTCCCAATCTGAAAGAGCTTTTTGAATGGCGGCCTTCAAGGCGATTCCCGCATGATCGGACGCGATCAGAATGGTTTCCGCATTTTTTTTCATGAATGGAGCTCCTCTGCTGTCTGGCAGAAATGCGATCAAACCCGCCCGACGATCAGGCTGGCGTTTGTTCCTCCGAAACCAAAACTATTGGACATCGCGAAGTCGAAGCGTTTCTCAGCGGTCCTGTTCGCCGTAAAATCAATACCGAGTTCAGAACAGCCCGGGTCGAGATTTTCAAGGTTGATAGTCGGTGGAATTCGCCCCTCGCGAATGGCCAGGGTGCAGAACAGCGCTTCGAGCGCGCCTGCGGCGCCCAATAGGTGGCCCGTCATCGACTTTGTGGAGCTGACGTGAAGGTGCTTCGAGGCATTCGGGAAGAGCCGCGCCACTGCGCGGGCTTCTTCCACGTCGCCTGCTGGAGTGGAGGTTCCGTGCGCATTGACATAGCCAATTTGATCGGCGGAAAGACCGGAGCTTTTCAAAGCCATCTGCATGGCGCGGAAACCACCGGCGCCTTCGGGAGCAGGGGTGGTCATGTGATAGGCGTCGCCAGAGAGACCATAGCCACGAATTTCGCCGTAAATCTTCGCGCCGCGCTTTTTAGCGTGCTCAAATTCCTCGAGGACGAGCACGGCACTTCCTTCGCCCATTACGAATCCGTCGCGATCCTTGTCAAAGGGGCGCGAAGCACGAGCCGGTTCATCATTCCTCGTGGAAAGAGCACGCATCGAGGCAAAACCCCCGATTCCCATCTGGCAGATCACGGCCTCCGCACCGCCTGCGAAGACGATGTCGGCATCGTCACGTTGAATCATCCGGAAAGACTCACCCACGGAATGCGCGCTCGAGGAGCAGGCGCTCACGGTGCACAGATTCGGGCCTTTCAGATCGAGCAAAATGCTGAGCTGACCTGAGGCCATGTTCGGGATCACCTGAGGAATAAAGAAAGGCGTGATTCTGCGATATCCCTTGGCAACGAAATCGTTGTGGATCTCGATAATCTCGGGAAGCCCGCCCATTCCCGCTCCAATGTTGATCCCCATGCGTTCGGGATCAATTTTCGAGCGGACCAGATCCAGACCTGAGTCTTCGTATGCCTCAAGGCCCGCCGCCAGCGCGAAATGGACAAAACGTCCCACACGACGCGCATCTTTCGCATTTGCGGCCTGTGTGAGTTGTTGATCCGGATGAGCCGAGTCAGGACGGAAGGGCCCGATCGAGCGAGTCACATCAAAGCCTTTGACCTCACCGGCGATCGTTACCGGACAATCGGTGAGATCAAAGAGCGATATTCTGCCTACGCCGGAGCGCCCTTCAAGGGCGTTCTTCCATGTTTCTGGAACCGACAAACCCAGAGGTGTTACGGCTCCCAAACCGGTAATGACGACCCGGCGCATGAGACCTTACTGAGTGGTGCGCGAGACGATGTATTTCGTGACATCGCCAACGGTTTTAATCTTTTCCGCGTCTTCATCCGGAATATCGAGGTCGAACTCTTCTTCCATGGTCATGACGAGTTCAACGATATCGAGGCTGTCAGCGCCTAGATCATCGATAAACGATGCGGCGGTGGTCACCTTTTCCGGTTCCACGGCGAGCTGATCACAAATGATGTTACGGACTCTTTCTTCTACGGATGCGGACATCTTTCTTCTTCTCCTATGTATCCAAATCGTAACCCGGTTGTTTCGGGTCGCGTCACTCCACGCGGATTCACATGTACATCCCGCCGTTGACCCCAATCACCTGTCCGGTGATATAGCGGCTGGCCGGCGAGGCCAGAAAGGCGACCAGGGATGCAACATCCTCCGGGGCCCCAAAAAAACCGAGCGGGACGGTTCGCAGAATGGCCTCTTTTTGGTTTTCCGTCAAGGCCCCTGTCATATCGGTTTCAATGTATCCTGGGGTAATTGTATTTACCCGAATCTTTCGGCTTCCCAACTCCTTAGCCACGCTTTTGCTGAATCCGAGCAGACCCGACTTAGCCGCTGCATAGCCGCTTTGCCCCGCATTTCCGGTTTCCCCGATCACTGACGAGATCTGGACAATGCTTCCCTCGCGGGCCTTCATCATGTGTTTTGCCGCCGCTCGCGTGCAGTAGATAGCCCCGGCCAAATCAATGGAAAGCGTTTTCGCCAGATCCTCGTCCTTCAAACGAAGAAGGAGTCCGTCGATCGTAATCCCCGCATTATTGACGAGGACAGCGAGGGGACCGAAATTTTTTGCAATCCAATCGAATTTTTCATCCACCTGGGCGGACTGGGAGACGTCAAACTGGCAAAGCTCCGCAGAACCTCCGGACGCTCTGATTTGGTCGCGAACGGCGGCGGCCTTCTCCTCGTTTCCCATGTAATTGATGAAGACCTGGTAGCCCTCCTGAGCCAGGCGAACCGCGATAGCGGCGCCGATGCCACGCGAAGCTCCCGTCACGAGCGCCCTTGGTTTTGCGTTTGGTTCCATGCTCAGTGATCCTTTCCGGCGGATAAGGCGGGTCCCATTGCCTCGAGGGCTTTGAGGCCGGCCGAGTCTCCGAGTGAGACAACGTCAAATTTCCTGTCGGCACTGCGGCTGATGCGTTTCACCAGGCCGGCAAGAACCTTTCCGGGCCCAAATTCGACACCGACTGAAGAAACGTCCGACTCAAGAAGGGCCTTCACTGATTGCTGCCACAGAACGGGATGATCCACTTGCTCAACAAGAAGATCGAACACCACGCCTGATTCCTGTGTCAGACGTGCGGTTCTATTCGGCACGTAGGGAGCAGTAAGGACACGGGGACGTTCGAAGGGCTGGGCTTTTAGAAAAAGTTCGGCCATTCGTTCGCGTGCCGGCGCCATGAGTTTGCAATGGAATGGCGCGCTCACTTGAAGCGGGATAGCCTTGCCGCCTGCGAACTCACCGCTCTGAACGAGCAAAACAGCTTCACGAATCGCATCTGACGAGCCCGCGATCACGATTTGCCCAGGAGCATTGAAATTCGCGGGCTGCACGATGGCTTCAACCACGGAGGAGCTCTCGCCCGAAGCGCGCTTTTGTTTCGTCGCTTCCGTCGCCTTTGAGCAGAGACGGAGAATCGCCTCCTCTTCCAGCCCCATGATGGCAGCCATCGATCCTTCGCCAGCGGGTACCGCCCGTTGCATCGCGATTCCGCGTTCCCTGACCCACCTGGCGGCGGACGAAAGCGGAAACGCACCTGCCGCGACGAGTGCCGAGTATTCACCGAGGGAATGCCCGGCTACCGCCGAAGGCTTGAATCCCAGTTCGCTATGGGCAACGCGGTAAGCGGCGACGGAGGCCGTGAGAAGGCAGGGCTGCGTGTTTTCGGTGAGCGTGAGATCGGTTTCAGGGCCTTCAAAACAAAGTTTTTTCAGGTCCACGTGAAGGGCGTCTGAGCATTCCTCGAAAACTTCGCGAGCTATGGGGAAGTTTTCGTAAAGGTCCTTTCCCATTCCGACATGTTGCGAGCCTTGACCTGGGAATAGCGCTACGGGCGCGGATGTCTGGGTCATTTTACCACCTCATGAGAGTTGAGCCGTAGGTCAGACCGGCGCCGAAAACGTCGATCAGGACGGTTTGCCCCTGCTTGACCCGGCCATCGCGTACGGCTTCATCCAATGCGGTGATCGCAGTCGCGGATGAAGTGTTTCCATATCGTTCAATATTAAGCAGGACCTTTTCCATCGGGAAGTCGAGACGCTTGGCAACGGCCTCGATGATGCGAAGATTGGCCTGGTGCGGGACAAACCAATCCAGGTCGTCCGCCTTCATTCCATTGCTCTCGAGCGCGATCACGGCGTAATCGGCGAGCGTTTTTACGGCTACCTTGAAGATCTCGCGGCCCTTCATTTTCATCTTGTCGAGCTTGGCCGCGTGAACTTCCGGCGTGACTTCCATATTGGAACCGCCGGCCGGAAGGTGAAACATCTCCCAGAGTCTGCCATCGGCGCCCAGGTGGGTGGATAAGATCCTGCTTTTCGAATTTCCAGGCACCTGTTCCACGATGGCCGCTCCTGCGCCGTCTCCGAAGAGAATGCAGGAGCCGCGGTCTTCCCAATCCGTGAAGGTGCTCAGAACTTCCGCTCCGATGACCAGCGAGGTTTTTGCGAGGCCGCAGCGGATGGATTGATCGGCCATCGTGAGGGCGTAAACAAACCCCGAGCAGGCCGCGTTGATGTCCATCGCATGGGCGCGGTGTGCGCCGAGCTTGAGCTGAAGCCAGCAGGCAGTATTGGGGACGAGGGTATCGGGCGAGACCGTTGCATACAGGATCTGATCGATATCTTCGGGACGCTTGCCCGCCATCTCCAGCGCCTGTTGGGCCGCACGCAGCGCGAGGGATGAATTCCGTTCGTTCGGATCAGCTGGCTTCGAGATACGACGTTCCCGGATCCCGGTCCGCTCCCGAATCCATTCGTCACTCGTATCCAGAGTTTTCGAAAGATCGTCGTTGGTGACTATTCGTTTCGGAAAACCCGAACCTGTGCCCGTGATTTTCGATGCGAATTGTTGTGCTGAGAAAGGAGCAGATGAAGTAATCATATAGGTTCAACTCTTAGGTTCAACTCTGTGTCAGGGCTTCTTCGAGCCGCTCGACGAACCGTTCCTGAAGTGCCGTCCTTGCCCGCAGGAGTGCATTGCGGATCGCCCTTGGATTGCTCCGACCATGACAAATAAAAGCGTAACCTGCCACTCCTAAAAGCGGCGCGGCTCCATATTCAGCGTAGTCGAGTTTGTGCTTCATTTTCCTGAGTACGCCAGCCGACAGGAGCATGCCGATAGGAGCAAGAAGGCTTGATTTCACTTCTTTTTGCAACATGGAGACGATCGCTGATCCGAGGCCTTCCAAGCTCTTCAAAACGACGTTGCCGGTAAAGCCATCCGTCACCACCACGTCGACTTTACCTTTGAAGATTTCCTTTCCTTCGACGTAACCCAGAAATTCTCCCATGGTTAAGGACTCATGGGAAAAAAGCGGGGAGGCGGCGATCAGAGCGGCGGCGGCACGGGTCAGTTCCGTTCCTTTTCCTTCTTCCTCGCCGTTGGACAAAACGCCCACGCGAACAGGGGCGGCGGATTTTCGTTCAACTTTGGCGAAATGGGCACCCATGATCGCGAAATCACGCAGGTGAGTGGGCTTGCAATCAACGTTTGCCCCGATGTCGAGGAGAACGCATCCATCAGGACTGAGAGTCGGAAGTTTTATGGCGATCGCAGGGCGCTCGATTTTCGGAAGCCGGCCCATGTGCAGCAGGGCCGATGCCATGGCAGCGCCAGAATGGCCTGCACTGACGAACGCGGCGATTTCCCGTGGCCGCGTATGTCTCTGATCGTAGGAATCAGCGGCGAGTTTGCATCCGACGTTGATCGTCGCGTCGGGTTTTCGACGCAGGGCCCGGATGGAATCTTCCATCTCGATGTTCTGCGGAGCGTGAATGATCCGGACTCGTCCTTCGGTTTCGGCGCTGGTGAGTGGATGGAAACGGCGGCGTTTCAGATGCGACCGGATGATGGCCTCATCCCCAAGAAGAACCAGGGTGCATGGAAAATCAGGACGTGTGATTTCCGCAAGCGCCAGCGTGGCACCTTCTAAAAGAGCATGGGGTGCGTGATCGCCCCCCATCGCATCGAGAACTAATACTGGCATGAAGGCTGAACGAGAGCCCTAGCCTCAGACAGTAGCGGCGACTTTACCAGGAAGGATCGCTTTGCCTTCGTAGTGACCGCAAGAGGAGCACACGCGATGAGGGCGGCTCACTTCATTGCAGTTCGAGCAGGTGGCACCAGTGGGTTTGTCCAGTTTGTTTCCGGCTGCGAAGCGACGCATGTTTCTACGGCTGCGGGAGCTCTTCTTTTTTGGGGTTGCCATTTTTCGTTCTCCTTAAGGTTAAGATAATGATCTGGAATTTGCCTATTTGAGCTTGAGATTCGCCAGAGCCCCGAATGCGCTCTGTTTCATGGTTTTTGCGCAAGCGCAACGACCTGAGTTCAGATCGGCTCCGCAAATCGTGCAGATGCCTTTGCAGGTTTCCGCGCAAATCGGTTGAAACGGTACTTGGAATTGAAGCTGTTCCGTAAGAACCGCGGTCAAGTCGATGAAGTCTTCTGAAACGTAAGTGATATCGAGGTTGCTCGTGGACGACACACCCGAGACGGAATCGTCTTCAGCATCAAAGTCATGTGCGTGACGTGCGACTCCTTTGTTCTGGCCGGCGGGTTTTTCGACACCATCGCGCGTGCGCTGAAGATAACCCACGCCCGCCATCTCGGGGTCTTTGCAGTACAACGATGAAAACCCGGTTGAGCACCGGAAATCGAAAGGGGTGCCGCAGCGGCTGCATAAAAGCCGCAAATGAGTCTTGAGATGTCCGGTGATGACAACGACCTCGTCGATTTTTTGAACCGCGAAATTCACCCTCACCGGACGTGATTGAGGCGTTTCAACCTCGTCTGCTTTTGCGACAGCGGGCAAGACCCAGGATTCAGTCTCATCAAAGACCAAATCGGTTGCCACATCAGTGATTTCATTCAAATAAAGCTTCATAATAAATAAAACAAAAACAAACGGGTGAACGAGCGGATGCGCCCATTTCGGCGAATCCCATTAGCAGTCCTGAGTTGTCGGACACTAGCCGCAGGGGCCCCGTCAAGTCAACCGGAATTTGAAAATCCTGAGTTCTTACCGGGGGGAACGCCCCAGCAGCTCGATTCGTTTAGACGTGCATTTCCAGCGAAGTTTGTGGCGGGATGACAGAGACGTGGGCAAGTTCAGGGACTTCAGAGGAGCGCTTGTGAGGGCGGGCAGGTACTTCTTCAGCAGGGCTTGCGCAGATTCGCCGGATCGCCGAGTCTCGGCATTGATCCAGTTCTCAAAGGCGTGCCCTAGGAGTGTTCCTCCGCCCGCGAGCGAGCCATCCGGGAGGCGGGCAGCGCCCTCATCCAGGTGAATCGAGAGGGGTCCAAAAGACACTTCCTTGTTTCGAGTGCCAGCGGCTGGAGCACAATCGGATACAAAGCATACCCGGTTGATTCCATGAAGAGCACAAGTCCATCGCATCAGTGCGGGGCTCACGTGGATCTGGTCCAGGATCAGTTCCAGAAAAACATCCGGGCGACCCATGGCCGCCCCAAGCACGCCGGGATCCCTGTGGTGAAAACGAAGCGCATTCCAGGCGTGCGTGACGTGAGTGATTCCTTGCTCGAAAACCCGGTGAGCCTCGGTTTCAGAAGCCTGGGTGTGCCCCAAGGAAAGGGTTACTCCGTTTTTCAGAGCCCATTGTGTCAGTTTGTTTAGTTCAGCTTTGGGAAATTCATCGGCCGCGACGGTCAGGATTTTGAGCTTTCGTCGGCTCGCCTCCCAGAATTCGAGAAGTTCCCCCATCGAAAAAGGCCGTATTGAGGAAGGAGGGTGAGCACCCGCGGCACGGGCGCTGATAAACGGCCCCTCAAGATGGATGCCGAGCGGAACCGCGGAAGCAGTGTCGGGCTTTTTGTTCGAGATCCATGCGCCAATGCGATCGAGCGCGCCCTTCAGTTTGTCCGAAGAAACCGTGAGCGTTGTCGGGCAGAAAGCGGCGATGCCGTTATTTCCGAGGAGCCTGCTGAGTTCATCAAGTTCGGAGGAATCGGCCCGCATGATATCGATACCGAAGGCACCATGGAAATGAAGGTCGACAACTCCTGATGATTCGATGATTCTGGAAGCAGAGAGTGGAGCGGCGGGCGACCGGAGAGTTCGTTTGCTCTTGACGTCAGTGAGTCGGCGTGGCACCCAACAAACGTACCATGCCAGGCGCAAACCAGGCGCAAAAAAGAGAGGGACTTCATGCCAGTGAGTAGGGCAGTGAGCAAGGCTAGCAGCAAAGCCAAAAGCAAAGTTAAACCCAATGGAAAGGGCTCGAAGACCGCCGTTAAGCACGGAAAAGCGATCTCGGCAGTTTCTTCGAAACCCGCTCCCAAGGGAAAAGCTCCAGCCAAGGCCGTGCAGCCCGCTAAAGCAGCCAAGGAAAGCAAAAAAGCCGGGTCGAGCCTCGCATCGATCATTAAAGGCGCGCTGCTCGGAAAGAAAGCTCCTGAGAAGAAGGTATCTGAGAAGAAGGCATCCGAGAAAAAGGCAGCGCCTCAGCCGGCAGTCAAAGCCGTGAAAAACGGTGGAAAAGGTGCGCCTGCGCATAAAGCGCTTTCCGCCAAAGCTGCTCCGTCCAAGCCCGACGAAAAATTGAAAAAAGAGGCGTCTTCAGTTCCTGCGAAAGCGGCGAAAGCCGCACTGGCCGCCGCCAAAGGCGCGAAAGCAAAAGGCGCCAGTGCCATGGCTGCATTGAATTCACTGCGGGGCGGATTCGACTCTGAGGCAGTTTGCCGCGAAGTGGCCTGCGAAGGGCTCTCCACTTCAGCAGGGTACTGCCGCCTTCATTACATCAAGAACTGGAAGAAGATTAAGCGCAAGGAACTTATCCTGAAGGAAAAGAAGCTCAATCAGTACATCGAAGAGCTCGTCGTGAAATATCCGGACAAATACATCGAAGCGATCCGTCAGGACCTCGCGAACGACAAGGATTTCGCTAAAGTCATTTACGACCTGGATCTCGATGAGTCCGACGATGAGTTTGACGGTGAAAACGAATCCATGGACGCGCTGATCGACAACATCAAGCGCGACTTCGATGACGAGGGCGACGCGTTTTAGTGTTTGATCGGGGGGCGTTTTGGTCCCGTGACGAAGAGGTCCTCGGTTTCCTTTTCCTCTTCGGCTTCAATTTCACGCATTTCTGGGTCATGAGCACGTAGCCAGTCGTCGGCCATTTTCTCCAGATTCGGATTGGCTCTGTCGATTCTAAGAAAAATGCGTTGGCGTTCAACTTCGACGGGAGTCCACTCGAAGGGCAACCCATCGAGTGCCGCAAGGGATTCATCAGCTACCTGTTCGAGTTTCTTCCTGTTCGTGTGCGAAAGGAGCTGGGAGAAAATAGAGCCAATTCCGTCAACGCAAGCACCCAGAAGGTCCTCGACTGAAGGGGAGCTCGCCTTTGGGTCAAAATCGCAGCTTGCATACACCGTGGTCGCGGAGAGCTGGCCACTCAGGGTCAATGAGACGACCAGCAGGATTTCGTCACTGTAGATATTCCCCTGAGCGAGGAAGTTTGCGGGAGTTGATTTGATCTCCTGAAGGATCTTAATCCCTCCGTCGAAATTCGAGATGAACACATCGGTCACCATGCGGGTGAAATCCACGGGTAGCGGACTCGATTTCGACGGAGTGTTTTTGCGGCGATCCATAAATTCTCTCTTTCAGTTCTTAAATGATTCCCTGGTGAACGCGGTCAAGCTTGGGCAGTTCTTCAAGTTTGACCTTGAGCTCGAGTTTGCGGAGGCCGCGGCGAATGCTGAGCTTCACGGAATCCGAGGGACGATGTTTGGCCAGCGCCCGTTCAAGGTCGTTGGGCTCCGCCACTGCAGTGCCGTTCAATGCGGTGATGATGTCCCCTTGCTTGAGTCCGGCGTCGTCTGCAGGGGCATTTTGAACAATGTTATAAACGAGCACGCCTTTGTCCACTGATAGCCGATAGTACACCTGGATTTGCGGAGTCATCCGTTCCGCGAGGAGGCCGAGCCAGGGCCTCGGAACCCGGCCATAGCGCTTCAGATCAGGAATCATTTCCTTGGCTTCATTCACCGGGATCGCGAAGCCGAGGCCGCCGCTTTGTCCTGTGCGGGAGTAGATGACCGTGTTGATGCCGATGACTTCGCCTTTCATGTCGAACAGCGGTCCACCGCTGTTTCCCGGATTAATGGAGGCGTCCGTCTGCAGGAAGTTGTCGAAAGGACCTTGGCCGATGGTGCGGTTCTTCGCGCTGATGATTCCCATGGTGACGGTGTGCTGAAGTCCAAAGGGATTCCCGACGGCGAAGACGGGTTCCGCAATGCGGACCGCGTCTGAGTTCCCCAGGGGAACGGGCAACAGGTCAGAGGGAACCCGCCGTTTCTCGTCCTGGATCTGAAGGAGCGCGATATCGATTTTCTGGTCCTTCCCTACGATTCTTGCGCGAAACTGGCGTTTATCAAGAAGCGTGACGAGAACTTCGGTTGCCTGGTCCACGACATGGTTGTTCGTTATGACGTATCCATCCTTGTCGATCAGGAGCCCGCTGCCCAGTGAAGTGTGTTTTCGCTCCTGCGGAATCCCCCAGAACCTCAGAAATTCATCCATGCCGAACACTTCGTAGTTCACGACTGTCGTGGAGCTGATGTTCACGACACCCGGAAGAGTCTTTTCGACGAGATCGGGCATGCTCGGCGGCGCCACAGGTGCCGCGGTCACGGGGGCTGAGTTCAAAAGGAGTGCGATTAAAAACGGAGTCATCTTCAATAGCATGAAGAGCACCTTAAACCCGCAGGCGCTGCTATTTCAAGCCTTACGGAGTGCCGGGGTGCCCGAACTTTGATGCCAGAATCACAGGAGAAATAGCGGCTGCTTCAGGCTGCGAGATTTTCCAGACTCCCTCGTTTTTGACGAGGCGAAATGTGACGCGCCGTTCCGCGCTAGGCGCCGGCATGATCGTGCCGTGGGCGTCGCCAATGCCGAGGATGTCGTACCGCACTTCCACGAGAGCCTCATTGGCCCGAGTTTTCGCGGGAGCAATTTCGTATGCCTTGGCGATGTAAAATGAGTCCTGCGCCGGAAGCTCCTGCCAAAGGGTAAAGGCACGCCGTTCAACTTCAAGAAGTCCTGACCAGACAAACCCCGAAGCATCACGAGCACAGTAATACTTCACCACTTCTTCAGGAGTTTGAAAGCTGTTTCGGAACTGAAGGCGTTCGTGCTGAACGGCGGCGATACTGGAACTTATTGTGCCGAGCGCAAAGAAGCTTACAAGAATCATGATCACCGGATGGGTTACCTTATGGCTTTTCATGTGTACCTGCTTGTTTCCGGGCCCCCGGTTTACTTCTATTCCGCCTGTCCTGATATTTGCAGACGCTGTTATCCACGGGTTTCAATCGGAGGTCTACAAAACCCGGGCGTACCATCCGGATCGCATGAGAGGGCGGATCAAACGAAAGCGGGAAGTCCCGCTCACGGATGGTACCGGCACTTTGCGCTGCTTCCAGTACGCGAGCGACCATTGTTTTCGGATCGTAGTCTTTGACCAGAAACACGTGCCCAGCTGCTTTCCATGGCAAACGGTAGACCAGCATGTCGCCCGGGACCGGCTTCTCACCCATGTAGAGATCCACCGGGAGGAACGCCTTCGCGGTTTTTTCGACCAGCTTTTCGCGCTCTTTGCTCCATTTGGGAGGTTTTGGCATTTCTCCTGATTTATTCAGCTGCCACATTGCCTGCAGGTCCAGCGTCGTGAAGTTTCCTTTCCGAATATCGACCGGTAGAGCAGAGCTGACAAAACTTGAGCAATCAGTGCCCGATTTGCCGGCGCCGAAAATGTAACCATTGTGGAGAATCGGAACTATTTTGGATTTTCCGTTCGCGAGCCTCAGTTTTTGTTTTTCGAGCAGGCGTAATCGAGCAAGAGCGGATTGACGATCGGCTTCATCAAGGCCGTTCATCATGATCAAACGATCGAGCAACGCGTCCTGGCTCGTCGCCGCGTAGCTGCCGCTGAACAGATCGTTCAGGGCGGCGTTTTTGGTAAGCGCCGAGCCCGCGTTTTTCGACGTGTCACCTGAGGCAAGTGATTCTTTCACGATCTCCCGAGCCGCGGCTGCCTTGTCCCTGGCATTCCTGTAGATGTTCTGAAATCGTATAAGTTCACCCGGATCCATGCTGTTTTGGCCTGGTTTCGTCGAGGAGAGGTCCTGAAGCATCTTGTTTAAACCAGCTTCAGCTCTCGAATAATGGCTGTCTAATTCCTGCAGATCCATGGCTTTGTATTTACTCGAAAGAACCGCCGTGTCGTGTTCTGCTGACTCTCGTATTGCTTGCCGCCGTTTCAGGGCGTTATCGAGGAATTCATTTACCCGCGCCTGCTCCGCCAGTGCCGCGGCATTGCGGACGGAGCCCAGATTGCCAGGCGTTATCGGCTGGACCGGAATCTCCCCATTGTGAGTGCTTCCAGCTGCTCGCGATTCGGCCAATGAGGGCAATGCTGGACTCGCGAGGTGATCCCCAGGCGGCACCTGGATGCCGTGAGGTGCGCTGGGAGAGCCCGATGCATCGCGCGAATCGCCTTTGTCCGTTTCACAGAAGGATTTGGTTTCCGCTTCCGCTGCTCGTTTCTTTGCTTTCTCCAGCGCCGCTCTTCTTTTGTCGGAGGACCCGTCATGCTGATACAAGGCGGATTCAGCGATGATGTATTTGGCTGCCGGGTTTTTGGGATCGTAGACCTCGAGCACCCCTTTGTATTTTTCCCTGGCGAGAGCGGATTTTGATTCCTTGGGGACGCATAGATCCTGGCCCGGTTTGATGTATTTCTCGTTATTGCCGGAGAGATCATCGGAACCACCATAGCCCCAATTGACTGCGGGGGTATCGCCTGGCGGACACTGGGCCCATGTGACTTCGGCCGCAAGCGCGGTGATACCCAGAAAGGCGAGGGTGGCGCTCGTCTTAATTCGCTTTCTTCGCATTAGACGGCTTGCCTTTGCTGGACGGTGTCTGGGTTTCACTTGGCAAGAGTCCCTTCTCGTTTTCAAAAATAGCCTTGCACACGCTGTAAAAGTCCTTGCGACAGCCTCCGAGGCTTTCGCGCATACCCAGTGTCGCACATGTGAGCAGGGTATTATCATCCAGGTGTTTCATCGGATTGAGTTTGCAATCCTGGCATCCGGCCGTTCCCAGTTGATATCCGCGTTGATAGTCTGCAACGCAGGCCGCGCCTTCTGAATCCGTCGGCGCTTTCGCCAATTCCGCTCGAAGGTGGCTCTCGCCAGCATCAAATCCCCGCATGCAGCAGAAATAATCCGCGTTCTGGTCGTCCAGGAGAGAAGCGATCGGGGCATTCAGGGCCGAGGATCGTGCCAGGAGGAGTTTTATTTTCCGAAGTTCCTCATCATCGCCTTCATCATACAGGGTCGCCTGGTCAATACGCTTATCGGCTTCCTTATACCGCTTCTCGAGCGCGTCAAGTTGAGCCTTCAGATCAGAAGGCGAGTAATGTTTTCGCGGGAGTTTCCCGGCCGATTCAGACTTGAATGATTCGAGTTCCTTCTCGACGAATTCGGACCAATCAGCGTTAAGCAGTTCCGGCAAGAGCTTGATTTTTGTTTTCCTGATCAACGCGGGTTTAAAACCGAACGCCTTCATTGTCGCGGCCTGGAAAATTTCATCGCCCTCTTTTTCCGAGAAATCCTTGATATCAGTGGTCGCATTGACGGCGTTTTTGAGCAGAAGATCCCTGGCTTTCAAACGCGAAATGATTCTCGCCTGGATCTCGCGCGGATCAGCTGTCGCATCTCCTTTCCGCACCAGGCTCTCTTTGGAGAGGTCCGGGGCATACTCGGAGCAGGCCAGCTTTGCGGGGTTCGCTTTTTCAATTTCCGGATGCGTTCGACTGAATCGATTCCCGCTGAGAGCTTGCTTTATTCCAAGGACAAATGCGGGTTGGGCGGATCTTGACGGATCCCGGGTTTCACAGCCGCTGGCGGTTATTCGGCGAAGAATCGGAGCTGATGACCTTGCTGATTCCCAAGCGGAATCAAAGAAGGCGGATTTCTTCGGGGCTTCTGAGGTTGCAGGTGCTGGCTCCGCCGCGACAGCAAGAGCGGTGCTGCACGAAAGGAGTAGTCCTAAAAACCCGAGCTCACCGACATTAAAGACGCGTGAATTGGCAAACGGCTTTGACATGGCGCACCCCACCTTCAGCAAAAAAGGACCCAGATAAGATTCTAGAAGGCAGTATGCGGATTTACAAGGTTGGCTGCTATTCCGAAACGGGCGATCGCATTATTTTCCGAATGTTTTCGTCAACTTTCCGATTTCTTTCTGGAATCTTCCGTCTGAAGGAGTATGAACGGAAATACCGGTATTTTTCCAACACCTCTTGTGCCAGGCCGGGCGACAATACCGCCGTCACGAGATTTTAAAGGAGATTTTGGTTATGCGCGAAGTCGTGATCGTAGGTATGGCTCGTACGCCGCTCGGAAGCTTTCAAGGCGGTTTGTCGGCTGTTTCCGCCCCTAAACTCGGTGCCATCGCCATTCAGGCGGCTTTGAAACGCGCAGGTGTCAGTCCCGATCAGGTTTCAGAAGTGATCATGGGAAACGTGCTGACCGCAGGTGAAGGCCAGGCCCCGGCCCGCCAAGCTGCGATTGGCGCCGGAATCCCGAACACCGTGCCCGCGCTCACGATCAACAAAGTTTGCGGCAGCGGTATGAAAGCGGTCATGCTCGGCGCTCAAAGCATCCTCCTCGGCGACAGCGATGTTGTCGTTGCGGGCGGCATGGAGAACATGAGCCAGGCGCCTTACATTCTGCCGACCGCACGAAACGGTTTTCGGATGGGTCACCAGCAGGCGATCGACACCATGATCTACGACGGCCTTTGGGATCCGTACAGCAACCAGCACATGGGAAATTGCGGGGAACTTTGCGCCCGGGAGAAAAATTTCTCGCGTAAGGATCAGGATGATTTCGCGATTGAAAGCTTCAAGCGCGCTCAGGAAGCTCAGAAAGCCGGCAAGTTCAGGGATGAGATCATCGCTGTCGAGATCCCCGGCAAAAAAGGTGACGTGGTGAAGGTCGATACCGACGAGGGTCCGGCCAAAGGCCAATTCGACAAGATCCCCACCCTGAAACCCGCTTTCGACAAGGCTGGAACGGTAACCGCGGCGAATGCTTCGACGATCAATGATGGAGCGGCTGCTCTTGTTCTGATGTCCGCTGAAAAAGCAAAACAGCTCGGCATCAAGCCCCTTGCGAAGCTGGTGTCCTACGGCGGAAATGCCCAGGCCCCCGAGTGGTTCACCACAGCGCCTGCGGAAGCCATGCGCCGCGCGATGAAGAAAGCCGGCTGGCAGCCCAATCAGGTGGATCTCTGGGAAGTGAATGAAGCTTTCGCGGTGGTGTCTCTGGCGGCACAGCGCGAGCTCGAGATTCCGAAAGAGAAGCTCAATGTCTGGGGCGGTGCTATTTCGCTCGGGCATCCCATCGGTGCAAGCGGCGCGCGCATTCTCGTGACGTTGCTTTCGGCGCTGAAGGATCGCGGCGAAAAACGCGGTGTTGCGGGAATCTGCATCGGCGGCGGAGAAGCGACTGCGGTTTGTCTCGAAATTCTCTGAAAAGAAGCTTCTAAAAAACGGTAAGGAGAAACTCATGAAGAAAGTTGTTGCGGACGCGCGTGAAGCCGTCCGGGACATTCCTGACGGGGCTACGCTCGCCATCGGCGGCTTTGGTCTGTGCGGAATTCCGGAAAACTGCATTCAGGCCCTTTACGAAAAGGGCACCAAGAACCTCACCTGTATTTCGAACAACGCCGGAGTGGACGGGTTCGGGATCGGCATCCTGCTGGAAAAAAGGCAGGTGAAGAAAATGATTTCGAGTTACGTCGGTGAGAACAAGCTCTTTGAAACGCTTCTTCTCTCTGGAGAACTGGAAGTCGAGCTGACTCCCCAAGGCACCCTGGCTGAGAAACTTCGTGCGGGTGGCGCGGGTATTCCGGCTTTCTTCACCCCGACGGGAGTGGGCACCCTGATCGCCGAGGGCAAGGAAGTCCGCGAATTCGAAGGCAGGAAGTACGTGCTCGAGCGCGCGCTAACGGCGGATTTCTCGATAGTGAAGGCCTGGAAAGGGGATGCGCTTGGAAATCTTGTTTTCAGGAAAACCGCGCGCAACTTCAATCCGATGATCGCAACCGCCAGCAAAATGACGATCGCGGAAGTGGAAGAGCTCGTGCCGGTCGGTTCGATCGAACCCGATCAGGTGCATATTCCTGGTATTTACGTGAAGCGTATTTTTCAGGGCACAAACTACGAAAAGCGCATTGAAAAGCGCACGCTGAGCAAGTGAGGGAAAACCGATGGCTCTGACTCGTGAACAGATTGCACAGAGAATCGCCCAGGAACTGCGCGACGGCTACTATGTGAACCTTGGAATCGGGATTCCGACATTGGTCGCGAACTACATCCCCAAGGGCATGGAAGTGATCCTTCAAAGCGAAAACGGTTTGCTTGGTATCGGCCCCTTTCCGAAAGAGAATGAAGTCGACGCCGATCTGATCAACGCCGGAAAGGAAACCGTGACGACTTTGCCGGGTTCGTCCTTTTTCTCCAGCGCGGATTCCTTTGCCATGATTCGAGGCGGGCATGTGGACCTCACGGTGCTTGGCGCAATGGAAGTCGATGAAACCGGAAGCATTGCCAACTGGATGGTGCCGGGCAAGATGGTGAAAGGCATGGGCGGCGCGATGGACCTGGTTGCTGGCGCGCGTAATGTCATAGTGGCCATGCAGCATGTGGCCAAGGACGGAACGAGCAAGATTCTGCCGAAATGCACACTGCCGCTCACCGGTGTCGGCGTCGTTCAGAAGATCGTCTCCGAGCTTGCCGTGATCGAGGTCACGCGGGAAGGCCTGGTTCTTCGCGAACGCGCTCCGGGCGTGAGCGCCGAGGAGATCCGCAAATCAACCGCCGCGAAGCTTCAGATTCCGGGGGATGTCCCCGAAATGAAGTTCTGATGAGAGTGGCGCTGAGAGCCTTCCTTGTTTTCACGGGGATGGCGGTGGTGGCCGGTTGTTCAAGCGTACGTTCAAAAACAGCGGAGTCGCAGATCGGGTTCGATCCTGCGCGCTGGGATGGAAGTGTCGAATCGCAGGAGCAGATGCGGGTGAATGCGGTGGTCTCCACGGGAGGCCTCGTCGTCTCGGACGATCGTGAGGCTTCCGAATGGGGCGCCGAAATTCTCAGGCGGGGCGGCAACGCGGTCGATGCGGCGGTCGCCACGGCTTTTGCGCTGGCTGTGACTCGTCCTCATTTCGCTGCTCTTGGCGGAGGTGGATTTTTCCTTTACTGTCCAAAGCCGGTTTCGGGAAAGCCGACCTCCTGCGAAGCGATCGATTATCGCGAACGCGCGCCGGCAGCGTCCAAACGAGATATGTACGTCCGGGATGGCAAGCCGGTCTCTGCGCTATCGCGCGATGGAGCACTTGCGATCGGCGTCCCGGGAGTGCCCGCGGGTTTGCTCCTGGCGCTGCAGCGCCATGGTTCCATGTCTCGTTCCAAGCTGTTGGATAAGCCCATTCGGCTGGCCAAAGACGGTTATCGTTTCACCAGCCATTCTGAAATGGCGGCTTCGCAACGATGGTTTGCGTTCAATGATGAGGCAAAGCGAATCTTTGGTTGCGGGCTTGAGAAGGAAATCAAGCCCTGCCCCGTGGGTACACGTATTCAGCAACCTGAGCTCGCCAAAGTGTTGGAAGAGATTTCCCAAAAAGGGGTGAATGGCTTTTATCAGGGGTGGGTCGCTGACAAGATCGTGGCTGGTTTACGGTCTTCGGGCGGGATCATGAGCCTTGAGGATTTGAAGTCTTATCGTCCGGTTCTGAGGACCCCGCTTGAAGGCGATTTCAGAGGAATGAAAGTGGTTACGATGCCGCCGCCATCGGCCGGTGGTACCATGCTCCTTCAGATGCTGGGTTATGTTGAACGAGCTTCACGCACTGGCCAGCTGTCAGAAGGCTTCGGAGCCGCATCCTCGATTCATGCACTCACTCACGCGATGTCGCTCTCGTTCGCCGATCGGGCGAAGTATTTCGGTGATCCCGATCATGTGCGGGTTCCGGTGCAGGCATTGCTCGCGCCGGATTATCTGGATCAGCGCTGGCGAACGTTTGACTCTGCCAAAGTAGTGATCCCGGACGCCGCAGGTGAGGTGCCGCGCGAGGGGATGCACACCACTCATTTCGCTGTCATCGATCGGGACGGGAACGCGGTCTCGGTGACGACAACCGTGAATGAACATTTCGGGAGCGGCTTTGTTCCGAAGGGGACAGGCGTCGTCATGAATGATGAAATGGATGATTTCAGCTCGCAGCCTGGCGTGCCTAACCTCTTCGGGCTTGTTGGCGCGGAAGCCAACGCGATCGCTTCGGGAAAGCGCCCCTTAAGCTCGATGACCCCGGTGATCGTGCGCGATGTGCAGGGAAATGCCAGGATTCTGCTCGGAGCAGCGGGAGGCCCTCGCATCACCTCGTCGGTTTTTCTGACGCTTGTGAACCGGCTTCATTTTGGAATGTCTTTACCCGACGCCATGGGGGCTCCGAGATTTCATCATCAATGGAAGCCCGGAAAGCTTCGCGTGGAACGCTGGGGCTTTGCTCCCGACGTGCTCAGGAAACTGACCTCGCTCGGTTACGAGCTTGATATCGTTGCGACGAGTGCGCGAATGCAGGGACTTGAAAGATTTTCAAACGGAAGAAGCTGGGCAGCGCCGGATCGCCGAGGCGAGGGTGCCGGCGCTGCTGAGTAGCGTACAGTTCGCGGACATTCACTGACAGGAACTTCATGTGTCTCCATTGACCCGGGGGTAAGTTGTGAAACCCGGCCAATTTGATTCTTCTCTGCATATCCCCCATAATGAAGAATATTGCGAAGCGTGATGAACGTTTTGGGGGATTTATGAGCAAAGTGACTTTGGGTTTCAGGGGCGTTTCTCTGCTTGCCGCGACTGCCGGTATGTTTCTGAGCGCGGACCTGCTTGCGGCCCAGTTTCGCTCCGGGTCCCTTGAGGATGTTTATCAGGATCAGATCCTTCAGTCCTCCTCCGAGGGGGAGCTTTTGAAAGCGGCAGCAAAGGTTGCGAGCGCTCCGATTGATTCCGGACACGCCTATCAACTTCTGGAAAGCGTCCTTCGTTCCAGTCATGCGTCGACGGACACGACTGATTACCTGAAAAGGGTATGTGATTGGTCCGACAAAAGCCCTAAGTCCGCCGCTCTCAAGAAGAAGTCCGATCGTGAACGACTCCGGGCTCTCGTGACTTACGCCGAGCTTTCTCCGAAAGACCAGTGGGCCAGCTGTCAGAAAACGCGTGAATACCAGGAATCAAAGGTCTTCAAGACGTTGGTCCATGATTGGCTGATGGTGCTCGATACGTCGCAAGGCAAGCCCGATATGGACGGGATCCGGTTTTATCGCAGCGCCGGGGCAGCTAATCTCTCGCCCGGAGAAATAAGCGCCAAGATCGCCGACTGCGAAAAAATATTCTGGGCGAACGGTAATTTCAAACCGGTCACCTCGGAAAGAGGCGTGCTCCTAGAACTTCACAAGAAGAAGGCCGGCAGAGCTGATTAATCAGGTCAGGGGCATTCGCGGTATACCGTTGAAATCACCTGGGGGTCACCGCGTCCACGGCGCCGACGGGTTTGAACGTGACCGTTGCGCGGTCATCGCCGACCAGCTTCGCTGAGCCGTGCAGTTCGATGGCGTACCCCGAGGCGCGGTTCATTTCGGAAGGCCAGTCAATCGTGGCTGCATTGTCCACCCAGCCCGCATACGTCCAGCCGTTTTCGGTGTCCTGCGGGATGATGGAAGACTGGTTCAGATCGCCATTGGCGTATTTCGTGACGACGACCGTGTCCATGTTCGGCTCCCGTTCAATGAACAGGTAACGCGTGCGGAACTGGATCTGCGTGTTGGTCAGGTGATTGTCGAGCGATGCCAGAATGCTGCTGACCGGCTGTGAGCAAACATCGTAAGTTTCTCCGCCCAGGGCGGTTGCCATTTCCATGTAACGATTGCCCACATAGGCATCGCGTCCGAAGCATTGCAGACTCGGGGAAACCGCAGAGTAGAAGCGAACCATTCCGGGATTCCCGGGTTTCAGATTGAGTAATGCGCCTTTGTAATTGGCAAAACTCGATTCTTTGCTTCCAGCGCAGGCCACCATGTAGCCATCACCCCGGTTGCAATACTGAATGCCTGAGGTGTCTTCGCCATTTCCGACGGCGAGCACCACCAGCATGGCATCAGGTCTGAGAAAGCCGCCTTCTCGAGCAGCAGCGCCATAAAGAGTGGAATAGATATTCTGGAGGCCAGGTTCCGATCCGTTCGTGGAGCTCGAAAGGTCGTCCTTTGACAGAAAACCTGTGTATTGGCTCAGGGGGCGAAATAGCCAGCTCGCCAGCGTTCCCGCGCCATCCGCGGTAGCGCCAGGATAGGGGGCTATCCAAAGCGATCCGTAATTGGAATCGTGACGAGAGGCCGTGACCTGGTCGAGTGGGCGGGTTCCCGCCAGCGGAATCGTTGCGAAATGGTAATCCCAGCGTTTTCCCTCAAGGCCGTTCAAGAAGACGGGCATCTGTTCGGCGATCTTTTCGTAGACTTCCTTCATCGAGCCCGAATCGTCCTGGGCGAGAAGGATGTCGACTTTCGCTGGAACCATGAATGTTCCGGGAGCTTTTTGTTCCTGGATCGTGTTTGTCACGACGAATGCCTGCTGGCTGCAGCCCGTGAGGGCGCTCGTGACGGCGGCAAGTGCCGCGCCCAGGAGAAGAATACTGCTGGATTTGCGAGTATCGGTAATCATATGGGGCTCTCTCTCTATTGGCTCTCTCAAATGCGCCCACCTGGCGCACTCATCCGCTTAAGCTCAATAAAGCAAGGGGGGTGCCAGGATCGATTGTCTCTTTGGTTTAGTAAAAAGGCTTTAGTTATCAGTGTTTACGTACTGCTTCTGGTTCAGATGCTGATGAGTTTTTCAGGGAATTCACCGACTCGCTCTGACGGCTGTCGAGTTTTTCGACACTTTTCGGAGGCCGGCTATGGGAGACAAAGGTGAAATAGTTTGAGACAATTCATAAATGAAGCGGGGCAAGAGCCTTCTTGTCAGTTTAATTTTCGCCCTTTCCAGGCCGCTGTCTGCAGAGGCAGCTCCTCTTGCTTTCATCGTGCAAGGCGGAACCAACGCTATCAACAATAACTGCTATCTCTATACAGTCGGCCAAAAGGCTTGGGATCTTTTTCCCGACTGGGAGAGACATTACTTTGTAGCGGATGGTTCGGACGCGAAGGGTCCACCCAATGCGATCGCATGCGACTCAAGGGGCTTCACGCTTCTTGAATCCAACGGCGCTCCGGCGCTTACGCGGAGAATTCCCTCTTTGCCCGTCGATGGTCCAGCGCGCTTCACCGCTATCGAGAAGAAACTCAAAGCTGAAATTCCAAAAACGAACCCCGGGGATCCGGTTCTGCTCTATTTCGCCGGGCATGGAAGTTACCATGAGGGTCCGGGGGCCAAATTCGAGCTTTGGGGCGCCGAGCGGATCGACGTCAAACGTCTCAGGCGTTTGATGAGCCAGGTCCCCAAGGACCGGAAAGTGATCATCATCCCTGACCAGTGCAAGGGCGGCGGAATGCTCGAGGCGATTTTCGATGCAAAGGGCCGTCCTCGGCCCAACAGTTGCGGATTTTCCGCCACGCAATTTGATGAAAAAGCATGGACCCGTGAGTTCATGATGGACGCAGTTCACAACCGGATATCGATGGCGGGCCGAAATGCCGCGGATAACCCAGGGGCGGTTTCCTTCGGTGACATCTATCGCACGCTTGATGACCAGAATTTCTCGAGGTCAACTCCGCTCTCCTCGAGTGAACTGTTTCTCCAGAAGCACATGGCGAAAAAGCTGAAGGCGCAGGCATTTTCACCTGACTGCGAAGAATGCAGGCGGAGCGCAGCCAACGCATCCTCGAACACAGGACACATCCTCCGTCTCAGTCTACAGCTGCAGGAGCTTGAGGCGAAAATGCCTCGTATATGTGCAAAAGCGGGTATTTCGTCGTCGTGTTCCACTGCGTTGCTGGCAGAACGGTTCCAAGCCTATTACCAGCAGCTCCAGGACCTGAATACTCGCGAGATGTCCGTGAAAGAAGTGCTCGCCCAGGCAAAGGTTGCGTTTGTTCAGTACCAGATGGGGGCCAGGTATTCGCGTTATCAGGAACTGAAATCGCAGATTGAAGCGCAGAACAGAGTGCTCGGCAAGGTACGCAAGGGCCCGAGGCGAGACCAGGAACTCGCCGTCTACAGGCAGCTTGTAGCTGAGTATCAACCGCTGAACATAGAGGCCTGGGAGCGCGGCCAGAAGGCGACGTTTGGAAACAAGGCCTTCGAGAGTTTTGTGGGTGGCGCTGCCGCAAGTAAGGGTTTGTCGGGGAATCTGGATTTACAAATCAAGTCCATGTCGCGGGCCAGAACGGAGCACCTGGAGAACCTTCCGCCGCTCAGAAAGGCGGATTTGGGCCTGAAAAAAATCGAGGCGTTGCGCACGTTGCTGGACAGCGGCGATGACCAGGCGATTCAGGACTATCTGGGCCTCGTCGATTGCGAAGCCACAGCTATTCGCCGGAGGAACCCGTGAAAATGATGTTCAGGACCGCACTGTTTTTTTCGGTTTGCGCCTGGGTGTCCGTTCCAGGGCGGGCTGCGTTAGCGGCTTCGCAATCGGGACGGGTTCCGTTCAACGAACTGGGATCCTATGAGGTCACAGGTTTGCTCAAGACCGAACGAGGAGCGTTGGTTTCAATCCTGGAGATCCATGCAGGGAGCAATGATCAGCAATTCGTCATCCTCGAAGCGCTCAAAGCGGAAGACGCAATCGGCTACGACAAGATGTCCGTGAAGCTCGAGATCGAAGTTTGTCGGTTGGCCACTTCGGATTCTCATGCGCGTGCCCGGGTTCTGAAGAAACCTTCAGCCGCCGTGGACGTTCCCCCGGGAAAAGAGGCCGTCAAACGGATTCCGACTTCCGGTAAAGAGAAGAGAGAGCCCTGTTCGGAGTGATGATGCTCCGCGTCTAGTCGGCGATGCCGACTGATTGCTGCTGAATCCGTTTGCTCAGCGGCCTTCTTTCATTAGACTGGAATAATGGAAAACACCTCCGACGTATTGTTCAAGGACGATGTCCCACAATGGTATATCGCGGAAGGCGAGAAATGGGTGGGGCCGCTGACGGCGGCGGATGTTTACCAAAAAGTGGTGAGTCAGGAAATCTCCTGGGCACATTACGTCTGGAAACCCGGCCAACCGGAATGGAAGCGCATCTGCGATCTGAAAACGTTTCAGGGTGCGGTGCCCTCGATCCCGAAAAAGGCCGTGTTGCAGGAAGTGAAAGAGGCGGCGAAGCCCGCCGTTCGCCAGACGACCCGGCGCGCAGCTCCTACACCTGCCGCGCCCTCTAAGCCACTTGGAGCATCCGATAAAATCTGGTTTCTCTACTACAACCAGGCCCAGTTCGGACCGTTTTCGGCGGACGAAATCACACGCTCCCTGAAATCCGGAAAAATTCACAAAAAAGTTTTTGGCTGGCGAGATGGAATGCCGAACTGGCTTCGTCTCGAGGAGATCGCGGAGTACAAGAATATTTCTGCTCCCCCCGGCAAGCCTGCCGCGCGCTCGGAGCAGCGAAGCGCGCCCCGGCGGCCGCTGGTGGCCAAAATTGTCATGGCAGATGATTCCGCGATTCACGTCGCGATGTGCCGCGATATCAGTATCGGCGGCATGCAGGTGCTGACCGACAAGGTGCCTGGAAAAGTTGGAAAAAAAATCCGGATGAACGTGAGCTCGACCGGTGGCGAGTTGCCGCCTTTTGTTGCGGAAGGGCAGATTGTCCGCGTACTCGAGGATCAGCGAGGATTCAGCTTCCGGTTTGACCGACTCTCCGAAGATGCAAGAAAAACCATTGAAGCCTACATCAGAGCCGAAGAATCCAGCTGACCCGAGCGGCGGGCGCAGCATCTATCAGGGCGTTCTTCAGCCGACCGGGTTCCCTGGTCTGCCAAGCGGGTGGGTCTCGCAGTGGGAGACGTTTGCCGCCACCGGGCCCAGTCCTCTCCAGCTTTTTGCCGTCACGCACCATCCGTCGAACTGGTCAGCGCATCCTGCTCCCTATCGGGTTCTGCTCGTGTTTCACGGACTCGGGGAACATGGAGGGCGCTACCTGCATCTGCCGCATTATCTGCAAGACGCGGTCAGCGCTGTTCAGTGCGTCGATTTCCGGGGTCATGGGCGCTCCGAAGGACTTCGGGGAGACATCAAGCGATTTGATGACTTCGTTGATGATCTGATTTTATCCGTTCATCGGATGGATGAGCAGCTCAAGCGGCGGTTCGGACGCTCTGAGATTCACGTTTTCGGGCATAGCATGGGTGCACTCGTGGCGCTTCGCGCTTTCTTTCAGGACCCGGGAATTCCCGTGGCGTCGGCCACGCTTTCCTCGCCTCTGCTTGGAATCCGGGTGAAGGTTCCGCCGGTGAAGAGAGGGGCTGCGTTTCTTCTTTCGAAGGTCTGGGGTTCGCTCCACCTGATTTCGGAACTGAACCCCGAAGAGCTTTCTCACGATCGCGCCGTGTCCGAAGCTTATGTCGCTGACCGCCTGGTTCATCGGAAGGTCACTTCTCGTTTCTATTTCGAGCTCCTGTCCGCGGTTCAGAAAACCGCGCAGATGGCGAGAAAGAGGGCTAAAACAGCTGTTCCTTTGCAGTTCCTGGCGCCACTTGAGGACCGGATCGTGGATTCGGACACGGTCATTCGATTTTATCATCAGCTGAAACACAAGATCAAAGAGCTGAGAACGTACGATGGTTTTTTTCACGAGTCCGTGAACGAAATGGGGAAGGAAGCAGCCCTGGAGGATATCAAGAAATGGATTTTGAAAAACGCCGCGCCGAGCTGATCGCGTTGATCCGGAAGCTGAGCTATCGCGAAGGTGACTTCACTCTCGCTTCGGGACAGAAGAGCAGCTTTTACATCGATCTCAAAGCGACGACTCTTCATCCGCTTGGAGCAAAGTTGATTGGAGAGCTGGCGGTGGAGCTCCTCAAGCGTGAGGGAACCGTGATCGATGCGGTGGGAGGTCTGACACTCGGAGCGGATCCTCTTGCGACCGCGATTTCCCTGGGTGCCTTCGACCGAGGAATTTCCTGGCCTGCTTTGATCGTGCGGAAAGAACCCAAGGGGCATGGTACCTCGCGTTTCGTTGAAGGAATGGAAAATGTCGGGGCAGGGGCCCATGTTCTTGTGCTCGAGGACGTGACGACGACCGGAGGCTCTGCCGTGAAGGCAGCGGAACGGCTTCGCGAGGCAGGACTTCTTGCCACTACCGCGTTGACCGTGGTGGACCGCGAACAGGGCGGCGCGAAAGCGCTTTTGGAATCCGGGGTGAAACTCCTGCGTCTCGCAACCATCGCCGAGATCCGGACCGCATGACTCTTGCCGGCCCGAAAAAAATTTCCAGGGACCCGCGAACCGAGGCTACTGCTCATGGCAGAAAAGCCGTGATGATCGGAATGGGGGGGCTCGGCATTGCCGCATTGCTCGGGTTCATCTCAACAAAGGTGGAAGCGGAGGACGGGCGCCTCTTCGCGAGCCTTTTTGCATTGTTCTGGCTGTTTGCGGCTGTCAGCTTCCTGAAAAAGGGCAGGGCGGATATCGCGGAAGCGGCAAGGATCGACCGCCGGAAAAATATGGCGCCGGATCAACCCTGGTATTGGGATTATCGGTGGGATTCTGGAGGATTATCCGAAGGTGTCGCACAATCACTGAAGGGTATGACCAGAAAGCTCGCTGTTCTCAGTGTCGTTTTCGGTTCATTCAGCTGGTTCGTTTTCTATTCAAGCCGGATGGAAAATGCTCCAGACCTTTTTCGAATGATCACAGTTGGGATCGACCTGGTTTTAATCGGTTTTTGGTGCCACTTGGGATACCGGACCTTACGCTATTTCAAATACGGGGATTCACGGCTCAATTTTGAAACATTTCCGTTTTTTCTGGACGAAATCCTGCGAGTAAGCCTGGTTCTTCCACGCGCAATGCAGGCGAGTCAACTCGAGATACGTCTGCTTGCGATCGAGGAGCGCTATGAATGGCGCAACGTGAATGGCAAGCGCAAGGTCGTCGTGGAGTGTTACCAGCATTATGAGCATGCGCAAAAGGTCGCCGTTGAAGCGGGGGCTGTCGAACTTCCGATTGAACTTCCTTTGCCTGCTGCGCCTGAAACGCGGTTGAGCCTTGTTCCTCCTTTTTACTGGGTTCTTGCGGTTTCAGCGGAAACCCCTGGGATTGACTATTCAGCTGAGTTTCTGCTCCCGATCTATGGAAAAAACAATATTGATCGGCAGTGGCGCACGAGCGCGTCTCTGGATAAACTGAACCTATAAGGGGAACTTATGACATCTTTGGTTTTTGCCGGCATTGTAGTGCTTCTGCTTGTCTTCCTGATCGCGATTTACAATCGGCTTGTGGCGCTGAGAAACCGCTTCAAGAACGCGTTTTCCCAGATTGATGTTCAGCTCAAGCGCAGATACGAATTAATCCCGAACCTCGTCGAAACTGCAAAAGGTTATATGGCGCATGAGCGCCAGACTCTCGAAGCCGTGATCACGGCGCGAAACGCCGCTGCGTCGGCGAGCACAAAAGCCTCGGCGCACCCTGAAGATGCGGGAAGCATGAAAACCCTGGTGCAGGCCGAAGGGGCTTTAACGGGAACGTTGGGGAGATTATTCGCGCTCTCCGAAAGCTATCCCGATCTGAAGGCCAATCAGAATATGGCAAAGCTGATGGAAGAGCTCTCTTCAACGGAAAACCGCGTCGCTTTCGCACGACAGGCTTATAACGACAGCGTCATGGTCTACAACACGGCCCGTGAAACGTTTCCGAATGTCCTCGTGGCAGGCCCGTTCGGCTTTCATCCTGCGCAGCTCTTTGAAGTGGAGAGTGCCGAGGAGAGGCGTGCTGTGAAGGTTTCGTTCTAAAGTTGGACGGATATGGATATTTTTGACCGGCAGGAGGCTGCGCAGAAAAGAACCGGTGTTCTGCTGTTTTTCTTTGCGCTCGCGGTGTTGCTGATCGTAGCGGCTGTGAATCTGGTCGTGCTGGTCGGTACGGAAGACAGCGCGAAATTGCAGGCAGGCGAGGTGAACTGGATTTTAGTGGGCTGGACCACCTTCATCACGCTTCTGGTGATCGGGGGCGGAACGTTAAAGCGAGTTCTCGAACTTGCGAAAGGCGGAAGCGCCGTTGCGGAGATTCTGGGTGCGCGCCTTGTCAGCCCCGATAGTAAAGATCCGGACGGACGCAAGCTCCTGAACGTGGTCGAGGAAATGGCGATTGCTTCGGGAATGAGTGTTCCGCCCGTCTATGTTTTGGATCGTGAGGGGGGGATTAACGCGTTTGCCGCCGGTTTTTCACCGAGCGATTCGATTATCGCGGTCACCCGGGGAGCTTTGGTGCAGCTGTCGCGGGATGAGCTGCAAGGGGTGGTGGCTCACGAGATCGCTCATCTCTTGAACGGTGATTCGCGGCTCAATCTCAAGCTAGTGGGGATGCTGGGCGGTATTCTGGCGATTTCCACCATCGGGCGTGGAATGCTTCAAGCGAGGGTGCGCTCCGGAAAACGCGACGCAAGGGTGGAGGCCGGGCGTTACGGGTTAGGTCTCGCCCTTCTGATCATTGGCTCCATCGGAACTTTTTTCGGGAAACTGATTCAGGCAGCCGTCTCGCGACAGCGCGAGTTTCTGGCCGATGCCTCAGCAGTTCAGTTCACCAGAAATCCCTCCGGGATCGGCGGCGCGCTCGTGAAAATTCAGGAGGGCGGTTCGGACGTCCTTGCGGGAGGGGGCCAGGAGCTCCGTCATCTGTTTTTTGCTGAAAGCCTCGCTCCCAAATTCCTGAGGTCCTGGTTTGCAACGCATCCGGAACTCGAAATTCGTATTCGCGCAATAGACCCCGCGCTTTTGACCGGTATCACGAAAGCTCCTCGTTCAGTCGCTCAGCCAGCGATGGCAGCTCCGCAGGAGCTTGCTGCCGGAATCAGCGGATTTGCGGCAGTCGGTGCTGCGCGGCCAGACCAAATAATTGCAGAGCTGCCTTCCAATCTTCGGGATGCCGTGCGTTCGCCCGTGAGCGCGCAGGCGGCAATAGCCGCTTTCCTGGTCGACGATTCAGATCACGTTCAGGCAGCTCAGAAGTCTATTTTTCAAACCGGTGACGAGTCCGTATGGACCTCGGTCATGGCGCTCAGAAATGAGGCTCGGGCGATTCCGCGGTCTCAACGCCTGGTGCTGATCGAACTGGCGGTGAGTGCGTTAAAGCTGCTTCCGCTGGAACCGAGGAAGCGCTTCGTGGATAAGGTCCGACAGCTGATTTCCGCCGATGAGCGAACGACGATTTTTGAATTCGTGCTTCTTTCTATTTTATCCGAGCAACTGCTGGCATCCGATCGCAAGGGGGCACGCGTGAACTTCTATGCGATCGACCCCGTCTTGCCGGACTGCATCAGAGTCATTTCTCTTCTGGCGCATGGCGGCGCTCCCGAGCGAGCTGAACTCGGTTTCTGGAAAGGGATGAAAGTACTTACGGCCAAACCTGTGACGCTTTTGCCGCTTGAGCAGTGCAGGCCGAAGGTGGTCGAGGAATCTCTCCATCGAATTCGGGGCTTGGCGCCGGGCCTCAAACGAGAGTTCATAGCCGCGCTGACAGCATGCGCGATGGAAGACGGTAGACTGCGCTCCTCTGAGCTTGAACTTTTGAAGGCGATCGGAATCACCATTGATTGCCCGATTCAGGTGAGCTAGTCGTCCGATTGTGGAGCGCTACACGATTCACTGGTTTCGCCGCGACCTTCGCTACGCCGGCAACCTGGCATTGGCGAGTAACATTCAGCAGTACGCCGGCCGTGTTCTGGGCATTTTCTTTATTGATCCGGAAACCCTGAAACGCAGCGACTTTTCGTTTAATCGGTTTGGATTTTTGCTGAAGACTTTAATGGCATTGAAAGTTGAACTGAAGTCCTTAGGTGGGGATCTGCTGGTTTTATCCGTAAGTCCTGAAGTAGGTTTTCGACTTTTGCACAAGAAGCTCTCGTCCGCGGGGCTGCCAGTTCCGGAAGAGGTGACTTTCAGCGGGGACTACGAGCCCTTTGCCTTGGAACGCGATCGTCAAGTCACTGACCTCCTGCAAAAAGGATTAGGTATTCGGGTTCGATCCGAACGGGATCATCTCCTCATCGAGCCAGGCGAGTTGCTTCAGAAAAAAGGAACGCCCTATCGCGTTTACGGGCCATTTGCAAAAAAGTGGTTTCTCCGGCTGCATTCCGAAGAGATCCGGACGCGGCTTGAAAAACAGAAGGACGGTCTGCGGTACCTCGCAGGGTGTCTTCGTGAGCGTTCTCAGGAGCCGCATTTCAGGCTTACCTGGAAGCAGCTGTTTAGAGGTAAGAACGTAGGACTCGTGGACGAGCTCGATCGTTTCATTCAGGGCAATTCCAGGAAGTTAAGTGTGCCGCTCCCGCCGGCCGGGAGCAAGGCTGCTTATCAAACCCTTGATGAGTTCGGAAAATCCGGAATCGAGGATTACGCCGGCGCCCGTGATTTTCCCGCTGTCGCGGGTACCTCACGGCTTTCCATTTATCTGAAAAACGGATCACTCACAGTCCCGCAGGTGATTCTCTTCCTGGAACTCGAAAAAGAGCGATTTTCCTCCTCGGGCAGTCGCTCCCGATTTCTGAAGGAACTGGTCTGGCGTGAATTCTACTATCATATTCTCTTTCATTATCCTCACGTCGAGCATGAAGCCTTCAATCAGAAGTTCAGGAATATTGCATGGCGCAACCGCGAGAAGTGGTTCTCTGCCTGGAAAGACGGCCGTACGGGGTACCCGATCGTGGATGCGGGAATGCGTGAACTTCGAGAGACGGGGTGGATGCACAACCGGGTACGGATGATCGTTGCTTCGTTTCTCACCAAGGATCTTCAAATTGATTGGCGCTGGGGTGAACGCTATTTTATGCAGCAACTCCTTGATGGTGATCTTGCGGCAAATAATGGCGGATGGCAGTGGGCAGCTTCAACCGGTTGCGATCCTCAACCTTATTTTCGGATATTCAATCCTGAGCTGCAGAGCCGCAAATTTGATCCGCAAGGAGCATATATCCGCCGGTTTCTGCCTGAGCTTGCGGGTCTGAGTGATCGGCAAATTCATGCGCCCGACGATCGAAGCCGGCCCGCGGCGTATCCAAAACGCCTGGTGGAACATTCAGAGCAGCGATTCAGCTCTTTGCTCTTGTACGAAGGTTATCGGAACGGTGCGCGAAAATGATGAAGCCTCGGATTGGAATCAGCGCGTGTCTGCTGGGGCGGAAAGTGCGGCATAACGGGGGCGATAAGCGTAACGACTGGCTGGTTGACCAGCTTGGCAGGTTCGTGGAGTGGGTGCCGTTTTGTCCGGAGCTGGAGATGGGGTTAGGAGTGCCCCGACCCACGATGCGCCTGAAAGGGAAACTGAAAGATCCTCAGCTGATCGTCAAAGGCACTGAGCAGAATCTTACGTTGCTCGCGCGCAGTACCGCGGAACGCCTGCTCAGCGAGGATTTGAAGCTGGACTCGTTCATCTTCAAAAAGGGCTCACCAAGCTGCGGACTGGAGCACGTGAAGATCTACGGAAAGAATGACTCACCATCCAGTTCTGCCATCGGATTTTTTGCCGCGGCCTTCAAGGAAAAAAATCCGTCGCTTCCCGTCATCGAAGAAGGGCGCCTGAGCGATCCGAGGCAACGTGAGCGCTATCTCGTAAAGTTATTCGCATTTGTGAGGCTGCGTCGTCTGCCCCGTGAGGTTGCTTCCCTTCAGAACTATCATAAGAATCAAAGGTTCATTCTGATGGCGCATGCTCCGGGACACTGTCGAAGGCTGGGGGCGATCGCCGCAAACTCAGAGAATATCGGGGTGAATGAGCTCTTTTCGAATTACCAGTCGCTCTTCCTTGATGTCATCAACACGTCTCCGTCGTGTAACCATTGGATAAACGTGCTTCTGCATATGCTCGGGTTCTTTAAAAATGAAATCAGTGGCGGTGAAAAGCAGCAGATACTGCGGACTTTTGACGATTATCGATGCGGTGCGCTTCCTTTGATCGCGGTGATGACACTCATGCACCATCTCGCGGAAAAATACTCCAACAGGTATTTGCTCGATCAGGCCGTATTTGAGCCGTACCCGAAGGGTTTGTTGGTGATGGACCGCAATTGATGCGGCGCAGATGATGGATTCTTGCTTCGGCTTATGTTTGAATCTCCTATCATGGAAAACAGTCGCACGCCCGATGTTCCACTTCTCTTTTTTTCTCGCGGGCTCAGGCTCTTCGGGTACGGAGCGGTCTCGATCATCCTCATGTTGTATCTCCTTGAGGTGGGACTGTCGGAGAAAGAGGTTGGACTGCTTTTCAGTCTGACCTTGCTTGGAGATACGGTGATTTCGCTCGGATTGACCACCCGGGCGGATCGCTGGGGCCGCAAGCGAACGCTCCTGCTAGGGGCGGCGCTGATGATCCTGGCGGGTGTGATTTTCGCCCTTACCCAGAATTACGTGTTTCTCGTGCTTGCCGCAATCATTGGCGTAATCAGTCCGAGCGGAAACGAAGTTGGACCTTTCCTTTCCATCGAGCAGGCGTCGCTGACCGAACTGATCACTCCTACTCAAAGAACGAGGCTTTTCGCCTGGTACAATCTCACGGGATCGTTTGCCACTGCTTTCGGAGCTCTGGCATCAGGATTCGTCATCCGATTCCTTCAGCATGATCTGGGGTGGGCTGCGGTTCAAAGCTACCGGGCTGTGGTGTTGGGGTACGCCCTTCTAGGCGGGTTACTGCTGATTGTTCTGTCGCGGCTGTCTCCGGCCGTGGAGGTGCATGGCGGGAAACCTAGAGTTGAAGCTTCGCGATCAATTCGTCAGAACTGGCATGGACTCAGTCATTCAAAACAGTTTGTCCTGAAGTTATCGTCCCTGTTTTCGCTTGATGCGTTTGCGGGTGGATTCGTCATCCAAAGTTTTATGGCTTTTTGGTTCCATACGAAATTCGGTGTGGAGCCCGCGCTTCTTGGAAGCATCTTTTTCGGAGCTAATATCCTGGCTGGCGTTTCGGCCCTGTTGGCGGCACGAGTTGCTGCCCGCATAGGCCTGATCAACACCATGGTTTTCACGCATCTGCCCTCGAACGTTCTTTTGATTCTGGTTCCGCTCATGCCGAACCTGCCACTTGCGATCACGGTGTTGCTGCTTCGTTTTTCCATTTCGCAGATGGACGTTCCGACTCGGCAATCCTATACGATGGCGGTGGTTCACGCCGAGGAGCGTTCGGCGGCTTCAGGCATTACCAATGTTGCCAGGACCGTGGGCGCTTCGCTCGCGCCGCTCTTTGCGGGGCCGCTGCTGGCGGTACCCGCGCTCATGAGCGTGCCGTTTTTTATCTGCGGCGGACTCAAGATCGTTTACGACATCGCTCTTTATCGAGGCTTCAAAGCGATTCGCCCTCCTGAGGAGCAGGCGACGTCGTGATAAGATAGCAGAGCTTACAAGTCGGTTGCGGCGCAATAAGCGCAACGAATTCGTCGGATGATATGAGGCAGTCCCTCTCATTTCGAATGTAATATTTGCTCGATTAGAGGCCATAATGGCTCTTTTTGTCCCGTGATCTCCTGTGATCTGTTTTGCGCTCTCGAAATATATGCACTTTACGTTGGATTTCGCTGGCACAGCCTTGGCAATGGCGACCCGGTAAATTTTTTATCTTGGGGGAAATTTATGATCGGATTCGGAGTTGGCCGGGTGGCGGTACTGATCGGGTTGCTTTGCATGGCGAACGCTTTCGCTGAGGAAGTTTCTGATTCGGATTTATTATCAGCCATTGGATTCAGTAAAGCGGTGAGTGGACAAGCCTACTGTCTAAGAAGCGGGCGCGCGGCCTACGAGTGCACCGGGGTGAGTTGGGGGCAAGGAGTGTGCTTGTCTTCGGAAGAGCGGAAATCTTATGAGTGCAGTGGTGTGGGAGCAGCAGAAGGGGTCTGCTTGTCGGGTGACAGGGCTTCCTACGAGTGCGTGGGGGTGAGCCTTGCACAGGCGGTTTGTCTCTCTGGCGATCGGCCGTCCTACGAATGTGTGGGAGTATCCAGACTCAGCGCCATTTGTCTGAGCGGAGGGCGTCCCTCCTACGAATGTTCAGGCATCAGGTCGCTCGATCAGGCGATGTGTCTTCAGGAATCCGAGAGGCCTTCCTATGAGTGCTCGGGCCTCTAGGCCCAGCCTGATTATTCCACCCGTTCGCTGAAAGAAACGCGTTTGTCGCCCAGAATCACGGTGCTCCGGTAAGTCGAAGGGAAATTCGAGTTACAGGTGCCCGTATAGGTGGACACCAGCCGCGGACGATAGGAGTAGGACGTGGATTGCGTTGAGCGCAGCGTCACCGAGTTCAGCGTCGCATTCGAGCTTTTCATCAGAAAGCCATAATGCGGCATGGTTCCGTTCGCGCTGATGAGATCCTGGAAGTAGTCCGTCACATCGAACGTCACCGTGGTTCCGTCAATATCACTGAGTACTGGCGTAAAAGCAGGATCGACGTCGCCTCCCGGCGTTGCCCAGGTGCCGCGGACCGCCGAGAAAGGGTGAGCCCTGGTCCAGTTCACGCTCTGCCACCAGGGGCCGGCCAGGGTGCTCAAGGAAAGTTTGTCATCCAGGCCGCCATTCGCATCGTCCTGGACATCGAGCACGAGTTTGGCGCTCGTGAGGTTCTCGGGGGTAACCACGTCATTGGAGCAGTCCAAAAGCTCTGCCATGATGTAAAGAGGCATGAAAAAAAGCTTCACGAAGGCATCGGCCAGAATGTCATCGACGCCTTTGTCGGGGCCATCTTTTTGAGTGGGGAGCTTCAGGATGATTCGTTCTTCGTCGGTGGCCGATTTCGAAACGCGCAGGTGATCCAGTGATGCGTGGTTACCAGGATCGCTGCTGCTGATATAAGTGTCGGTCTCAAGCGGCAGCGTTTCGGTGATGGTCATTTCGCCACAACCACTGATGACTGTGGCGAGCGCTACGCTGATCAGAATTTTGCGATTTAGAAGTGCCATCGGACCTCCCCGGTCATCACTTTGCGAGCAGTAAGGTTTTCATTCAGATAAAAAGGTGCTTGGTAAAGGAATTCGACCGGATCGTTGTTTCGAACCGGATAAACCGCGGCAACGCGGGCCCAGATTTCGAACCCCGCCAGGTCCACGCCCGCGCCGATGCTCGGACGAAAAACGGTTTGTCGCGGGATGTGGTAGCCGAATTCCTTTGAAGCGATTGCAGCCGCACCCAGGCTGTACATCGAAAGCGCCGCTTCGCCCATGATCAGCGGAAGTTTGAGTTGAAGTGAGGGCCGCAGAAGATACGCCGTATCCCGTCCGATCTTGGTGGGGAGCCCTTCAAGATCCGCGATATCGGATTTCGCGAACTCGATCATTTTGAATTCAAGTCCCGGCCTCAGAAATCCTGAGTGAGATGCGAGCCGTGCCACTGCGGCCCAACGCATATTTTGCATGAAGCCGCCGGACATCGGTGGCGCGAGTTGCCCGCTGTTCTCGATCTCCAGTCCGAGTTTGAGTGTCGCGTTTTTCAACGCGATCGCCGGTCCTGCTGAGACGCCGTACGCAGGATTCATGGTGTAAATGAGATGCGCAACGTGCGCATCGAGCCAAAAACCCGTACCGTTATCGCCGCGAGGAGCTTTCAATAACTCGATCCCGAAAAGGATCGGTGGTCGCAGGTACCTGGCTTCAGAGTTGAGGGGCAAAGGATCGAAGTTCTCGATGACTGAAGACCCGGAGAAGGTCATCGTTGCGTTCAGCCCTGCGGTTTCGGATTCCGCATGAGCTGGATTATTTCCAATGATCAGGACAAGCCCGATCAGAACTGCAGCTTTCTTTATCATAGCCTTTAGTTCTACACGTGGGTTCGGGACATTGGAAGTGATCACGTAACGTTTTATAGCCACTTGAAAAGATCGAAGTTGAGCTGAAAGGTTTGCCGGCTTTGTGATTGAGCCGCGAGTTTCTCCACTTGCCGGATGAAATCCTGGTAGAGCGCCTTTACTCCGGCAAAGGTTGCCGCGTCGGCAGAGAAGGTTACCATAAACGAATGCTTTTCCTCTTCGGGGCAGGAGTGAACGCGCGAGGCGCTGAGCTGGCGGAGGATCGCCTGGTTTGCACGCATTAAAGGATGGTCCGTGCTGTAATGGATCTTGCTTTGAAGCACACGGCCCAGGTGTTCGCGGTCTTCCTCGAGTTCGATGAAGCCAAGCTCGCTGAGTTTGCGAAGGATTTCCTTCAGCTTCGCAGGACTGATGCCGAGCAAGGCGCAAAGGCGCCTGGGATGATTCTGGTATTCGGGAATGTGCAGTGAAGCGTGAACAATCGGACAGTAAGGATCAAAAAGGTACGCCATCTCCAGATTCAGTCGGCTGCTTTGGAATGTCTGTACATCGGCGCTGAGGGCTTTGGCTCTTCGGACATGATCGATTTTTGCGCGCAGGTGTTTTTGTCGTAGAGGGTCATGGGAAGTGGCCAGGGATCTCAGAAGAAACAGGTATTCGGATTCCTCCGGCAGAAGTTCCAGGAGGCGCGACACGGTGAAAAGGTGATCCTCGTTCAAGTGCGTCTTTGGATCATTCAGCGCCTTCGAAAAGTAAGTGTATTGGACCGGGATTTTGGCCGCGAGCATCTTCAGCGAGAAGTGTTTTCGGGTGGCCGCGAGTTCTTTGATCCGTGCGCGGATAATGTCGCGATAGTTATCGTGCTGGTAAACATCCATAAAACAACGGGTTACCTCTATTTGAGGTGATTATACCAAAAATATAAACATAAGCCATGTTTTATAGAACTAAATTATACGAAAACTACTAGAAGTGACCGAAAACCTAAGTAGGCCCAAAGACGGTAATGAACTTTTTGTAGAAAGGAATTCGGGAACATGTTGCACAAGGTGATCGGATTATTCGGAGCGGTCTTTTTTCTCAGTGGATGCGCGGTTGTTGGATCGTCGAAGGTGGATCCGTCGGCGATCCAGACCTCTTATCGCGCCTCCTATAGCGAGCAGAGTGGGAGATTGAGTTACGAAGCCACCTTTCAGGTGGGGGATGGTTTTGGCACGTACGTGCAATTCGATGATGGGAGCGAAGTCAAAATTGATTCCCAGCTCATGGTGCTTTCGGACACGCTTTTCAATCAGATCTCCTATATCGCTTCGGTGAGTTCTGTCGCGCCAGGCGCTGACGACCTTACAAAAACCCACGTTTTCTCGTACAAAAACGCGCAATGCCAGCAGGGTGCCTGTGGCACTTCGTCCGAAATTTTCCAGAACTCGTTTCGAATTCCTGCCCGCGTTTTCATCGCCGAAGAGCAGGACAAAACCGCCTCGCCACAAGCGGCGTTCCTGGTTCACTGGGGTACCTCAGACCGGATTCAGAGCAACGAGAGGATTTACGCTTATATCAGTCAGCCCACCACGCAAGGTGGTGAGCGGCAACACTCGAGGATTGCATCGAACGCACAGGGGTCTTCCGGCGTGATTGAATTTGCTGCACTGGACATGGCGAATTTCGTTACAGGGCCTGCCGAGGTCTGGGTGTGCCGAGAGGGGTATTCATCATCCATTCAGTCCCCAAGCGAAGGGGGAAGTCTTTCGGCGGGGTACTGCTCCAAACGGGTATCTCTGAATATTGACTAAATGCGTCAAGTTAGATAGTGGTGAGGCACTTTATGAGAACTCGATTGGTATTTTTGGCCTTGGGAGTCTTGCTCAGTACTCAATCCGTCTTCGCTGCAGGCGGAGGGTGGATCGGAAGCGGTGGCGAGATCTACAAAAACGGAAGAAACCCCTGGTTCGTCGAGAACACCGAGACGGTCCGTTACTGCGTGGTGGTAGATGAGAAATCGGTTTCGGCTTCCGCGGACCATATTGAAATCCTGATTGAGACCGCGATCGCCAATTGGAAGCGCGAGTTCAAAAAGTATGATGAGGCGCGACTTTTCACGGAGTTCCGTGTCGCAACCCAGGAGTTCATCCAGGTTCCTTGTCAGCGGAATCCGGAACTGAAGTTCCAGTTTGGATGGAGCACGCTCGATACTGAACAAGCGGCGTACCTCGTTTCACAAGGTGCGGAGAGCATTCTGGGAATCGCGGTACGGACGGACTACGACGATGTGCAGCTCAGGGGCAAAGGGTTCATCTACATTGCCTCGGATCTCGGAGAGCATCGCTATGACGGCGGGCCGGATACCGTTGAACGAGCCTGGCAGTACGACGCGCTTCTTTACTATGTGATCGCTCACGAGTTCGGGCATGTGCTGGGTGTTCCGCATGTCGGAGCGGATCATTTCGTCGATACGTCGCGGTTTCTCATGGCCGAGCAGTTTCCGGAGTATGTTCTTCGGAAAGCGGCGGTGGATCTGCTGAAGCAAACACCTGGCTTTGACCTGAACCGGCCGAATGAATTCAAGGATTTTTTCGTTCTTCCGCGCGAACGCGAGCAGTGCCGTCTCGGAGCTTATTCGGCGAAGTGGTTTGGTATTCCGAAAGAAGCGAAATGCGTGCGTTTGAGTCGAGTGGATGCGAAAAAATATCTCGTGTCCGCCCGAGGACCCTCGCTGGACGAAACGCTTGTCGGCGAAATCGAAGTCACAGGTACACGCACGACGAATGATTCTCTTCTGACGTTGTATCTGGACCCGGGGCAGGTCGTGTTCCCGCCCAATGGTCCCTGGCCGACGCTTTTTGGTCCGGGCTTCACCTATGACACGATTGTGGGCGTTTACAAGCCGCTCCAGGGTGATTCTAAAGCCATTTCGGTGGCCTTTGATGAAAAGCTGGTCGTGATCGGTGAAGACAGCGGTCAGATGAATTTTATTCTGAGATAGGAAAAGGGGTGAGTGGGGTGTTGGGCAGGTTTTCCTTAGTCATTCTCCTGTTGTTTTCTTTTTCGGGGTGTTTTGATCCGACGCCTGCGGTTGGGCCACTGCCATCGGAAGAAGACGTGTGGGAGTTGCAAAGTGCGGAGTGCGACGCGGGCATTGCCAGTCCCCGCACGCAGGGGCCTGCGCTTCGGCTCACGATTGGAAATTCCTCCGCGTCTGCAAGGGTCAGTTTGGCCACGTTTCCTCCAGTCGTGTGCATCACGGAAGAAACACTTACTTATCCAACTGCGAGTTCCATGCGGTTCGTCGATGGATCCATTTCCTGCAATACGTCATCTTCTGCCGATCACTATCCTTGGGGCGACGGGCCCGATGATGTCACCTTCGATTTCGTGAAAACCGGAAATTATCTGATCCTTTCGAAGCCCGCGGGTGATGCAGGGTGCAATAGCTCTCAGACGTTTAATTACGTTTTTGAGCTGATCTCGGGTTGATTCCACACCGGAGACCCGTTAAAAAAGAACCTATGATTAAGCCCTCTGTTCTGTTGTTGGCAGCAACGTTCTCAATCGCGGGTCTTTGCTCCGCTTCCGATGCATTCGCATCCGATCTGGAAGGGGCCTGGCAGGGCGAAAAGAGCAGTTTGATTTATTTCACCACGCAGCCCGGCGATTTCGAAAATTCGATTGATGTTGAAGGATGTCGCCTTCGCGCCGCTGTCAATCTTCCTGAGGGGCGCTTCGAGCTCAGCGAGCTTTCAGCGGAGTGCCAAAATCCCCAACTGATTTTCAAGGCCGCATTTCCCGTGATTTCTTTTACGGTTGATGAAAATGGCTGGCTTTACGACGAGGCCGGCCCTGCCGGGCGAATTTTCGGCAATACAGTTGATTTTGATTTCAGTGATGACCAAGGCGGCGTTCATACCGTCCATCTCGAAGCGACCGAAGACGGGCTTCGTGCGCAATGGAAATTCGATGGCTGGGGTTCGCCCTCGTTTGACCTCTCCAGCATGAATCACCCGCTCAAAAGAACTCGCTAAGTTTTTTCATTCAAGGGCGCCAGTTGGAATCTGAGCGCCGACTGAATGCCCGGTAAATGCGCTGCCAGATGCTGCCGGGTTCGTCTGCCGGAGCGGGAGCGGTGGGCTTGGCGCTGCGGCGGTTCAGGCTTGCATGGCGGGCTTCACGGCGTTCTTCTTTTTCGCCCTCTTCCCAGGTCTGTTCCTGATCGTAGAAAAATTTATCTTCCGTAGTGGGCGGTCGGCGAGCGAACTGCTCAGAAGTGACGGTCGCATGCTCGGCATCTTGCAACTCTTCGAGGGGCAGCTGATGGTCGACGTAGATATGTCTTTTAGGCTCTCCCATGAATACACACTGGTGCAAGCTGTGTGCTGAACGAAAAAGACCCCACGCGCTTTCGCGAGTGGGGTCTGAATAGCTGTCAGTTCGGAACGTAGCCCAGGATGTTCCAGGGGATGGCGTTGTAGATGTGTGATAAGACCAGATAGTCTTTTTCCGCGGCTGAAGTGGTCTGGATGCAATCCGTGGCGGAGCAGACCTGGTACAACGCGGTCGTACCGGTTTGTTCCGTTTTATAGATAAAGCCTACAGAGCCTTCGTTCCTTACATTTGTGGAGCCATTGAATCGGCAGTTCGATTCCGATGCCAGGAAGTGGACGGCGTCTTCGTTATTGCATCTAAAGAGCTCCTTCATTTCCGAGCCAGCTGAAGCTGTATAGGTTTCGAACGCCGTCGATTCCAGATAGAAGCCCGGGCCGGGGATACTCGAACTCAGTGTGAATATATGCATTGCCAGGTAAGCATTGACATAGCGGTAGACGGGCTGCGTCTCTAGCTCGGTCGACGGATCCGAGGAACTTGCGGACGAGGCCGAGCAGGATGCACTTCCGCCGCAGGTCCAAACCCAAGGTCCGGATCCGCTAACTGCCGAGGCAGAGCCCAAGGTACAGAGATTTACCGTCGGCTTGGAACTGTATGTCCCGCCATCGGCAGTTCCGCATTCGCCGGATATCACTGATTCATCAGCGGAGCACGAGACGCTGGACGAAGTCCCGGCGCAATCCCAATACCAGGGCCCGCTACCAGAGACGCTGGAAGGTGTTCCGGATGCGCACAATTTGCTGGCTGGCTTCAGACTGAAGCTTTGGCCGCTGGCGCTGCCGCAAGCAGGGTCCACGTCCACAGGGCTGACTCCGGCATGGTTGAGTGCCGCGGACAGTCCAGCCTGATCGCTGGGGGGGAGACACGCGGTTAGCGAACCTAAGCCGACACAAAGAACCAAATACGAAAATTTCCGATCCATAACGTCCTCTCTTCTCAAAGCAGTGGGGTTTCAGCGCAACGTGCTGCTCTGCAATCTCAGACGTATACCGGACAAAAAGGTTCAAATATAAATTTGATGTAAATTAGTCAACCATATCAAGCATTTGTATATGTAAGGACTTAAACTCGGGCTTTCCTGATCCGATGATCTGCCCATTGACTTCAATGGAGTACTCCATGGGAACGGCTTTCCAGAGCACCGCGCTGACACCGCAAAACTTTGTCTGCGACAGGAGTACGCTTTCGCGGACTTTGTCCAGATCGAGCTGACCTTCGAGTTTGAAGGTCAGGTGAATCGATTTGTAAACGATAGGCTGCGCGCCTTCTGTCATCGTCACGTCCGCTTCGACGGACAGTTTTTCGAGCGGTTGTTTATGCTTTTTCATCAGCGCGGCGACATCCATTCCAGTGCATCCGCAAAGTCCGGCGATCACCAGCTGTTTCGGAGTCATCGCCGAATCGCCCCCAAGCGGTGGCTTGGAATCCATGGTGATGGAGTGCCCGTTCGCCTGGGCGGTGAACAATAGATTCTCTTTCCAGATACACGTGACGTTCATGAATCCTCCCTGTGGAATATCGTCCGGATTGTAACAGCAGTTTGTAGCAGGTTCTCTTTAAATGTTCAATTGACTTATTGAATATCAGCTGACAAAGTTCCCGCTATGACCAAAAAGGCTCGTCCTCGCGCTCTCCTGAAACGGCTCATCTCGTGGCGACGCGGATTTCAAATCGTATTCGGTTTGAGTCTTTATCTGGCGATATCGAACTGGGGAATCAGCCTGTGGTGGGTGATCGCCGCCGGATCCGCGCTTGGAATTTTTCTCGGTAAATTTTTCTGCCGCTGGATGTGTCCGATGGGGGCCATCATGGAAATGATGATGGGCGCGGGCGATGAAGACGGACGCAAACGAAGCTTTTATAACTATTTCAAAATGGGATGCCCGATTGCCTGGGCGGGCGGGTTTCTGAATCGCATGAGTCTTTTTCGAGTGCGGGTTGCGGATGCCTCTCGCTGCAAAAGTTGCAATATCTGTGACGAAGCCTGTTATGTGGCGCAGTTCGCGCCGGGGCACAGCCTTCACTTGAAAGACCTCATCAACCCGTCGACGCATTTCTCATGTTCACGCTGTCTCAATTGCGTGAAGGCCTGTCCTGCTGGGGCGCTGACATTTCAGGCGCGTCTCTGAGAACATCAAGGCATCGTAAACGTGTAATCCGGCGACACCGTTTCATTGCCATAGGGGTCACGCGCGATCACCCGGTAGTGATACGTCGTTGCAGGCGTGAGGCCGCTTAACGTCCAATCAAACTGGCGCGCGAAGAAGTAGCGGCGATTGTTATCCCATGTTCCGTCCACGGTTCCCGAGAAATCGTCGTATGCGATGGCCTGTCCGTAGCTTTCCGTCAGTCCGTACTCAATTTTGTACTGGGCGACATCCAGAAGTTCGCCGGGAGTGGCGCCGCCAAGCGTGACGCTGATCTTCCTCTGGTTGAGGCCCCCCGCGACGCTCTTGATCTCACCGAACGCTGGGCTTGTCGAATCAGCGATATGCGAGGCCCAGTTGCGGAACGGAGCGTAGAGTGGATCGCTGATCACCAGGGCCATCCAGCGGTTTCCGTAAACCAGCCCGTTATAGAAGGAGTCAGCCGCGTTGGCGCCCAGGGTGAGCGCTGCCATTACATAGTCCATATAGGCCTCGCCGGAAGACGCTGGTTCAGAAACGGCCCCGGACACCGCGGTGATGTTGCGAATGAGCGACTTGGCGCACCAAGTGCCCGCAGAAGAGCGGATATTGGCGCACGAGCCTGAATCCATGTGGCGCCCCAGGGCTCCGACCCTGAACTGATAGACGTCCCGGTAAGCTCCATAGCTGTAGAAAGTATAGATCCAGTGCAATGCGATCGGCAGGGTGCCTGCGTATTTCTGCGATACCGTATTGGTTGCATTGAAGTTATCCACGTTACTCAGGGTCAGGGATTTCGTGCCCACATTGACACCGGTGATCGTCGCCTCTCCGCCTGCTGATGAGGTGATCGGCTTTCCTATAACGAAAAAATCCACGCGATCGGACGCACCCATCGTGATGGTTGAGGTGCCCGCATTCACGCTCGCGATCGTCCCGCCGACTTCAGGAATATGCCCGGCCTCACCGACCTCCGGACCATTTCCAGGCCCGATCCAATCGGAAATCAGATCAAAGGGTGAGCCCAGATACAGCTCCATTGCGGAGTTCGCAGGTGAAAAGACCGATGAGATGAGTCCTTGGAGGAGCTGCACCAGGGTCGCTGCGTGCGATTCATGACCGTGACTTCGGCCTTTATCGCTGTCGACCAGCGCAACCGGGCGGAAAGGGTGCAAGGGGTCGTCCTGACGCATCAGATAGGTCTCCGCATAGAGAGCCTTGTCGACAAGCGATTTTGCGATCAGCGTCGATGCGCCATCCAGACGGGTGACGAGAAAATTGATTCCGGTGGACGCACGTTTTTTGAAGAATGTGCGGGGAAGCAGCTGAGCCAGCGTCGGTTGAGTCGATGTCGGGATGCTTGCATAATAGTTGTTATAGATTTCGGACGAGGAATCCCCGAGCAGCGTCGTTTTGTCATCGTGGTACGGCTTTCCTCCGGGTGATACGCCGTTTTCGTGATGCCGAAAGGGGTTCATCAACCATTGATCGAGCGAGCGAACGTTATGTGCGTAGGAACCGCTGGGCCAGAAGGGGTGCTCGGAAGTGACAAACTGAGTGTTCACCTGAACGGGGACTCCGTAAACCGGGACTATGTAAAAAATTCGATTCGAGAGCACCTCGCCTCCCACGACCTGCTCCAGGTGAGCCACCAGTGGGCTGAGGATCTTGGCATGAAAATCCGCGTAGCTCATGGTGTAGTTCGTCGTGCACTCGACCCCGAGCATGTTCTCCGCGGGGATGCCCCGCTTCGCCGCGTAGTACTCGGCCACATCCTGTGAGTCGGAAACTCCGTTGCCGTCCCCGTCGGGCCAGCTCTCGTTGAAAAGCACGAGGACGTTTTCTGCGCCAGCCCAGGAGGCGGTTTGTGTCAGCGTTAATTGAGCGCTTTCGCCCGGAGAGACGTTTCCGGCCGCGTCTTTCGCCCACGCATACAGAGTTTTAGTTCCAAAAGTAGCGAAGAGGAAAGAAGTCGGAGGCGAAGCGGACCAGCCTGGCGTGGAGGCGCTGGGCGATGAGGCGGTTTCGGTGACCAGATATCCCGTCACCGCGATGTTGTCTGTCCCGGACAGACTGGTGATCGAAGCGGTAAGCGAATCTGCCGGGGCGGATAGGGTGAATGCGCCGATGGCAGGAGGGGTGGTATCGGGTTCATCAGGAATCGGAGATGGAGCGGCTGGGCTTGAAGGTGA
>MEPR01000025.1:71996-72911 GCA_001769835.1 Bdellovibrionales bacterium GWB1_55_8
GCACTTTTTCGGCAGCCGGTCATGACGGGCAGCGCTCCCAAAGCGGTGATGAGCAGGACAATCAATTGGTTCCGCATACGATTCCCCCGAGAATACTTCATTATCTCGCATGGACAGGCGATCGGAAGCTGTGTCAGTGCGGACACCTCGCCGTTTGGCATCGGAAAACGACTGTTCAGGAATCCTTCTGTGGGTGGATCCGTTTTCATAAGCTATCTGAGGCGCTGACTGGAGGGCTTTATGTCAAGAGTTTTGGTTGTATCGCTGTTTGCGGCGCTGGTTTTCACGCAGGGTGTTTTCGCTTCTGAATGGAAGAGTATTCATTTGAGGAGCGCTGAGGGCGTTTCGATCGTGCTCGATTATCAGGTGGCGCGCATTGAGAATGGAAGGGCGTCTCATCACACCGTCGCAGCGCCCTGGGTGAACATCAGGGGCTTGTCGCCGTCTGACTCGGTCAGGGTGATCCTGATGAGTTTCGATACGAGGAATCAGGAGTTCTATCATTCTGCGCAAGGCGATCTCTGGTTCGTGGATGGGCACTTCACGGGGCAGCTCGCGCCGGTTGCAATGGCGCGTTTTGAGTGCGGCAGCCCTGTTTATGCTGAGTATAATCGCACCTGGTATTGCGAACGCGGGTCGGAGCGATTTTCAATTTATCGGCAGGAACTCGCGATTCAAGTGAATGGCCGGCGCTACCTGGTGGACCCGATTAGCCGTTCGCATAATTTCAAATTCAGCCTTTGAAGGTAATGGCGAATTCAGACTTGGCTTGTGTTCGATTAAAAGGAGATCCATATGAAAACATTTATCACTGTAGCTGCTCTATTCCTCAGTTCTGCTTCGGCTCATGCCGCGGATTATGGTGATCGGGATTGCAATATCTATGTGTCCGATGCCGGCAACGTCATTACCGGC
>MEPR01000025.1:72922-82723 GCA_001769835.1 Bdellovibrionales bacterium GWB1_55_8
ACGGCAATTACATCAGTGCAACCGTCGTGGTTTCCGGCGACCTCATAAACAAATACTTCCAGGACTATGAGGTAAAAATTAATGGCTACGAGAATGCCAAGCCAACGAGGATAGAGGGTAAGGGCGCTTTTCTTGTTTTTACATTCGATAAGTATAGAAAAGGCGTGGAATACCACGGGAACTCAGCCAGAGTTGAGGCATATATCACCAATGGAGTGGATCGCCTGTTCGATAATAACGACAATGTATGGCTGGTCCGGGCTCATAATTGGCAGTATTCCAACCAACGCTGCAAAATGAACTAAGCCGGCAGTAGCCCGCTATTTGGCCGCCGCTGCGATCCGTGCTCGCGGACTCGCTTTAAATCCGGCGCCGGGGGAGCTGGATTTCCGTATAGCGTCAGAACTCCTTGATGGCGCGGTTGCGACCGCTATAGTCGATTTGCAGGCCTGTTCAATCGTCTGTTGCATGACGGCAGCGTAACTGATCGCGGCTTCATAGATGTTGGATCGCACTTTGGATTCGGCTACCAAGGCGTCGAATTTAGTGACATCGCCCCAGCCCAGTGACTTGAGCCACTTGTCTCCTAAGGATTTTGGATTGTCGGCCCGTTCAAGAGCATCAATTTTAGCCTTCTGAGCGTATTTCCCGGCTTTCAGGATGCTGCTCATTCCGATTCGGAAGCGAGCAGCAATAGCTTGTTCGAGTGCAGATCCGGGTTGGCTTGTAAGTCTTGATAGTTCAGCGATCTCGGCAGGGTCCGTTTTGAATCGCAGTTTGTTTCGGAAATCAAAGTCAGTATTGGGTTCGACCACTCCCTTTTCCATTCTAGGTTCCAAGACGATCGAGGTGAATCCAGGGTTGGTTGTCGCGACCACGCCGGTCGCAAAGAGCGCTTCGCCGAGTCCTAGAGCCACGCCCGTGCCATGAAAAATCGCGAGCGGTGTCCACGCCAGGGCGCTGATGCTAACCCCTTCCACCACCGTAGCGGTTTTGGCGACTCGGGCCGCTCCTTTTCTATCTTTTGTCAGCTCCCGTTCAAATGCCTGCTCTTCGGAAAGGAAACGTGAGTACTTGTCCTGCGTCTCTTTTGCTTTCTTGATTGTCGCGGCAAGACCGGGGCGAGCGGGGCAGGAAAATGAGTTATCCGCTTGTGCCTGCGCGCTCAGGAGAATGCCAGTGATTGCATAAACCGCGAAAACACCGCCGTTGCGCCAATAAACCATCGTACACCTCGTTTGACTCGAGATGTTGCAACCGATGAGCCGTACTTGAGCCCTGAGCTGTTTCTTAAATCTGATTGAAATTCAATTCCTGCGTCCGGATCGACACTCCGGCGCAATAATCAGAGCGCAAACACCCGCTCAAAAATTTGACATAGTATGAGCTCAATTTATGGTCACGCATTCCCGACAAGAAGACTATGAACCGTGTCATGCGCTGGGGAGCCTTTGCCCTTTATTTTTCCGCATCTGTGGCTCACGCGCAACCCTTTGAAGTTGAGTACGTTTTGAATGGACAGCGCCAGGTTTCGTCTCTTGCGAATTCAGAAGAGGTGGCGAAATTCCAGGCGCAGATGGAATCCTGGCAGACGAAATCCATGATCTCCTCCTGGAAGGTGCGTACAGTTTCGGAACCAGTTCAGCAGGAAGATTCCTCGAAAAGCGCCCTTGTGCGAAGCCGTTGGTTGGTCCCGATGGGAGCGGCGCTCACGAATCGTTTTACGAGCAAAGAAGCCTCATCGGTGGATGAAGTCCTTGAGTTTGGTCGCGAATTGGCCAATCAGAAAGGATCCGTTACTTCGGCCCTGGTCACGGAGCCTGTGGTCCAATCCATTCAAGTGGATCCCAGATGGAAAAACGCGATCGAGTATCACGACATGAGCGGTTCCGGGAGAGTGGAAGACGGGGTCCGCCTGGTCATGAAGCTCACCGATAGGCTGGGTAAAGACGCGAGTCTGGAAAATGAGAAACTCCTTTCCGAACTCAGCGGGATGCATCCTGCGGCAATCGAGGAATTAAGGCAGAACGGAAAAACTTCCGGCATCCGGGTGATCCGGCATCATCTGGCAGCGGAACCCTATGCCGAACCTAAAAACGGATTTCAGAAAGTGAAAGACCGGATCCTGCAGCGGCTGTTTCATGGCCCGATCGAAATGTACGAGATTCCCGAGCAGGGAGGTGTGATTCCCGTGGAAGCCACGGGAGGCGAGAAAGGCGAAACGGTGGTCTGGCACCGCCGGCATATGCACCGTAAGACGATGCTCGGAAAATATAATCCGGCCCTGATCAACTTCGATATCCAGGACGCCATGGAGAACAAACTCTTTGAGGCAAAGTTGATAGAAAAGTACCTGCCCGGGGCGATGGCAAAATCCTCTTCTCTCGAGGAGGTTTTGCAGGCCGAAGGAAAGCCCGTTCCGCACTACAGTCATGATTCAGCACTCGCGGATAAGATCAGAAAAATGAAGAAGTCCTTGGATCAGGCGTTTCCAAACGGGTGGGTGCTCAAGGGCGCATATGACTCGAACACCGGAACCGAGATCATCAGCGATAAAGATGACCTCGAAAAGATTTTGAAATACCTCGACACGGACTTCGATGCCGTTCATCAGGAGATTAAAGCGAGACTGCCAGGCGAGGACTGGGAATATGTCCTTTACGAAATGAAGAAGAGACCGGACTTCAAGACATACCGTTTGCTCGAATACCTGAAAAGTCCCGAGCTGACGCTGGTCCAGGAGCGCCTGAAGTTGATGGGTGAGTATCGCGTGGAAATGATCGAGGGGAAACTGCTGTCCAAACGGGCGGTGACCCGCCGATATATGGATGGTCTTCCTAAGCTGGAATCCACGAAGATCGTCGTGCAGGGGTTGCTCGGGATTGACCCAAAAGCGAACATGGTCATGGAAAACGTGGAGCAATGGTTCGCGAAACTTCCGGAGGCTTACCGCAACATTCCTTACGGACTTGACGTGGCCATCGTGGAGCAGAATGGGAAAACCGCTGCGAAGATCATCGAACTGAATTCCGGTGGGAACTCCGGACTCCTTTGGATTTCACCGCTCGAATCGCGCGCCTTGAACAAGTATCTTCGCAAGTACCCGGAACGGGCAAAAAAAGGGGAAGCCTATCTCGGACTCTCTGGCGACGAGCAGATGAAATTGATCAAAAAGGAAATCCAGGAATTCGGATTGAATCCGCAGCGGCATTTTCCGGGCATGGTTTTCACAAAGACTGAATTTCTCGACCGCAATTGTATTTTGCCCGGCCTGCATCAATATCTTGTGCCGCTGAAAAAATAACTGCTGCGGTTTCGAAACTACTGCTGAGAGGGCTTGCCGAAAAGCGCCCGGTTCACGAGCTCGACAGCCAGATCCCTGTCCGATCCGTCCGGATCTTCAAGACCGTAATACCAGCGTGCCCAGGCAGGAACCTCAGGGTGAATCGCGGTAAGAACCACGTTTCCTTTTCCGTGCTTGAACTGAACGACAGCAATCGGCGGAGCCGATGCTTCGTTGTCGACATACTCTCCTATGATTTCCACGGTTCCAGGCGTCTCAAAAACGAAAACCGGACCTTCGCCAAAAAACAGATGCCGCACGAAAGTCTTGTCATTGCGATGCCACCTGACAGGCAGGATGTGGGCACCCGTATCTCCGGGAAGATAGTCCTTGGTTACGCCGCCAGGAATGATCCCAAGGCCCGGGATTGTGTTGTCGTTGTCGACGAAATAATCCGCGAAAAACGCACCCGCGCAATACCCGAGGTAATTTCCGCCCTGCTCAATGTAATCCTTCAGGTAGCCGTAGGCTTTCGGATCCATGCGTTTGGCGACATCAATCGCATTTCCACCGGGTTGAATCCAGAGCTGAGCTTTTTTCAGGAGTGAAGGAGTAATCTCATCGGCGGATATATACCGGGTCTTCATTCCGGCATCTTCCGCCGCTGCACGCGCGCCCACTTCGCAGGCGAAACAGCTTCCTGAATCCTTGTAGATCAAAGCCAAGGGCTTCTTGCTGGCTCCCAGAGCACTGTTCGAAACTATCAAGAGGACGAAAATTGAAACAAGCCGTGTGAGGTTCCTCATCGGCGTAGACCATAGTTTATTGAAACGTAAAGACAAGAAGAACTTCCTTGAAGAAGACGCAGCCCAGGAGGTCTGAATAACGGGTTGTAAGTGGTTGCAATTAAATGGGAATGGTTTCTTTGGTTCACTGAAAAGTTTACGGAATAAGGCTGGGTTCCTAAAAGTTGACCAATTTACTCGGTCGTGTCATGTTCCTGCGCGGGAGAATTCAGCATGGAGAACCGTCCTTGGGTAATCGGGTTGCAGGCAGGTATTTTTGCTGGATGGATCGGGGCCCTCGCGGTCTCTTTCAATTCTCCATCGTCTTTCGCGGTTTCCAATCCTTCGTTTGAAGGCCGCGCCGTGCCTTCGGCCGTTGCCTCTCATATGGTGGGTTTTCGTATCCTTAAGCAGAGAGGAAAAGCGGTCACGTGTTCCGGCGTCCTATTGGCCTCGGATATTGCGATCACGGCAAAGCATTGCATGGTTGATGTTGTAGCCGCCGAACTCGTCTTTGGAACCGATCTGGATGCGCCCGTTCGCACGGCCGTCGTGAAGCGAGTGGTTCCAGCTGGACATCCGGGTGTCGATTTTTCATTCGTCACGTTCGACGGCGGACTTCCGAAAGGCTTTCGTCCGGTTGAAATTCTTCCCGTCAATTCGGCTCTTCCACTGGGAGATTCCTCGATCATCGCGGGTTACGGCAGAACGGCCACCCGAAATCATGACAATGGAATCCTTCGTGTCGCGACGCTCACCGTGATCGACAATGAAGATGGGTTTTTTGTGGGATTGGGTCATGTGAATGGCGCCAACGCTTGCGAGGGCGATTCGGGCGGCGCGGTTTTCGCCAAGAGGAAACGCAAAATTTATTATTGGGGAACCATCAGCGCGAAGCCGACTGACGATCGCGGCCTCCCTTGCGGCGACCACACTCTTGTCATGGACATGCATACGGATGGTGTGAGGCAGTACTTGAAAGAGCTTTCAGCTTATTCACGCCGGTAAAATGCACGAGGTTCACTCTGGAAGGGTCAGCCAGATTCTAAATAAGATGCTTAAGCAGGCCCTCGGCCGCAGGGATTGTCTCGATTTGGCCTAGCGATAAATGGGGTGGAACCGGAAATGCCGTTTTCTTGCCGCGCCTTGGGGAGTGGTACTGCAATACTCTCAAGCCAAGCTGGCATGCAGGAGCGAGATCCAGCTCCCACGAATCTCCGATCATGACTGTGGTTTCGGGCGTTGAATCGGCAGCTTTCAGCGCGCGCAGGAATAGTTCGCGGTGCGGCTTCCGAATCCCTTGGTCATAACTGTAGAGGCGGAAATCAATTATTGATAACAAGCCTAGTCGCGCCAGCGTTCGGTCGTGGCAATACCCCGGGACAGCGGAGTTGGAAATCATTCCTATCTTGATGCCTGAAGTCTTGAGTCGGTGGAGCGAATCGTGAGTCCCATCATCCATAATTGCTTCGAGGGCGGATGGCTCATGAAAATCGAGCAGTAATCTTTTGATCTGTTCCGCGTTAAGTTCTTCCACCGGAATGGCGCAGCTCAGAAGCGGTACCAAATCGAACTCTCGCACTTCTTGTTTGCGCTTCGGGAACAGGGCAACCCATGGACGGTAGAACTCATTGAGCAATAACTCGTGGCTGACCGGGTGGCCCCAAGTCGCGAGTCTTTGAGCCATTGCCCTGAGCCCTTTGTCATCCTTCTCATCATCGGACGAGGGTCCAGCATGGTAATCGAGAAGCGTGTTACCCATGTCAAACAGAACTGCTTTCAGCATTGAATTCTCGAAGTGCGCCGGCACGGTACAAACGAACTTGCGCCGCCCGCGATGAGGTCTTCTTTCCTCGAGCGGTGGACGAAGAAAAAATGCCGATCTCTTGAAGCTGGTAACCCTGAGAGATTCGGGCTGTACCCTCAGGGCAGCCGCGGCGACTACAGGTTCTTGAAGATGTCCTTCACGCACTTGGGCTGGCCGGCCATTAAGTCGCGCATGGTCGCTTCAGCACCCGGATAATCAGAGAGTTTGGAAATGGAAACTTCACCATGTCCAACGAGCGCCGTGGTTAATCCGATGCGAGCCTGATACGGAGTTGCGATAGAACTGACCTGCGCAACATCAATTCCAGCATTCGAGCTCTTGCCGAGATACGCGACCCGGATCAAGGAGGGCCCCATGACATTGACTTCCAATTTGAATTTCGTCGTCCCGAGGTCGGTCAGGAGATAGTCTTCATTTTGATCCGTGTCGATCGTGCAGCTTGCTCCCTTCATGTTTCCCTTCATATCCATCTCGTTGAAGGTAACGCTGATCATTTCAGCCGAGGCTGCCGTGGAACCCAGTAACACCAGACCAACCAATAATTTCTTCATAAATAGATCTCCTTTCGACCCAAGTACCGATTCGGAGGGGTCTAGTGCACCGCGTTAAATAAGTAAAGAAAAATCAGCTTTTCCACTTTGAGAGGACTCTCGCAAGCAGGATGCGTTCGCGCGAAGCGCGATGCGAGCGAATCCATACAAAGAGAACCGAAGAACCGAAGGGGGAAACGGTGGGGGCTGCCATAAGCTGGTCGAACCAATTGTGGTCGCAATAGAAGTCGCGGCCCGTGGTTTCGGCCTGAAATCGATCTCGACGAGCTGGCAAAACTCCGTTGGGGTGAGAAATGGACGAAGGAGCAACTTGCAGCCTAATTCCAGAGACCGAGAGCAACAATCATCCGTCGGCTCAAGGAACTGAAGGGAGGCGCATTATGGGAATCGAAAGACTGATCCCAGCAGCAGTAGCGATTGCAATTCTGGCGGTTTCAAAGGCATTTGCCGCAGATAATAGCCGCCGTACGGTCGCCGAAATTCAACTCGTTCAGGACTCACAGGCGTCGCAATGGGGGCGAGCTATGCTCCCATTCCCCAGTGGAAAATGAGGTCGGATATGAATCGCGGATTCCCGGTTCGAAATGCCGACAGGACATTCACAACAATGCCCGTTTTTTCTCGTCGTAGGTGGCATGTTTCAAGCTGGTAACAAGGGTTATGCCTAAACAATCGGACCTACTGCCAAGAGAAGTAATTGAAAGACGTATTCTGTTGATTCGAGGACAAAAGGTACTTCTCGACGCCTACTTAGCTCAACTCTATGGTGTTGAAACACGAGCTCTCAATCAGGCGGTTCATCGAAATTTAGAACGTTTTCCTGATGACTTCATGTTTCAACTCTCTGAGGAGGAAAAACGCCAGGTTATCACAATTTGTGATAACCTCCCGCGACTCAAATATGCCCCTAATCCCCCGTTCGCCTTTACAGAATATGGGGCCGTTATGGCTGCGAGCGTACTGAACTCCGCCCGCGCTATCCAAGTAAGCGTATATGTGGTCCGGGTCTTCATTCGGCTTCGCCAACTTCTCGCGGAGAACAGCACGCTTGCGGAAAAGATGCGTATATTGGAGCAGAAACTGGAAAAACAAGACACTGCCATTCAATCCCTGGCTCTGGCACTTCGCGGACTCACAGCGCCGACGCTTCCAACAAAACGTCGCCGCATTGGCATCTGAATTCGTTTGAGCTAATCACTCTGTAGGAGTCAGACAATGTCAGGGCGCCTGTTTCGGTTCTCCAAACTTACCTTTCAGACCCGCCAAGATTTCATCCTCATTCGGCTTCGCCATACCTCTGAACAGGAGGAGCATCAGCGTGCCAAGGATCGGGAATAGTACCGCAACAAGCAGATTAACGACCTTGTTATCGTTGCGCCCATAAATGATTGCTCTAATTACGGACGCCCCAATGACACCAGATATCAAATAAACGCTCCCTAGCCAAAAAGTTGTGAACGCAAAAACAATAACATTGAGCCGAAAATAAGCTCTAATAACCATCTTTGACTCTGACTTTTTAACGGTGCCGATCAAAACGTGAACAAAACTATTCCCGGACATCGGTAGCCGACCAATACCCCACCGGGTAACCTTAAATCGATTTCCGGAAACACTTGTCGAAATTCCGGGGAAAAAGATGTGATCAAGGAAATTGCCCTCGTTCAGTTGTTTTATTTTGGTCGATGGATCCCCCTCAGTCTCGTCGATCTCCCAAACAAAGGGACCGCGATAGAAAATACCAACAATAGCTTGTCGAAGAAGCTTCCACGGATTCGTCATGAGCGCCCCCAGGGTCCGAAGTGTCTAAAGAACCACACGGCACAGAAAATAAAATCCAGAATTCCTGCCATCGCAAATAGTCGATGGCTTAGCCTGAGATTTCTTTCAGAGGCTGTTAACGTCGACAGCTCTTCCGAAGAGATGTCGCCGTATCTAAACGGGCGCTCGACACGCTGTGCGACTTTGTATGGCAATACAAAAACACGAATCGTCCATCCAATTAAGAACAGATAGATCCATGCGCTCAGGTAAATCGGAATGTTCAAAGGTTGTTGATGCTGCATTACATGATTCTTAACGGCATACGCTGTTATGTCGAGGCTCTCTGGTTGTTGTACCTCCAATTTCTTAATCCTAAAAATGGCGCACCCACGCTCTCATCGGTGAGAGACGACCACTTTCACCATCTCAAATAATTCGTTCTTAGGGCGTCACGGGAATTGGCACACCCTTGCTTATAGGTCTGCACTCGGAATGCACAGTATGCAGACCTGGTGTTCAGTCGGAGTTCACTGAGTGAACACCTTTTGCAAAGGAGGAAGTAACGAAATTTCGGAGCAATTATTCGAAATAAAACCCAAAAACGCGCCGCTGCCGATTCAAGAAATTCCCTGATCGGCTTCTGCCCTCCCCCCAACGATGTTGTGATGAAAGTCAGAAGCCTAGGGATAGGCAAGGGTGGCGGCGAGGGTGAGCAACTGGGCCGAGAACTCAATCCAGGAAAGGAAAATAAAATGAACAATCGAAAACAAGGAGTAAATTATGGCGAACCGATGGGAACCGAAGACCATCGAGATCAATGTCAGTGACATTGAAAAGAGGGAGCAAAGAGCGAGATTTGAAGAGGTGGCGGGATCATCAAGGCCTTGGTCCACAAGGTCGAAATTACGTCTGAAGGATTCCGGGCTCATTTTTACCTCGGAAGAGATTACATCGAAGGGGAGCTGGCCATGCTTTCGGGATGACTGACAGGGGATTTAATTTATTGTTCGATGGTTCGAACACTTTGAGAAATGGTGGTCCCACCAAGAATGGCGCTCCGGCTCCTGCCTCCGCGCGTTGGCAAGGTTCCCGCACATCCTGTGCGGACATTACAAGTTCACCCTCGGTGAACGTCCTTCGAACTTGGAATAACTCGCTCCGCTCGTAGCCAAGGCTTTGTTCCAGGTTCGACCCTGTTGAAACGCGTCATTCCTTTCAACTCTAAGTCAGTTTGAGAGGACTCTCGCAAGCAGGATGCGTTCGCGCGAAGCGCGATGCGAGTGAATCCATGGAGGGATGTTCCGAAACAAACTGACTTAGAGTTGAAAGGAATGAAATGGTGGTCCCACCAAGAATCGAACTTGGAACAAAGCTTTAGGAAAGCTCCGTTATATCCATTTAACTATGGGACCCTGAAACAGAGGCGAACAACGGTCGAAGTCTTTTTGTACGGGAAGCCCAGCGAAATTGCAACGCGCGTCTCGGCGCGTTCAGTTTCCGAGGTTCTGCCACGCGTACGAGATCAGGGCTACGAATCCGATCAGGCCGGCAAATGTGGCGTAAGCTTCGTAAGCTTTGTTTTTCATCGCC
>MEPR01000025.1:82763-85242 GCA_001769835.1 Bdellovibrionales bacterium GWB1_55_8
CGGCCTCAAGATCTTTCGAGGAGGCTGGCATCAAAGGGGGCCAGACGCGCGGGAAGAACCGTGGCACCAGCTGACAATAGGCGCGATAGGGCGCGCCGAAAATGACGTGCAGCTTCGTTTCCTCATCCAGGATGATGTAGTGATAAATGACGCCGAACGCGATCGTTGCCGCACCTAGAAGCCACCAGTTTTCAATAGCTACAGCCGTACCGAGCGCCATGATGTAGGTACCGAGGTAGAGAGGATTTCTGGTGAAAGAGTATGGGCCGCCTACTGCCGGGCGCGAGTCTTTCCTCAGGAAACCACTTGCCCAGAAGCGGAGCGTAGCGCCGAAAAAGCAAAGCAGGATTCCGTGCCACTGAGGAAAGCTCCTGGCTGAGAAGATGAGGAGCGCGGCGAAAATCCAGGCCAGGCCGATGCGTGTCTTCCCGCGAATCATCGAGCGGAAAAGGCTGGCTGTTGGTGTCGTGTAAGTTTCAGATGCTGGTGCCATGCGCGGCATCTTTCACTCTTTTAACGAGTGCGGCAAGTGAGAAGAGGTCCACACCATGAAATTCATTGAGGACTTAGGCTTTTGCCGCTTGGCATTCGTTTGTTTTCATTTTTTGGTATGAAAACCGGGGAGAGGCCGGATTTTATCGCAAGGCATTGAAACTCCAGAGTTTCTTCTTTCCTGCGAGGATGCTGTTGCTCGTTTGTTGCAAGTACAAGTGGCGCTTGTATACTGGAATAAATAGACCCTCTAGGTTGAGTTTTTTATGGAGCGGCAAGTTTTATGTTGAAATAGGCCTAGGTTGGTCCTATTTTCGTCGAATCGAGAAGCTGTGGAGGAGAGTCACTTGGCAGATCTGCAAGAAGAACGAAAAAAGGAAAAAGCGCGGTCTTCCACCAAGCCGCCTAAAACAGAACCCAATGCCCGGTTCCGTCTGGACCCAAAGCTTCTGACGCAAATTCACGAGACCATGGTGAAAGCGCGGGTTCTCGAAGAGCGCTTGATCCGCATGTACAAGCAGAACGATGGCTACTTCTGGATTGGCGGTCCCGGCGAAGAAGCCTTCAACGTGCCGCTCGGGCTGCAAGTCCATAAGGGTCAAGGGCGCGACTACGATTTTCTTCACCTTCATTATCGCTCAAGCGCCATTCTGCTTGCGATGGGTGCGGACCCTCTCGGTATGATTCGCCAGCAAAAAAATACGGTGAATGATCCGCACTCAGGCGGCCGCAACTTCGCCAATCATTCATCAATTCGCGAATGGAATGTGGTGCCGATCACCTCCACGATTGAAACCCAGTATTCAACGGCGATCGGCTCTGGAGTCGCGCACCGTCGGCACGGCGGGAAAGGGATTACCATCGTGAATGGCGGCGATGCGGGCACCGCGGAAGGCGATTTCGCGTCTTGTCTGGTCTGGTCGAGCCGGCCCATGCAGGAGCTGCCGATTTTCATGATCGTGACGAACAATCGCTGGGGCATTTCCACGCCGATGGAAACGCAGCATGGAGAGCAGCTGATTTCTGACCGCGGAAAACCCTTCGGGATCAGGACACGCACGATCAACGGCAGGGACGTCGAGGAGTCCTGGTTCGCGATCAGAGACGCGATGGACTACATCCGCTCCGAACGAAAGCCGTTCCTGATGGAATCCTATGTTTCGCGCATGTACGGCCATTCCTCGGCCAGTGGCGCCAATCTCGTGCAAGGGGAGGCCGATCCTCTCGCGGATTTTGAACGGAAATTGGCTTCAGCAGGGGTGATGAGCCCGGAAGAAATGGCTCAAATTCGCGAGAAATACACGCTTGAATTGCTTGAAATGTCCAAGCGGGTTCGTGAGGAGCCGCTTCCTGATGGTTCGACGATTTACGATCATATCTATTACGGGCAGAAGGGCAGGTACTGGTAATGGCGAACATGGCGCAGGCCATTCGGATGGCCCTTCACTATGGTGAGGAGAATCTCGGGGTCACGGATATTTTCGGAGAGGATGTGGGGCCCCCGCTCGGCGGCGTCTTCACCGTGACTCAAGGGCTTAAAACCAGCTGGAATTCACCTCTGGATGAACGTGGGATCATCGGTGCATCGATCGGGCTCGCGTTTGCCGGAAATCGCAACGTCGCCGAAATTCAATTCGCCGATTACATTTACAACACGATCGATCTTCTCAAGCTGGGCGGCATGCAATGCTGGGCGTCGAATGGCCAATGGAATCTTCCGATGACGGTGATGACGCCGGTGGGGAGCGGGATCCGCGGCTCCATCTATCACTCGCATTCCTTTGATGCGACCATGACCCATATACCGGGCTGGAAAATCGTGATGCCCTCCAATCCCCTGGATGCTTACGGACTCATGATCGCGTGCCTGAAGGATCCGAATCCGACGATGTTTCTCAAACCAAAGGCGCTTCTACGAGTGAAGGGAAAGGAACGGATTCCTGGAGAGCCCGAACTTACTGCCGAAGGCGACAAGCAGTTGAAGGAA
>MEPR01000025.1:85437-102400 GCA_001769835.1 Bdellovibrionales bacterium GWB1_55_8
GGCAGCGGCCGAGGGTGTCTCGGTTGAAGTGATCGATCTGCGAACGCTCTGGCCCTATGACTGGGAAACGGTTTCAGAGTCGATTTCAAAAACCGGCCGGGTGATCTTCGTGAACGAGGATACCGAGGTCACGAATTTCGGAGAGCATCTGATCCGGCGTACGGTCGAGGACGAAGAGCTTTTCTACAAGCTTCAGGCTCGGCCAAAACTGATCGCAGGCACTTTCACTCCTGGCATCGGGCTGGCGGATCCGCTCGAAATGGCGAGCGCACCGCAGCTCGGCCACATCCTGAACGCGATTCGCGAGGTTGCGGCCGAGAGGGCGTGAAGCGAGATTGCCCGCACACTCTTTCTGTGTCGCTGATGACACGGGATTGAAATAGCGCCTGTTTTCAGCGCCATGCGTTAAGTCGCTGGAACGCTTCCCATTTAGGATTCTCCTGCTACAATTATAAGTAATCGACATTCTCGCACCTGGGGAAAGGGGTATGTCATGGGGGGATCCCGTATGTATCTATTGGTGTTTGCGCTCGCGCTCGCGGCTCCGGCTGTCTGGAGCGCTGAGTCCGATTCCAGCGAAACAGTGACTGCAACTAACCTTCAATCCTTCGGGACGCCTCCGGAATACCGCGCGATGGCCACGATGCAGCTGGGCAATATGCTCAAGTGCACCACGACGCCGGCGCTTCAGGGACTCGGAGACCTTTTCAAGGACGGCTTGAAAGGAACGGTCGACAAAGCGGGGGGCTGCGGCAGGGAAGGCTCCATCACTGAGTCGGCGCTGAGTTGTACGACTTTGCAAGATAGCGAGGGGAACTACAGCAGCTTGAAGGTGGAACAGGCGGAGCGGGAAATTTCCACAGCCATGGAAGCCATTTCCTGCAGAAAGGGCAAGATCGAAGGACTCAAGAACGAACTGTCCTGCCTGACTCAGGAAGCGAACATGCTCGCTCAGCAGGTGGGAACCCTTCAGTCCTCCTATGTGCAGAACATCCAGCGCCAGCAGCAGGATGTCGCGAAGCTGACCGCGATTGAAGACAATCGCAAGGCCCAGTTCAAAGACACCAGCGAAAAGCTGACGGGCGAAGGCGTGTCCGGCGGCAAAGGGCTCCTGGGCTTGCGCGAGGAAATGCAGAAGACCATCGCCGGAATTCCCAAACAGATTCAGGAAGTCAAAGAAGCGCAGCTGGATATGGAACGCCAGCGCAAAGCGCTTGATGAGATGGCCGAAGCGCGCGTGGTCGTGCTTGCCAATACCTGTTTTAACAAACCTCGCGCCCTCAAGTGCGTTCCCAATGGCCCTCCGGTCAACGCGCGCGAATACGTGCTGTGCCGTTACCGGCAGAACCAGAAACTGGGGCCTACAGGCGTGATCCGCGAGGGAGCTCTTGCGGATGCGCAGGCGACTTCCAAGGCACAAGAGCTGGAAAATATCCTGAATGCCATTTCGGAGGATTCACCGGCTGACCTTGGAACGGCGAAGAGTCAGGAAGAAGTGCAGTCGTTGTCCAATCGCCCCGTGAAGATTCTGAGCGCGGAGGACATCCAGACCCATTACGGCGCACAGCTTGCCGGTTTCAATGGGAACGGACTCGACATCTCGTCATTTGTCATCAATGCCATGCGGAAGTGCTTCAATGACGCTGGAAATTCCGTGAAGCGCGAACGCAAGATCGCCAACTCCACGCTGAGCCAGGCGCAGGAAGCGATCAAGAAGAAGGAACGAGACACCGTACGCGTGGTGAACGAACTTCTGAACGGCTACTCCCAGTTGAACTCGGAAGTGATGGCTGGCCTGACCGGTCAGCATCTGCCGTTGAATATCACGGGCTGCCAGAACGCGAAGCCCAGCGTGCAGGCCGGATGTCTGACGGACATTCGCAGAAACCTCGAAGGTCTTCTTGCCGGGAGCACGCCGCAGTCGACCGTCAGCATGGTGATTCGCGGCAGTGACGCAAGCAAGAACATCAACTTTTCCTGCCAGGGATTGAATGGCTGCATCACCTACATGCAGAACATCCAGAGAAACGTGAAAACTGAACTCGAGAAGGTAGGGCAATTCAAGAAGGACTACATCCTGAAGGCCAATCAGTCGGTGGACCAGTTCACCGAACAGATGGCGCAGCAGATGAGCTCGCAAAGCCAGGCGCTCAATAACCGGATACAGCAGCTGAACGCGACGCTTGCAACGATGGGCATTCGTCCAGGGATTCGGGTGGGCGAGGTGCGTGGGCGCCCCTTGAAGAAAGGTGAAGACGGCCTTTATGAGATGCCCGAGAACGTCCTTGATCTCATCGGCAGCAAGATGAATCCTAAAATGAAAGACGTGCAGGGCGATGACTTCAATGACGCTCAGGACGGGATCGCGTCAAAGGTTGAGACGCTGGAGGAAAAAGAAGGCGAACTCAGGAAAGCGCAGATAGCTTTGCTCGGCTTGAAGACGACCTGTTTGAAGGAAATCGCGGGAGATCTGAAGAAAGATCTTCAGGAATTCTCCACGAACAATTGCACCTACTGGAACCGCGACTGCTCAAAAGATGGGCAAGAGTCCATTCTGAGCAGTGATCTCGGTGATATTCTCGGATCGATTGGTGGCTTGCCTAGAAATGTTCTCCGCGAATTGGGCAGCGTTCCTGGTAGCCTCAGTACTGGTTTCAAAACAGCCTGCGAGTCCATGAGAGGCGCTAAAGATGAAAGCACTGCTGATGCAATTGAAAGCTGTGCAAAGTCCGTACAAACAGCTGGTAACGAAGGCAAGCCTCGTCCCGAATGTGTGAACACTTACCTGGATCCCGTACCCGCGAGTTCTGTTGCCACTGGAATCGTGGCCGACAGCATGTTCAAGCTGGCGAAGGCGATAAAGAACAAGGAAAGTACGTCCGACGGTGCGAAATGCGAGCAGATCGTCGGAGACATGAAGGCAAAACAGCAGAAAATTGTGGAAGCCACCACTTCCGGAAGAGGTAGTAACGCCGACGCGGCAAAAGAATAGCTCAGACAGCGCTTGGCGGGTCTCCCCGGATCGTCATGACATGACGTCCTTGCGCCAGCAGCTTTTTGATGGGCACACCTGCGCCCTCAAATAGGTTCTTGATGAGGTACTGCGCCACTTGTTCGTAGTCCCGCCCGAAGTGCACAATTCGCGTGAAGACCAGGTGATCCCAGAAACCCCGGTTCTGCGAATTTTTCTTCAGCGGCGAAGCCTTTTTCGCGCCAGTGACAATGATTGCGATGGTGCCGGAGAGTTCGCGGATAAAGCGCTGAAATACCGCGCGCGAGCGCGCGCGTATCAGCAGATGGATGTGATTGCCTACGTTTGCGAAGCGATAAATACGCACGCCCCAGCGGTTCGCCAGCCGGTAGGTGAATGCGTGAATATGCGCGGCGTTCCTGTCCTGGAGCATGGACCATGAGCCTCTTGCTTTGGACGATCTAAGAACCACGTGAAGCGCCTGCTTGGGATCAAAGGGGCGCCTGGCCTTTCGCTTTCCCAGGGTGTGCTCGCCACCATGCGCGATTGCCGCGGTATGAGGGGAGAAGCCTGGTAGGAGGGATTCCTGTCTGGGGCGCATGGGATCAGTTATCAGGAGATACTGGTTAGTTCAATTAAATATTATGGGGCAATGGGTTTTATTGCTGATCAGGGGTGCATTTAGATCTGAGGTGCACGATGTTTGAGTGGCGATCTTTTTTGGCTTAGTAGAATGATCTTCCCAAAGTGGCAAATACCCAAAGCACTTTCGCGGGCGATGATTGAGCGAGTACTCGATTTCGTTGAGACGGCTTTGGATAAGTTTGGCAAAACAGGTTCGGCTCATGGCATATTCACGAAGTTCTTTGAGGTGTTTTTGAAGTTCTTCTTTGGGTTGGCCGAGCAATGTCATTTTAGCCATAAGTCGGCCCTTTCAGATCCCCTATGCCTTCTGAAACGCCTACTCAGCTTAACTGAGCGCCTGTTGCACTTAGATCCTGAACTCACAAGGTATGAGACCCGGCGACAGGTCTTGACCATCAAGGGTTGAGAATATATTCACCATTAATAGTTTGAAGGGGGATTCTGTGAAAAATGCTGCGCTTCTCATTGCTCTGACGGCTCTCTGTCCAAGCGTCGTAGTCGCTGGGCCCATCGATGGTTCGATCTGGCTCGTTTCAAGCAAAACCTGCAACGCGCAGAATCAGCCGATTTCCGGAAAAGAGCGCTTCCAGTTCGCGGAAGGCCTCTGGGCCCACATCTATCAGGTGTCGGATTCTCAAGACGAATATTGCAATCAGGCGCAGGCTTATCAGCGCATTGTTCAGTCGTTTTCTGGTCACGCTGATGCTTATACTGAAGTGTCTGTTCTGGTCCCCCAGGCAGTGCGAACTGTTTGTCGCAAGAAGCAGGGTGGAGCCGTCGTTTCTGATAAAACGGAGCCGCTCAATGGGGCTCATCAGTCTTTGACGCTCACCATTTCCGGGGGCCATGGGGCTGCGGATATTCAGGACTCCGCCAGCTGCATCGGCGGAACTCTTCATTTTGAGCTGAATAAGTAATTCAAAGACAATCGAAAATATGACGTCTGAAAATCAAGACCCGTCTTCCCATCGCGGGCTTCTTCTCAAGATCGCTCGCACGCGCATGCCCTTTGGCAAGCACGCGGGCACGCTCCTTGTTGATTTGCCGGAGCCCTATGTCGTGTGGCTCCATGGCAAAGGATTTCCGGAAGGCGAGCTCGGGCGCATGCTGGCCACCGTCCTTGAGATCAAGGTGAATGGACTTGAGTATCTGTTTTATCCGTTAAGGCCTAAAGCGCTGCACGATGGTGACGCGGCGGATTTTCTGATGAGCTATTAAACCACCGTGTCGTGTTTGAAAGACCGCTCGTCTTTCGCCGGGTAATCCACCGTATAATGCAAGCCGCGGCTTTCCTTGCGAAGGATCGCGCATTGAACGATGAGCTCGGCAACCGTGAGCAGGTTTCGGAGTTCGATCAGGTCGCGCGTGAGGAGGTAGTCCCAGTAATACGCGTTCACTTCGGAGCGCAAGAGTTCAAGCCGGCGCTTGGCGCGTTCAAGTCTTCGGTTGCTCCGGACGATCCCCACGTAATTCCACATCAGATGGCGGATTTCGAGCCAGTTTGCCGCGATATCGATCTGCTCCTCGATCTCGACGGCGTGTCCGGTATCCCACTGCGGAAGAGGTTTTGCGAGCCCTTGATCGGGGCCCGGGGTTCCTGATTCCTGCTGTGCCGTGAGTTGCTTGCCGCCGTGTTCCGCCACTCGATGGGCGAAAACAACCGCTTCAAGAAGTGAATTGCTGGCCAGACGGTTTGCGCCATGAAGCCCGGTGCAGGCCGCCTCGCCGACGGCGTAAAGTCCCGCCACGCTGCTCTGTCCGTTTTCATCCGCCCGCACGCCGCCGCACGTGTAATGGGCTGCGGGGACCACCGGAATCAGTTCCACGGTCATGTCGATGCCGTAAAAACGGCAGGTTTCATGGATGTGGGGGAATTTTCGCTTGAGTTCCTCGGCGGGGATATGAGTCGCATCGAGGAGAACGTGCTTGTCGCCCGTGCGTTTCATTTCCATGTCAATCGCGCGAGCCACGACATCGCGCGGAGCAAGCGAACCCAGCATATGGTACTTGCCCATGAATTCTTCACCGGCGAGCGTCTTCAGTACCGCGCCTTCACCGCGCAGTGCTTCCGAAATTAAAAACGTGCGCGCCGTCGGGTGGTACAGGCAGGTCGGATGGAACTGCATGAATTCCATGTTCGATACCTGTGCACCCGCCCTGTAGGCCATGGCGATGCCATCGCCGGTCGCCGTATCGGGATTTGAAGTATACAGATAAGCTTTTCCTGCACCGCCTGTGGCAAGGACCGTGACGCCCGCCGAAAGAGTGAGTACTTCGCCGGTTTTCTCGTTGAGCGCATAAGCGCCCAGGCAGCGCCCCGGAGTATTGCGTTTCCGTGCCTTTCCTTCGGTGATCAGGTCAATGGCTACGTGATGATCGAGCAGCCGAATGCACGGATGTTCATCCACTTTCTTCAGCAGCGCTTTCTCGATCGCCCAGCCCGTCAGGTCATCGGCGTGCAGGATTCGTCGCTGACCGTGGCCGCCCTCGCGATGAAGAGAAAAGGTTTCAGCACCATCGGTCCCCGTTTCCGGTGAGGCTTCGGCGCTTTCGGCAGGGGTGATACGCGTGAATTGCACGCCCAGTTCGATCAGCTCGCGAACGCGGGCCGGCCCTTCACGCACGCAGAGGTCGACGATATTCTCATTGCAAAGCCCCGCGCCCGCGGTGAGCGTGTCCTGGATATGTTCTTCAACAGTGTCGTCCTTGGACCAGACGGACGCGATTCCACCCTGGGCATAGCGCGTGGAGCCTTCGGCAGGGTCCCCCTTGCAGACAAGCAGGACGTCGAAACCTCGATCCGCGAATTTCAAAGCGGTGCTTAAGCCGGCGATGCCGGTTCCGAGTACGAGCGCTTTTGATGTTAAAATGGGTGACATGGGGCCATTCCAGTTATGTTACACTGCCCGAAAGAGAGCGATCGGTATACCATGCGCGGCAAGCATCCAGAAAGGCCTTTGTGGCGGGTTCTCCTTGTTCTTACAGGCATTGCCTTGGGCAGCTTCGGGGCAGGGCACTGGCAACAGCGCAGCATGGAACGGACCCAGCGTGACCGGGTTGAGCTTGTTTGGGCCGATTCGATGGCAGCGCAGGCAAGGGCGCTGGCTGACGGACTTCTGGGAAATATCCGCTCTGTAAAGAATGCTCTCGAACTTCTCCAAAGCGTGAGCGATACCGCGGGCACAGCCGCGGCCCCTGCTGGCGGAATTGTTCACTGGGCGGAGCTGGTATGGCCAACCGGCGGGGGCGATGCCGGGAATCTGTGGGGAGTTCCCCGTATTCTGAGATCAGCTCGAAACATTCAGTATCAGAAGGATTTTTCGGAGCCGATGGAGAAGTCCTACCTGGGCGGGGTCTTGCGCAAACTCGACCGCCGCCGATTCCAGAATCCGCAAGGGCCCTTTGAAGTTCTCCGCTACAGAAGGGATCCGCTGCAGCCGGTGGAATGGCTTGTTCTCGCTTTTTCAAGCGGCTCTCACAGTGTCCTCGTCGCTTTGGTTGATCCTGCTAGAGCCTTCAGTGCGTTTGATACACCTGATGCAGCCCGGAGGACTTCACGTATTCGGCGCTACGTTCTGGGCAACGATGGGCGTGTCCTGGCTCATTCTCATTCACCTTACATTGGAGCGGATTTCGACGGGAGTGGGGTGTTTGGGAAGCTCCAGAGCCGCCTGGAGAAGGAGACCTCGAGTCACTCGTCCGAAGGTGTTTTTTCCGACCTTTTGTCGCTCGATCAGCAGAAGGTGAGGGGAGCCTTTGTGAGACCTGCCGGCTTGCCCCTGATCACGGTGGTGGAGCGGACCATGGAAGACAAACCGCCGTTTGATTGGAGGCGGGTTCTGGGTTCTGGCTTGATTGCTCTCGGAGTGCTCGCTAGCCTGATAGCAATGGGCACGGTCCTCTTGACCAAATTCAAGGAGAGTCGCAAATGAAGACCAAGACCGCGGGTGGCAGTGGACCTGAGGGTTTTCTTTCCCGATTGAAGGAATCAGCGAGTTCGGGAAAAGCGGTGGCTGTTGTCCCGCGAGTGTATGCGGAGTTCAGCGCGAAGGCCCTTCTGGGGAACTATCGGGCCATCCGCGAGATTGTGCCTCATCAGGCCATGATCCCCATGATCAAAGCAGGGGCCTATGGGCACGGTGGTAGCTGGGCTGCGCGGATCCTCGCTGAAATGGAAGGAATCTATGGTTTCGGTGTGGCCACGCTGGAAGAAGGCGCGGAGATCCGCCGTGCTCTGGGAGCCCGGGGACGGGGACACAAGATCATCGTTTTCTCGGGCACGACCCCCTGGACCGACGAGAAGGGCTGGTTCTGTGAGCAGCATGGGTTGACAGCTGTTATAGGCTCGGAAACCGACTGGCAGCAATTTTATCGCGGCGGGTGGACCGAAAAAATTCCTTATGAGCTCAAATTCAATACCGGAATGAATCGTCTGGGCATCCCTGTCGCGGCTGCAGCATCGATTGCGCGTGTGATGAAGTCGAAAAGATCTGAGAGTCACCCAACCGGTGTTTTCAGCCATCTCGCGATGGCTGATCAGCCGGAGGCGCGGCTCAGTATCAGCCAGCGAGAGCGCTTCATCGCTTTACGTGGCGAACTCGGGCGAGTGTTTCCCGGGGCTCAATTCCATCTGGCGGGAAGCGCTGGAATCTGGAAAAATCAACTTTGGGGTTTAAAGGATCTCACTGACATTGTGAGACCTGGGCTTGCCCTTTATGGAATTGCCCCTTGGGAATCAGCGCCTGAACGGGGAATTCACCCGGTCATGACCCTCAGGGCGTGCGTCGTGGCTATTCACAAACTGAAGCGAGGTGAAAGCGTCGGTTACGGCGGTACCTTCACTGTTTCAGGCACGGACGAGGTGAACGTGGCGGTGCTGTCGGCGGGTTACGCAGATGGTCTGCCCCGCGCTCTGAGCAACCAGGGGCATGCCTGGGTAAACGGACAGCCCACGCGTTTTCTCGGAACCGTGAGTATGGATTTGTGCACCGTCGGCTGTAGTGCGCAAACACAGGTGGGGGACTGGGTCGAGTTGATCGGCCCCAATGTTGATCTTTGGGCGCAGGCCCGGGCTTCAGGCACGATCCCGTATGAACTTTTGACTTCCGTGACATCCCGGGTACAAAGAATCTATGGCTGAATTCGCGAGTGAGCATCTTGAAAAGGGATCCGTCCGTCTCGTCGATGTGAAAAAGAGTTTCCGGGGTGGAAGGGATCAGGTGCTCAAGGGTGTCTCGATTGACTTCCCGGTCGGAAAACTCACCTATCTTCTGGGCTCCTCCGGAGCCGGCAAATCCGTACTTCTGAAACATATTTTGGGTCTTCTCAGGCCCGATTCGGGTGAAGTCTGGGTTGCCGGAAAAGACATGGCGAGTTTGACCGGTCGAAAGCTCGCCCATCATCGAATGGTTTTCGGGATGCTCTTTCAGAACGCAGCCTTGTTCGATGATATGACGGTGTTCGAGAACGTTGCTTTTCCTCTTCGCGAACATACGAACATGAGCGAGGACGAAATTCGTGAAAAGGTGTCAAAATCGCTTTCAATCCTTGGGATGACAAGTGGTTACGACAAGCTCCCCAATGAACTTTCAGGGGGAATGCGGAAGAGAGTGGGGCTGGCCAGGGCCATTATTCGGGAGCCGTCTATTTTGCTCTACGATGAACCAACCACGGGCCTGGACCCTGTCACACGAACGACCGTCGATGAGTTGATTGCCACGTTGAAGCAGGAACTTAAGCTGACCTCCATCGTGATCAGCCACGATATTCCATCAGCGTTGCTCCTGGCGGATCAGATCGCCTTCCTTCATCAGGGGAAAATCGTCTTTTGGGGTAATGCGGCCGACTTTCAAAAAGCGGATCATGCGTCCATTCAGGGCTTTCTTGCTGCTGAGCGTCGAATCGCCAGTGCGTTTCAGGTTTGATTTACGAAGTCGCGCGGTTATCCTTTCTAATATGAGTTCCGCTCCTGAAATGAAAACGGGCCATGCATCCCGGTCCGGTACTGAGTCCGGTCCGCCTGCTTTTCAGGAACGTTGGCTCGTGAGAACGGCTAAAAACCAGATCCTCGGACCCTGGTCGCGTGATGATCTCCGCAAAAAAATCCTTTCAGGTGAACTCGAAGCTCAGGATGAAGTTTGCCGTGCTAACACGTACTGGATTTTTCTTCATGAGTCCGAGGAGCTGTATTCGGCTCTGAGCGTTCGCTTGCCACCTGTTCACGGGGCCGATGTTACTGAGCCAGGCGTGACGGCGGACACAGTGAATCCCGCACCTCCTGCAGCGCCGCAGCTTCAGGTCTACCGCGAGGAGGAGAACGACGGCGGGACCTCCATGATTTCGGGGCATGGCGCTCCGTCCGTGGCTCCATCAGCAGAGTCGAATTTGCGAAGGGTTCCTCAGCAACAACCGCGCATACAGGTTCTGGGGAAGATAGAAAAACCCTCACTCTGGCGGGGAGTCGGCTGGATTTTGCTGACCTCCGCATTGATCATCATTTATTTCGTGTTACGCGCCTTAAGAACCGGTGCGATCCATCGCACGTTCTGATCGGGCCCATTCGCGTTCTAAATGAAATAAAGGTCCTGAATGATCGTGGCAACGGGCTTGCCCGTCTGCTGGCCGCCTGCGGGCTCTTGAGGGGTGTTCAGCTTTTCGAGTATTTGGCGTTTGCGATGATGAAGCTCGGAGCGCCAGATCGGGTGGTCGACTTCCACCCAAAGACAACTGTCATGGACTCTCACTGCACGTGCATGTTTGGCGATCTGGGGACCTACGGCGATTTCCCAGCGACTCAATGCTTCGGCTTCCTTGATTCGCTTCGAGAGAACCGGATTCTGAGCCTGAACTTTTCTCAGAATATCCGTGAGGCGTGAAAAACTCATGATCCCTTCATACCAAGGCTCGGACAGAATTTGTAGGCTTCCCTTAGAGAGGCTGATTTAGTAATCAGTCAGTGATGCGAACGGTCCTTTTCTCGTTTTTAGCCCTGCTGCTCGCTGGCACAGGCTGCAGCGGTTATCACTTCCAGGGTTCTTATAATCCCCTGTTGGAGCAGGAAGGCGTCAGGCGGGTGTACGTGGCCCCCCTGGTGAACAACTCCTACAAAGCAGGGGTCGAGAATCTCGTCTACAATGCGCTCATTCGGGCTCTTTCGGCCGGAAAGCGTGTGACGCTGGTTCGGCATCCGGAGGAATCTGACGCGGTTCTTCAAGGGGTGATCACCGCGGCTCATTACTCGGGCTCTGCGCCAGTGCTTGCATCCAGAAGGCCTCCTGGCGTTCCTACGGTCGATCCTAATGTTCAGGTCTTCACGCAATACACCACGGTTCTTGACTGTTCTTTTGCCTTGAATCGCAGGATCGTGCCGCCTGGGAAAACCCCGACCATCTGGCAGGCCGGCTTTTCAAGGGCGAAGCCTTTTCCCTCTGCTGTGCAGTTGGATGTTCCTGGAGCCACGACCGCTTTGATCAATGAAAGCGAGTTCGAGCGGGCGCTGGCCGATCTTGCAGCAGACATGATGGCCGATGTGCATGAATCAATGCTCGCCACATTCTGATCCGTTTTATTAGGAGGAGTCGCTGAAGATGCCAAAGCTTGAACCCAAGATTGTTCAGCGAGAACTCGAACAAGGCGTGCTCTGGCCTGTCTACTGGCTGTACGGCCACGAGCGCATGAAGGCGCGCGAGCTTCTCAAGAGAATCCGCCATACGGTCCTGGATGGCTCGGGGGGTGTACTGGGGCTTCAGGAGGAGAGCTTCGATGCGGCGGAAACGCCGGCTTCGACTATTCTGGATTCCGCGCAAAGCCCCGCACTGGGCGGCGGAACGCGGCTTTTGGTGATTCGCGAGGCCCATTCGTTGAAAAATGCCGAAGAACTTCTGCCGCTCCTCGGACCGAAGGCAAAACGTGAAGATCTGACCAGCGTCTGTGTCTTTCTTTCAAAAGACCTGGACGCAAGAAAGAGATTTTCGAAGCAGCTCATCGAGAAGGCGGCTGTCGTTCCGTGCGACGAAGTGCCTGAAGCCGAACGCGAGGCCTGGGTGGGTTACCTTTCCAAGCGAAAAGGGATTGAGCTAGGGCCTGAGCTCGTGATCCAGCTGAGTTCGCTTGATCCCTGGTCGCTGGATATGATCGAGCAAGAGCTCGAAAAATATTCGGTTGCCCTCTCGTCGGGTGAACAGTCTTCGGCTGTTCTACAGGGGAACGCAGCTGCCCTGGCCGGGGGGGCCGATGAGTTCCTCTCCGCTTTCTTCTCGCGAGATCTCGCAACAGTCCTGAGACATATCGAGCTCTTTGCCGACAAGCCGGACGAGGCACTGCCGCTTCTCGGGCTTTTTGCATGGAATGTTCGGCAGCTTGCGTTAGTGCTTACGGATCAGAGAGAAGGGACGCGGACAGCGAAGCTGAATCCTTATGTCGCGGAGAAGATTCGTCGCTGGGCATCAGGCTGGAAGTTGGATGAGGTACTTGAGCTTCAGACGGAGCTTGCGCGGCTTGATTTTCAGTTGAAACAAACACCGCTTCTTCCACTCGGGATATGGAGCTCGCTTGCCATGCGGTTTTGCCGCTGACCTGCGATTCCCGCCCCCAAGTGGAAGAGAGTCGGTTTGAATTCGCGGATTACTTCTTTGCGGCCGGGAGGACGGTAGGCATCATCTTCTTGGCGAGAAGCGTGAGACGACTGATCTTACGGGATGCGCGGCCTGCCGGAACGGCGCCTTTGCTCGCAGCCTTGCTCAGGGTGCGAATCGCATTACGATAGGCCTGCTTTGCTTTTTCGAGGTCCTGCTGTTTCAACGCTGTGATCGCATCGCTCAGGGCCGAACGCGTGGTGGTTTTCACGGTCTGATTACGAGCCTGACGTTTCTTTGCCTGACGAGCCCGCTTCGCGGACGTACGTGTATTTGCCATGGTAATTCCCTTCATCACCGACAGTTCGCCGAAAATTCGGGCGAAAGTCCCCTTGGCAGGAGGAGCCGGTTCATCTCTGGAGATATAGAACAAAACGGCTTTTTTCAAGACTTTTAAGCGGCGGGTCAAAATTGGCCCGCTCGTTGCTAAGGGCTGAGGGCAAGGAGTTCTTTTGATGCGCGAGTGGGATGAAAAGCAGCGAATGACGGGGGCTGACGCGAGTGCAATGCAGGGTGACGCAATTCCTTCGGATTCCGCGCATTGCAATCTGCCTCATCGAGACCTCAAGAGGCGTCAGATGAGCATCAGCGAGGTCCTTGCCCGCAGGTGGCTGGGGCGAGAAGAGCGACTCCGCAGAAAAGGTGGAGTCAGGTCATCTGAGCCCGGCCAGTCGGGCCGTTTAGGACCGGCTCGCAGCTCTTAACCAGGTGACATATTGAGCAACGCCTTCCTCAAGTGAAGTGAAGGGGGCTGGATAACCTTCATTCCTGAGTCGAGCCATTTTTGCTTCGGTGAAATACTGATATCGTTCTCGCAGATTCACGGGGGTGTCGACAAAATCTATTTTCTCGGGGAGCCCCAGGGTGTGGAAGACCGCGCGAGCGAGGTCGAGATAAGTACGCGCCTTGCCGGTGCCCAGATTGTAGATTCCACGTTGTATCGGCTGGCTCAGGGCGAAGTGGAGTACGTTCACTGCGTCGTCCACGAAGATGAAGTCGCGGGACTGGTGTCCGTCGGCAATTCCTTCACGGTGGCTGCGAAAGAGGTTCACTTTTCCGGAGGCTTGGATCTGGTCGAACGCGTGAAGCACGACGCTTGCCATGCCTTGCTTGTGGCGTTCTCCAGGCCCATATACGTTGAAGAATTTGAATCCGGACCAGTGAGGAGGGGTGATCCCGTTTTTCTCCTGCTCCAGAGCCCAGACATCAAAAAGGCGTTTGGATTCGCCGTAGGGGTTCAGGGCGCGAAGCCTTGAGATGAGGTTTTCGTCGTCATCATATCCGAGACTTCCGTCACCATACGTCGCCGCGCTGCTTGCATAGGTGAATGGAACCCGCTCTTTCGAAGCGTAAGCCCAAAGTGCTTGGGTGTAATTGAGATTCATCCGGCGAAGATACGTTTCATCCAGTTCCGTCGTATCCGTGCACGCACCCAGGTGGACAATGGCTGAGGGCTTGACGTTCTTTTGCGCCGGAAGCCAGTCTTGCAGTTCCTCGCGATCGACGAGAGTGCCGTAATCAATACCCGCGTGTTCCGGGCGTGACTTGAAGTGGCTGAGCTGATCGACGGAAATGACATCAATCCCGCGCTTTCGGCAGCTTTGAACGAAGCGTGAGCCGATAAAGCCGGCTGCTCCCGTGACGAGATAGAGAAGTTTGCTGGACGAGGATGAATTGGACGTCATGCCCGCGAATTTACCCATTTCATGCAGCTTTTGCAATTCAGGCTGGCGCTCAGGAGCAGAAACACCGCTCCGAAGCTCACCTGAACCGCGGGCGCGCCGAAATGATCCGTGAGCCAGCCGCAGAGCAAGCTGCCGAGCGGCATCGAACCGAGAAACCCCATGGTGTAGATGCTCAGGACTCGGCCGCGGAACGAGTCTTCCACAAGGTGTTGAATCGTCGTGTTGAAGACCGGAAGAATGCCCATCATGAAGAATCCAATGAAGAAGGTGGCGGCGATGGATAAGGAAACGGAACGCGAAAGTCCCAAGGTGCAGATCGAGACTCCGATCAGAAGGAACTGACGAGAGTCCGTGCTGCTTTCTGAAGGCTTGCCCAGGCCGCGAAAGGCACCGAGAATCGCTCCGACGCCGGCAGCGCCGATCAGAAAGCCAAGTGTCCGGGAATCTCCTCCCAGGATACCTTTGGCGAATACCGGCAGCAGAACCGCATAGGGGAAGCCGAAAAAGCCGATGAATGCCGTCAGTCCGACGAGTTTCAGGATGTTCCGGTTCTTGAGTACGTAGAGCGCGCCTTCGCGGATCTGTTCCAGTGGCCGACTCATCGCCGGCTCGATGTTCCGTGGCTGAAGGCGCATGAGTAAAAGGCCGAGGATCACAGCCAGGAAGCTCAGCCCGTTCAGGAGAAAACACCAGGCTTCACCCACCTGTACAATGAGAACGCCGGCGAGTGCGGGCCCCACGATTCGGGAGCCATTCATGGTTACTGAATTCCAGGCAATGGCGTTGTGCAGGTCCGTGCGAGGGACGAGTTCAGCGGCCAGTGAATGGCGGCTCGTCATCTCAAACGCATGAACGACTCCAAGGACCATGGAGAGTGCAGCGACGTGCCAGAGCTCCACATGTCCTGTCAGCACCAGTGCCGCCAGAGCAAAGGCCTGGAGCATGCCAATGGCCTCGGCCCAGAGCAGAATCTTTCGCCTGTCGACGCGGTCGGCGACCACGCCGGCCATCGGGCTTGCCAGGAAGGCTGGAAGCTGCATGCTGAAGGTGACGATTCCGAGCCAGGTCGCTGAGCCGCTCAGCCGGTAAACAAGCCAGGCCTGCACGGTCGATTGCATCCAGGTGCCTACCATGGATAAAAGCTGCCCTGTGAAATAGAGACGGTAATTCCGGTGTTTGAGAGCGTCGAGGGGGAGGTGCATTGGGCTGGCGTTTACGATAATTCAATCGGACGTCAATTACAATGAGGCAGGACTCCCGCTAATCGTGATATCGCAATGAAATGGCGCTCGTAGACTGGACAGAGAAAGCCGGCTTGCGACAACAACTGCAGCCCGCTGATGCCGAAGGTCATGAAACGGAATGGATACTGGAGTTGTCCGGGGGTCTCATTCATTCGTTATCGGCTGAGCTGGAATCCCTCTATGGTTCCGATAGCTCCCGCGATTCAGAACTCAGGCTGGAGCTTCCAGACGGCTGGCGACTGTTCTGGAAGGAGCGCTCGGCAGGCGAAGGTACGCTGTTATTCGTGGCGCACCCTGAACTTGAGCAATGGGTGGGGACCCTGGCTTTGGAACCCGAGTTCGCCCGAGGGGTCATTTCGCGGTTGAGAGGACTCAAGGCCCATGAGAGTTTTTCGCTGCGCTCACTCGGGACCCGTGGTTCGCAATGGAGTATCGCGGCACTCAGTAATTTCAATCTGATTTTTACAAGGAGCTCGATATGAGCAAGGCTTTCACACGCGAAAGTGACGATGCTCCGGAAGACGAGGGCGCCGATGGCGCTGAAACCGCCCCGTCTATTCCCATGGGCACCAAAAATTACATGACCCCTGCGGGAGCCCTCAGGCTTCGCGAGGAGCTGAAACAGCTCTTGTACAAAGAACGACCTGAGGTGGTGCGAACAGTCTCGTGGGCCGCGTCGAATGGAGATCGTTCCGAAAACGGCGATTATATTTACGGGAAGCGGCGTTTGCGTGAAATTGATCGCCGGATACGGTTTCTCACGAAGCGCCTCGAAGCGGCGCAGGTGGTCGATCCGGCCACTCAGCGCGCCGATCATGTGCTGTTCGGAGCTACTGTGACCATCAGCGATGAAGAGGGTCGCGAGCGCACGTACCGGATCGTCGGCATCGACGAGGCTGAACCAGCCAAGGGGCATGTGAGCTGGATTTCGCCACTTGCCAAAGCTCTGCTGAACGCGAAGGTGGGGGATTCTGTCGTGCTGCGCACGCCAAAAGGTGAAGAGGAGCTGGAAGTTCTTTCGATTCGCTACGAGGAGTGCTGAAGTGGCCAGTCGGGGCTTGCTGCTTTTGAACATCGGAACACCGAACAGCGCCGGGACCGACTCGGAAGGGAGGGTTCTTCCGCCGTCGGTCGAGCAGGTACGCGAGTATCTTCGTGAGTTTCTGATGGACCCCCGTGTGGTGGATATTCCCGCTGTGGCGCGGTGGCTCCTGGTGAACGGGATCATTCTGCGAACGAGGCCCGCGGCATCACGCGAGCTTTATGCGCGCATCTGGACCGACCGGGGTTCTCCTTTGCTGGTGCATACACAGGATTTCCGCTCTAAGCTTCAGCAGCGGCTTGGCGCGGAATGGGTGATTTCGGTTGGAATGCGCTATGGTACGCCGTCGATCCGCGATGCGCTTTCCGAATTGTCGGTATGCAATGTCGAAAGTATTCTGGTGTTGCCGCTTTTCCCTCAGTTTTCAGAGGCGACCACGGGTTCCATCTTGGCCCGAGTGAAACAGCAGATGGATGGTTCAGGTCATAAAATTCCATTTCGTGTTTTTAATCCGTTTTATCGAGATGAAGGTTTTCTAGACGCTTTCGCCGAACGCATTCGCGAGCATTCGGAATTTGACGCCGTCGTTTTCAGTTTTCACGGGCTTCCTGAGCGACATATTCGAAAAGCGGCGAAGCACGCGACTGCCTGCCTGAACGGGAATTGCTGCGAGACGATCGCGGAGAGAAACCGGGATTGTTACCGTGCCCAATGTTTTGAGACCGCGCGCCTCCTGGCGGCTC
>MEPR01000025.1:102429-103175 GCA_001769835.1 Bdellovibrionales bacterium GWB1_55_8
GTTGGATTTCAATCACGCCTCGGTGTTTCGCGCTGGATCGGGCCGGCTACCGAATTGGTATTGAGTGAGCTGGCCGGGCAGGGCGCAAAACGCGTTCTAGTGATTTGTCCTTCATTCGTCGCGGATTGCCTGGAAACGCTCGAGGAGATCGGTATTCGTGCCCGCGATCAGTTTATTTCCGCCGGTGGCGAGGAGCTCACGCTTGTTCCGTCTTTGAACGCCTCGGACGCGTGGGTGGGGACGGTGGCAAGTTGGGTTTTGACAAATTCCCGTTCATCCTGCATCTAAAAGCCAAATGAAACTTCTGTTTGGCGCCCCGCTTGGGCTCCTGTTTTCTCTTTCGACCTTTGGTGAGGATCTGCCTTGCTACCGCGCAATGGATCCCGTGACGGCCTTGCTGCCGCGAACAATCTGCGTGGCCGTTTCCGGTTTGCAGGAGGATGAAAACCATCGACTTTTTGCGATCCTGTCCTACTCACTCGATGGGGGCCCGCTGGTGACGCGCCTCGAAGCGTTGGAGTATTTGAAATTCGAGCTGCATTACACGGTGGCGCGGCTTCCGATCCTTGATTTGGAGGAAGAGTTTCCCGGGCAAAAATGCGAGGACTACGAAAGACACTTTCTCGGGGTTCAGATCCTGCTCACGCCTGATAATCGGCTTTATAACGGCAACCTGATCATTGACGCCCGCTCTTATCTGATCAGGGATATCTGTGAAAATGACCAGGTGACAGGGAGGCGTACCG
>MEPR01000026.1:0-17531 GCA_001769835.1 Bdellovibrionales bacterium GWB1_55_8
CGCCGCGACGCGGATGAACTGTAATATTGCCGCTCGGATTGATCGAGAAGTACTGATCACCCCAGTTCTCAATATTGTACAGCTTCAAGGAATCCGAAACGCCCCATGTTCTCATGGAGAGCCCATTATCATCTCATTGCGATCAGGCAAAGAGCGTTTTACGGTTTATGAACAACGGCCCTTCGGCCTGCCACAAACGTACTACTCGTCGTGTCTGTCCAGCGAGAGCAGTCTGAAGTCACACTGCCCTTCGAACTCGTGGCGTTCCGCGCGTTCGCGGGGCGCCTGCTCGAACATCCGTCGAAGCCCCGGCACATTCACCCGGATCATGTCGGCAACTTCCTTGTCTCCAGGGGAATGGCTTCTACCCACTTCAAATAGAAGCGACCAGACTCCATGCTTCCAGTAAACGTAATCCTCAAAGGTGCCATTCGCGGGATAGATCACCTCTGCTGAGTTGCCAACCTCGTAACGGCTCTCTACGGTTGCAGCGACCGCAAGCTGCTCAAAAATCGGATCGTAATGGGTCGAGAGATTTCCGCGTCCCATACCCCAGGGGTAAACCACAGCCGGGGAATAAGTATGGAGCGTCGCGACCGCTACGATCCCTTCCTGCTCCACAAATCTTGCGAGCGCGGCGGTCGACTTCAGACGAAAAGGCCCCTCGCTTCCGCAAGGATTCGGATAATCGCGGTTCGGATCGTAAGTTCTTCCGCCCGCCGGCTCACGTCTCGAACGCGAATCGAACCCGGCCGTGTTCAGAACCGGTATCACGTAAATCGTCTGTCCCGCGACGGGCGATTCGGCAAGCGAGGCGGCAAAGGATTTGGCCACCTCAGTAGAGCCATATTCGTTTCCGTGATGGGTGGCGACCACCAAATGTTTCACCGCGCCGGACCCTATCTTCAGGGCTTCAATCATCTGCCCGCCATCGGCCTGACCGATTGCAACCACCTCAGCGTTCAGTGGATAGCTGGACTCAAGCTGCCGCAGCGTGGCTTGTACGTCCCGGTAACTCTCGCGCCCGAAAAGAGGCTCGACGGACGCGGCCGCCGAATTCGCGAGCAAGAGACTCAACATCACCCAATAGAATCGCGCCATTCGCTTCCTCCTGAAGCTGTCCGCCGGCCCTTCTTGGGCCGGGCGTAAAAGTGAATCCTTCAATAGTAAGGCGGCAGGCGGCTGCAGCGATAGTCGGCAAAGTCTGCCTATATTCGCCCAGGGGAATAAACCGATGTAATTGGTCGGTATTTAATTGAAAGCACATTCCACCTGTTGTAAACGCTGCTCTGAATCCGCTGGCCGCTTTCCGGTCTTCTAAGGAGAAATTAAGGAGAAATTCCCATGGTCTCAAGACAGATACTCACGATCGCGATCACATTGGCCTTTGCCGCCCCTATGCTGGCGAAGGCTTCAGACCCGGCCTTTGGAACTCTCCCCTCACATTACATCGGGCATGGCGACGCCGTTTACGGATGTAATCGCACAGGTCAATGCCGCGTACCCACCTCTGAGCAGCTGGAAGCCGTCATTCAGGAATTCATCACCAATTCTGAGAACCGCCTCAGGGTTCTCGACACCGTCCTCAGCCGATTCGAGGCAATGAGGGACCAACTGAAGCACGTGTCGGATGAGGCGGCCGCCGCTGGGAAACCTCGCACTGCTATCTATTTTTCCAATGTCGCAGGCGTTGTGCTCCCATCCTTGGAAGCCCGACTACCCGAGACAGTTCGAGCATTTCTCGGCCCGGACTCTACACTTGTCGCTGAACTTAAATTCTTAAAGGATGTCCTCGTCACCTGGGAATACAGAATCAGGTCCGAACCGAACGAATCGATTCGGGATGCCTTCCGAATGAAGCTGCAAAAGGACTACTTTACGCTCACGCAAAAACAGAGCGCCATTGATCGAACCGTCTGGGATATGTACGACGTCGCCAGGGTCCTCGAAACCAACAGCGACGACTTCGGAGCCCTGGAATACTGCACCCAGGAATGCAAGAAAGCGTTGAACCTCCTGCCATTCCTCGAGTTCAAGAATTGCGCGCCCACGGACGTATTGGAATATGCCCAGGCGCCTTTCAAAACGGTATTCATCGACTCCAAAGGTTACGGCGATGACGGCCTATCAGTGGTCACCGACGTTCAGCTCATCACGAACCTCTTGGATGGGCCGAACGGCAAGCCTATGACGGTCGTCTGCAAAAAAGGCATGCCCCGTATTGTGAAAGCCAAGTACAAAGCCGAAACACACTCGCTCCATTATCCCTGGTTCCGCGGCCTTGATATCTGTTTTCCCGGAAGCTGCGGAGATTTCAACTTCCATTACAGTCGACCGGTCATATCGCCGCTGAAATGGAAAATTCGCGACCTCCTGAAAAGAAAACTGGGAAATTAAAAATTGCGCAGGACTGTAAGCCGGGTTTTGTCTTCGCCCCTTCACGCATGAAGGGGCGGAGGCGATCATTCCTCTAGGGCCCGCGTTACCGCGGGCCTCAAGCGGCCCAACCCGGAAGCATCGGTCGAGCAGACCTCAAGCGCTTCCCTATTTGGCCTTGCTCCGGATAGGGTTTGCCGTGCCATTTCCGTCACCGGAAACGCGGTGGGCTCTTACCCCACCGTTTCGCCCTTACCGCGAACCTCACTTTCATGAAGCCCGAGGCGGTATATTTTCTGTTGCACTTTCCGTCGCCCGATGGCGGCTCTCTTGCAGTTTTTCAAATACTCAAGAGCACATCCGACGCCTGGTCGTTAACCAGTATCCTGCTAAGGTGGAGCCCGGACTTTCCTCTCGTCAGGAACCGAAGTTCCTGACCGGCGATCGCCCGTCCTGCGCATCCAGATGCTTAACACCTCCGGAAGTGCTTCGCCACCTCTTCGCCAGCACCTCATCATAAACAGTCATAAAGAGTTTTCTTGCCCAGGCGACCGGCTAGAGCTAGCGTTTAGCGAAACGCTTTAAACTGGGAGGAATAATGAAGTTCAAAAATGGCATTGTACTCTGTATTTTAGCAGGCGCCGTGCCCTGCACTGCACTCGCTACCAACGGCCTGAGCCTCGACGCTTACGGGCCGATCTCCGCCGGTCTCGGCGGCGCCGGAATGGCTTTCGATAACGGGATGTCGGCCGCAATGAACAATCCGGCGACCCTGGGCTTGATGCGCGAAGGCAATCACGTCGAAGGCGGCGTGATTTATCTTGGGCCGTCAGTCAAAGCCACCGCCGCGACATTGGAAGCCGAGTCGCTTGCCACGACTTTCCTCATGCCGCAGCTCGGATATGGCAGAAAGTCGGGCCCCCTCACTTATGGACTGGCCATATTCCCCTCAGGCGGAATGGGCGCTGAATATGCGGCCGATTCCTTCGCGGCCGCAGGCTCAGGTGAACTTGTCCGCTCGGAAATGGCGGTTCTCAGGGCTGTCGTGCCGGTCGCTTACAATATCACTTCCGATCTGACGGTCGGCGCGACGCTGGATTACGCCCGCGGTGGAATGGATGTGAAACTCGCCATGACAGGCGCGCAGTTCGGCGACATGGTCGCAGCCCTGGGCGGCACTCAAAGAGCAGGAACCGCGTCAGGAACACTCGTGAGCGCCTTGGCCAGCAACATGGGCACGGCGATCGAGGGCGTGAACTGGGTACGCTTTGATTTCTCGGACAATAGCGCGCTTACCCAGGCAGCAAGCGGAAGCGGCATGGGCGGAAAGCTCGGCGCGGTTTACAAGGTCATGCCGGAACTCACCTTGGGCGCCACCTACCATCTGAAAACAAAACTAGGAAGTCTCATGGCCAAGGACGCGACTCTCTCCATGAACATGACTGGGCCGATGTGTGGCGGCGCCGGCGTGTCGTGCTCCGTGCCCATCACAGGCGAATTGGCCGTCAAGGATTTTGCCTGGCCGGACATGGTCGGCTTTGGCTTCGCTTATCAGCCAATGGACGGCCTGACGCTGGTCGGTGATTACAAGCTGATCCGGTGGGCGGACGTAATGAGCGCCTTCAACATCGGCTTCACACCGGCCACGACGCAAGCCAATGCAACGGCAAATGCCATTGTGACAGGCGGCGGAACTGCACTGGATGCTCAGCTTTTCCAGCGCTGGAACAACCAGAACGTCTTCGCACTCGGAGCCATGTATCAGCTTACGCCGGCGGTCACCTTGCGAGGCGGCTTGAACCTCGCGAACAATCCGATTCCGGATGAGTACGTGAATCCGATATTCCCGGCCATTCTGAAGAATGCGTATCACGTCGGCGCAGGCTACGCCTGGGACGCGTCGTCTGATTTCAACCTGGCCTTCGATTATGCACCGGGGGTCGAAGCGACTAACGGAAGCAGCGTCAAATCGAAGCTGGGTGGCATCGGCTCACAGTTTACGTACGCTTATCATTTCTAACCTCATGTGAACGTCTAAGCTTGTGAACGGCCAGACGGCCGCTCTACTCAAAGAAGGCCTGAAGCTGCAGCAGCTTCAGGCCTTTTGTTTTTTCACGCCTTTTGCATCCTCGTTCCTGAAAAGCGAAGGGAGCATTATGGCTGATAAAACGGTTTCGTACGCAAAGGAGTTTTCAAAGCCGGATGAACGGCGCGAGTTCAAAGGGCACGGCCATCTTGACGTCCTCTCATTCGAGAACGGCAGAGAGGGCGTATCGATTGGAAAGGGCGTCTTTGAACCCGGCTGGAAATGGACGAACGATCTCAAGCCGCTCGCAGGAACGGAAAGCTGCGAAGCAGAGCACACCGGCTACTGCCTGAAGGGCAAGATGGTCATCAAGATGAACGATGGAAAAGAATTCACCATCAAAGAAGGGGAAGCCTTCTACATCTCGCCCGGTCACGATGCCTGGGTGGTCGGTAACGAACCTTGTGAACTCCTGGATTTCAGCGGCTTCAGGGAATACGCAAAGGCGAAAGACAAAAAGGAAGCTGCCTGAAAATAAGAAATCAGGCAGTAGCGCTTGTGTTCGCACCCTCATCGGTTGTTTTCGTTTGCGGAACGAAAAGAATTCGGTGGCAGCTCGGGCAAGCATGAAGCTCGAGGCCCTTTTGGATCATATTGTAAAGCTGCGGAGGAACGATCATATTGCAGCCTTTGCAACGGCCGCCCAGTGCCGGCACGATTCCCAGTCCGGCGCGCACTCCTCTGACACGGTCGTACTGGCTCAGGATCCGGCGCTCGATCTGACCGGCCAGCCCACTCCGATCGGAGCTGAGAGCGGCGATCTGCTGATCCAGCTGCTCAGTCTGACCGGACACGGCTGAAGCCTGCGCGTCGCGCTCGGCTTGAGAGGTCGCAAGCTGTTCGGAAAGCGTGGAGATCTCAGTTTCAATCGCCTGTTTGTCGACGTCGGCCTTCTTCATCTGCTCTTCAAGGCCCAGGTTCATCTTACCAACCTGTTCGATTTCCTTGCTCACGGCCTGAAATTCATGTGAGTTTTGAACGCTTTCAAGGCGAGTGGTGGAACGTGCGAGGCGATCCTTATTCAAATCCAGGGCTGCCCGGGTCTGGCGGTTCGTCTTTTCAATCTCTTCGATCAGATTTTTCTTTTCCGTGATTTTGCGCTTCACCTGATCAAGGGAGGTGTCGAGCGCGTTGAGCAAGGCTGGAAGTGAGTTCTTATTGCGCTTGAGGGTATCCAGTCTCAAATCGAGTTCCTGAAGCTGTTCCAAAGTCTTGAGCTGTTCCCAAATCGGCCGTTGAGTCACTTCGATCCTCCTCATATCCATTTCTGAATGGCACTTTCCGCACTGACGGCCCGAAGCCCAAGCTTACGGCACCAGGCACTGACCGTCGGCACGAAGTATTTTTCGCTCTCTCGATGGCCAATTTCTATCACGTACATCCCTCGGCGGGCTCCCGCCAAGGCCAAGTGATACCCGGCTTCTCCGGTGACGAAAACATCACATCCGGCGTCCGCCGCGGCATCAATGAAAGACGCCCCTTTTCCCGCCACAAAAGCGATTCGCCGCACCGAAGTTTTCCGGTGACGACGAGACGGAAGCGAGGGGTCCGTTTGCACATAGCCATTGAGCTGAAATACGCGTTTAACATCTTTAGTTACATCTGGAAAGAGTCGCGGCGAGGTAAAATCACCCCAAAACCCATAACCGATGCCCCGGGTCATTCCATTTCCACTGGGCGCCTGCTCAACGGGGACCAGATCATACGCAATTTCTTCGTACGGATGCACGTCGCGGAGCGCCGCAAGCACCTGCCTCCGAAGACCCCTGGGAAAGACCGTTTCGAGGCGGATTTCGGCTGCTTTTTCGAGCGCGCCCGGGCGTCCGATGAACGGTTTCGTGGACTCGCTCCCGCGAAAGGAACCTTCGCCGAGCGCTCCAAAAGTGCAAAAATCGTAATTCCCGATGTGACCCGCTCCGGCAGCGCAGATTCCTTCTCGAACCACGTCCACATGGGTTTCCGGAACAAACACGACCAGTTTGAGAAGACTGCCTGACCCATGGTCGATCAGCCGGCCCTTTGGCGTGACGCCAAGCGCACGGGAGACCTGATCCACGACCTCCAGTGAACATTTGTCGAAGTTCGTATGGTAAGCGGCGATGGCGATTCCCCCGCGGATCGCATCGAAAACAAGAGAGGATAAACCCTCGCCTCCTTCCGACACGATCCGCGACAAACCCCTTCCCCGCCCTCCGGGAAAAATACAGGGATGATGATTGATGATGAGACGAAACTTTTTCTCGCGTGCGACACGAATGGCTTCGGCCGTGAGATCCACGCAAAGCACGGCGCCTTCCGTTTTCCAGGACGGATCCCCCGCAAGCAGTCCGACATTGTCCCAGTCTTCAGCTGTGCTGGAGGGAGCGCGCTCCTCGAGCATGCGAACGATTTCCGAAACGGTTTTTGGGGTTGATGCCATAGTCGCTTGTTAACCTGAATCGAGACTTACACGGTGCGTCAAAGCGTGTCAACGGTTTAAGTGTCACCAGGAACGATTCATCGCACTCTATCGGGCCGAGTGGCAATAATGGGTATGACCTCGGAATCTATAGGCCTTCCGTCCATTGATAACGTAATACGACCTTTCACGCTTCCCAGTTCGAGCAGACCCGGGTCTCCGATGGAAAACGGAATTTCGAAACCAAACTGCCCGCCGTAGGGTTCCTTTGGCAATGAAAACTGATGAACCAATTCAAATCGCCGATCGGCCCGTGAATAAACTTCAATGCTGAGGGCAAAGTGATGAGCGATCAATGCTGAGGGAACCCGTATGACCGTTCGAAGCCAGGCTCGTCCGTCGGTCGCATAGCCGTTCGCGGCGCCTTCTTCAATCTGCGGCTGAGGCGCTTTCCAGGATAAAGGGAATCTCAAAACCGAAGCGAGGGTCGCGCTTTCTCCTCCACACCCGGTTTCGGTGCAACGCCTTTCCACGAAACAGCTGCGGCTTCGATCGAGATCAAAATCACCATCACCCCTGACCAGCAAACCTTCTATTTCAAGCGTCGAAGGATTGAAGACCGGACTCCCTGAATTGCCCGAGAAGGCATCGGCATTGGTGATGAAAAACCCGGCATTCATCTGACGAACTCGCGCGCGATCAGAGAGCTTGACCGGCAGCCCGACAGGATAGCCCAGAAGGAAAAGCTCTGATCCCAGCCTCATAGAAGAACCTGATAAATTCAGCTTGAGAGGAGCACGACCGCGAACAGGCCGATCGAGCTGGATAATCGCGTAATCCACACCGGTCCGAAAAAACTTGCGGGAGATGATTCTTTTGCAGGAATAAAGATTTTCCAGCCGAATCGACTGGGGAGCTTCCTGCTGCGAGTTCATGCGATAATCGAAGCCAAGGCGCGTATCGTGGCAGTCCTCGTCCGTCTTCACGCAATGTCCGGCGGTCACCACCAGGTCACTGGCAATCAGCGCTCCGGTACAGAAAGCGGCTGTCGGCTGATTCAGGAAAGGCTGGTCCGAGCAAAGATCCTGGTATTTCTGATAAGTCGGCGCAGAAAACCTGGCGGACTGATTCGTCAGTTCAAAATCCGACGCACGAAAAAAAGCCGGAACCGAATCGGTGAGCTGCCGGACCCTGGGGTTCGATATTTCGAAGTAATCGAGGCGACTGTCCTCACCGTAAATCACGGAGGGTTCGAAATAAGAAAAAGCACTCCCCGAAGAGGCCGTCAAAGCCATCAGTAAACAGGACAAAAACTGGTACGACCTCATGCGGAGTCCGTTACCATGGCCGGCTGCAGCTGGCGAGAATTTAGCGCGATTTCGCGCCCTCAAGCGGGTATCCGAACTGAATCCAGCCTCGGACTCCCCCCTCCACCGCGATCACATCGGGCAGGCCGAGGTAAGCCAGGGTTCGCACCGTTGCAGGCCCGCGCCAGTCTCCCCTGCTGCCTGAAAGTGAGGCGACATAGACCCTGTTGAATCGCTTCAGCTCCTGATAGCGAAACGGGAGCTCGGAGAGCGGAATGTTCAGGCTGGATGAAATCCAACCAGTGGCAAAATCATCGGGTTCGCGGATATCGATCAGGGCTTCCGTGCTGGCCTTTCCGAGTTTTTTGACGAGTTTTGCCACACTGATGGAGGGGATCGAATTCGTGTTCGGTGCTGAAGCATCGGTCGCCGGATCGAGAAGAGGAATCACTTGCGGCGCCACTTCACGATTGAACGCCAGGCAGGCCTCCTGGTCAGCAGCTGAACCCAGTCGCGGGATTTCGGGCTGGTCAAAAATCAAGGAACGAAGTTCTTCAGGACTCCGGAGGCGAAGATACCGGTTTTTCGCCTTCTCGGTCCCGACTGTGGAAAAAAGAAGATCTCCGGAGTCACGGCCCGGAAAAATAAGCGTCGCGTCCGGCAACTTCACGAGCACTTCATTCCAACTTCGAACAAGCTCCGGAAAATCCGTTCCGGAATAAACGGAGGCCCGCCCCCCCACCGGAAGCAGATGACCGGTCAGAACCCAGCTGGATGATGCGATGGAGATCCCATCGGGAGCGATGCCCGGGGTACCCAGGGCCTGAAGTTTCGAACTTCCGAGCTCAATCTCCTCGCCATCCTTCAGCTTATGATGAACTCTCTGACTGGACGTCGCCTCTGACATTGCGATGGGAGCGCCATATTCCGCGTGAAAAAGATGGGTGGCGGAAAGCCGATCTGGATGAAGCTGCGTATCCACGGCCATCACGACCTTGAGACCACGCTCGGCGATGAAGGCACGATAATCGCTCATGAGCTCCACGCAGGGATCCACCACGATACATGCGCCGGGGGCTCTGTCCCAGAGCACATAAGACCAGCAGCACCCACTTCGAAATTGGCGCAGATGGATGGCCGGCTGGGTTGATCGCGAGTCGTTCACGTGAAAGACTCTACTCGCATCGTTGGACCAGGTCAAAGCGCGAGCAGCTTGCTAGGGTTTGCACGCCGTGGCAAAGTTTTGAAGATTTCATGTTGAAGACTCGAATATGATCAACACCGTTCACATTCCTATTCTGGTTGAGCCCATTATCGACGCGCTGCTCGCGCCGCTGCGCGCCCTTTCCGAGGAGGCCGATCCGCAATGGCTCGTTGATTGTACCTTGGGCGGCGGTGGACATACGGCCGCGCTTCTGGCCGCGCTGGCAAGTGATCCGAAACTTCGCCGCCATAAACTGCTCTCGATCGACCGGGACCCCTCAGCGATCGCTCGCGCCGCCGAACGATTTGAAACCGAGCTTTCGGCGGGGCGCCTCGAGATCGTGCATTCACCTTTTGGAAGTGCCGCAGACCTGGTCCGATCCCGCCCCGTGGCCGGTCTCATGGCGGACCTTGGGTTTTCCAGCGATCAGATGAATGACCCGGCAAGAGGTTTCAGCTTTCAAACGGAAGGCCCCCTGGACATGCGACTCGATCCGAGTCGTGGTCAGAGTGCCAGGGAATTCCTGTCCAGGATTCCTGAGCGGGAGCTCGAAGAAGTCCTGTCCAAGTACGGAGAAGAGCGTTTTTCACGGCGGATCGCAGGCGCAATCGTCGAACACAGAAGAAAGCACGGACCTCCCTCCACCACGCGCGAACTCAGCGATGTCGTGGTCAGGGCGGTGCCCCCGAACATGAGACATGGACGCATTCATGCCGCGACCCGAACGTTTCAGGCGATCCGGATCGCCGTGAACGAGGAGCTCGAAGAGCTCGATTGTCTGCTGAAGCGTGTTATACTCGGAGTGAAACCCGGGGGAAGAGTGGCAATACTGAGTTTTCATTCACTGGAAGACCGGATGGTGAAGCACGCGTTCCGTTCCGCGCCTTTCAAGCCACTGCACAAAAAGCCGATCGAAGCGGACGATGAAGAGGTCAGACGCAACCCTCGCGCCCGGAGCGCGAAGCTTCGAATCGCGGAGCGGCAACCGGATGAATCCGCCGGAGAGCCAAATGGAGGGGCCAGCTGATGCGCCAATGGATGCCACTCTGGGCGGTTGCCTGCCTGATCATCATGTCCGTCGGCACCGTCTGGCTCCGCCTGGCAATCGTCGGAACTTCTTACGACATCAACCAGGCAGATCGCGAAATCCGCGAGCTTCAGCTCGCCCGCGAGTATTCGACGGTGAAGTACACAGGGCTCCGATCACCGAGAAGGCTTGAACTTCTGGCGCGAACCCGCTTCGGACTTTCGCAGCCTCGCCCCGATCAGATCATTCGCCTGAGTCAGGAAACGAAAGAAGTCCGGCTCACCTCCTCAACGGCGGTGGCCCCGAAGTCCAAAAAAACCCGGCATGAAAAGCAGCCCCCCCGCCGAACCAAGGTGTCGCACAAGAAGCAGCAAGGGCATGCGAAAAAGCCGCAGTCATCCGGAAAAATCTGATGAAAAACCCCTACAAACTACGCGTGACGTTGCTACTGGTTGCGTGCATGCTGGTTTCCGGCGCCATCCTGACAAAAGCCGCGATGGTTCAGATTGCGTCGAACCCGCGGCTGGCGCAGATGGCGCGCCGTCAATTCCAATCCAAAGTCCTGATTCGGCCTCGACGTGGCACGGTCCTGGACCGTCACGGCGAACCTCTGGCGATCAATGCCGAAATCAGCAGCATCGCCGCAAATCCTGCGAAACTCGTGAACAAGCGCAACCTTGCGCGCCTGCTTTCCAAGGCGATTGACCTCCCCTATGCGAAGACGCTTCAGCGGCTCCAGGAGAAGCGCGAATTCATCTGGATCAAGCGTCACCTCACGGAAGCGGAACTGACCAGACTTCGCAAATGGCACATCATTGATACGGATGGCGATCTTGTGGAAGGACTCTGGATCGTTCGGGAGAGCAAGCGTGTTTATCCTCACAAGGAACTCGCCGCTCATATCCTGGGCGATGTGAACATCGATCTTGAAGGACTCGAGGGAATCGAGCTCCGCATGGATGAACGTTTACGGGGAAAGGTTGTTTCCGTCAGCGCCGTCAGGGATGCTTTCGGAAGGCCCACCTTCATTGATGCCGAAGCCGCCAAAGACGTACAGGACGGTGAGCCCGTTCAACTGACGATCGATGCTTCCCTGCAGTTCGCGATTGAACAGGAACTCCGGACTGCCGTGGAACGCGCGCAAGCAAGAAGCGGCAGCGTCATCGTGATGGATGCCGTGAACGGGGACATTCTCGCGATGGCCAATGAGCCCTCTTTCAACCCGAACCTGAAGGGCACGCCCGCCGACAAACGCAGAAATCGCACGGTAACGGACGGCTATGAACCGGGATCAACGTTCAAAGCGGTCCTGCTCGCGAGCGCCCTCTCGAAGGGAATGAAGCTCACGGACGTGATCTGGGGCGAGCGCGGCACCTTCACCGTCCAGGGAAAAAGAATTTCGGAAGCTGAATCGCATGAAAAGTTCGAATGGCTTAGCCTGAAGAAGCTTCTGATGGTTTCGAGTAACGTTGCCTCCGCCAAGCTTGCCCTCAAGATCGGTGCCGATCATTATTATGACACGCTCCGAGCCTTCGGCTTCGGATCAAAAACGGACGTGGGATTCCCCGGCGAGATTTCCGGAAGAATTCCCCCCAAGAAAGCTTGGCAACCGCTGACACTCGCGAATATCGGCTTTGGACAGGGGGTTCTTGTCACAAGAATGCAGATGCTTCGCGCCTATGCGGCGTTCGCGAATGGCGGCTGGCTTGTGAAACCGCGGCTCTTCATTCTACCGGAACCCGCGAAGCCCGAGCCACCCAAGAGACTCCTCTCACAGAAGGTGGCCGACCAGGTGACGGAAGCCCTTGAGTCGGTCACGAGCAAGGACGGCACCGGAGGCAAAGCTGCGCTGGAAGGTTTCCGTGTCGCGGGAAAAACCGGCACCGCGCAGATGGTCGATCCCCACACAGGTGCGTACTCGCGTTCGAAATACATCGCCTCATTTATCGGTTTTCCCGTCGGCACGGACCGCAAAGTCGTCATCCTGACCAGTATTGAGGAACCTCGCGGGATCTATTACGGCTCAGAAACGGCAGCACCGCTTTTCCGCGAGTCCCTGAATGCAGTAGCCGTGAGACTTGGCCTTCCCGCGGAGCCCGCAGAGATTGACACGAGGCGAGTACTCGCTGCTGAAAAGTCCTCCGCTCCCGCGGTTCAGGATCAGCTGGACCTCAACCAGGCGAAGCCAATTCCCGCAGCCACCGCTCCTGCCCACCTGACCTGGAACAGCTCTTCGAGCGAAGGCCAGAGTGTCTGGAGGATGCCGAGTCTTGCCGGACTCACCGCTCGCGAGGCGATCCGCGTTCTTCAAGGCCATCGCTTCAAGCTTGAGATTCAAGGTTCCGGAATTGTCCAGAGCCAGGAGCCGATTCAGGGATCACTCCTTTCCGAAAACGATTCGGTTCGCCTGGTGCTGGCGGAACCACAATGAATACGAAGCGAAAGGAAACGACCCTCGCTTCCGTCCTGGCCGGATTACCTCATTCATTTCAGCAGACAGAACACGCGAAACTACTGAACCAGTCAGTCGCCGGCGTCACCTCGGATTCCCGTCAGGTCGGTCCCGGCTGGATATTTGTTGCCATTCAGGGAACTTCCCAGGATGGACACCAGTTCGCTGAAGAGGCGATCAATCGCGGAGCCTGTCTTCTCATTGTCGAGAAGGAGCTGCCCCGTCTGACGGTCCCGATTCTGAAAGTGAATGATGGTCGGGAAGCACTCGCGCGCCTGGCCGCCAATTTTTATCATCACCCTTCGCAGGCCCTTCTGATGGTGGGCATCACGGGCACGAGCGGAAAAACCACCACGAGTTATCTGATCGAATCGATCCTGAAATCCGCCGGTCACCAGGTGGGAGTCATCGGCACCATCAATATCCGCTACCCGGGCCGGGAAGTGGAAGCCTCGCAAACGACCCCGGGTGCGGACGAACTTCAACAACTTCTTGCCAATATGAAAGCGGCCGGCTGTACCGCTGTGGTGATGGAAGTGTCTTCCCACGCGCTTGCTCAGAAAAGAGTGGACTGCATCGCCTTCGATGCGGTCGCCTTCACGAATCTTTCGCCCGAGCATCAGGACTTCCATCCTGACATGGAAGACTACTACCAGACCAAAGCCCTGCTTTTCACCCATCATCTCGAATTCGCGGCGAAGGTCGGCAAGAAGCCCGTGGCGGTCATCCACGCCGGCGATCCCTACGGCCGCCGCTTGCTTGCGAGCTCCTCGTTCCGCAGTCTTTCGTTCAGCCTGGACGATCAGGGCAAGGACTGGAGCATCGGGATTCACGGGATCCAGGGAACCTTCCAGAATGTCCGCTTGGAGTCACCTTTGATCGGACGCTTCAATGCCGAAAACGTTTTGACCGCTCTCATGCTCGCGGAAGGTCTTGGAATCAGCGCCGAAAACGCGGCTCGGGGGATTTCAGCGTGCCCCGTGGTTCCCGGACGCCTGGAGCGGGTGCAAAACTCCAAGGGAATTCACGTTTTCGTGGACTACGCCCACAAACCCGATGCGCTTGAAAAGGTTCTCATCACGCTTCGAAATACGATCACCTCCGAGCCGCGCTCGGCGCGCCTCATCACTGTTTTCGGATGCGGCGGTGACCGGGACCGCACCAAAAGACCAGTGATGGGCCGCCTGGCTGCCACGCTCTCGGACCTGGTCTGGGTGACGTCTGACAACCCCCGCTCGGAAGAACCAGGAGCCATCATTGAGGAGATCGTCCTCGGAATGGCGGGACATTCCAATTACCAGGTGGAGCCAGACAGAAAAAATGCCATCGAAGGCGCCATCCGCGCCGCCAGACCGGGAGACCTGGTGCTCATCGCGGGCAAAGGTCACGAAAACTACCAGATCGTATCGGACCCCGCGGCGGAGCCGACGGCTGCTACCGAGGGGGCCTCACCCGGCCCCAGCGTCCGGTCCGGGCCTCGTGCCACAAAAACCCGAAAGATCCACTTTGACGACCGCGAGGTCGCCCTACACGCACTCACTTGACACGCAGTTCTGAAAATTTGTAGCATCCCGAACATGCTCTATCATCTGCTCTATCCGCTGCACGCGGAGTATTCGTTCCTGAACGTGTTCAAATACATCACGTTTCGAACCTTTGGAGCGACGGTAACCAGTGTTCTGTTCTGCATGCTCGTAGGCCCCGCGTTCATCCGGTTCCTTCAACGCAAGCAACTCGGACAGTTTGTACGGGAGGACGGTCCCAAGTCCCATCTTTCAAAAAAGGGCACGCCTACGATGGGAGGAGGACTCATCCTGCTCGCAGTTTCGCTGTCGACACTGCTTTGGGCCGACCTCACCAGCAAATACGTCTGGTTCGCGCTGGTCACGACGATCCTGTTCGGCGCGATCGGTTTTGTGGATGATTACCGCAAGGTCATTGAAAAAAATTCCAAGGGGCTTTCGGGCAAGAAGAAGCTTTTTTTCCAGACAATCATCGCCATTGGCGCCGCCTATTTCATCTATACCCTGCGGGATACCCCTCCAGTCCTGAAATTCCCGTTTTTAAAGGACTGGTCTCTTTACCTTGGACTCCTTTTTATCCCGTTTGCCGCTTTCGTGATCGTAGGCGCCTCAAACGCCGTGAATCTCACCGATGGACTGGACGGCCTCGCCGTAGGTCCGACGATCACCACTTCAGCCACCTTCCTGATCCTGGCTTACTGCGCTGGCCACGTGAAAATCGCCGAATACCTCCAGATTCCCTACGTACCCGGGGCCGGAGAGCTGTCGATTTTCTGCGGTGCCGTTGCCGCCGCTTGCCTGGGCTTTCTCTGGTTTAACACCTATCCGGCTCAGGTCTTCATGGGCGACATAGGCTCCCTGTCACTTGGCGCCGCGCTCGCCGTGGTCGCCATCATTACAAAAAACGAGATTCTGCTCGCCATCTGTGGCGGCATCTTCGTGATCGAGGCGCTCTCGGTGATGGCCCAGGTCACCTCGTTCAAGATGACCGGGAAACGCGTTTTAAAAATGGCCCCCATTCATCACCATTTTGAGTTAAAGGGCTGGGCTGAACCCAAAGTCATCGTTCGTTTCTGGATTATTTCGATTCTGTTGTCACTTTTTACGCTTTCGACTCTCAAGTTAAGATAGGAGTTCTGATTTCATGAGCAAGTTTAAGGGCAAGAAGGTTCTGATCGTCGGATTCGGGCTTTCCGGCGTAGCTGCAGCCAGATACATGACCAAACAAGGCGCAAAGGTCACCGTCACCGATATGAAGCAGAAATCCGAGCTTCAGGCTTCGGTGAACGCCTGCGCTGATCTGAAGCTCGAGTACGAACTCGGCAAACACAACAACAAGACCTTTCATACGGCGGAGCTGATCGTGGTCAGCCCCGGCGTTCCGCTCAACATCAAACCGCTGGAAGAAGCGCGAGAAAAGAATATTCCGATCACCGGCGAAATCGAGCTTGCCGCAGGCGAACTCGAACAACCTCTGATCGCCATCACCGGGACCAACGGAAAGACAACGACGACCATTCTGGTCGGAGAGATGTTTGCCGCGGACGCCAAGTTGGCCTATGTGGGCGGGAACATCGGAAAACCGCTGCTGGACTTCGTGAACGACGAGCACAAGGCCGAAGCCGTCATCGCCGAACTCTCCAGCTTCCAGCTCGACATCACCGAGAAAATCACGCCGGCAGCCGCCGTCTTCACGAACCTGGAAGAAGACCACCTGGACCGCTACCCGGACATGCACGCCTACTCACAGTCCAAGAAGCGGCTGCTCAAAGCCTGTGACCGCAACACTTTCGTGGTGCTGAATTACGATGACCCGAACGTCGCGCGCTTCGCCGAAGAAACCGCTGGCCGCGTGATCTGGTTCACCAAGCGCGATCCCATGCTCATTGGCGGAACCTTCGCGGAAAATTTCTGTGGCTGCTATTACCGCCCCGCCACGCGCGAGATCGTTGCCCGGGTCACGGGCAAGGAAGAAATTTTCTCACTTCAACAGTTCCGCCTTTTCGGCGACCACAATCGGGAAAACCTCATGGCGGCGACGGCGGTGGCATTGGCGATGGGCGTGAGCCCGAAAGCCATCCAAAGCGTGATCAACAGCTTCCGAGGCGTCCCGCACCGGCTGGAATTCGTCCGCCGGAAAGACGGCGTTTATTTCTTCAATGACTCCAAGGCCACGAACGTGATGAGCGTTCGCAAAAGCCTGGAGGCATTTGCCGCCAGCCCGATCATCCTGATCGCCGGCGGCAAGGACAAGAATCAGGAATTCACCCCGATCGGCAATCTGATCCGGAACAAGTGCAAGATTCTGATCCTTCTTGGAGAATCCAAGGAGAAGATCAATCGGTCTATCGGGGATTTCGCGGAAACGTATCTGGTCGGCACGTTTGAAGAAGCCGTACTGCTCGCATATCAGAAGTCACGAACCGGAGATATCATTCTGCTCTCACCCGGTTGCTCCAGCCAGGACCTGTTTCGCAATTTCGAGGAACGCGGCGACTACTTCAAGAAGATCGTCAGCCAACTGTAGTATTCGAACCGGGGGAAAATGTCCCAATCCCGTGCGCAGTCCGACAACGCCTGTCCTTGGCCACTGCCGCCGCAGGGAATTGACGTTCCGCTCCTGATCGTCGTTTTCGCGATGGTCGGCTTCGGGTTGCTGATGGTCTACAGCTCTTCCTTCATCTATGCGCAGGAACGCGCCGGGGATGGCTTCGCGTTCATCAAGAAGCAGCTGATTTTCGCGCTCCTGGGTTTTGGCGCCCTGGCCGCGACCATCCGGGTTGATTATCGCCGTTGGGGAAAGCTGGCGTACCCGCTGCTTGGCCTGGCCGTCCTGCTATTGGCTGCGGTTGAAATTCCGGGACTCGGCGCACGTGTCGGCGGCGCTCAGCGCTGGATCCGGATCGCCGGCGTGAATTTCCAGCCCGGCGAATTCGCGAAATTCGCGGTGATCCTGTTTGTCGCCTACCAGCTGGATCGCAAACGCGACCGCATTCACAAGCTGGTCGCAGGGGTTTTGTCACATTTCCTCGTACCGCTCCCCGCCTTGATCCTATTGCTCCTGCAGCCTGATTTCGGCACCACTGTGATGATCTCGGTCGTGATCTTCGCGCTTTTATTCCTGGCGGGGGTTCCCAAACGTTACCTGATTTCAGCAA
>MEPR01000026.1:17586-20825 GCA_001769835.1 Bdellovibrionales bacterium GWB1_55_8
ACAGCGCCTGATGACTTTTATCGATCCGTGGCAGGACCCCTCAGGCAAGGGCTTCCAGATCCTGCAGTCACTCGTCGGGCTGAACAATGGCGGACTTCTGGGTGTGGGGCTCGGAAACGGAAAAGGGAAACTTTTCTTCCTTCCCGAAGCCCACAATGACTTCATTGTGGCGGTGATCGGCGAGGAACTCGGATTCCTTGGCCTTGCGATTCTGGTGTCGGGCTACCTGTTCCTTGTCCACCGCGGACTTCGAATCGCGATGAATTGTCAGATAAAATACCAGGACAACTTCGGGATGCTGCTCGCGGCGGGCATCACCCTGGCACTCGGACTTCAGGGCTTCGTCAATATGGCCGTTGTTCTCGGATTGGTTCCCACCAAAGGGCTTACACTACCCTTCATCAGCTACGGGGGCTCCGCCCTGGTCATCGATCTTGCGGCCGCAGGAATCCTCCTGAGCATCGCAAGAGGGCCTCTTCGAAAGGCAGCGCCAGAAAGGTCGACCTATGCCCGCGCAGGCCATGCAGCCGCAAAAAAATGAATCTGTCCTGATTGTCGCCGGAGGCGGCACGGGCGGACATGTTCTTGCCGGCGTGGCTGTGGCACAGGAGTGGCAATCTCGCGTCCCAAACGCTCACGTCGTCTTCGTGGGGGCACGGGGCGGCATCGAGGAAAAGCTGGTGCCTCGCGCCGGATTCACTCTTGAGGTGCTGAACCTGGGCACATTGAACGGGGTCAGCCTGCGCAGAAAAATCAAAACTCTTTTTCAGATCCCTTTTTCTATTTTCCGCTCAGCCCTCATCCTGCTCCGCCTTCGACCGCAGGCCGTGATCGGAGTCGGGGGCTATGCCTCGGGGCCGCTCGTACTTACGGCGGGCATACTTTCTTTTCTCCGGCTTCTCCACTGTAAGACCGCCATTCTGGAACAAAACTCCGTACCGGGAATGACCAACCGCGTTTTGGGAAAAATCGTGGGCACCGCGTTTTGCGCCTTTCCGGGTACTGAAGCCAGTTTCCCAAGCTCACGCGTTTTCCTGACGGGAAACCCGACCCGCTCATCGATTCGGGAACTGCCGCCCGCAACTCGCGCCCCGTTCACCTTGTTTATTTTCGGCGGCAGTCAGGGTGCTCTCGGGATCAACTCCCTCGTTCTGGAGGCCCTCCCGCATCTTGCCAATCTGAATGACCGTCTTCGCTTCATTCATCAGACGGGCGAACGCGATTACGACCGCACACTCGCAGGCTACAAGGCCGCTGGCGTCGATGCACGGGTGGAGAAGTTCATTTATGAAATGCCGGAGTGTTATGCGGCGGCATCGCTCCTGATTTGCCGTGCGGGCTCGTCGACACTTTCCGAGATCGCTGCGGTGGGTCGCGCCTCGATTCTGGTTCCGTTCCCCCACGCTTCGGATGATCATCAAAGAAAGAACGCGAAGGTTTTCGTGGACCGCGGCGCGGCCATCCTGCTGGATCAAGGGACAGGCAAAGGTGAGGAGCTTGCAGCCTTGATCCGGAAACTTGTCACGGATTCCGATTCTCTTGGAAAGATGGAACAAGCCGCGAAGCTCTTTCACCGCCCGAACGCGGCACTGGACATTGTGCGCGAATTGTCGCAAACCTCGTGAACGGACATGCGAAACAAACGCCTGAACCTTCATTTCATCGGCATCGGCGGAATCGGGATGAGCGCGATCGCTGAGATCCTGCTTACGCAGGGTTACTCGGTCAGCGGTTCTGATGCGGCTGCTTCCGATCAGACCGAACGTCTCCGCGAACTCGGGGCGAAAATTTCCGTGGGGCATGCCGCCGAGAACGTGACAGGCGCGCAGGTCGTGGTGCGGTCTTCCGCTATCCGTCCCGCCAACCCGGAGTGGGTGGAAGCCAGGCGCCTCGGAATTCCCGTGATCCCGCGAGCTGAAATGCTCGGTGAACTGATGCGCGGCAAAGTCGGAATCGCTGTGAGCGGAACTCATGGCAAGACGACGAGCTCTTCCATGCTCGGTGCGATTCTCAGTCACGCCGGCAACGACCCGACTCTTGTGATCGGGGGGAAACTCAATTCCATCGGCACGAACGCAAAACTCGGAGGCGGTGAATTCGTGGTTGCCGAAGCCGACGAAAGCGACGGTTCGTTCCACCACCTTCCCGCCACCTATGCGATCGTGACCAACATCGATGCTGACCATCTCGATCATTTTGGGACGCTGTCGGCCATCGAGGATGCTTTTGTCGATTTCGTGGGAAGAATCCCGTTTTATGGCGTCACGGCAGTATGCATCGATGATCCAGGAGTCAGCCGTTGCTTACCGCGTTTTACGAAACCTATCGTGACTTACGGGATTTTCGATTCCGCCGAACACGATGGCTCGGCGGACTTTCTGGCAGCCAGCCTGAAGGTAGACGGGATGGGGACGGCCTTTCAGGTCCTCGGAAGACAGGGCCCGGGACTCCCGCACCAGTTGCTCGGCCATGCCCGGGTCTCGGTGCCGGGGCGCCACAATGTACAGAACGCACTGGGCGCGATCGCGATCGCCATGCGCCTCGACCTCCCGTTCGAAACGATCGCGGCGGGACTTGCCCGCTATGACGGCGTCCGACGAAGGTTCGATGTCCGGTGGAAAAACAAAACCGGCACCCAGCTGGTGGTCGACGATTACGGCCATCATCCCGTGGAAGTGTCAGCGACGATCACGTCTGCCCGCGCATTCTGGCCAGGTCGGATCATTACCGTATTCCAGCCGCACCGGTATTCCAGGACCCGAAACTGCTTTCAGGACTTCACTCGTGCGTTCAAAGGCAGCGATCGGGTGCTGATCACGGATATTTATTCAGCGGGAGAAGACCCCATCCCGGGTGTCGACGCCGCGAGCCTGGCCCAGGCAATTTCCCAAACGGGACCTCAAGCAGGCCCCAAAGACACCCGTTACGTTGGATCGCTTGAGGCCGCTCGAAAAGAAGTCCTCGCAGAGTTCCACGACGGCGACCTCGTACTGTGCCTGGGCGCCGGATCTGTCACGCGTCTTGCCGCAGAGCTGGCGGCCATCATGCAGTCACGTGCGCAGGACCTCCAGGAATGAGCAAAGCCTGGTTCAATAAGCACGCTTCCGCCTTCAAGGGGGAAATCATTTTTGACGAACCCCTGGCTCACCACACTTATTACCGAATTGGCGGACCAGCGACCGTTCTGGCTGTACCAAAATCTCTCGAAGACCTGCACTGGCTCAAAAACGGAATAAGAA
>MEPR01000026.1:20838-23606 GCA_001769835.1 Bdellovibrionales bacterium GWB1_55_8
CCTGCATTGGCTCAAAAACGGGATAAGAAGCACCGGCATGCCGTATCAGATCATCGGTGCGGGATCGAATCTGCTCGTGGCCGACTCCGGCTTTCCGGGACTCGTCATTCGCACAAACCGGATGAATCCTGAGCTGCGCGCTGTCAGCGAGGAAAGGCCACCGTTATTCTGCCTGGACCCGACCATACGGCCTGTCCGCGTAAGAACGGGCGGGAGCGCCGCGATTTCTTCGCTTCTCAGAGCGGCAATGCAAACGGGCTGGGGCGGGTTGGAATTCCTTTGCGGAATCCCGGGCACGGTCGCCGGAGCGGTCGCAATGAATGCCGGAACCCAGCTTGGAGAGGTGAAAGATCGCATTCTTCGGGTCGAGAGCTTCGATCTGGATGATCCTTCTCAAGACGACTTCCTGATCCACGAAGACCCGGTGCTGCGGTTTGAATATCGGCGAAACACCTTCTTGCCTCCTAGCGCCGTGATCTGGGCTGCTGAGTGGAATCTTCAGTTCGTTCCCCCCGAGCAGGTTCGCTCGACCATTGAAAGAACCCTCGCGCGACGCAAAGAGACCCAGCCGCTCAATTTTCCCTCCTGCGGCAGCGTTTTCAAGAATCCAGCGAACGAACGCGCCTGGGAGGTCATCGCGCGACTCGGACTCAAAGGTCACCGCATCGGCGATGCGCAATTCTCGGTAAAACACGCAAATTTTATCGTGAACCTGGGCAATGCCAAGGCCGCGGAAGTTCATGCTCTGATCGAGCTGGCCAGAGGCCGGGCGCGCGAAGAGCTCGGAATCGAGCTGGAGCCCGAGGTCCGCTTTCTCGGGCAGGACCCGGGACCGACCACTCAATCCTAAATGACTTCTGTTGCAATCGGGCCCGATGTTTATTCAACATTTCGGGCTCTCTTCTGCTATCGTCGTTTGACTATGCGTTCGGACTGTTCCGATGATGCGCCTCTTTACAACAGCCGCATCATTGAGAATTACATCAAACTGATTCGCCTCAGATATCCTGAAGTCGACGTGGCTGAACTCCTCCATGCCGCGCAAATGAAAATCTACGATGTGGAGGATACGGGCCACTGGTTCACACAACAGGATGTCGACCTGTTCCACCGCGAGGTCGTCAGGGCCACTCAGAACGAAAACATCGCCCGTGAGGCCGGGCGCTTCATCGCGTCCCCTCAGGCCATGGGATTCACCCGGCGCCATATCCTCGCAATGATCAATTCGAATAACGTCTGGCGGGTGCTCGGCGCCGCCGTGCAAAACTACACCCGCTCCTCGAAATTCGAGACGCGCTACTTGGACGACAATTCCGTCGAGGTCACCGTCACGCCGTATCCCGGAGTCGCCGAAAAGAAATTTCAATGCGAGAATCGTATGGGCTACCTGGAGGCGATCGTCACGTCCTTCAGCTACAAGCTGCATCCGATCGCGCACCCTCAATGCCTCTTTGAGGGCGACAGCTGCTGCAAGTACATCGTTACCTGGGACACCCCGCCCCTGGACCGGTGGGTCAAGCTGAGGAATTTCGCCTTTACCCTGGTCCTGCTGCTGAACGGCTTTTTGCTTTTCAACTACTTCTCAGTTTCTAGCGTTATCGTTTTCGCCTCGATGTCCGTGCTGTTTCTGATCGCAATGGTGATCGAAAACAAGAAAGAGCAGAGCTTCAACGGTGCGATCGATCACTCCCGGGTTCTCATTGACGACCTTCTGGCTCGTTCCTCCGTCACGTACAATCACGCCGTCCTGGTCAGTGAAATCGGAGAGGTCCTCAGCACCTTGAGCGACCCGACCGAGATCCTCAATAATGTGATTCACACGCTCCAGAAACGACTCGATTACGACCGTGGGCTGATCCTGCTCGCAACGCGCGACAAGTCAAAGCTGGAGATCAAGGCGGGGTACGGGTACTCGATGGAGCATTTCGGCCTTCTGAAGGAGCTCTCGTTTCCCTTGAATCAGCCGGACACGAAATGGACGTTTGTTGTTTCCTACCAGACACAAGAGCCCTTGCTCGTGAACGATCTGGATAAAGCCGAAGGGCCTCTTTCGGATCGCACACTGGCAATCGCGCGAAAGCTCGGAATCAAGTCGTTCATCTGCTGTCCGATCGTTTGTGACGACCGTGCTCTGGGAATCCTGCTGGTGGACAATGTCCGGGGAAAAAAGCGTTCTTTGATCAAAAGCGATATGAGTCTGCTGATGGGCATCGCCTCAGCCATGGGCGTGAGTCTGCGCCGCATCCGCGGTGTTTCCTGATTACGCGGCCTCGGATACGACGTTCTTGCGCGCCTCTGGAATGGTAAAGAAGAAGCGGGAGCCCATATGCAATGCGCTTTCCGCCCAGATCCTGCCACCGTGAGCTTCCACGATCCCTCTTGCGATTGAAAGGCCCAGCCCGGCGCTGCCTCTCCCTGTGCGCCGAGCCTGCCAGTAGCGGTCAAAAATACGAGGGAGCTCCTCTTCGGGAATGCCCGGGCCATTGTCAATCACGCCGAACCGGATTCCTTCGCCCGTTGCCTGAGCCTCGATGCGAATTCGGCCCCCTTTGCCCGTGAACTTGATTGAATTTCCGGCCAGATTGAGCAGCACCTGAAGAACCCGGTCCTTGTCGCAATTGGCGATACTTTCCCCCGGATGAACGTCCTTGTAGAGTTCAATGTCTTGCTCTTTGGCTTGTGATTCGAGCATCTTCATCAGATCCGAAATCAGCTCATCGGCATCATGAGGGCGGCGATCGAGCTTGATCCGGCCCGACTCGATTTTT
>MEPR01000027.1 GCA_001769835.1 Bdellovibrionales bacterium GWB1_55_8
CAGATTTTTCGCGCTCTCGCTGCTATCGATTCAAGCATTGGCCACCTCAAGTTCCGCAGCGCCCGGGCCAGTTGTTCTCGATTTCGATTTCTCCCGAGGACACGATCACGAATTTGTCGCTCTTTTCAGAGATCTGCCAACCTCTATTCTTGACGAGTATACGCGCAGGAAAATGCAGGGAATCTCGCTAGGACCCGTGGCTCCGCTGGAAAGAGGAGCTGGCGAATATCCTGAGGATCATTCGCATTGGTTGCTGAATTCCGGGATTTTTCCGCTCCCCGACCGCCTGCCCGGTTACGGATTTTTGGTGCAAGGAACCAACCGCTCGGACGATCTTGATTACGGCCTGGGCAAGTTACTGGACCGCTCACACGGCCTTGAACCGAATACTGAATACATCGCGACGTTCAAAGTGGATATTGGCGGGAACGCAGGAGGCGGTGGCATCGGCGCAGGCGGGGGGCAGACCATCAATTTAGCAGCCGTAATGACGAACGTGGATCCAAACAAATACGTCGTGGCCCAAGGCTACGCAAAGTGGCCGCGAGAAATCCTCCAGCAGTTGTACAATGCTCCTGGAATTGGATCGAATGTCGTCTGCACGGTGGGCATGCCAATGCCCGGCATGAAACGCTGCCCTGCCGGCCGGATCCCGTTCCAAGTCAGGAGGGGCTTTGAATCCAAACCTCTTCGCTTCAGAACCGATGCGAAAGGCGAGGCCTGGCTGGTCATCGCTGGGCACTCGGGCTATGAAGCGTTCGCGGCGTTTTATTTCACCCGAGTACAGGTGAAACTGCGGAGAGCAGCTCAGTAGTACGCCGACCGCGAGTTATTTAAAGCACGGGCGACACATACAGTTTAAAGTTCTGACGGAATAATACCGATATTTAAAATCAGGAGAATCCGTCCATGATTCGTGAACTCGCGTCCACTTTCGCACTGTTGATGACAATCATGTTTTCATTCGCGGCCACAGCATACGCTGACGGCGGATCTTGTCCGACCTGTCCCGGCGCGCAGGGCTCCTCAACGGCTGTCAGTTTTTGCGGCCAGGATCTTTCTGAAAGGGATCGGGCAGAACTCAGGAAGCTGGAAATAGATCTTGCCGGCCTGGAGAAATTCAAAAACATGAAAGATTACGATCGCAAGCTCAGGGAAGTACTGGCAGGTCACCTGACGAAAATAAGTCCCCCAGCTGTCGTTGCTGCGATCGCGGAAATGAATGCCAGAAAAGCGGAAAAGACCATTGCGGATATGCCGAAGAGTTCGAAGCTTCCCGCGGAATTCAGAAGATTCAATGATGAAGTAGCCCGCTATGTCAAAAACAGGGAAGCCATTTTCGGTGGCGTTCGCGGCGTCACGGAAGACATGAAGCGCCTGGATAAAGCGCAAGCCGATCTCTTCGCGTCAATCGAAACATCCAAGCTGAACAGTGGTGCGAAAACGTTATTGAAAAAAGGCGCTTTGGGCGCGCTTTCTAGCGCCTACTCCTATGGAAGCGCCCGCGCCCTACAGAACGCGGAAAATGCTGCAATTGGAGAAAGTTTAGCCAAATTCACCTTGGGTGCTGCAGTCACAACTGAAGCCACGATCATGGCTTATCTCACTCTCGGGCTCGCTTCCGGCCCCATGCTCATTGCTGACCGAATGAATGTGGTCGTAAGCCGATATGGCAGCAACTATGCTTCTAAGGAACTCACGACTCGGGTTCTTGCCAACTCGACTGCGTTCGGATTTTCCGCGGGGGTCGCGTCCTCCGGGGTCAAATCAATCGCAAAAATTGTGGGCTACGCTTCGATCAACGAGGGAAGCGCCGGTTTCTTCTGCCGTTTGGCTCAAGAAACTCACAAGATGGGGCCTGATGCGGTTAAGGATGCGCTGATTGCTGGTATCATCGGCGCGCCGGTCGGCACTGGACTAGGTCTTGTGGAGCGATTCGCCGCCCCAACCAGCATTGTCATGCCTTTCGATATCGATAGCATGAGCAAAGCGATCTCAGCTCTCGCGTTGTTTGGCTCAGCATCAGCGGGCAAAGAGACCGTACTCGATCTCGATAATTCGAGGCGCTTGGCGCAGCAAGCGAATGCCGCAGAAGCTCGCGGAGACCTCGCTGCCGCGAAGGAACTTGGACAAGCCTCCAAAAAAGCCCGCGTCGATGCAACAGTTCATGGCATCGAAACAGCTGTGCTTCTTGGAGCCGTGCCAGCCGGAAAACGGTACACCCCGAACGTGAAGTACTACGACGAAGTCAATCTAAAGCCCCCCGTAAGAGGCATCCAAAGTAGGCGACCGAAGGAATTGAAAGTGAATCTCCGCGCTACGGGGCATCACATTCAAGAACCTATATCGACGCCTTTTGCTGGCGCTCTCACGAGTTTCGGCGTGGTGACGGAGGATCCCTTGTTAAAGTATTCTCCTGCACGTCCCATAAAAGAGAGAAAGAAGGTTCCGCAGCCAACGGCACTCGTCAGGACGCTTGTCGAGACGAAGATCAGAAGCGACCTCTTAGGTGGAGGCCGATTCATGAATTATGATGACGCGCAGAAAGCATCGCTGGTCCTCATTCAAATTCAAACACAACTGGGCTGCCAAGCGACGCCATTCATCCGTAAAACCGAAGGGGATATGTATATTGTTACTGTGGCTGGGGACTGTCCAAAAGCATATGTTCTGGACCTGCAGGCAGATGGACTCCGTTTCGGGACGATCCACTACAAGCTGAACGGAAGATCCGTTTCTTTCGCGCCTGGCAATTCCAGCGCGGTCTGGTCCGATTCGGGAAAACCGGTCACGCCAGTTAGTTTGGAAGAGTAGAAAGATATTTGATTAAGTAATGGTCGGGGCGGCGGGATTCGAACCCACGACCCCTTGCACCCCATGCAAGTGCGCTAGCCAGGCTGCGCCACGCCCCGACGTCAAGCAACCTAACTAACCGATGACCTTAAGTCAAGCAAACCCGCGTACTTCAGCTTAGCGAATACCAGCGACAAAGCCACTAGCGAGCGCCGTACGAACACGTGAAGGACGTCGGTCTTCTTCAATGCCTTCGATGATCTCGTAATTATCCGGATCCTTGAAAATGGCGCTCAACAGCTGCCCATGTAAGTCATGTCCCGCTTTATGAAGTCGGAAAAAAGCCTGAATTTCGATACCAGCCAGCTTGAAATCACCGAGTGCGTCGAGCACCTTGTGCCGAGCAAACTCGTCCGAGTACCTCAATCCCTCAGGATTCAGGACGCCTGAATCATCGAGCACGATCGCATTCTCAAGCGAGCCACCGCGAGCAAGGCCCATCTGTCTCATCATTTCGACGTCGCGTAGAAAACCGAAAGTGCGGGCATCCGCGATCTCAGCGAATTGCGTCTCGTCCTCGCGATAACAGAACTCCTGTTTGCCGATTGCCGGATGGTTCCACTCAATGGAGCCATGGACTTCGAAACCTGACGACGGTTCGGCAACAGCCCATTTGTCACCAGAACGAATTTCAATCCGTTTTCTGAGGGCAAGATAAGGACGGATCTGGCGCTGAGTTTCGATCCCGACGATTTGGATCGCTTCGACATAAGGGGCCGCGCTGCCATCGAGAATCGGAAGCTCCGAACCATTGACCTCGATTGTCGCGTTATCAATCCGGAGTCCATGCAGAGCGGCCAAAAGGTGCTCGACCGTGGCCACCGTGATTCTTCCGCGTCCTAACGTGGTCGCAAGCTGGGTGTGAGTGACATTCTTGTAATGTGCGGAGACATGAGGAGCGCCTTCCATGTCGACCCGGACAAAGCAGATTCCCTGGTTGGGTCTCGCCGGTCGGATCGTTACGCTCACTTCGGCACCTGAGTGCAGCCCAATCCCGATCAGGGATACGCTTTGTCTCAGGGTTTGCTGAAATTCCATTTCACGCCTTTCGCGTCCATATTGACCAAAATTTAGGTTGGTTCTAGCGCTTATAGAGCAAGGCCTATGCCCGCGGCGTCAGCTTTCGGCAGGACCAGGCAAACCCAATTGCAAAAACCATATTACTTAATGGTTTCGACAGGTAACAAGACTAGTGCAATGAGTCAATATTTTTGAATTGACCCTTCATGTGTACCAATCTCGCCAACTGTGCTTTTTCAGCCACAACTAAAGTTGGCAACACTGTCGCATTTACAACACAGTCGCGGTTTTAAAAGAGCGCTGTCTGGGCTGCAGCCTTTTCTCTCCAGTGCCGCTCTAAATGTTCATAGGCCTGGCGTGTCGCAGTTCTTCCGCGGGGAGTGCGTTGAAGGAAACCCTCTTGAATAAGATAAGGCTCATAAACGTCTTCGAGGGTGTCCCGCTCTTCGCCAATGGCAGATGACAAGGTCTCGATTCCAACCGGGCCGCCATCGAATTTCTCGATGATGGTCAAAAGAAGCTTTCGGTCCATTTGGTCCAGGCCTCGCCCATCGACCTCAAACAGGGCAAGCGCGTCCTGGGCGGTTTTACGATCCACCCGGCCCGCGGCCGCACCCCGAACCTGCGCGAAATCCCGCACACGCTTGAGGAGTCGATTGGCAATTCTAGGAGTTCCTCGCGACCGGCGGGCGATCTCGTTTGCACCAGTAGGATCAATCTGGATATTCAACAATCCTGCCGACCGCTGAAGAATTCGCTCAAGATCCTCGACCGGATAGAAATCGAGTCTGAGTTGGACACCAAAACGATCTCGCAAGGGGCTCGAGAGGAGTCCGGTACGGGTGGTCGCGCCGACCAACGTGAATCTCG
>MEPR01000028.1:0-3135 GCA_001769835.1 Bdellovibrionales bacterium GWB1_55_8
GTTCAAGCTCACCCAGTAATCAGCGGCTGGAATGGGCGTCTTTCCACAAACTGCATCTTTTGGAATGGTGATACGCACGTGAGTTCCTTTTTCAATACTTTACCCCGGTGAGGGCCGAATTCTCACGTTATTTTTATCGGGTAATCGTTGCAGAAAGGACTTCCGCGGAGATATTGGCGCCACTCAAAATACAGATCGCAGCCTCCGGCCGGCTGCGCGCGGCTTTGAGCCCGGCAGCGAAGGGCACTGCGCCCGCAGGTTCTACCAGTAATTTCTGCTCAAAAAGCAGGTGTTTCGTGGCTTCGCGGATTTCATCTTCACTGACCAGGAGGATGTCGTCCACATATCTTTTCACGATTGAAAATGCCGTTGCGCCGGGTTCGAGGGCAACGAGGGCGTCCGCAATGGACTGGAAAGCGGGTACCCGTACGGGAGTTCCAGAATCCAGTGATCTCTTCATCGAGGCGTTCACTGATGGCTGAACGCCTAAAACAATTGCGTCCGGTCTCAGGTTCTTGATGGCGGCAGCGATCCCTGCGAGAAGCCCGCCGCCGCTTACCGGGACGTAGACCCTCAGTTTTCCGGGCGGGAGTTGCTCATCGAGTTCCAGTCCGATGGTTCCGTTGCCTGCAATCGTCTCTGGCGAATCATAAGGATGCAGGAGGACGCGCCCGGTTTCCTTCTGCAGCCGGTAGGTGGTATCCCAGCGATCTTTAAAGGTCGGTTCGCAGAGAGTGACTTCGGCTCCGAGTGCTCGAGTTCGCTCGATTTTCAGGGGTGCTGTGTTCGAGGTCATCACGATTCGCGCATGGCATCCGAGGAGGTTCGCGGAATGTGCGACAGCCTGCGCGAAATTTCCGGAGGACGAAGCCAGGACCCCGCGCGCCCTTGCTTCGCCGAGATTCGCGAGCATCCCATTCAATGCGGGCCGGACCTTGAATGATCCGGTAGGCTGCTGGGTTTCGAGTTTGAGATGGAGCGATTGCTGAAGGTTATTCCCCAGTGCGGTTATGGGAATGAGGGGCGAAGGGGAGAGGTAAGGTGCGAGGCGTTCTCTCGCGAGGCGGATGGTTTGGAGATCCATGGCGCCACGAAGATGCCAGTTTCATCTCGGACGTGCAATCGGTTAAGATGCGGCGGAAATGCGATTTTACGCCCTTGCACTGATCGCGCTATCCGCTATTTCTGGAACCTCGGCGATCAGCCTGGCGGCGGAACGCGCACGCGTTGGCAAGCACCTTGGCATGCTTCCTATTTTCAATTACAGCACCGATCGAGGCCTGTCGCTTGGGCTCATGGGGCAGCTGTTTGATTACGGTTCGGGAGGGGTTCGCCCGTTTGAGACGCTGACCTCGGCGGAAGCTCAGTACGCGACTCGTGGTGCGCGCGTTGTGTATGGGGCGTTTGAGAAGACCGGAGTCGCGGGAGATCTTCGGCTTCTTTCAGAAGTGTACGGAGCGGCGAACAGCTTTCAGCCCTATTACGGACTGGGGGATTCCACTTCGTTTGACCGGGCGCTTTCGGACGCCGACGCCTACTTTTACAACCACCGCGAATTTGGTTTTGTCGGGTCCTTGAGAAAGCGCACGCCCTCGGGTTGGGATCTGCGCGCCGGGCTTGGGGTTTCTTATCAGTCATCGCAGTCGAATAGTTCTGAGACGCTTTATGCATCCGAGTTCGGCAGCGAACCGCGCAGTGGCTACTACACGGAACTGATCGCCGGAGCGGTTCTTGAGGAGCGTGATTTTGAATTCATTCCGTCTGAGGGTAGGTACGCCTCGGTTTCCGTTTCAGCTTCGCCCGGCATTTTAGGGAATTTTGAGAGCTGGGTCCGCGCGGACGGTGATTATCGACGTTATGATTCGCTGATCCCGAATCGCTGGCTCTGGTTTGCCACGCAGGCCAGGTTTTCCGTGGGTTCGTCATCGAGTCCGTTCACCGAAAAGCCACGCCTCGGGAGCTGGGGAACTTTGCGCGGCTATCCGGTTGGACGGTTTGTTTCGAATGTGGCCGTGAGCTTGCGCTCGGAAGTGCGGTCGCTGCCGATTCGCTGGAATGCGTTTGGTTATCCCTTGAAAGGGGGGGCGGGAGTGTTTCTCGATACGGGTCAGATTGCGGACGCGCTGCCGCGCCTTTTCCAGAACCCGGTGCGCTGGGCGTGGGGCGTGACGCTATTTGGAAGCTATTTTACAGACGATTTCTTGGGTTCTGCCGACTTCGGGTTTTCGAAGGAGGGAAGTGCTGTCTATCTCAGGTTGGGGCATGCGATATGATGGCGGAGCTTAGGGTGTGACAGCTTCGATGGTAATCGTGTCCGAATGCGTTCCCGCACGATTGCTGCCTAAAGGCCCGATGAGTACTCTTACTGGATGGGCTCTTCCACTCAGGCTTGTCGTGCTGTCCCCGGTAGTGCTCCACTGGGCGGCGCCATCAAGGTAAAAGGTGTATGGAACCTGAGACGCGCCGTTCATCATTTTTCCGGCGTTAGTCGAGGTACAGGTTACGGTGTAGTTCGAATTCGCCCGGACATTGATATCAAACGTCGTTGATTTTCCCTGAACGAGGCTGCCGAAATCAATACTTTTCGTGATGAATGATTCTTCAAAAGCTGAGTCGGTATTCACAAGTGACACATTGATAAAAGACGCTACGTCCACTGTGAGGAGAACGGTCTCGGTATCCGCCGGCACGTCTCCGCCGGTCGGAAGGCCACTTTTTTCATAAACGCTGATCGTAAAGTTATCGGTATATGCGCCGGCCGCCGTAATTGTAGGACTTGTGGCATTTCCATAAGGAATGGCGACATAGTACGTAAGCGTTGTGGTAAGGTTCGTGCCAGCCGCAAACGTTCCCTGAATGGTGTTATCGGCACTCGCTATATCCGGTACCTCTTTCAAAATTTTGGTCTGGCCACTGTCTTTGTACAGCTGGTACTTGAGTCCGTTGGCGTTTCTTGAACCGTAATCCGCCGCTCCACCCTTATCAAAGCCGAGCGCGTAGTCGCACGCCTCTTCGTTCGCCTTGTCGAGTGCGAACTGGACCGCGATGTACGTGAAGTTCATGGTCCAGTCAAAGGTAACGCCGTTTGCGCGAAGAGAAAGTCCGCAAGCAGCCCATGCGCTGCTTGGCAGGATG
>MEPR01000028.1:3206-7720 GCA_001769835.1 Bdellovibrionales bacterium GWB1_55_8
TTCGTATTTGCCCGCTTTAAGGCCATCGATGCGAGTCTTGCCGGTTCTACCCGTGAAGAAAGTTATTTCTGCGAAATCGGAAGCCTCGAGAGAACGAATCTTTCCGGGCTGGAGTTGAAAGGGACTGCCATCGGCCCTGAAAAGAGAGACCGAAAGACTCGTTGTTGGATCGCTCCCAAGATGGATCGCATAGCCGCTTCGGTAGGTCGGCAAAAGGTTGAACCTATCTTGTAGGGGCGCGGTGCCGAACTTGAGGTTCTGAGTTCCAATGATAAGCGGATTGAAGTTGTAAGAGCTCAGATCGGGAACAACGGCAGGCCCTAGCCAATCGGCGGCTGCCGTATAGGTTTGGTCCTTTCTTGGATTGATTTCAATGGTCTGATTGCTCAGGTTCTTATTGGCCGAGACCAGAGCAAAGCTATCGGTGACGGGGCGACCCAGAGCGAATTGCCCGCCGGCATAGACCAACGAAGTGCCGAGTTGCAACGCGGTCAGGGTTGACGAATTCGGGTTATCGACGCGCTTGATCGTGGAATTCAGCAGGGTCACGATCCCACGATTTCCGGTATATTGACCTTGGCCTTCGAATCCTCGCTCGATTTCGGATCTTTTGATTCCGATCCGTGCGCTATGGCTGCCTGCTCCGTTATGCGCTGAGTGGTACCCCCAGTTGGTCCTGAGTGAATCGTCCTTGAAGCCATACGTGGCATTGATCATCTGGCGTTCTTTGGACAGGTTCCAGATGAAGAGCAGCAGAAAAGACGACTGGTTTTGCCCGGTCGCGCTCACGATTTGATCGTACATGATCGATGTATTGATGGCCGAAGTCCATCTTCGGCTGGTGTTCAGTCCCACCCTGAATGAATTGCTCAGTTCCGGTCTTATGGACCTGTTGAACTGATAGGCGACGGTGCCGCTGAGACTGTCTTTTTCTGAAATCGCCTGGCCGTAGGTGGCGCTTACGTCGAATGCTGTTGGGTTTGGTTCGTACAAATTCGCCATGGCTGAAAAGTACGGCGATTTCGCATCCAGGCCGAGGCCAAAGGTCCTCTGGGATTTGTTGGGGCCGGCTGTATCGAGGTAATAGTATTTGCCGCGAAAAGCGTAGCCGTTCGGGTCGTGTTCGTTGGAGCTCATCGCTGAATCGAATTTGAAAATACCGAGGGTGGTCGAGAGCGTCGCCGCGAGACCGGCGAGATAACGTGAAGGATCTATTTGTAGATTGGCACCCAAAGTGAGATTTTTTGAAAAACCGTACCGATGATAGCCTGAGCCAGTAACAAGATCTGTTCGATAAAGACGTCGTGCTCCCGATTGAATGGATGGAGCGCCGATGGCATATGCGACCTGATGCAAACCCTCACCCATGAGTTCGCTCGAGTAGAAATACGACATGTTCACGGTTTCGGTCTGGCCCAGGTCATCCGTGATTTCCAGGCGCGTATCGTTCATGCCTCCTGAGAAGGCCAGATCGCGCAAGTTATGCCGTCCTGCTGGGAGATCCAGTTCCGTAACGAGTCTTTCGTTGTTGTAGATGATTACTTTCGAGGATCGTTTTAAAAACAGTTCATAATTTCCCGTGGGAACTGTCAGACGAGTGGGCTGAAGACCAAAATGGCTGACTACGGAAACGCCTCCCATCTGAACCGGCGACTGAAATCCTGTATAAGGGATGCTGAGGTCGCCGACCGTTTCACGGAGTGCCGGGCCAACGCTGTCATGGACCAGGCGAATGTCACCTCGTGTCCATGAGGGGTATCCGGGGTCGGTTTCGGTATAGCTGGCAGCTGATTCCAGTAAGATCGGGCCGGTTCTCAAGCCGCTATCCATCTGTGCGCGAAGAGGCAGCCGTCCGCTTCCCCAGGTGGAATCGCCGAATTGAAAGTCCTGGTTGCCGTGAAGGTTGATGTAGCCGCTCAGAAAGGCCGGCTTCATTGAAACCTCCTGCGTATTGTAGTCCTCGTAGTTTCCGCCCAGCGAGATGTACTGCGTCTTCCTCATTTCCGCGGGAATGCGGATCCTCAATTCTAGTTTTTTGTCGTTATAGTCGATTTTGTAACCGCGGCCTTCGAAGAAGGAGAGGGTGACCCACTCCGTTGCTTCGGCACTTAAGGTAACGAGTTCAGATCCCTTGATCATCAGTCGTCGGAACGCGTCTGGATTGCTGAAGCGCTCCAGATAGCTCAGGACTGGTGCCGACTCGACGTTCAGGTCTGCCGCATTGGTAGAGACGCGCGTTTTGACGAATCCCAGCGGGCGTTCCTGGTTCTCATAAAACACAGGCATCATGATTTCTGCGCTGACGGACTCGGATTTCTTCTTGAAAGCTTTCTCGAAAATTTCCTCGTCAGTCATCGAGTTCAGAGATTTTGGCTCCGACTTGGGCGCAGGATTGGCCGCTATGGCCGAATTTATCAGGATCGACAACGCCACTACTGGTGCGGTGAGGAAAATTCGAAATCCAAAAGACCCAGAAGACAAAGATGAGAGTGCTGGTTTGTTATTCCTTGGGAAGCTCAAGGATCACCTGTGCAGGGCCCATTGGAACATTATCGGGCCAAGGCAAGCTGATTCGCCGGGTCTTTCCGGCTAATACGTTTTCTCGGTTCAAAACAGCCGATATTTTTGCCGGTATTTCGAATTCCGTATTCTTGTCGAGAGGCTTAAGTTTCACCTTCGTTCGGGCCAATGGCTGGTGGCGAGTTCCTTTATTCTGTATTTCGAGAATAAGCTTCTTTTTATCCTCTGAAGGAAATCCGGATGCCACCAGATCAGAGGTCGCTCCTTTGGGTGAGATATAGAGCGAGCCGACATATTTTGTGGCGATCCTGATTTTCGCGACTGGCTTGGTATACGTTTTATTCGGGTCTTCAAGATTGATGGGAAGCTCTTCCGCGATGACTCGGAAGGCAAGTTCCTGTTTCACGTTCGGATCACCGATCCAGTTGATTCGCACCGTGCGTCTTTCTTTGGGTGCAAGGACGATCTGGGCCGGGAAAATTTGAAAGAGCTCCTCGATATCGGGAGTGTCTTTCAGGTCTTCTTTGCCGTCGATGTCAGGATTCCGGTGAACGATCGAGATTTGCACGGGAAGTTTCGTTTCGTCAGCGTTCTGCACGGAAAAAGAAGCGCTGGCGTTCGGTCCTGAGGGTGCAAGAGTCGTAATGATGGGCGAAAATTCAAAAGAAGCGAAGCTCGCCGATGGCGCCATGGAAATAAGACCCAGGGAAGCGAAAGAAAATATCCAAGTTTGAATCGTTTTCATTTATGCACAGCCTCTGTTTACGTAAGTGATGTGAGAAGGATATCACTCGCAAAAGGAGCGGTGCAATGGAGTCATCTTTTTGACTCCTCACAAAAAAAGGGGGGCTCAAAGGCCCCCCTCTCTTGAATGATATTTCTGCTAGTTTTCTTAGATCGACGTCATCACGGCGGTGACCGTCATCGAGTAGAGGCCGGATGCCTGGAGGCCTGCGCTCGTGGTCCAGGAGCTGGTCAGAGGGCAGTCGGCTTCGAGCATGTCCGGGGCGGCTGCAGCGAGCACGCTGACTGCAGGGTTCATGTCGAGGACGGCGCCGTCCAATTTGCCTAATCCGCCGTCAAGCACGGTGCAGGCCGGGGCTGCGGATTTTAAACCGCCGCCTGTTGCCCACGCGAATGCGGTACCGGCTGCGTTTTCAATCGTTCCGCTGGCCGTGCTGGACAGGAAAGTCAGCGACGCAATTTCAACGTTGTATCTGAAGTGGAGAATGCCCATTAGACGATTGACGACGGTCGTTCCGGGTGCCAGGTCAATTTCACCGGGATAGCCACGTGCCGTCACGCTGAAGACCGTGGGCACGTTACCGCTCAGCTGCAGGGTAGCCGTTGAAATGTCGGCGGCAAATGCAGTTGAGGTCATTAGCGTCGTCAAAGCTATTATAATTATCTTCTTCATACGTCCGTCCTCTCAAACGGGGGGTGGTTACTATTCTCTAGTCTTCTCTCCGGTCCCCCCTAGGATCCGAGAGTGAGCTCTCTCTCTTTATTTTCTGCCGGTCCTTTTTCAGAGTCAATGGGTCAACCTTAACAATGTTCAGGTCTCCATTTACCCAAGGTCCGTCTGTAATTCTTTTCGGAGTTAGCTTGAAAAAACTGAGAGGATTTTGGTCAAGTGTGCGTGGGTGTGGAATGATTGAACTAACTTGGCGCGGCAACAACGGTTTTCGTAGCAGTCCCTGCCGGGGTCAATTGTTAATTTAGCTGTTTTTGCTGGTTTGAAGCAGGTATTTCGCCCGTTTTTGTGCCGAAAACCTCTCAATTGCGTAACGAAGCATGGTCCGCGGCATCTGGTGAGCGTACCTGTTCAAGAATGCTTCCTCGATTTTGAGTTCGCGTTTGCCGATTTCCCGAAGCATCCATCCCACCGCCTTGCGAATCAGATCGTGCTCGTCGTTCAGGAGGATGCGTGCAAGGCTAATGGTTTCGGCGAAATGCCCGCGGCGAATGAAGTGGAAGGTGGCGAGAACCGCGAT
>MEPR01000029.1 GCA_001769835.1 Bdellovibrionales bacterium GWB1_55_8
TGCCTGGATTCCTGTGGGTGAAGTGAAACAGCCAATACTTCGGTTCCCCTCGATAACTGTAATCGCGAATATGTTCTATCGTGACCTCGTTCAAGTCGGCAGCTCGCAATACATCCTCTTTGGTCAGCGCAAAGCCCCAGGGGGCCTCAACCCAGTTCGGCTTGAGTTGGAGCAATGTGAATCCCTCCTTGGCGACCTCAAAGAGAACTCCGAAATTCTCCATGAGAGGCTCAGTTATATATGTCGGCAGAACCCTTTCTGAGTGGTTTTCCAGGTTGCCGAATTCCGAGACGTAAAACATGTAAGGGTTCAGAATGTTCCGCTCGAGCAGGTCGGCGGAAATTTCCCTGTAAAAGTTGTAACTGAAGGTCGGTTCCGGCCCGAACTTGCGGTAGACGTGAACAAATTGATTGAGTTGAAAGACCATGGCAAGAGCGTAAAAAGTAATCAGAACCCGCGAAGTAGCCCATTCCCGAGGCGTTTTGTTCCAGCGTAATAGCTGTCGAATCGTGAGCGCGTTGATTAACACCACGAGGGACAGAGCTGCCGTGAAGTAGTCTGAATAAGCGAAATATTTATGTCCGGACAAAAACAGAAATAGGAGGAAAAAAGCGAGCGTGAGATAAATCCTCGCAAACGACTTCCACCGGAACCGGGCCTTGGACAGTATTGGCAGCAGGAAGAACAATAGCAGAAAACCTGACATGCCTCCGAGATTGGCCAGCCGATCCAAAGGCTGGAACTTCTCATAGTCCTGGAAGGTGGGACTGCCGGTGGTAAACGGAAAGTGCCAGCTATCGATCGCAAGGAAGTACTCCAGGAAAGTCACCGGGTGCGCCACCAGGAGGATGCTGTCCAAAAAGGCCGCGAACGCGTACTTCGATCCTTTCAGGTACTCCGCGGTATTGTAATATTCCTGGATAAAGCCTGCCCTTTCGGACAGGAGTACAAAGGGAGCAAGGCCGATTATGGATGCGAGCGCGACTTGATATTTAGCCGCTAGCGTTCTGCGAAAGGTGAGAGCGATGGCCGCCAGAAAGCTGAACAGCGCCGTGGCCTTGACCAGGTAGAACCAGGCGGACGACAACGCGATCATCGTAAATGATTTCAGGCGACCTCGCGCGTGAATGCCGACAATGTAAATCCAGAGGGCAAGCGGCACGGCTTTGATCGAAATATAGGGTCCGTTGTTCAGGATGTGCACGGGCGAGATCGCCAGGATCGCCATTGCAATTATCGAGACAGAGGCCCCAAAGAGCAGCCGCGTTCCTTTCCCGAACAGGAAAATGAACAACACGCCCACGACAAGATGAAAGGCGATCAGCGCGGATTTGAGGCCGATTGTCTCCTTCAGCAATTTCACGAGAGCGTAAGGGGCGCCGCCGATTCTGTTCGCAAACAGAATCGGAATTCGGTTGTTATCCAGAAAATAGAACAACGTTGGCTGGAAGTGGGAGTTTCGATAAAGTCCGTTCTCCACGGTCTGCAGCCTCTTGTATGAAAACGGGGAAAAGCACTGCAGACATTGCTCCGGATCCAGCAGGCGCCCGAGTTGCTCATGAGGCAGGTATTTCCTCCTGGCCTCTCTTAAAATGTCGAGTCTGAGAAGATTGGGATCACGATTGATCGTTCCGCGCACAGTGATCTCCCCAAACATGGGGTGAGATCCATAGGTGAAAAGCGCAAAGGCAGCGTATATAAGGCACGACGCGATGAATGCGAGGTTCCATATCCTGCGAAGTCTCGTTGGCCCGGGAGCCTTAAGGCGTACTGGCATGCATGATTCCGAGTCGTTCGATAAATGGCGGCAGGCCTATCTGCCTTTCCTCAACGATCCTGCGCGTAAGGTTTTGAAGTTTGCTGAGTCCATCTGCCCTGGCCTCGATTGCATCAAGATAGGCGATCACGCTTTCCGCCCTCTTGATGTTCTCGCGAGTCTGTCGGGCAGTGGCCTTGAGTCCGTTCATTTTGCGTGTGATCGTAGTTGCATGATTGAACATGGATTCGGCGTTTTCCATGAGCCAAATGCGAAGATTCTCTGCAGCCATCCTTCGAATATGGAGAGGAAGGTTTGCCACGTGGAGTGCCTCCGGCAAGTGAAGAAGATTCAGGAATGGAAATCGAACCGGATGGGAAAATTCCTGAAGTAGCGCGGCGATCCGCGGGATCTCCAGGGCGTTGTATGCCTGCAGGGTGGGTGTGATCCCCCAAGTGAGCGGAAGGATCTCTCCGGCCCACAGGTCCAGGGTGGCGAGATTCGCGCGAACCTGCTTCCAGCTCGATGGAAAGCGGATGAACTCATTCACTTCTCCGATTCCATCCACGGATACCCATACGGTCACGGATTTGAAATTCTGCCAGAGCTGACGGAGATCTTCAGGCAAGTGTGTTCCGTTCGTGTTGTACACAAGTGCCACATCTTGAGCGCGTTTCCCGCGAATCAGCTCTTGAAGAATTAGCGGGTGGTTCGGATTGATGAGTGGCTCTCCGCCCCGAAAGATCACGAGATCCACGGTTTGGAGGGTGACTTCCAATTTCTTCAGAACATCCGGATCAGGCAGTGAAGTCGCTGTCTTATTCTCGAAACGCGAGCTGTTCTCCTGGGAACACATAACGCATTTTAGATTGCAGAGATTTCCAAGTCGAAGTTCGACGTTCCTTATTCCAAGTGGCCGTAATGGCTGCTCCTTGATGGCCGAGACCTCCCGATGGTAATGCTGCAAATAGATGGAGCGCATCGAGCCCAGACCGGCGCGTTCCTCGGCGTCGCATAGCGAGCACCCATCGACCCGGAGCCCGTTTCGCATCTTTTCTCGGATCTCCTCAAGAGCGGGTGAGATCAGGACTTCCTCGGGCGTTGCGTTCTGGAAAGTCAGGCGACGGCCATTCGACAGAAGTTCGCGTTCCGACGCGCAGCAGGTTCGATACTCCGACTCGCGGGAGGTCATGGCCAGGTGAAGCCATGGCAAAGGACAGAAGACCCTGTTTTCAGTGAAACAATTTCCTGAGGTCATATGCCAAGCCTGCCTGGAGAGGCTGTGTTCGTGGTCCGCAAGAACCATTTGAGCGTCTCCGCAAGTCCTTCAGATACAGAATGGACCGGATGATAGCCCAGAATGGATCGGGCCATGTTGAGATCACCTTGCGAGCGCTCAATATCGCCGGGTCGATTGGGTTGATAGTCCGGTGGCAATACAGGGATTTGCGGCATAAGCCTTTGGAAATGATCACGAAGCAGATGGTAAAGTTCGGCCACTGAGATCGCGCAACCGCTTGCCGTATTGAAGACGAGTCCCGCCTTTTCCGGAAGTGGGGCGGTTGCCGCAAGCAGGTTCATCTGGACGGCATCACCCACGTAACAGAAATCGCGCCTTGCTGACCCGTCGCCAAAAATCTGAATTCCCTCGCCGCAGACAATTTTCGAGATCCAGGACGGAATGACGGCAGCATATGGAGCCGTCGCGCGCTGCCTTGGTCCGAATATATTGAAATACCGAAGGCCGACTGTCTTGATGCCAGAGGTCTGTTCAAACTCACACGCATAGAGTTCGTTCGACAGTTTTGACGAGGCATAGGGTGAAAGCGGGGCGCCAGGCTGCTCCTCTTTTTGGGCGGGAGTTTTCGAATCGCCGTAGACGGAACCACTGGAGGCGTAAATGGCTCGTCGAATCCCTGCGGATTTAGCAGCCGTCAGAACTTGTTCAAAACCTGTTTGGTTTATTTCGTAAGTTGTCTCAGGCTCGAGGATCGATTTTTGAACCGAGGTGATTGCAGCCTGATGGAGTAATATATCGGCGTGTTCCATGAGTCGACCGCAGGCTCGCGGGTCTCTGATGTCCCCTTCGATGAAACGAAAATTTGCCCATGCCTCCGGCGTGACGTTTTTGCGAACATCCCGCAAATTCTCAGCCGTTCCGGTCGTGAGGTTGTCCAGCCCTGTCACGGACTGGTTCGCCGATAGCAGTGCCTGGAGCAGGTGGGATCCGATAAACCCTGCCACCCCCGTGATCGCCCAGGCTCCATGGAATTCTTCGGGTAGGTGTGTTTTCACGTTTGATGATGGCCTGCTTGCCTATTATTGTTCGAGATCAAGCTTACGTTGGCGGTGGTTACCGGGCAACCTGTTTGTGAGGAGAAGACGGCGGTATGAAGATATTCCTGGAATCCAATGGCTGCCTGTCACGATCCCTGGATCTGAAAAGAATCAAGGATTACTTTATCGCGAACGGCTGTGAAATCGTTTCACGCGCGGAGGACGCGGACGAGATCGTTTTTCTTGGCTGTGCGGCGGTGAAGAAAGAGGAAGACTGGTCTTTCGAGGTGATTTCGAAGCTCAAACAGGGGCGAGCCAATCTTATTGTCGGCGGCTGCGTTAAGGACATTTCTGAGAAGCGCCGACCCGAAATCAAGGATTACCGGACCTTCAGCACGAAAGAGCTCGGCGCCATAGAGCGATTTTTCCCGGATTTCAAAACCCGGCTGGACCAGGTGCCGGATGCGAATGAAGGATTACCCAGAAACCTGCGCCATTACATCACCGAGGATCTGCTCAGCTTTTCCGGATTTCACCTGTGTTATCTCAGAAAATTTGTGCAGCACTACCGCACCCGCCTGAAAAAGAAATTCGTGATTCGGATCTCCGGGGGGTGTGAGCCCGAACACTGTTCATTTTGCGCCATCTGGAAAGCGATCGGCCCGTATCGCAGCAAGTCCATCGAGGCATGCCTCCTCGAGCTGGACAAAGCCAAGGCGCTCGGCATCCGAAGAATCAACATCGTTGCGGACAATATCGGCGCCTATGGCATCGATACCGGGCAAACGCTTCCGTCGCTCTTGAGCGCAATGGTCGCTCACTATCCTGAAGTCTCTTTTCAGATCGAGGAGCTCAGTCCGAAGTGGTTCATCACGTACAAGGACTATTTTTACGAGCTGGCGAGAGATGGAAAAATTGCAACGATGCATACTCCCCTTCAGTCCGGATCCGATCGTATTTTGAAAGCGATGAACCGCCGATATACGGCCACTGAAACAATTGAGGCGCTTGCGCCCCTGAAGAAGATCAGCCCGCAGCTTGGCTTCTACACGGATCTGATCGTTGGCTTTCCCTCGGAAACGGACGACGATTTCAAAGAGACGCTCAGGGTGGTTAAAGCGATCGGATTTGATTCACTCTCCTATTACGAATACGACAGCAAAAACAACTTTCCGTCTCTGCAGGAAGTCTCCAAGGATAAGGTGAAAAGCAGGTTGAACGAGTTGACGGACTTTCTTTGGGCCAATGGCATAGGTGGCGGGCCGTTTTGAGTGATCGTCTTTCAATACCGTTCGAAAAAGTTCAACTTCTTATTGCGGCGAATTTGATGGGCTCCCTGGCAACGGGTGGTCTAAAATATCAAAGTGAGCTTTATCGACCAGGTTAGACCCAGAGTGCTTTATGAGCACAAGTCTTCGCTAAGGCCGCGCGCTGGCGCGGTATCGAACACCGCTGCTTTGCAGGCGTTGGTTCGCTCTCTTTCTCTGCAGATTCGTTCGGGCAACGAGTTGTGGGCTTATCAGCAGGTAAATGCAGCCATCGATCAATTCATGACCCCTTTCAAGCCGCGTTCGGTACTCGGGAGTCCCTTCATTCGTTCTGACATGCTTTCGCGAACACGTTATGACCGATTCTTTCCGGAGCTGCTTGTCGAGGCAGGTCCGCGAAACGAGCCAGGGAAGTATTATGGCAGCCCGGCGGCCTGCCATAGTGTTTACCAGGTACTTTTCGGATCGGAGATCAGCGAACCGGTTTTGTTTGATGTCACTGGAATTTGTTCGCGAAATGAGCGAGAAGTTTCGGCTGAGTCCGGCCGTTTGCGCCACTTTTCAATGCGCGAACTCGTGGTTCTGGGCCCGGAGCAATACTGCGAGTCCATGAAAAAGCAGGTCTATGATGCGCAATTGCAATTTTGCAAAGAGGTGCTCGACATCGATTTTAAAGTAGTGGTTGCATCAGACCCCTTCTGTGGAGCGGATGCGACCCTACAAAAAGCAGCGCAGATCATGGAGGAGCGGAAGCTTGAGTTCGTGATCGATCTCCCTGGAGTCGGCGAGCTTGCGTTCAGTTCTCTGAACACGCACGGTTCTCTTTTCACGGATGGATTCGAGATGCATAGTTCCAGGCACAAGCTCGTCTCGTTCTGTCTTGCGTGGGGCATTGATCGGATTGCGCTGATTCTTGCGTCACAAGGGCGCTTGCGGGAACCAGCGCAGCATGACTGAGGTAGAATTGATCCGTGAACTGGATCGGCTGTTTTCTGAAATTTTCCGGAAAGGGCCGGCATTTGGTCTTGGGGTCGCACGCAAAGATCATGTTGCATGGGACTCCCTCGCGCACATGCAACTGATGCTTGCTTTGGAAAAGAGGTTCGCGATCGAGCTCGGTATGGCGGATGTTCTGAAGCTTCAGAACGGCAGAATGATCTTTGAATTTGTTCTGGAACGTTGTGGAAACAGGTAACGCCGTCAGCAACCGAGTTGATAGTGGTTTGGGCCATTACCGGGTCGAGGGCCTCCTCGCAGTCTCCGTTCTAGTGGTGCTGCTGGTTTCCCCGACCACGCTGCTGGCGTTTCTGAGCCTGGGCGTGACTAATTGGATCGCGCTTCAGTGGGCGTATCGCAGATCGGGAAGCGGCCCGTACCTGGGGTTGATCGCGGCAAACCTATTGGTCTGGGCAGTGTTGCGCTCGTTTCTGGCGGGCGAGCTTGTTTTGTATGGTGTTGCCTTTCTGCTGCTGCAGATTTGCGGAAACATTCTGAACGTGTTCTGGGGGACGCAAAAGCCGAATGCAAGCCTGAGAGTCTATCTTCTATACCTGCTTTATTTTCCGAAAATTCTGAGCGGACCTGTCGAGGAGTCCGGTGAGTTTGAGTCCAAAGTGAGAAGTGGACGTGCTTTCGAGCCCGCTGCCGTTGAAAGTGGTATCGCCTTGATCGCAGCAGGCCTCTTCAAAAAGATCATCATCGCTGACAGGCTTGCTCCTTTTGTTTCCTCCATATTTGATTCGCCGCTTGTACCGGACAGCGCTATCGCGGTTCTCGTGAGTTCATACCTTTTTCTCTTTCAGCTTTATTACGACTTTTCCGGGTATACCGATATCGCGCGCGGGATAAGCCGGATTCTCGGAGTGGAACTGGCAAGAAATTTTGATTTTCCATTTCTGGCAAACTCAGTCAGTGAATACTGGCGCAGGTGGCATCAGAGCTTCAGTCGCTGGGTGGAGAAGTACATCTACATGCCACTCCTGCTGAAGAGGGTTCCAGTCGGAGCAGCCTTGATGGGAATATTCCTTTTCAGCGGTTTCTGGCACGGGCTGGGCATGAAATTTTTGATTTGGGGTGGCCTACACGGGAGTCTTGTAGCGCTCGAAGCGATATTGTCGTCCAGGATTCGTCCTCCATCGTGGCGAATTCTACTATGGTTTCGACGTATATTTGTTCTGACCTTCGTCTCGTTTGCTTTGATCTTCTTCCGATCAGAAACTCTGGAAAGGGCAATGGCCCTGGTTCAGACGCTCTTCAGGGGGACATGGGGATTCGATGTCCAGCTTTTGGGGCGGCAGCTTTCAGAAGAATCAGCTCTTATTTACTCGGTTGATGCGCAGTCGGCCTTTGTCGCATCGCTGATCATCATTGCGTTCGAGCTATCCAGTTTCTGGCTTCGACGAATACAAAGTCTCGATGGACGGTTTTCTATTCCGCCATTACTTCGTTTTGTCGGATACGCATCGTTTTTTGCATTTGTTCTGACGGCCATTTCATTTTCACAAAACAATTTCTATTATGCGCGTTTTTAAGATTCTTCTGGTTACCGCATCTCTGCCGCTGATCTACCTGGCAGTCCTGTTTTTTGAGATGTCTTTGCAGTTTAACGGACAGACTGTGTTTGATTTACTAACACAGCGCAAACATATCGAAGCCAATTTTGACGGATTCGATCTGGATACCGAGCCAGGAGAGGTGGTCTTCTTCGGCTCCTGCGACTTTCAGGAGCTGTTCGATGAACAGATCTGGAAGAGGTCTGGATTTGTTCCTGGAAAATCCATCACGGATGCTCAGACTCCCGTGAATTCGTATTTTCAGTTACGATCGCGGCTTCGAAAGAGTCCGGCGCCCAGGCTCCTTGTGTATTTGCTCGACCTCGACGATTTCAATTTTTCAGGAGCGTTTAATTTCTATCTTTTCGCGCAGAACCAGCCGCCTGACTTGCGGCTGGTGGAACAGGCGATATCGATGCGAGACATCCGAATGGTAAATTATCTCGCTACGAGGGGAATGGAGGAGCTGGGACTTGTCCGAAAACGTTCAGCCGCGCCCCGGGACGGGGCCTCGGATGGTCCTGAAGCCCTCCCGCGTCCTGCGACGCGCATTCCGGTGCTCCGGGAGAGACACGCGAATATCGCTGTACAGAAGGATTATCTCAGGCGCTTTGTGCAGCTTGCCAATCGGGCTGGCGTGCCGCTGATGATAGTCCTGAACCCGGCACGGCTGCCGGACAATCCTGAGCTTTCCCGATACGTGCAAGAACTCCGCTCCAGATATGCGTTTGAGTTGGTTCAATTTTCGGATCCGTTGGCGGTGGAGGACGGCGGCGAGCTTTCTGAGCAAGGTCAGGCGACGATTCGTGCGTTCAACACCCGCTTAATAGAGCGAGCGCGGATTGTTCTCGAAGTTGCCGGCTCATAATTGTTGGTGTTTTCTCTGAAACAGAATTAAGCCGAGTTCGTCATCCAGAAGCTCCCAGTCGGGGCTCTCTCTGAGCGTCTGAATCGTGTTCCTGATCTTTTCCTCATCCCAGAAATAGTGGCCTGCCCCGAAATACATATTTCTATTCCGGATCAGGATGTAGTCGACGTCGAGCGGATTTGAGGTGGGGTCGAGCAGTTCGTGAAATACCGGTCGCGATGAGAGGTGTCCGATCAGATCTCCGGTCGCTGACACCGATGCATCCGCGGGAATACGGTTCAGCATGCGCCAGGCCACACGATCGTCTTCTTGTTGTGCATAAAAGACAGGATCGTAGAGAGTTCGGACTCCGATAAAACGTTTGTCGCGAATCTCTTCCTGATGACCACGAGATAGGTCGCCCAGGATGTTTGGCGCAAAGTTGGAAGCGACCGCTCCAGCAAGGATTATGGCGAGGACTGCAGTCCCTAAACGGGGAAGCCCAGGCGCGATCGACTTGTTTCTGATTTTTTCGAGAACATCGATCAACGCCAAGAACATGATGGGGATCATTGGGGCGAGATAATGCGCCCGCTGAGGAAGAAATTCCCTTTGAAGGGCGAGGACCAGGAGAGCCGGCAAGGCCGTGTAAAATATTTTCGAAAACAGCGGAATGAAGAGCAAAGGGACAAACAGCTTCAGCAGAGTCGCACTGAAATTGACCGGAAAGAGCAATAATTCGCCCCTTAAAAAAGATAGCAAGCCGCCGATGCGGTACGTTCCGGCGTCAATGAATAGGCCGTCGTTGCTGAGCGCGACATATAGCAGCAGATTGGCTGCCGACCAGATCAGGGCAATCACGGTCATCCGCAAAAAAGTGCGATCACTTCGCCCCGAGTTCCACCATAGATACGAAGACATAGTCAGAACGTAGAACGGCGCTTCTGTGCGGCACATGCCGGTAAGTACCGAATATAGCAGGAACCAGTTCGGTTTCTGTTTAACGGCTGCCCAATACATGCCGGCGAGAAAAGGAATCGTAAGAATCACCGGATCCGCGTCCAGGAATACGAGTGAGTTCTTGGGCGCGTAAAGCAGGAATGATAATGCGACCACAAACGCAGCCCAGTTGCTGCCCAGCTTATGCCGAGCGATCCGGAACAGCGGAATAGCGGTGACGGATATGGCGAAAGGTATCAAGAGAAACAGGAAATGCACGGAAGGAAGGGCCCGATATAGTAATGCGACCGGAAACAGAATCGGCATGAGATGAAAATTGGTGTCTCCGGTGAACCGAATCATGTTGATCAGGCCCTGCATCCGGAGGTGAGCAATATTCCAGAGGATGGAATTGACCTGTGCGAGATCTTCCCATTCGTAACTGAAGAGTGACAAATAGCGCAGATCGGCCAGCCTGAAAAATATCAAGGTGTAGCCAAGAATTGAAACGTATACTAGGAGTTCACGACGCTTTGACACATTCAAGAGAATAGAACTTTGGCCCAGGATCGTGCCAGAGAAATGATGCCGAAGGGCTGAGCGAGCTTATTTGGGTAGACGGAGCAACGGGACGTGCATCTCTCGCAAAACCAGTATGTGCCCAGATCCGCCCGGATCCGCTTTACTTCGACACTATTGAATAGCGCTTCGCAATCCGAGGAACGCATCGGAAATATCGGAAAGTCGTTACAAGGGAATGCGAAAGAGCCATCAGGCTTCAGGGCAATAGAGGTATCCAGAACCCGGCACCTTCCTGGATTCGCGTCAGACTTTTCAAGTGTTTCAATGTATATGGAGTCATTCACGACGGACTCACTGAATTCCGAATGAAGGGAGCGGATCAGCAAAGCGGCGGTCGCCGGATGCATGCGACCATCAGCGAGAAGTCCATCGATGAAATCTCGCGTCTGGGTCCTGGCCGCGGATGCGCTTGCTTCGGCTGCGGAAAAGGAAACCTGAACGTCTAGTGAGCGGGCCAATTCAGCAATCTCTCGTAAATCCTGATGCGAGTGACTGTTGGTGATCACTGAATTGATCATCACGCGCACGCCGTTCTTTTTGAGTAGTTTGATCGCGGAAACCGCACGAGCGAAGGAGCCGGGATGGCGGCGCAGCCGGTCATGCAATTGCCCGTTTCCATCGATACTTACGCGCACCATGTGGAATGCCGTCATCTTTTGGGCCATGGCCTCATCAATCAAATACCCATTGGTATTCAAGGAAATGAAAATCCCCAGGTTCCGCGCGTGCTGTGCAATTTCAATGAAATCCGGCCGCAACGAGGGTTCTCCACCGCTCATATTCATGAGGCGCGTCCCGGCGCTGTAAAGCTGGCTGATGATGGCTTTCGCCTGTTCGCAACTGAGTTCCGGCTCCCACTCATGAGCGAAGCGCTGCTGCGAACAGAAAGAGCAGTTTAAATTGCAACGGTAGGTGATCTCATATTCGCAGAAAATCGGGACCGGTCGCCCGAGGTGCGTCTTCAATAGTTGCCAAGCAAGCGAAAGGATGAATAGCGGAGACATGTCTCCACGTTATCAAATTGGTATTTTTTTGAAATCTGAATGCTATCGCGATCCAGATTGAATTTAGCTGGTGCCAGCGCCAGCGTTGCAATAACCTTGTCCACGGCGAGTTCCAACGTATGCGAAAACTACCACTTGCAAGAGCATTCATTCTCTCGAAATTGGGGGTAAAACGACCTTACCTCGTTTCCTGGTCCGCCACCTATCGTTGCAACGCCCGATGTCTCTACTGCGGCGTCGAGGCAGTGAGTGAAACGCCGGAGCTTCCGACAGACGAGGCGCTTCGACTTCTCGATTTGCTCATCGATTCTGGAATGGTCGCGTTGACTTTGACTGGCGGTGAGTGCCTTTTGCGCCAGGATATCGGTGAGATCATAAGCCGAGTCCGGTCGCGTGGATGCATAGTCAAGATCAATACAAACGGGTTTCTGGTTCCCTCAAGAATTCAGGAGCTGATCGGCGTGGATGAGGTCACCCTGAGCTTGGACGGGCCGGAAGAGGTTCACGATCAGGCGCGAGGATCGGGCAGCTTTGCCAAGGTGATTCGGGCTGTCGAGGTTCTGCGATCTCACCAGCTTCCGACGATTTTCAATGTGACGATGGCCGAGCACAACATCCGGTCGATATCTTCGATCCTGGAACTCTGCGCTGAGCATCAGATCGCGACGTATTTTCAGCCAGCGATTGCATCCAAATTGTTCAACTTTGATGTCGCGAACCCCATCCAGGCGTTGCAGACGGAATATCAGGTCGCCATGCGTGAACTGATCACCAGGAAAGAGGCAGGAGAAAGACTGATCCTGAACTCAGTCGAGACCTTGCGGCACCTCGAGCAGTGGCCTAAACCGACGCCGGTCTCGTCTTGTCCCGCCGGAGTTTTGAGTTTCCGAATGGATCCGGTCGGAAACCTGAGTACCTGCTATCGTAATCCGCTGGATGTCGTTCCTCTGCGCGGTTATTCCGGAAAAAAAATTACCGAACTTCCTCCCCGACGTGGTTGCCGAAACTGCTGGTGTGCGCAGATGGTCGAGCTGGCCGCGCTGAATGATCTTTCCGTGGGAGCGGTTTTCAACAACCTTCGCGTGCGGTTGTGAACTGCGAAAACAAAAAAGCCGCCCAACCTTTGACCTTTCGGTCGATTGAGCGGCCCTAATTGGCTCAGGAGGAGGGATTCGAACCCCCGACCAGCCGGTTAACAGCCGGCTGCTCTACCACTGAGCTACTCCTGAATAAGTGGTTCCAATTTAATTAGTCTAAACGTTTTGGTTTGTCTAGCTACTGTTTAAGCTGGATTTTGAGAAGATTGGGGTCACCAAAAGGGGTGGTGGCAAAGCTTTCGACCCGGCGACCGAGTAAAAAGGGTTGTGTCGGGTATCCCAGGGGAATCGCGGCGACCTCCTCGGTTTCCATGATTCGGCACACCTGGTCAATGATGGCCGATCCCGCCCCTGAGTCGTGCTCGAGCGTATTCTCGTTCAAAAGCCGCGCTAGCAGCGAGTCGTATGCCACATGCGTCCAGCGCCCATAATTCTTGTCCGATTGGGTCTGGAAGTTCCGGAGTAGCTCGAGAGGGGTGGCGATCCGAAAGCCCCAGGTGATGATCGCCGCTTCGAAATTCGATTTATCGAGGTCTTGGAAAAATTGTGCGGTCTTCCGGGGAAGGACTTCCACGCTGATACCGACCTTTTCCAGCTGGCTCGCGACCCAGGAGCCCACCTGCCGTTCTTTTTCAGAGTCCTGCACGAGGAGGCGTAGCTTTGGCGTGGGCGATTTTTGCTTCGCCATGAGATTTCTCTCTGAAACCGCCCGGACCGGGTCGTGACTTGCCAGGGGCAGCTCGCGATGACCCAGGAGTCCGGGAGGAATCAGGCCCGTGGCTTTTCGTTCTCCGGTTTTCAGGAACGCGGGGAGGCTGTTTCGATCCAAGGCGAACAGGGCCGCCCTCCTGAAGTGAAGGTCGGATCCGGGGCCGCGCCGGACATTGAAGACCATCCCGCGGGTTGCCCAATAGGGGTTCACTTGAACTTTCTGTCCGGGAAGTTTGAGGATGTCTTCGGTTGTGGGTCCCGTGACGATATCGAGCTTACCTGACGCAAAACGTTTGATCTGTTCCGCGTGCAGGCCATGGATCAGCTCAACGCGGTAAACCGGCCTGGAACCTGTGAATTTTGGATTTCCCTCGAGAACGATTCGTTTCCCGCGTTCCCAGCCCGCGAGCTGGTAGGGGCCCAGTGCCGCCATTGTTGCCTGTTCTTCCCCGGTGTCCTTTGGTTGCAGGAGTTCCTTGCGAATGGGGGACGTGGCGACGGTCGTCAGGAGGTGAGTGAAAAGATTGAACGGCTCTGAGAGTTCAATGGAGAGTTTATTTTTCCCTTGAGCACGTACATTCAGGTTTTCGGCATTCCATTTACGGCCCGGCTGACGTGCACCGCTGATGCGCCTGAAATCGGAGGCGGCCGGAAAATTGTTTACCGGATTTAAAAGGCGCTGAAAGGAATCAACAAACTGTTGCGCGATCACGGGCGAGCCATCTGACCACACCGCTTGAGCGTCGATTTCGAAATGAAGAGTTTTGCGATCAGGTGACAGCTGAAAAGAGGTACATAGATCGCAAACCGGGACGCCCGTCGTATCATAGCGGAGCAGGCTTCTGGCGATAAACGAAAGAATGAAGCGATCCGTTGCTGATCGTGTGTTGTTCCAGTCAAACGTGAGCGGTTCCGATTCGATCGAAATCCGAAGAATCGGAGGTTCAAGTGCGAATGCGGAACTCGTCCATGTCAGAGCTATTAAGGCGCTGAGCAACCTCAGGCAGCTGAGTAAGAATCGTCCACTGAATCTGTTTCCATCCATGTGGATCGAGTTTACCGCACCCCGCGAATCTTAGCAGCAGGTGAAAACATTTGAACTTTTCAGTCGGGGGAGTAAGATTGTTATCATGGCTGGCGCACAGAGGGGCATATTCCTGATCAATCGGAAATTCCAGGTGCGGTTTGCTATTTTTGTATGCGGTTGGTTGCTTGCGCTCAGCTTTATTTATCCGGTCATCGTCTACAATATGTTCGAATATTTCGCCGGGCAGATGTCCGGGGCGGCCGCCGACCGGATTAACAAGACCGGGCGCGAAATCCTGATTTTGCTCGGAATGTTTCAGGTCATATTTCTGGTCCTTACGTTCCTGATCAGTATTTTCATTTCTCACCGTATCGCGGGGCCCATTTATAAACTCAGAAAATTCATGGAAGAAGCCCGGAATGGGGTTCTACGGGACGATCTATCGTTCAGGAAGAAGGATCATTTTTCCGAGATTGCCGGCGATTATAACGACATGATCAGGAGTATGCGATCGCAAATCGAGCGCCGGAAGCAGGCGATCGCTGCCACGATACTGCAGATCGAACGTTTGCTGCCGGACGCTTCAGACGAGCAACGTCGTTCGCTGGAAACGTTGCTCGCTGACTTGAAGCGCGCTTAACTTTTAATTTATCGATGTTGAAGTTCAGGCCCCATCATTTTTTGTGTACCCTGGGTTTCCGGGGTAGCGGTTACTCTGAGAGTTTTGTGCAATCTTTTGCTGAGATTGCTGAAAAGCTCAGGAAAGCGGACGGTTCCGGCGATGCGGAACTGATTCGAGTCGAAGCCGGGTCTGATACGATTTGCAGCGCCTGCCCCAATCGGCGGGACCGGATTTGCTCCACGGAAGAGCGTGTGAGTGTCCTCGATGAGGCCCACGCAGCCGTGCTCGGAATCTCTACCGGTGAGACGATCACCTGGGGCGAGGCAAAGAGAAGGATTTCTGAAAAGATGACGATCGAAAAATTTCACGCCGCATGCTCGAGCTGCTCCTGGAAGGCGCTGGGATTCTGCGAGACCGCGCTCAGAAAGCTCGGGCCACGGGTCCTGCTCCTCTTCGTGCTTTTGTCCGGCCCCATTGTCTGGGCGGCGCCCGCGCAACCTTCGCGGGTCGTGATGAGCGGGCCGATCGATCGGGTGCAGAGAGACGTTCTGAAGCAGCGGAAGTCAAAAGCCGCGCGCGAAATTTCGTCCGCATTCAGGGACCTGAAAAAAAAGAGCTGGGATTCCGCGTTGCGGAAGAGTCGTGCAGCGCGCCGTCACATCGAGTTTCGTGACTATTCCCAGTGGATCGAAGCCTCCGCGCAATTGCGCCTCGCAGAAGCGGCTTTGGGTCGTAAGCGATATGGTGACGCGGTGCTTAAGGCGGAAAGGGCGATCAGCGCCTATCTCGAGATTCTTCGGCAGAGCCCGCATTCGCCGCATTTGCTGGACCTCGAGGAAAACCTGGCCACTGCCGAGCTGGTCGCTGGCGACGCATCCGGATTGGCCGGGCGTTCGGATTCCTCGTTGGCCTGGTACGAACGAGCTTTTCAACGGTTAGCCGATTCAAGGGGCATCGGGCGCCTGCGCCCAGCAGTCCTTCGCCGCTACAGCGAGATTTGTGCGAAGAAGATGACTCCGGTCTGTCTTTCCTGGCTTCAAAAGCTTGCATCCACTTTTCCGAAAGCATCGGAGGAAACAAAGGCGATAACGAAAGGTTTCCCCGAGTTGCTCGAGCGTCCGCGGGTTCCACGGTACGACCGCGCCACTCAGGCCTACCGCTCTCCGGATCGGGATGTCGCCGCCATGGACGCCGCCATGGAAATTTACCGATTGAAGGAATATGGCGACGCCGCGAAAGCATTTGAGGCGTTTCTCCAGGAGTTTCCGCGGTCCGCTCTCAGGTGGAGAGCGCGTTTCTGGCTTGCGAAAGCGTTGAAGGAGGAAGGGGAGCTGGAGGCCGCTAGCGCCCACTTTGAAGGGATTCTCGGGAGCTCGCCCCTCAGCTATTATGGTATGCTGTCGGGACTCGAGACCGGCAAGGATCCGGAATCGCAGATTGCAGCCACCTTGCCTGTGGCGTCCGCGAGTGATCCGTTGCTCCAGCCAAACGAAGCGTTTTCCCTGAAACGCGCTGAGCAGTTCCTCGCGGAAAACGAAGTGGAGCTTGCGGCGCTTGAACTTCGCCGGCTGCGCGTACGCGCCCAACTTTCCAGTGAGTTTCTGATTTACCTGTCGGTTCTCCAGAATCGTGTCCGGAACCATTCGCTCTCTTTCTCGATCATCAGCGAACTGATTCAGCGCGGTGACGAAGGCGTCGCATCCTCTTTTATGTTGAGATTGATTTTTCCCGCTGAATACATCGAACTGATTCGGCGGCACTCGCAGGAAAACGGTCTTGATCCGGTTCTGGTTCTGAGTCTGATCAAGCAGGAGTCCGCCTTCGACAGCGCGGCCATCTCACCTGCAGGGGCTTCCGGTCTGATGCAACTCATGCCAGCAACGGCAGTGGATACGGTTTCAGCGATTCGAAGGGCGGAGCTCTCGGAAGGAGAGGCGAATATCCGGGTGGGCACGAAATACCTGGGTCAGCTGATGAAGCGTTTTAATGGAAACATCGTGCTCTCATTGGCCGGTTACAACGCGGGTCCGGGAGCAGTGGATCGCTGGATGCGGGGGCCGCCGATCAAGCCCGGCATGCTCGATTTTATCGAGGCTATTCCCTACCGCGAAACGCGTGACTACGTCTCATCCATCATCAGGAATTATTACTGGTACTCCCGGCGTCTCGAGGATGCGACCCAGAAACCAATCGAATATTTCTGGCAGGTTTCTGGGCCGCCAGAGGTAAAGCTGATTTCCCAGTAGAACCTGGCGCTACTCAGACCGCGAAGCGGAAATGCATGATGTCGCCATCGCGGACGACGTATTCCTTACCTTCCAGGCGCAGAGCGCCGGCATCCTTGATTGCCGCTTCGCTCTTGTGCTTCATCAAATCATCAAAGTGAAAAACCTCTGCCTTAATGAAGCCTTTTTCGAAATCGGTGTGAATAACGCCGGCTGCCTGGGGGGCTTTCCAGCCCTTGCGAATCGTCCAGGCCCGTACCTCAATCTGTCCTGCCGTGAAATACGTCTGAAGTCCCAGTAGCTCGTAGCCCGCACGGATCACGCGGCTCAGGCCTGGTTCTTCCATTCCGAGCTCCTTCAGGAATGAGGCTTTCTCCTCCTCAGGAAGTTCCGATACTTCGGCTTCGATTTTTCCGCAGATTGGAATTACCGGGCTGCCCTCGGCTACGGCATAGTCGCGCAGCTTCTTGAAATAAACGTTCTGTTCGGGCTTGGCGAGATCGTTCTCGTCCACGTTGGCCACGTACATGACCTTTTTCGCGGTGATCAGGTGGAAATCCTGGATCAGCAGGAGTTCATCATCGCTGAGCCCCAGGGAGCGAACCGGCTTTCCCGCTTCCAGCGCCGCTCTGACCGGGCCGAGCACGCCCATCACTGCTGCCGATTTTTTGTCGCCTGTGCGGGCGGTTTTCTCCATGCTCGAGTAACGCTTGTTCACGGTATCCAGGTCAGCAAACATGAGTTCCGTATCAATGACGGAGACATCGCGGAGCGGATCCACTGACCCGTCCACGTGAACCACGTTCGGATCTTCAAAGCAGCGGACGACGTGAGCGATCGCGTTCGTTTCCCGAATATGACCCAGGAACTGGTTTCCGAGGCCCTCCCCCTTGGAAGCCCCCCGTACCAGACCGGCGATGTCGACGAATTCCATGGTCGCCGGGATTACCCGGTCCGTCGGAATGTACTTCTGAATGGCCGTCAGACGGGGATCGGGAACTTTCACGATCCCCGTGTTCGGATCGATGGTGCAGAAGGGATAGTTGGCCGCCTCGGCCTTCGCGGAAGTAAGCGCGTTGAAGATGGTTGATTTGCCGACATTCGGCAGCCCTACGATTCCACACTGAAAACCCATGAAAAACTATCCTCTCTTGTTGAACTCATTCATCGCCGAAGCGATGTCGCCGGAAATGATGCGATCGATTGCTGTTACCGCGTTATCCAGGATGGAATCCAGACGAAAAAGCTCGTCGTCCGAAAATGGTTGAAGAACCCAGTCCACGGTCGAGATCGGGGACTCCGGCCCGGGACGTCCGATGCCGATTCGGATTCGATGATATCCGGTCGCTTCCCTGCCTAGATGAGCGTCGATTGATTTTAGACCATTATGCCCGCCGGCTCCGCCGCCCGTCTTGATTCTGAGTGTTCCGAACGGGAGATCCAGATCATCGTGAATCACGATCAGATCCTCCGGCGAACATTTGTAAAAGCGCATCAGCGGGGCCACGCATTTACCCGAAAGGTTCATGTACGTTCGGGGTCTGGCGAGAATGACTTTTTCTCCGGAGCGTGAAGCCTGGTAGGCCTCGCCATCCTGAACGGCCGCGGGGCCGGCCGCGCGCCAGGAATCGACGAGCCGGTCGAGTGCAAGAAATCCGGCGTTGTGCCGGGTCGTTTCATATTTCGGCCCGGGATTACCGAGCCCCGCAACGATCTTCATCAGATGAACAGGCTGCTGACGCTGTCGTAATTGTGAATGCGTTGAATGGCTTCCGCGAGCAGCTTGGCAACCGAAAGCTGGGCGATCTTCTCACATTGAGCCGCTGCCGGAGCGAGAGGGATCGTGTCTGTGACGATCACTTTTTCGATGCGGGCGGAAGTGATGCGTTCGATCGCGGGACCGGAGAAGACTCCGTGTGTCGCGACGGCATAAACCTTGATGGCGCCATGTTCGAGAACGGCATGGGCCGCTTCCGTGAGGGTTCCCGCAGTGTCGATCATGTCATCCAGAATCACGGCAACCTTGCCCTGAACGTCGCCGACGATGTTCATCGCTTTCGCTACATTAGGACCAGTGCGACGCTTGTCGATCATCGCGACAGCCGCATTATTCAGCCGTTTGGCATACGCACGCGCGCGCTCGACGCCTCCCGTATCCGGGCTCACGATCACCAGCTGACCATCAGCTTGGATTTCCTTCTGAATGTAGTCATGGAGAACGGGGGAGGAATAAAGGTTGTCGAACGGAATGTTGAAAAAACCCTGAATCTGAGCGGCGTGCAGGTCCATCGATACGATGCGCGTGGCACCCGCCGCGGTCAGGAGGTCGGCAACGAGCTTGGCGCTGATAGGCGTACGGGGCGCGACTTTCCTGTCCTGGCGGGCATAGCCATAGTAGGGCATGACGGCATTGATTTCCTTCGCGCTCGCTCTTTTCAGGGCATCGATCATCACCAGGAGTTCCATGAGCGTGTCATTCACGGGACCACAGGTGCTCTGAATGATGTACACATCGCGACCACGTACGTTTTCACCGATTTCGACGAAGGTCTCACCATCGCTGAAGCGGCGTACCTCGACTTTGCCGAGAGGCTTGTTCAGCCTTTCGCAGATTTTCGCAGCCAGAGGGCGGTTTGCGTTTCCCGACAGGACAACCCAATCCCGAATGCGCATCGTAGGCTCCTTGCTCAAAGTGCAAGCAGGGATATCTCAGCCGGGCAAATTTCTCAAGGCTTCCGTGGATTTA
>MEPR01000030.1:0-13583 GCA_001769835.1 Bdellovibrionales bacterium GWB1_55_8
CAATAACGAGGAAAAAGTTGTGAAACTGAGGGGCTCAACTGAGGCTTTCTTAGATACACGCCCACCATGGAGCGAGAAGAACCGAAGAACCCAAAATTTTGATTCTGCTGAAGAAATTTGGTGGCTGAGGGCGGGATCGAACCGCCGACCTGCGGGTTATGAATCCTTGTGAGAGGATTTAGCAAGTTTCTGGATTTGCTGGATTTAATCAACAAGTACGAGGCTTTCTGCTGTTTTTCGACTTCGGGCAGGTACGGGCGAGTTCCGGCATTTTCGGGGTGCCGATGCACATTTGATGCACATCGGGCGAGTGAGATGAATTGTGTGTTGCCGGGACTGTTTGCGGATCCCGTTATATGATCGGAAAAGTAGTTCACATGAACTAAAAAAACGATCATAATAAAACCATGTTGGACGAAATTTTTGGAAACAGGACAGTGGAGCGAATTTATCTGCATCTTTTTCATTACGGCGAGATCCATGCTCGTGGCCTTGCCAATGATTATAAAGCGTCGGTTGATCCATTCGTGCAGCAGCTCAATCGACTAGAGAACGCGGGGCTGTTGGTGTCCAAAACCGTCGGACGGACCCGGCTTTACCGATTCAATCCAAAATCCCCATTCATCAAGCCAATCAAAAAGATCATTGAAATCGTCTATGAGTCGATGCCCTTATCGCAACGGGAGGAATTATTTCAGACCCGCAGGCGTCCGCGGCGCAAGGGTAAACCTGTTCTATGAAGACGCCGGATTGGAAGACCTGCACTGAAGAGGAATTGTGGCGCTACGTCGCGTTTCATCTGAAAAAAGCCGGGGTTGATTCGGTGCTAGTGGGTGGAGCGGTAGTAGCGATCTATTCGCAAGGGGCCTACCGATCCGGCGATTTGGACATGATTGTCGCGCGGAGTGAGTTACCGAAGGTGGACGCCGTTCTCGCGACGCTTGGGTTTCAAAAAGTGCGGGGCAGGCATTTTGAACATCCTGATTGTGCCCACATCATTATCGAATTTCCTGCCGGGCCGATTTCGATTGGGGATGATTACAAAATTCAGCCAAAAGAGGTTGAAGTCGAAGGAAGCAAGATCAAGATATTCACTCCAACAGACTGTGTACGGGATCGCCTGGCATCGTACATTCACTTTGACGCCCGGGAATGCCTCGACCAGGCGGTCTTGGTTGCTACCCGACAACCCGTGGATCTAGCGAAGGTCAAGGAGTGGTGCAGGCAAGAGGGCGGAATGGACGCTTATAAAAAGTTTGAAGAGAAGCTCCGGGCGTCGGGGACTCCCGGACGAAAGTGAGGTGTTTGTGGGTACGAAGAGAAAACCTACGAGTCCCGGTGAAATTCTTTCAGAATTGGCTGCGACATCAAGGTGATTAATCGCATTGTCAACGAGAAGACGTCCGTGACCGCTGAGATGGCGTTGAGGCTTGCGGCGGCGTTTAATACGAGCGCCGAGTTTTGGTTGGATGCGCAGAGGGCTTTGGACCTTTATGAGGCTGGCAAGAAGATGAAGACGCTACCGCGGGCGATTTTGAAGAAGGCGAGTTAGGGGTTTTTACGAATCGCCGCGTCAAATCCTGTCGTTTTTAATATCCACCGGGGGCCACCGGGAGCTTGAAAACAGCCGGTAAACGAACTTCGACGGGATTTTGAGTTGTTCCTGATCCATGAGAGAATGCCAACTGTGGGACGGATTTGGATAACAGTTGCGCTTGGGGTCCTCTTTGCTGCAAATGTAGACGATTCGGCGATCGGCCTCGAGTCTCGCATCATTGACCGGACGCAAACTCATCATACTCCTGAATATGGGAAGGTAAGCGCCAGTCTTCACCAGGAATTCGAAGCACCTATGACTAGGGCAGAAGTTGCAGTTTCATTCGAAAAAGCCGGGCCTGGCGAAATGTTTGCTTTCAAAGGCTTCACTCTCATGAAGCTCAATCAGGATACGCTTAAAGACGATGAAGTCCGTTTTATCGAGGATGAGTGGGGCAGGAAGGTCCAAGAGTTCTTCCGTTATGAGCTGGGTAGCGATGATCGCAAATTCAAGCAGTATTTAGCCGCGAAAACGAGGTCATTTGAAGCTTTCGATGCTGTTGTGAATCCGTTGGAACGGGAAGCGAGAAAGAGATTCGGAAATCGAATTCAGCTGATTATGGGAAACGATACCGCAAGGCTTTATCAGGAGTCCGCTTTGTCTTATCAAGCCGAGGTCAAATCGATTTTAGGTACAAGTGACTTTGTTCGATTTGAAAATCTTAAGTCGGAGTTCCAGGATTGGGTTTATCAGAAATTCGAAGTTGGCTGGAATGACCTGCGATAGGCCCATCTGAAGTGCCTTCATTTCAGCATATCTAGCGCGGCCTTTGCGCTTTTTGAAAAGTTTTCTTCGCTAAACCATGAAATCACCTTGATCGTCTTATTCGAGTCGAGCAGATTGCTTACTAAAATGCCGCAGGGCCTTATGGCGCGAAAGTCTGGCAAACCTGTTTCGCTCGTATTTGCAGATTCCGCCCCCACTACGATGTGTTGGCGGAATCTGCAAATGCGAGCTGAAAAGCAGGAAAAAGCCGGGAAAAGCTGAGTTTCTCGTACGTGTGTTGAAAGGGCAGAAATTTGACCGGTAGTGGTTTGTGCGGTTCTCTGAGGGCGATGACAGCGGAAAAAGCGGGGCGTCGACGTAAGGGAGAAGTGCTATGTTGGTTTCACAAAAGGCCCGAACTGAAAACCGGGTCATGATCTTTGAAAATTTGCCGGAACTCATGAAGCCGGAAGCGGTAGCGGAAGTGCTGGGCGTCTCTGTGAAGACGATCTATGACTGGCGCTATCGCCAGAAATTGCGAGGAGTCCCGGAAGGGCTCTTTCTCAAGTTCAACCGGCTGCTCTACCTGCGTACCGAAGTCCTGAGACAGTGGATTGCCTCCCAGAATCCGTCACTCCAAGAGTAGGCGGTGAAAGAAGATCCATGTCGGTACGTAAAATCACTCAAAACAACCAAGTCCGCTGGGAGGTCTATGTTCTCAGCTCCGGACGCGGTTCCAAACGCCTGCGAAGGCGCTTTGAGACCAAAGCCGAGGCCGAAAGCTTCCTGGAGGACTACAAGGCGCGTACGCCTGCCACGGTGAACCGAAAGACCGACGTCATTACGGTGTAACGAAGTTCTGCGAGAGGAGATTGAGAGGCTGATTCACGGTCGCAGTTTTCGACCGGATCAAACCCTGTTTCAGTCGTCGACGGGCGCGCCCGTCTCGCGGGATAACTTTGATGATCGAGTATTTCGGGTCGATCTCAAAGAATCAGGCGTGAAGCCTATCCGCTTTCACGACCTGAGGCATACAGCAACGACGCTCATGATCGCAGAAGGTCTCGATCTCAAGACGGTGCAGGAGATCTGTGGTCACAAGGAGATCACGACGACGATGCGGTATGTGCATTTGTTTGGGGATAGCATCAGGCAGGCGGCGAAAATCTTTGCCGTAAAACCAAGTGCGAGCCCCACCAAGAGCCCCCCTTGCCAGCCATCTCTTCGGTTGGTGCATGTGGGCTGAATCCTGAAAACGAAAAGCCCGATGCACATTTGATGCACATCGGGCAGTCGAACCAAAACCAAAAGTTCCAGCAAATCCAGTTAAGCTATTAAATTTCTATTTTAAATTTGGTGGCTGAGGGCGGGATCGAACCGCCGACCTGCGGGTTATGAATCCGCCGCTCTAACCATCTGAGCTACCCAGCCGAATTTGAGATTCCAAACTTGTTAATGACTGATGACTGAGGGGGAGAAGTAACCACAAAAACAAATTTCCAAGAAATTTGTCCCTCGGTTTTTCCCACCCAGCCGCCTGTGTGAAGGGCATTTAATAACGCTGATTTTACTCAGGATCAATAGATTTCTCGGACCCCCGATTTGAGTTGGTGGGGGCCTAGGTTGCGCCGTGCTGCGTCAAATTTATAAAGGCGGTTCTGCCATCCCATGCGGATGGAGTCTTGCTTTTTCGGCCTCGGATGCGAAGGTAAGCCTGCGATGGCTAAAAAGAGTAAAAACACAGGCATGAACGCTCGAAAAGGCCGCCTCGAGGGCTACCCGAAGCCTCGGGCGATCGGTGGAAAACTCATTCGTGAAGTGATCGGCCATCTCCGGGCACACGGGATTGAACTCCCAATAGCTTCGCATATCCTTATCGCGGCTTCCGCTGGAGCTGATTCCATGGCTCTTGCTCATTTATTGGTTCATTACGGCCGGCGGGTGGGGGCTCGTTCCAATATCGCTCTTTTGCATGTGAACCACGGCTGGCGTGGAAAACATTCAGATGCGGATGCCGAGTTCGTTAAGCAGGCCGCCAAAAAGTGGAGAGTGCCTTTTCATCAGTTTCGATTGAAGCCTCCGAGGCAGGGAGAGGGGCAGTCCTGGGAAGATGAAGCGCGCGCGGGGCGTAAGCGGATTTTTATCCGTGAGGCCAAGAAGCATCGCGCTCTGGTGCTGACGGCACATCATGCGGACGATCTTGCAGAGACAGTACTTTGGCGAGTGCTGACCGGTAGCCATGAAACTCATGGAGGCGGCATTGCGGTGAAGCATGGAGTTGAGGTTCGGCCCTTTCTTCGGATCAGAAAGGAAACTCTCAAGGAGTACCTGAAGGAAGAGGGTGAAAGCTGGCGAGAAGATGCGACAAACCAGGATCTCAGATTCCTTCGCGCCAGGATTCGCGCGGAAGTGATGCCGGCGATCGAGCGGGTGTTCCCGAATGCAGTTGAGCGGCTTGTGTCACTTGGACTTCAGGCGCAGGCACCAGAAAAGAAGAGAGCTGCGCCATCATCATCTGACGAAACCATTCAAGCGCTTGAGACGCTGCTTGGTTCCGCGGGGCTTCGCGTTCGTCGCGCGCATTGGGAGGAGCTTGACAGTTGGTCAGAAGATGCCCCTTTTAAGAGGGAACTTCATCTCTCTGGCGGGTGGCGTCTGGTTCATGAGCCGGCAGATCATCGCTGGATACTGGAGAAGCGGCCCGTTCGAAATGCCTGATTGTAAACTGCTGGAATGCAAGGGAAAGAACGTTGAGTTCAGGCCTCTTCAAATTGCTTTTTAAAAATGCATCGTGTAGCTTCAATGAAATGCCGGGTGAACCGGAAGAAAGATTGTATTGGTGACAAAAGCGCATGAAACCTTCTCATAAGACCGTCGCCCTGTGGCTTGTCCTGATTCTTTTATTTGCCAGCTTGTTCAAGGTTTTTGACCCCGGGACACGTCAACGCAAGGAGATGAAATTCAGCGAATTCATCGAATTTGTCCAACAGGGCAAAGTCGCCGAGGTAACCTTCAAGGCCGATAATCTGATCGTCGGTCAGTTCAAGGAACCCTCAGCGGATGGTCGAAAGTTTTTTGAGACCGTCGGTGATACCGGCAACCCGAAAGTTTTTGATCTTCTGCAAGCGCAGAACATCATCCCGAATTACGAACGCGTGGAGAAGACGCCCATCTGGCAGCAGGTGCTGATTTCGTGGTTCCCGATGCTGCTGCTCTTCGTTTTCTTTTTCCTTTTCATGCGGCAGATCCAGGTGGGCGGCGGCAAAGCCATGTCCTTCGGAAAGAGCAAGGCGCGCCTGCTGTCTGAATCCGGAACCCGCGTGACATTTAAGGATGTCGCCGGAGCTGAAGAGGCGAAGAATGAGCTCGAGGAAATCATCGCTTTCCTGAAAGACCCGAAAAAATTCACCAGGCTGGGCGGGCGCATTCCCAAAGGCGTTCTCTTGATGGGCCCCCCCGGAACCGGCAAGACGTTGCTCGCTCGTGCCGTGGCAGGTGAGGCTGGCGTTCCATTCTTTTCGATCTCAGGTTCTGATTTCGTTGAGATGTTCGTTGGTGTGGGCGCGTCGCGCGTTCGCGATCTTTTTGAGCAGGGCAAGAAACACGCTCCCTGCATCATTTTTATCGACGAAATTGACGCCGTCGGTCGGCACCGTGGTGCAGGGCTAGGTGGCGGTCATGATGAACGTGAGCAGACCCTGAATCAGTTGCTCGTCGAGATGGACGGCTTTGAATCCAACGAAGGGGTCATCCTAGTCGCGGCGACCAATCGGCCGGACGTTCTCGATCCTGCGCTGCTTCGTCCAGGTCGGTTTGACCGGCGGGTGGTCGTGTCCGTCCCCGATGTTCGCGGACGTGAAGCTATTCTGAAGGTGCATACGCGTAAAACCCCGATGGCTGAAAAGATCGATCTTTCGGTGATCGCTCGCGGTACGCCCGGGTTTTCAGGTGCGGACCTGGAAAACCTCGTGAACGAGGCGGCGCTTCTTGCGGCGAGGAACAACAAGAAATCTCTTGAGATGCCGGATTTCGAGCACGCCAAGGACAAGGTCCTGATGGGTGCTGAACGACGCAGCCTCGTGATCAGCGATACGGAAAAGCGCACCACGGCTTATCATGAAGCCGGACATACCCTGGTGGGTAAGTTCCTCACGGGGACGGATCCGATTCATAAGGTGACCATCATTCCGCGCGGGATGGCTTTGGGTGTCACTCAGACGCTGCCCAATGAAGAGCGCCTGAATCTCTCGAGGGACAAGGCGGAAAACAATATCTCATTCCTGATGGGCGGACGTATCGCCGAGGAGATCGTTTTGAATCAGCGCACGACCGGGGCTGGCAACGATATCGAACGCGCCACTGATCTGGCCCGCCGGATGGTTTGCGAATGGGGTATGAGCGATGTGCTCGGGCCCGTCACCTTCGGCAGGAAGGAAGAGGCTATTTTCCTGGGCCGTGAGATAGCGCAGCACCGGGATTATTCCGAACAGACCGCGCAGACGATTGATCGTGAAGTCAGGGATATTGTTGAGCGGAATTATAGAAGAGCTCGTGATATCCTTACAAAGAATCTCACCCTTCTTCATGATCTCGCTGCAGCCCTTCTGGAGCATGAGTCCCTGGATGGCGAAGAAGTGGAGCGGATTGTGAAAGGCTTGAAAGTGGAACGTAAGCCGGTCAGTACCGACGTTCCACCCACGGCGACTGCTTCGGTGGAAGATTCAGATGGCAAGAAACAACCTGGAACAGGAGGAGGGGCACCAGCTCCCGTACCCGCCTGAGCAGTATTGGGGCGAGATGACTGAGATCTTTTAAGTTCTCAGCTGTCACCGGAGAGAAGCCCAAATCATAGTGGGAGACCTGCTCACCAACCTGCGATCGAGCGTGCGTTGGATCGACGGCCTGGATATCGCGATTGTCGCGTTCATCCTGTATCGAGTGCTGTTGCTTATCAAAGGCACTCGCGCGATGCAGATGCTCACGGGGCTCGGTATCCTGGGCATTGGTTTTTTTCTGTCGTCCACGCTTGAGCTCTTCACGACGCATTGGCTGCTTTCCTACTTTTTTGACTACCTGATTCTGATCGTGATCGTGCTGTTTCAGGACGACCTCAGGCGAGCGCTCACGCATGTCGGAAAAAACCCGTTCTTCGCGGCAGCCTCAGCCGAGGAAGAGCGCGAGATGGTCGATGAGATCGCACGCGCCGCAACCCGGCTCGCGAAAGAACGAATCGGTGCCCTCATCGTTCTTGAGCGCGAAACCGGCCTTAAGAACTTCATCGATACCGGGTCGCAGCTCGATGCCCGGGTCAAATCGGAGCTGATGTATTCCATCTTCGTTCCGACCTCTCCGATCCATGATGGCGCTGTCATCATCACGAACGGCCGACTTGCGGCAGCAGGCTGCTTTTTGCCTCTTTCCAAGGACCCGAACATCGACAAGCGTTACGGTACCCGCCATCGCGCCGCCCTGGGACTCACGGAAGATACTGATGCCGTGGTGATCCTGGTTTCAGAGGAGGCCGGGGAGGCTCATCTGGTCAAAAACGGGCGCATCACGATGAATCTGAGCGAACATGAGCTTCGACAAAGCCTCGGATCCCTGCTTGATCTTTCCCGTGGGCACGTCAATCTGCCCCGGCGCATGAGAAGCTGGATGCGCGCTTTCAGTGAAAAGAAGAGCGAGGAATAGGCGAGATGGGTAGCGGATCCACACTCGAGAAACTCTGGGCACTTCTCATGGCCAATACCGGGGCTAAAATCATCTCGGTTCTGATTGCGGTGGTGCTCTGGGTCGTCGTGTTGGGATCCAGAAACGTCGAGGCCACCAAAGAGATCCCTTTGGAAGTCGTGACTCCCGCGAACGTTCTCGTGGCGAACGATGTTCCTGACAAGATCGCGTTTCGCTTGTCGGGTCCCAAAGCCTTCCTTCGAGCGGTTTTGGACAGACGTGATGACCCCATTCGCGTGAATCTGGCGGGAGCAAAGCCCGGTCTCGTGACTTACCGTTTTTTCTCCGACAATATTCGTTTGCCGATCGGCGTAAAGGTTCTTTCCATCATGCCTGCGTCCATTCCGATCCGACTTGAAGCCCTCAAACACCGGGACGTGCCTCTCAAGGTGGACATCAAAGGCGTCCCCCCCGAAGGCTTCCGGGTGGCGAAGGTCGCAATTGAGCCCGAAGTCGTCCGCTTGAAGGGGGCCGAGAGCCGAATCAACACGATCACTCAGATCGCGACCGCGCCGATTGACGTCTCGGAGTTGAAGCAGAGTTTTGAACGCGAGGTCGCGCTCGATCTATTCGGGCAGGGCGTGCAGGTGGATGGTCCGCTTCCAAAGGTTCGCGTGGAGATCGAGGCCATTTCGGCGAACTTCCGCATCAAGAACGTGGACATTCGAGTACTCTCTTCCTATAAGATACGCCTGGAAGAAAAGACCGTGACGGTGTTCGTTCGGGTGGACCCGAAAGACCTCAAGTCACTCGATCGCAACAGTGTTTTCGCAGTTGTGGATCTCCAGGGCAAACCCAAGGGTAAGTACATTGAGCCGATTCGCGTGAAGCTGCCTGAAGGGGTGGGCTTGGTGCGGGTTGTCCCGGAGCGCGCCCAGGTGACTTTATATTAGGACATGAGGAGAATGTGCATGAGTAAGAGGAAGCTCTTCGGAACAGATGGAATCCGCGGAATGGCGAATGAGTATCCCATGACCGGAGAAGTCGCAATGGCCGTTGGCCGTGCAGTTGCGCATGTGCTTCGCAACAGTCCACCTTTGCTGAAAAGCTCCGTTCCCGTGGGGCTGAAGGCACTCGATTCAAGTCGTCCAGTGCGCCGGGCGCGCGTCGTTGTCGGGAAGGATACCCGCCTTTCCGGCTATATGATTGAACAGGCGATCAGTTCGGGCCTCTGCTCCATGGGTGCCGACGTCATCCTGATCGGCCCGCTGCCGACGCCAGGGGTGGCCTTTGTCACGCAAAGCATGCGTGCGGATGCGGGCATCATGATCTCGGCCTCGCACAATCCCTATTATGATAACGGGATCAAGATTTTTTCGGCCGACGGCTATAAACTTCCGGATGAAATGGAAGAGGAAATTGAACGTCTGGTGACCGGCAATGAGATGGACAAGTTCCGCCCGACCGGCGATCTCGTCGGTAAAGCTTATCGAATTGATGATGTTCATGGTCGCTATCTCGTATTCCTGAAGAGCCTGTTCCCGAAAGATCTCGATCTGCTTGGCGTGCGTGTTGCGCTGGATTGCGCAAATGGCGCCGCTTACAAAGTAGCCCCGCTTGTTTTCGAGGAACTTGGCGCCGAGGTGATCAAAAAAGGCGTGAATCCGAACGGTCATAATATCAATGACAAGTGCGGAGCCCTTCATCCCGAAGCCATCGCCGGAGCTGCGGTCGAGTACCGCGCGGACATCGGCATTTCGCTGGATGGGGACGGCGATCGGTGCATTCTATCGGATGAAAATGGCGAAATTGTGGATGGAGACCAGATCATCGGTCTCTGTGCGCTTCAGATGGCTGAGGAAGGAACCCTTCGCAATAAAACCGTTGTCACCACTCCGATGTCCAATATCGGCCTCGAGTTGAGCCTGAAGGAAAAAGGGATTTCGATGGTGCGTGCGCAGGTTGGCGACCGCTATGTCGTCGACGCCATGAGGAAGGGCGGGTTTGCGCTCGGGGGGGAACAGTCGGGCCATGTTGTTTTCCTGGATCAGTCCACGACCGGAGATGGAATCGTCGCGGCGCTGAAGGTTCTGGAAGCGATGAAGCGGACCGGTAAAAAACTTTCTGAACTCAAGCAGTCGATCCGGCTTCTGCCGCAGTCGCGCGAGGATGTGCGGGTTTCCAGGCGCGAGCCTCTGGAGAAGAATCTCGAGATTTCAAAAGCCATTCTGGCTGCCGAGGAGACGTTGAAGGGGCGCGGACGGGTTTTCGTCAGATACTCCGGAACCGAACCTTTGCTCCGCGTACTGGTCGAAGGAGAGGACGCACGGGAAATCCAAGGCATCGCGCGCTCGATCGGGCAGACCATCCAGCGAGCCCTGGGCTGACTCTTCGGAAAGGTGCACCATGTCTGAACTTCCGCGGCTTGGAGTCAATATTGACCATATCGCCACCCTGAGGCAACTGCGGGGCACTCCGTATCCGGATATGCTCGAGGCTGCGCGGGCATGTGAGGTGGCGGGAGCCAGGCAGATCACGGTTCATCTGCGGGAGGACCGAAGGCATATTCAGGACGAGGACGTGAAACGTCTTCGTGCGGAACTTGAAATTCCGCTGAACCTTGAAATGGCCGTGGCGGATGAAATTGTGCGTTTCGCGGTTCGTCAGAAACCCGACTGGGCCTGCCTTGTGCCGGAAAAAAGACGCGAAGTGACGACTGAAGGCGGGCTTGATCTGGGCCGGAATCGTCGAAAAATCGCCACGACCATTCAGAAACTCCAGAAAGCCGGAGTACGGGTCAGCCTGTTCATTGAGCCGAGTCTGGATGCGATCAAACTCAGTCATGAATTAGGAGCTGACGCGGTTGAACTCCATACCGGACGATATTGTCTGGCCAGGCAGGGAGCTTTTGGGACCCGCTCAGCGAATCAGGCCTCCCGCGAACTGGAACGAATCCGAAAGACCGCGCTCCTGGCGAAAAAGCTCGGAATGGGTGCGCACGCGGGTCACGGATTCGATTATGAAAACGTCAGGTCAGTTGCGGAACTGAAAGATCCGAATAAGATGCCATTAATAGAGGAGTACAACATCGGCCACGCGATCGTCTGTCGCGCGGCGCTGGTGGGCCTCGAGAGAGCCGTTCGGGAGATGATCTCCGCGATCAGCGCGCCATAAGGAATACGAACTATGTACAATCCGATGAGAATCTGCACGGCAGCCGAAATGAGGGAAATCGACCACATTGCGGAAACCGAATATGGAATCCCGGCCGCGCTCCTCATGGAGAATGCCGGCAGGGCCGCGGCACAGATCATTCTCGAGCGCTATGAAGGAGCCGGGCGCGATACGGAGATCCTGATTTTCGCGGGCAAGGGAAATAACGCCGGAGACGCATTTGTCGTGGCTCGCCGCTTTCTCTGCTTGGAAAGGCGAGTGCGCATTTTCCATCTTGAGCCCGAAGAACATCTTCATGGTGCAACGCGAGCGAATTTTCAGATTTTGAAGAAGCTGAAGGCGAAGCTCACCTTGCTGGATAATGTCGGTGAACTCCAGGCCTTCTTCAATAGCTCACCTGGACCGCACACCGTGGTGGACGGAATCCTCGGCACTGGATTCAAAGGGCGCCTGGAGGGGCTCTATTACGATGTGGTCGAGATGATCAACGCGCAGAACATCAACGAAGTGATCGCGCTCGACATTCCCTCAGGCGTGAGCGGTGATACCGGAGAAGTCGGCGGCACCTCGATTCTAGCCACTTACACGATTTCATTTGGGTTCCCGAAGCTCGGGCATTTTCTCCCACCAGGTGCGCCTCGTCGTGGGGAATTGATGAATGTCGATATTTCGCTGCCCCCTCGTTTCCGAAAGGAAGGGGACAAGTTCCTTCTCATGAAGCAGCCGCTCACGAGACTCTTGTCCTCGCGCGACCGTTACGGTCATAAAAATTCATTTGGGCATACACTTCTGATCGGCGGCAGCCCAGGCCGCATTGGCGCGATCACCATGGCCGCGCGCGCGTGTCATAAAATGGGGACAGGGCTGGTAACCGTGGCAAGCTGGGAGGACGCTTTCCAGACGCTTGTCGTGAAGCTTCCGGATGAAACCATGTCCGTCTCTCTGGATCTCGAGAGAAGCGATAACTCTGAATACATCCGGATTCTGGAATCGTACTCTTCAGTCGTGATCGGCCCTGGACTCGGTCAACGGGCACGCGGCAAGGATCTCGTCGAAGGCCTTCTTACTCATTATGATGGCCCGGTTGTTATCGACGCTGATGCGCTCAATATCGTTTCAGCCAACAAGCTCCACGAACTTTTGATTCGGCGCCGAGCCCCGACTGTATTGACACCGCACGCAGGCGAGATGGCTCGTTTGCTCGATGTGCCGGTCGAAACGATTCTCAAGGATCCTGCACAAGCAGTCAAAGACGCGGTCGACCGGACGCATGCCATTGTCATGTTAAAGGGCGCTGCGACACTGGTAGGCTCGCCGGACCAGGTCCTTTACCTGAACCATTACCCGAACGACGGAATGGCGACCGCGGGGAGTGGGGACGTGCTCGCCGGAATGATCGGCGGGCTGCTCGGGCAGCACCTGGATCCTTTCCAGGGGACTTTGCTCGGGATTTACCTGCATAGTCTGGCCGGCGATTTTGCGGCCAAATCGCTTGGACACCGAGCCATGACGGCTCCTGACATCATCGAGAACATCAGCAATGCCTTCAAAGAAATCAAAGCAACGCCTGAACCCGGTCTCCCCGTGGAAGGTCGTGCGCGCTTGCTCTGAGGCAGCGCTCGCGAAAACTGCTGCGGAGCTGGCTCTTGTTTTGCGCAAGGGCGATCGTGTGCTGCTCGAAGGGCCCATGGGCGCGGGCAAGACCACCTTCGCGCGCGAGCTGTTGCGCGCGCTGGGAGTTCATCAGCCGCCTGAGGGAAGTCCGTCTTTTGCGATCGCTCACGAGTACCACTCGCCCAAGGGCTCTGTCGTGCATATCGATTTTTACCGGCTGAAGTCAGAAGGGGAGCTGGAAGACGCAGGAATTCCCGCTTACTTCTGGGAACGCGAAGCGATCGTGATTTCTGAATGGTTGTCCATGTTCCCCGATTTTGAGACGGCAGTGAGGCGAACCGGGCGCACGTGGACTGTTCGACTCGCGTTCAGCGATGATTCGGCTCAACGTGATCTCGAAATAACCTCGGAGTAGGTTTCTTCCAACTCTTAATCACAGCTTCCGAAGTTGTTCACATATGCCGGAGTGGGATCGGTGGTTCCACTGGTGGCTCTCACCCAGAACAGAACAATGCTGCAGCCAACGCTGTAAGAAGGATAATTCAGCGGTGAGGTGCAGGCCTGGAAGTCGTGAATGAGTGTCCCGTCGATTTCCAGTTTGCATTCAAAGCTGCAGCTTTCTTTGTTGCACGCGAAAGAGTAGTTTATCGGGTCGGTCGAATTTGTGATCACGCTCGTATCCACTGCATTCCACACGACCGAGGTTGGGGTGTATCGAGCGATCGTGTCATTCATGCCAAGCGTTCCCTGACTGTTTCCACCCCAGCAAGACAAGGTGTTATCCGATTTGATACCGCAGGAGAACATCCCTCGTCCGAGGCCC
>MEPR01000030.1:13590-15553 GCA_001769835.1 Bdellovibrionales bacterium GWB1_55_8
AAGTCGTGCCAGGCGCGATCTGGACCGGTGAGGTTTTTCCCGTGGTCGTCCCGTCTCCCAGTTTCCCTGTTGCATTATCCCCCCAGCACCAAAGGGTGTTATCCGTTTTGGTGGCGCATATGTGATTCCCTCCTTGCCATGCGTTTTTCCAGTTCGTGCCCGTTCCCACGCGGATAGGAGAGCTTTTATTGATGAGTGTTCCGTCACCGAGCTGGCCGAAATTATTTAAACCCCAGCACCAAAGACTCCCTCCCGATTTTGTAGCGCACGTATGGCTTGCTCCTACAGATACTTGCGCCCAATCTGAATCGGTGCCTACTCGAGTAGGCGTGCTTCTGTTGACGAGTGTCCCGTCGCCGAGTTGGCCTGCATGGTTCCTTCCCCAGCACCAGAGGGTATTATCATTTTGAATTGCGCAGGAATGGCCATCGCCTGCGGTTAATTGGCTCCAGTTCGCCCCTGTTCCAACTGGAACCGGAGAAGTTCGCTGGGTTGTTGTTCCGTCGCCAACCTGGTTGAAATCATTTCGTCCCCAGCACCAGAGTGTGCCGTCAGTCTGAAGACCACAGGAGTGAGCGTCTCCTAGAGACATTTGCGCCCAGTTTGTGGCCGTTCCGATTTGGACGGGTGAAGTTCGATGGGTAGTCGTCCCGTCGCCAAGTCCGCCGTAATAATTCGATCCCCAGCACCAGAGCGTGCCATTGGACTTCATGGCACAAGCGTGACTGCCACCTGCACTTACCGCTTCCCAATCTGTCGCTGAACCCACCTTCATGGGACTTTCCCACTGGTAGTAATTTCCCAATCCAAGTTCGCCGACAGTGTTTTGGCCCCAGCACCAAAGCGAATGATCGGACTGAATTGCGCAGACAGAGTATCCGGCCGATACATCCAGAACCGTTCCTGCGGCAGGTGCATTGTATTGATAGGCCACAGTTGCGGTCGAGCAGATCGAAGGGTTTCCGGAACTATCCGTTGCCTTCGCGTAAAACGTGTAGCTCGCAGCGGGAAGCGCGCTTGAAGTGAGGGTGATCGTGCTTCCAGACGCGATCGCGCTCGCTTTTTGGTTCGGGCCTGTGCAAGTCGCGTCTGTGTGAAGCGTGATTGTATCACCGCTGCTGACTCCACTGATCTGAATACTGGGCGTGGAATCGGTGCCCGGGCTTGAGACAGGATCGCTCAGTGCTAAAGCAGAAGGGATGCCTGGAGCGGTATTGTCCAGAACGGCTGAAACGGTTCTTACTGCGGAAGTATTTCCAGCCGTGTCGATTGCCTGCACATGCAGGTAATAGGTCCCAGTGCCCACTAGCTGACTTGTGGAAGTGGTTGCGCCGTAAGCACCGCTGGGGGCGGTGCCTGCAATCTGATCAACCACGAAGCGGTAGGTGCAGCTTGCCTTATCGCAACCCCAGCTCCAGCCCTTGGTTTTTGCCGGAGTGGCATCATCAGAAAGTCCCGTCACGCTCACGGGTGCGGCATCCAGCACATAAGCGACGGTGGCCGTCGAGCAGGATGATGCATTGCCAGCGGTATCGATTGCCTTGGCGTAGAAAGCGTAGCTTCCATCGGTGAGCGCACTCGACTGCAGATCACGTGTTGTTCCTGCCGCTACTCCCGAAGCTTTCAGGCTTGTGCAGCTCGAATTCGAATGGAGTTCGATCGTGTCGCCATTTGTGATTCCGCTGATTCGGATTGTCGGAGCGGTATTATTGCCCGGACTTGCAGCGGGCGTGATCAAGCTTAAGCCGGAAGGAACTGCGGGAGCCGTGTTGTCAATAATGGCTGAGACGGTGGTGACCGCAGAAGTGTTTCCCGCATTGTCTTTTGCTTGGACATGAATGTAGTAGGTGCCCGTTCCTGAGATCTGGGAAGCGCTCGTGGTTGCATCGTACGCCGTGCCGGGGCTCGTTCCAGCGATCTGGTCAACGACATAGCGGTAGGTGCAGGAAGCCTTGTTGCAGCC
>MEPR01000030.1:15570-61680 GCA_001769835.1 Bdellovibrionales bacterium GWB1_55_8
TTTTGGCGGAGGTTGAGTCATTGCTTAATCCCGTGACGCTCACTGCGGCAGTGTCGAGTTCGTAGTCCACTGCTGCAGTGGAGCAGCTTGAGGTATTGCCGGCCGCGTCGGTCGATCTGGAATAGAACGAGTAGCTTCCGTCACTCAGGGCACTTGATTGCAGATCAAGCGTTACGCCTGCCGCGGTTCCTGACGCTGTCAGACTTGTGCAGCTGGAATTCGAATGAAGTTCGATGGTGTCGCCACTCGTGACTCCGCTGATTCGGATCGTCGGAGTGCTGTTGTTGCCCGGGCTTGCGGCCGGTGTAATCAGGGTCAATCCTGAAGGGACGCCAGGCGCCGTGTTGTCGAGAACGGCGGAAACCGTTACGACTTCCGACTCGTTTCCTGCGTCATCTTTTGCTTGAACATGGATATAATATGTACCGGTGCCAGAAGCTTGCGAAGCGCTCGCAGTCGCGCCGTAAGCACTCACGGGAGAGCTGCTAGCGGCTTGATCGATGACGTGCCGATAGGTGCAATTGGCCTTATTGCAGCCCCAATTCCACGAGACGGTTTTCGAGGGAGTGATGCTGCCCGAAAGTCCTGTCACGTTCACGGCTGCCGTATCCAGCACATACGCTGCGCTTGCTATGGAGCAGGTGGAAGAGTTCCCGGCGCTATCGGTTGCCTTTGCGTAAAACGAGTGGCTTCCGTTGGAGAGGGCATTGGATGTGAGATCGAGAGTGGGTCCCGTTGCCTCACCTGCAGCATGCAGCCCCGGAATGCTGCAGCCGCTGTCAACATAGAGCTCAACGGAATCGCCGGCGACAAGTCCGCTCACGCGGATGGTCGGGGTAGCGTCCGTGCCGGGAGAGGTTGCAGGGGTGACGAGTGCGAGCGCTGAGGGCGCGCTTGGGGCTGTATTATCCAGAACGGCTGAAACGGTCACGACAGCGGACTCATTGCCCTGGGCGTCTTTGGCCTGAACATGCAGATAAAACGTGCCCGTGCCGGAGGATTGGCTGGCGGAAGTTGTGCTGTTATAACTTCCGGAGGGCACAGTCCCCGTGTTCTGATCGATGAGCGAGCGATAAGTGCAAGGCGCCTGATCGCAGCTCCAGCTCCACGATTTTGTTTTGGCCGCCGTCGTATCATTGCTCAACCCGATGACAGAGGGGGCGCTGAGGTCGAGCATGATCGTATTGTCGGTTGTGGTGGATGCCAGATTGAAGTTGCCAGCCGCATCGAGCACCACCTGTGCGGCAATCGTGGGCTGAAGAGTTCCGCCGCTTGCAGCGGTGGCTCGTAACAGGAAAGTGCGGCTGTCAGTTGAAGGATTTGTGATCTCCCAGCTGACACCCGTTGCGCTTCCGGTCTGTCCGATGTCCAAGGCGCTGAAGCTTTCCGCTTGAATGGTTTTGCTGAAAATGACCGTGAAGTCGATCGGTAAAGTGCCTACCGGATCAGGCTGGCTTGCGGCTTGATTGATCGTTACTGAGACGGGCTGATTATCATAAGTGACCAGTGGATCGGTGCTGGTCGAAAGCGTGTTGGTATTTCCGGCTGTATCTTGGATCGATTCGGCATTGACCTCCGGAAGGATCGTGCCCGGAGTTGTGATTGCTGTAGCAGAAAGAGTGAAGCTTCTGTCGTCGCCGCTATTGCTGATTTGCCATGTAATTCCGCTAGCCGTACCGGTTTGTGCAATGTCTGAAGCAGTGAACGTTGACGCCGTAATCGCTTCGTTGAACTCGACTGCAAATTGAATGGGCAGCGTATTGACGAGCGCAGGTTGAATGCTTTTGCGATTCATCGTTACGGTTGGCGCTGCCGTATCGACGCTGATTGCCGGAGAACATTCGGAGACGGTGGATGCATCCACCTGATTAAACGTGGTGACGTGGAACGTGTAGGTCTCTCCGTTTGTTCCCGTGAAGCTCTTGGTGCCTGTGACACCTGAAAGAAGTTCAATCTCCGGGCCTGTGGAATTCAGGCATCGATCATCAGAGAAAAATTCAATCGTTTGTTTTCGCACGTCCATGGACAACGTGGGTGTCCAGCTTGCTGTTAGACCAGTATTTTTCGTCGGAGAGTTTTCGATCCAGGCTAAGCTGGTAGCAGGCTCGATTTCGGAAACAGAGGTGAGCGCTGCATCGCCAGACTCAGAGTATAAAGCAATCGTCGGACGACAGCCCGATAGAGCAACATTGCTGGCGATCATAGAAAACAGTACTAATTTCTGCAGGGCTAATTTTGTAGTCACCTACGCGCTCCCTTGACAATAACAGTATAGTAATTGTCAGGCATCTTGACAGAAAATTCAAATTTAAGCGTTCTGTTTTTTGTTTGTGATTTCAGCTAATTATATCAGGAGGTTGCGTTTTCTTAACGTTTTAGGGTGTGTGTGATCGGGTATTCAACCCGGAGTCAGGCTGCTTTCGCGGGCGCGAAGTTAGCGGTGAGGAGCGGAAGAGCCGCAGGTAGCTCTCCGACGAGGCTCGCTTTTGACGTGAGCACCAGCACGCCTCTGCAGATCTGCGCGGAACCAATGCGTACCAGCAGCAACCATTCTTCATGAGTGATGCCGAAAGCAGCGCGGATGATGTTGCGCGCGCTTTTCATGTTGGTGGTTGTACCCGGAGGTGAAAGCTCTACGTACCCAGCGTGGACGAATTTGTTCCAGGTGTCAGGCGTTAGCACCGGGTCCCATTTCAGGCCGGTCCACAGCGAAAGTTTGGAGCCTGCTCCAAACGTTGCAGTTGCATTGAAGTGCGGCACGGGAGATCCGGGAGGAGGTGTAATTGCAGCCAGAAACAGCGCACTTGTGGCACCTTTGTCCATGAGCAGCGCTATCCCTTTTCCGAGTGGATCTTTTCCTGTGCGAAGACCATGCATCTGCCATTGGACGAGGTCCGCCACTGCAACCCGGCGTTCCACGCGTCTGGTTAAAGCGAGCAGCTGTGGAGTAGCATGAGCTTCCGCAAGTCCGTCGGGCGACGCTTCGCTGGAAGGGTTTTCCTGATCTTGAGTTTGAGGAGCTGGTTCCGCGCGCTGTTCGAGTTCGAACCCCGCACCCGAGGAAATGTTAATTCCAATTTCCTCAACAGGTACTGAAGCGGCGCGTTCGGGCGCTGCCTCCGGGGCAGGTGCTGGCGGCTGAACAGGAGGAGGTGCCGCTTTCAGAGTCGGTTTCGCGGGAGGGCGAGCCGGCGGGGGCGCTGGCTTGGGGGTCGCTATCGAACTGTTTGTTTCGCTTAGGGTTTTTCGATCAAGCAGACGGGTAACGCTAGGCATGTGCCCGGTGTCAGGGTCCAACGAAAATGCAGGCAGTGATTTGTCGTCGTCCTTTTTTTCCGCCATTCAATCGTCCCAACAGCCAGTATAAGCCAACATTGCCGGGCGTTCCCTTTCTCTTTACTTTTCGGCTGACGCGGGTAAAACTTCAGTGGTTTTTAAAAAGCGACTAAACTCATAAGGAATAGTAGTTGACGCGTCCGATAGGGCATGATACGCCCAGACTAGTTAGGTTTTGGACAGGTATCCAAAACTTTGACACCAGGCGCTCTCAACGTATTGATTTGATGTGAGAGGGGTCCCAAAGGGAAAGGGAGATAGAAAATGCGACTTACTTCAAAAGGACGCTACGCGGTCCGGGCAATTTTGGATCTGACGTTCAACTCCAATGGTCGACCAGTTCGGCTTCAGGAGATCTCGGAGCGTCAAAGAATTTCACTCCATTATTTGGAACAGCTTTTCCGCAGACTCCGCAAGGGATCCGTCGTGAAGAGTGTTCGAGGCCCTGGCGGTGGATACGTTCTGTCCCGCTCCATGGATGAGATCTCGGTCAAAGACGTGCTTCTCAGCGTCGGCGAGAATATCAACCCGGCTCGTGACCTCGTCGGTACCGGCGATATCAAGAGCGACACGGTTGAATTCGTGCTCACCAAAACCTATTTTGAAAATCTCGGTCTGATCATGCAGGAATACCTGACGACGACTTCGGTCGGCGATCTGATCCGCAAAGCTCGCGGGACGCAGGAACTGCCCAAGGCGGCAAGCTCCATGCTTGATGGCTTCGTACCGCAGCCCGGTATCGGCTCGAATGTCTCGAAGGACCGCGATCTATCTTGATTCCAATTCAGGAGCGCCTCTCAGCCCCAGGGCGGTAGAGGCGCTCCTTTCTTTTTCTACCGACCCGCTCATTCCCAATCCTTCAAGCATCCATAGTCATGGGCAGCGCGCAAAGCGCTGGATGGCGAATTCCCGTGAACAGGTTGCTTTGTCTCTTGGCTCCAACGATCCTGAGCGTGTTCTTTTCACCTCGTCAGGCACCGAGGCCAATCAGCTCGCAATCTTTTCTGAACTGGAAGCCAGGATCACGCGCGGAGAAAAACCGCATTGGATCACGACTTCGGTCGAACATGAGTCTGTCCGTCAGATGGCCGAGTGGGCTGTTGAGCGAGGCGTAAAAGTCAGTTTTCTTCCAGTTGATTCAAAGGGGCTTGTTGATCCGGCGGAGCTTGAGGCGATGTTTAAGCCGGAAACGGCTCTACTGAGTTTGATCTGGGTGAACAACGAAACAGGAGTGATCCAGAATCTCCAGGATCTCGCTGCGCGCGCGCGCAGTCGCGGGGTTTCGCTCCATGTGGATGGTGCCCAGGCTTGGGGCAAACTCCCGATTGCCGTGAACGATCTGGGGTGTCATTGGTTTTGCGTTTCAGGTCATAAAATCGGCGCGCCCGCTGGAATCGGTGCGGTGTGGAGTGCGCGAGGAACTCGCGTTTCACCTTTGATTCGGGGCGCTCAGGAAAAAGGCAGGCGCGGAGGAACGGAGAACCTTCTTGGGGTGAAAACTCTTGGAGCGGCGGCGTCCGCTCTGGATCCGATTGCCTGGGCCACGCGGGTCGAAGGGTTGCGGGACCGGCTCGAGAATGCTATTTGCGATCGAATCCCCGGGACTAGAATCCAAGGTAAAGGCGCTCCCCGTGTCGCTAACACCACGAATCTGAGATTTGATGGGGTCGTCGGAGAAGGACTGGTGCTCGCGTTGGATCTTGCGGGTTATTCTATTTCAGCTGGAGCAGCGTGCTCTAGCGGTGCAACTGATCCTTCCCACGTGCTTCTTGCCATGGGCGCAAGCAAGGAAGAGGCGAGTTCGGCGATCCGTGTGTCGCTTGCCGACGAGATGCCCTGGGACGTTTTAGCGGGGTTCATCGACGCGCTTGACGCGGCGGTATCAAGGGCGCGCTTGGCGCGTCGGCTTCAAGAATGAGAAGGCAATCGTGAATCTGAATGCGAACAAAGGCAGCAAAGTACTTGTAGCGATGAGTGGCGGAGTGGACAGCTCGGTTGCCGCTGTTTTGCTGAAAACCCAGGGATTCGAAGTGATCGGAATCCATCTTCAGCTCTGGAACCAAGGTGAGGCGAGTTTGGAATCGACCGGCGGCCGTTGCTGCTCGCTCGCGGATTCGAATGATGCCCGCCGCGTTTGCGATCGGATCGAAGTGCCGTTCTATGTCATCAACGCGCGCGATCTGTTTGCTGAGAAGGTCGTCGACAATTTCGTCCACGAATACCTTTCAAACCGGACTCCCAATCCCTGTATTCAGTGCAATCGGCACATCAAATTCGATTATCTCTACAGGAAAGCCGATGAGCTGGGCTGCGAGTTCGTGGCTACGGGCCATTATTCACGCATCCATCTGGATCCGGTGAGCGGTGTTGCGAGCCTGATGAAAGCCTCTGACCCTCAGAAAGATCAAAGTTATTTCCTTTTCCCGATGGACCAGAAAACTTTGCAGCGGACTTTGATGCCGCTTGGCGGATTCACGAAACCGGTGGTGCGCCGGCTTGCCCAGGAATTCGGTCTGAGCGTGGCCAGCAAGGATGACAGTCAGGAGATCTGTTTCATCGGAGAGGACGGCTACAAGGATTTCGTGGAAAGCCGCAGTACTCCGGCGCTCCGTCCGCGCGGTACGATCTGTACTGAAGAGGGCGAAACCATCGGCGAACACGAAGGTCTTTTTCGCTACACCATCGGGCAAAGAAAAGGCCTGCAGCTTGCGAAGAAGGGGACCGAAAACTTTTTTGTCATAGGATCAGATCCGGTCACCCACAAGCTCATCGTTGGCCCCGAGTCCGGGCTTTTCAAGAAAAAGCTCATGGCCTCCGACGTGAATTGGATACGTCCGGTGAGCCCGCTCAAGGGTCTCCCGTGCAAGGCGAAAATTCGCTCGCGTCACGATGAAGCCTCCTGTCTGGTCACGTCCTTTGAAAACGGAATCCTTCAAGTTGAATTTGATGAGCCTCAACGAGCGATCACTCCGGGGCAGGCGGTGGTGTTCTACGACGGCGAAGAAGTGCTCGGTGGTGCTTTCATCGATAGTGCCGTGGATTGAGAGTTTTGCACGTGAAGATGCGTTATGTGATCCGTACGCTTGGGTGCAAGGCGAATCTGGCCGATAGTCAGAGAATTGAGGCGGAACTTCAGGCTCGTGGGTTCATGCCTTGGAATTCAACCGCTGTCCGGCCTGCTGACGTCTGTGTGATCAACAGCTGCACTGTCACGGATGAGGCTGACAGGCAGACCCGAAGGCTCGCTGCGCGCCTCGGGCGTGATCACCCAGGCACGGCAGTCGTGGTGACCGGGTGTGCGGCGGAAGTGGATCCAGAGCGGCTCGCTCATTCCAAAGGGATCCGCTATATCGTCGGGAATCGGGACAAGCCGCAGCTCGTGGATCTGATCATGAAGGAGATTTCCGGGCGCGAATTTTCAGCTCCTGATCAGGACTCTGACGGGCGCGTTCTGGGGATTGCGCAAGGGTATGCTGAAATGCTTTCTCGTCATCCCATGGATCGGGAGTGGCCCGCGGCGAACGATGCGCTGGGTGCGCCGGTTCCTGATCTGCAGGGTTCGTCCTCGAAAACGCGCGTATTTCTGAAAATTCAGGAAGGGTGTAATTCATTCTGCACTTATTGCGTGATTCCTTACGGGCGCGGTCCGAGTCGAAGCCTCGAGCCCGAGAGGATCGTGGAATGGGTTCATTCGATCGTTGCTTCCGGCATTCGAGAAATAGTGCTGACCGGCACGAACATCGGCGATTATGGGACGGATTGGGCTGGTGAGCCCATGCTTGAAAAGCTGCTTGAGCGCGTGCTTGGAGAGACCGGCATTGAACGGTTGAGGGTGAGTTCTCTTGATCCAACCGAGATCACGCCCGGCATTGTGAATTTGATGTGTCGGGACGCGCGGCTTTGCCCGCATTTTCATGTTTCACTTCAGAGCGCGAGTGATCGGGTTCTTCGCCTGATGAAACGGCGTTATGGGATGGCTGAAGTATTGGACTGCTTTGAGCGGATGGCGAGGGTCCCTGCCGGTGTTGGGGGCGTTTTCGTCGGGATGGACGTTATTGCGGGTTTTCCAGGAGAGACCGCTTTGGAATTTGAAAACGGCTTGAAACGATTTCAGGAGCTGCCCTGGACGAGGCTCCATGTGTTTCCTTATAGTGAACGAGCCGGAACTCCTGCCACCCGCCTGCCCGACACTGTTCCGGTTCCTGTGCGGCATCAAAGAACTCGGCAGCTGAATGAGCTCAGCTTCAATCGCTTGAGCCAGTGGAACGACCAGATTCTTGAAAAATCCCGGCAGGGGGCTTTGCTTCAGGGTGTTCTGTTGGAGAAGAGCGGCTTTCATCCGGATCCTTCCAAAATCTGGTTTGCGGGGTACACCCCCAATTACGTCCGCGTTGCCGTGGGAGTGGATGCTGCGGCTCCTAAAGGGCCTGGAGTAGCCCGTCAGCATGCCATTGTTTCAGTACGCGCTTATGACGTTTGCCAGGATTCAGCTGGCGGCGGCGACATAATCCTGATTTCAGAGGTTGTGGCATAGGGGAAGCAACAGGTTGACTTGATTAGTTAACTACTGTATGCCCTTGTCGCAGTGCATTGAGTGGTCATCAAATGAATTTCGAACGGTTACAAGAGCGACTAGGTTATCGGTTCGGGGATCGGCGGATTCTTCTGCAATCCCTTACGCATACGTCGTATGGATATGAATTCCTTCAGGAAAAGACAGTTGCCATGCGCGATAACGAGCGCTTGGAATTTCTTGGGGATGCCATTCTTGACTTGGTGGTTTCCGACATTCTCCTTGAGGCTTTTCCGAACGCCAACGAAGGCCATCTTTCAAAAATGCGCGCAGCTGTCGTGAACGAAAAAACCCTGGCGGGAGTGGCTCGCGCGCTTGGGCTCCATGAGTGTCTGCGTTTGGGCAAAGGTGAAGTTCAGACGGGAGGAGCTGATAAGCCCTCGATACTGTCTTCGGCCTTCGAGGCTTTGATCGCGGCGATTTATCTGGATGGCGGGTTCAACGAGGTCTGTCCGGTCGTCCGGCATCTTTTTGCGCCGATGTTTGCTGAAGAGCGGGCATTGATGAACTTTTACGATCATAAAACCCAGCTTCAGGAAATCGTTCAGGCACGCTGGCGCATCACGCCCACCTATCATGTGGTTCGCGCCGAAGGGCCGGATCACGCGAAGACGTTCGAGGTCGAAGTTCGGATGGGCGACAAGAAGCTCGCCGTGGCAACGGGTAATTCCAAAAAAGAAGCCGAACAGAACGCGGCGAAATTCGCGATTCAGACAGTAGGGTAAATGGCTAAATCAGGATTCATAGCAATTATCGGTCGGCCGAACGCCGGCAAGTCCACGCTTCTCAATGAAGTGCTCGGTACTGATGTTTCCATTGTGACTCCGAAGGCGCAGACCACGCGCAATCGTGTCCTGGGAATTCTCACGGAACCTGAGGGGCAGATCGTATTTGTGGATACCCCGGGAGTTCACCGCGCGAAAGACGGCGGAATCAACGAATTCATGGTCTCCGAGGCCAAAGAGGCGCTTCAGGGCCCCTCGCTGATCTGGTATCTCGTCGATCCGTTCTCAGCATTGCACCACGAACTTGCGGTGATCGATCTGATCGGCCAGGCAGAGGCGCCCATTTTTCTGGTGATGAACAAGACGGACCTTCTCGGGAAAAAGGTGACGCCGGAAAATCTTGAGAAGTTTGAGGTTGAGTTGAAAGCGGAGCTCGAGGGGCGCAAGGCCGTTGTTGAGCGTGTGTTCCGGATCTCAGCCCGCGAAGCGCAGGGCACAAAGGAACTGCTCAAATCCAGCTGGACGCATATCGAGGAAGGCCCCCGCTATTTCGAGGATCCCGAACAGGTTTCAGACCGTCCGACCCGATTTTTCGTGGCCGAGATGATCCGCGAGCAGCTACTCCTGAAACTTGGCGAGGAGGTGCCGTATTCCTGTGCTGTTGAGATTGAAGTGTTCAACGAGAGTGCAAAGCCTCCGCGAATTGAAGCCGTCATTCACGTGGAACGTGAGTCCCAGAAGGGAATCGTCGTTGGCAAAGGCGGCCAGAAGATCAAGGAGATCGGTCAGGCTGCTCGCGAACGGATCGAAGCTTTCCTCGGCTATCGCGTTTTCCTGGGTTTGAGGGTAAAGCTTCTCAAGGATTGGACAAGGGATCGTGAATCCCTCAAACGAATGGGTTACAACCTGCCCTGAACGGAAACTATGCAAACGCCGAAACTGCCGACACTTGCGATAATCGGGCGACCGAATGTCGGAAAAAGCACCTTGTTCAACCGGCTCATCCGGCAGCGGCGCGCGCTTGTGCATGATATCCCCGGGGTCACTCGGGATCGGATCGAGCGCGAGACGGAATGGAGCATCGGTGATCGCCCCTTTCCTCTTCGCCTGATTGATACCGGCGGAATCGGCGGCGAAGTTTTCGCCGATGAGATCAAAAGGCAGGTCACCATCGCGCTTTCTGAAGCCGATGTCGCGATTCTTGTTCTGGACGGCCGCGCGGGCCTGTTGCCTGCGGACCGCGAACTCGCGCAGGAGCTGTTGAGTTCAGGTCTCGGATCCAAGATTCCGGTCATAGCCGCAGTGAACAAGGTGGATGCCGAAGTCCATGAAGAGGCTGCTAACGAATTTTATGAACTCGGGATCGATCCGATGTTCACGATCGCCGCTGAACATAATCGGGGCATCGATGATCTGCAGGCCGCCGTGCTTGAAGCGCTTCAGAAGCAGGGTTATGAGCCGCTTTCGTCGCCGTCCGAGTTGATCGAGGAAGGCGACGAATCCGAAGAAAAAGAATACGTCGCAAGAACTCCCAGGATAGCGGTTGTCGGACGCCCGAACGTGGGAAAGAGCACGTTCATCAACGCGCTGCTTGGACAGGAGCGCATGATCACGAGTCCGATCGCCGGTACCACCACGGATGCGGTTGATTCGCTCGTTATGCTCGGAGGGAAGGAATTTCTCTTCGTCGATACCGCCGGGATTCGCAGAAAGAGCAAGACAGAGCAAGGTGTCGAGGTTCTTTCAGTTGTTCAGTCGAAGAAGGCCATTGAGCGCGCGGATCTTGCGATCTTGGTTCTTGACGGAGAATCGGGGATCACCGATCAGGACGAGAAAATCGGCGGCATCATAGAGGAAGCCGGCTGTAGCGTGGTGCTCGCAGTGAACAAGTGGGACACGCAGAGGCGAAACCGCGACTTCGATCAGGACGATGCGGCAAAGCGGATTCGCGAGACGATGCGCTATCTGAAGTACGCACCGATTCTGTTCATGAGCGCCAAAGAAGGAGAAGGCTTTGATGATCTCGGCGACCTCCTTCAGGATATTCTCCATCAACGTCAGCTTCGGATTCCTACCCACGATTTCACAGAGTGGGTCAGGAAAGAGGCTCCGATCCATAATCCGAGGAATGCGAAGTTCTTCCTTTGTCATCAGGCAGGGCGTCACCCTCCGACGTTTGTCTGCCACGTGAATGACCCCGAAAAAGTCCATTTCAGCTTGAAGCGGCATTTGGTCAACGCGCTTCGTGAAAAGTGGGGCTATATGGGGACGCCGATCAAGCTGCTGTTTGTTGAAGCCAAAAACAGGAAAAGCTTACCACGTAAATAAGAGGGATCCGGACAGGGTGTAAAACTGGCCCGACAGGTTGTCCAGGTGCGGGGTCACGTTCTCAGCCAGGAAATCATCCGTGTTGGTGTCGCGGAAGTGCACCAGGTGTATTTTTGATTCCAGTGAAAAATACATCGCGCGGTGTTTGATGGGGAATTCAATGCCCAGGCCGCCGCTCAAACCCACCGAGGTGTCAGGATCGGGCTGGCCCTGGAGCAGCGAGGTCTCTGTTTTCGTGTAGCCGCCGGCACCCAGAAGTAAATACGGGTTGGCGAAGCTGATCGGTGCTGAAAGGTTCTTCGTATCTACATAGTACTTCAGGTCCACGCCGACCCACGTCATGTTCGCGTCGACGCTTCCCAGTCCTCCCGCGTCCGTCTTGTAGAAATGCGGTGAGGTGTAGAACCCGAGATCGAGGGCTACGTTGAAGTCAAACCAGTAATGCAGCTTCAGGTCGAAGGTTGGGAAGCCCCCCTGCCAGAGAACCCCTCGATTCCCGCTGACAGCTTCCATTCCGAGCCCGACACTGACGCCAAAAAAGCGTCCATGTTGAAAAAAACGGGCCTCCGCTTCTTCTTCGGCCTCCTGATTGAATTCGCCATAATCGGTGAACGGGCTGGGGGCGAACTCGTCTTCATCGACATCCGCGGCCAACGCGCCCGTGGAGAGAAGAAGCAGCGAAAACACCAGTGGCTTAGAAATAGAAATGAATGCCCGCATCGAGGAAGCTTGCTCCATGTGTTTTCAACGCGAAACCATCGCCCAGGTTATCCAATGATCCGCCCGTCTCGAATGAAAAGCCAAGACTCTCGATGCCGGGAATGAAAAACTCCGCTCCAAACGCACCCAGAAACTCAACCCCGCTCTTGCCGCCGCCCGATAGAATTCCGGCACCCGTGGTGAAATAGAAGTTCAGGTTGGTCTCATAAAAAAGATTTTTGAAGAATTTGACCGCGGTGACCGAATTTGACGGGCTGGCCGTTGTCATTCCGAGCACTGCAGCCGCCGCGAGGTCACGGGTAAGGCCGTATTTCAGGCTGATGCCTGGAACCCCGTTTTCAGCCGTCGCGTTCGCAAACTGGGAGTTGTAACCTAATCCAAGCCTTCCTTGCAGGTCTTTGGCGAGCGCGTCGGCGGACGATAGGAAGAGCATTATGCAAGCCGTTCGGGAAATTATTCCGTAAGCGGTCCGTAAACCGGTCCCGACACGGTGCAGTGCTGGTCGTCGTTCTTCCATTCTCTGAGCGTAACTGTGGGATTTCCTTTTGACAACCCCTGTAGACTCCCCTAAAACCGAACGTATGTCATCAACATTGACCCAATCTGGAGTTGCCGCTGGCTCGAGTTCGACATCCCACAAACTGGACCGCAAGGGACTGCGTCGACCTGATCAGTTTTTGGCTTTCGTTTCTCAACTTTTCAAGAAGTTTAGCGAACATCGCCAGGCGATGCTTGTGGTGCTTGCGGTGCTCGTCACCGTTGCCGCCGTGACCGCCTTCTGGACGAATCGTCAGGAAACGAAAACCGCGTCCGCGCAGGCTGCACTCTTTGACGCTCAAAAAAGCCTTGGTGAAGAGCTGAAGAAGGTGGCTGTCGAGCTTGCGCCACCTGTTGCGCCGGCGCCGAAAGCAAAAGCAAAAGGGGAGACCGCGAAAACCGAAACCCCCGCGCCCAATGTGAACGCGATTCTGTTTACCCGTTTCGATGTTGAGCAGAAACTTCCTGAAACCGTGAAGAAATTGAAGAAGGTCGTGGACGAATTTGGCGGCACGTCCGTAGGGTACGAAGCTAATCTTCTCCTCGGAGACCTCTTTTTTGATCATGGCGAAAGCGGCAAGGCCGTTCCATGGTATTCGCAGGCCGCGTCCACCACATCCGTTTCCTTCCATCGAGCCCTTGCTCTTCAATCATTAGGCTACGCGTACGAGAACGACAGCAAGCCAGCGGAAGCCCTGGCGGCTTATGAAAAGGCTCTCGGCGCGGGTGCTGCGGATTTGAAGGGTGATTTGTTGTTGGCGACAGCCCGTAGCCACGTGGCATTGAACGATCAGGCGAAAGCCCGGAGCACCTATGATCAGATCCTCTCTCAAATGCCGGACACGGAGTTCGCGAAAACAGCACGCGTCCTCAAAGATGAACTGCGGTAAGCGGTTTGCGCTTCTTGCTATAGTTTTGATCCCGGCGTTTGGAGCCGGTTGCTCGGGCAGGAATATCCACTCGGACCTGGGCGACGATTCGGCCGTTTTAAGGCGTCTCTGGACACGTCCGGCTTACGAGTATTTCGGGGATGTGCCGAACGCGTCTTCGCATGGCGCGGAATATTCCAATCCGGTCCTCGTTGAAAACACCTTGATTGTTGGCACTCGAGCCGGGTTGATTTCCATCTACCCTTCGCTGAATCAGCAACGCTGGGTTCTCCCTATTCCAAACGGGGTCACGGGGGAGCTGGTGGTCGATCGCGGAAATGTTTATTTCGGCGGCGGTGACGGCTTCTTTTATTCCGCCAGCGTTGAAACCGGCCGCGTCAACTGGCGCTACGAACTCCGCAATCCGGTTACATCCAGGCCCACTGTGAGCGGCGGCAGGGTTTTTGTAACCGCATCCGATGACACGGTATACGCGTTTGATGCAGGAACTGGAAAGTGGCTCTGGCATTTTCGGCGAAGGAGTTCGGCCTCTGCGACCATTCGTGGAGCTTCATCACCCCTTGTAGAAGGTCAGGAAGTTCTGGTCGGGCTGAGCGATGGATTTCTGGTGGCCCTTTCGGTTCATGATGGCCAGCTGAGCTGGGAGCGACGTCTTCATCAGGGGACCAAGTTCACGGACGTGGATGCGCATCCGGTTCTGGAATCAAACGTGCTCTATGTTCCCTCTTATGACGGATCCCTTTACTCCCTCAAGCACCCGGGCGGGGACATCCTGTGGCGCTTTGATGCCGGCGCCAGCAAGAAAGTGGAACTTGAAGAGCAGTCGATCTATCTGCCTTCCTCTGATGGAAATATTTACGCCCTTCAGAAGAGCAACGCGAAGGTCGTCTGGAAATTTGAGTTGGACGGAGGCGTCCCGACTCAGCTGATTTTGACCGAGAAGTATGTGATCGTCGGGTCGAGTTTTCAGTACCTTTATGTAATTGATAAAACCACTGGCAAAGGCGTTTATCGTTTCAATGGGGGGCATGGCAGCGGTTTTTCGGGAGCGCCCGTGTACGATCGCCCATCCCGAAAATTGTACGTGCTGTCTACTGCGGGAAATCTTTACGCTTTCAGCCTGGCTGCGCCTGGTCGTCTTTGATCAAAGCTTCCGCGCATTCCATGCTCGCGAGTTCGGGTTGAACTCCAGGCGATACAGGATGCCGTTGGGAATCGGGACAGGTTCGCTTCCGAGCGGAAGCACCTTCTGCATCATTCTACGAATGACGCCGCCATGCGTGGCAATGCCAACCCGCTGGAAGGGATTGAGGTCCAGAAAGCGCTCGATCGCGCTGAACGCACGAGCGGAGACCTGACCGCCTGTTTCGCCTCCCGGGTAAAAAACATCCGCATCAGACACATTCCAGGAGCGCCACTGACGCGCCAGGAGCCCGAAGCGTTTCTCGATTTCCGTTCGAGTAAGTCCCTGCGCCTCGCCGAGGTGGGCTTCGCGGAGATCACCATCACGGAATATCGGAACCGAAAGATCTCGCGCGATGATTTCAGCTGTTTCCATGGCCCGCGAAAGCGTACTGCTCAGAATGGCGTCAATTCCGATCGAGCGGAGGCGCGGGATAAGTTGGGCCGCCTGCTCACGACCCGTATCGTTCAGCGGCACGTCTATGTGTCCCTGAAAGCGTTCCTCGCGATTCCAATCCGTTTCACCATGTCTGAAGATGATTATTTCCCGCATCCACCTTCAGGATAACATGACAGGTGTTTAAAAATCAGACAGTTTTGTTTCTGATTTTGCAGTCTGAGGGGGGCTAACTTACTGAAAAGACGTCTGAACTCGGGCGGTACGAGGGTTGCTTTAGAGTAGTAGACCCGTCCACGTCGGGGGGGAAATCTTGAGGGAAGTATGAAAAGTTTTCTGAAGGTTCTTGCGGGAAAGATCTCAAAAACCGGCGCTGTTGCTGTTGTCGCGGCTTTCGCGAACCTCTCAACTGCGCACGCGGGGCAGCAGATCATCCTGAGCATCAGCAATGACGTGACGAAAGATGTGATACGGGCCTCTGTGATGACGGATAAGGATGGAAATCTCACCGGCATCGAGATTGGCGATCGGAAGTACGATCTCAGGGCGCTCAAGTCAGGTGCCAAGCTGGATTACAAGAAGACGGCCCTTCTTACAGCCAAGGCTCCCAATCTCAATCCTGAAACGGGCGGTGTCATTGATCTGATCTGCGCCTCGGGCAACAGGAAAAGCCTTCGGATTCAGCTCAAGCGCGATCAGAACGATCGCTGGAGCGTTTTTGCGAGCGGCAGACCGGTCTCCGATCTCAAACTCGTTATCGATCTGGACTGGAAGATGAATCCCAGGGGTGCAAAAGACATCAAGCTCGCGCAGCTGGACTTTGACCCAAATTCGCTGGTCGCCGCACTTCAGGGGCCTTCAAATGCCACGGCGATGATCAATGAAAGTTTCAGCAAACCTGAGGAAGCTCTGGCTTTTGAACCCGCGCTCGAAAGAACCGCCTCGGCCATGATTGCTTATTGATCAGAGAAGGTCCGCGATTGTCGTTTGCTTGAGGAAGTCCAGATAGGAATCGCGGGTGGTTTTCCAGCGCAGATGTACCGCGCAAGGTGCCTTCGACGAGCAGGAATTCCTGCCCAGGAAGCAGCCAGACCAGCGACTCACGCTCTCGAGAGGTTCAATCACATCAAACAGTGTCATCTTCCTGGGGTCCTGAGCGAGGCGAAAACCTCCTCTCAGCCCTTTTTGGGAGACGAGCAGTCCTTCGCGTGAAAGAGCCTGCAGGAGTTTTCCGAGGTAGTTCTGGGGAGCACTGATTTTTTTCGCGATCGCTGTGGCGCCTGCATAACTGCCTTGCGGGAGTTCCGCTAGAACAGCAAGAGCTTTAAGGGCGTGTAAGCCGGATTTTGAGATCATGCTCAGGATAATAGCATATATGTATGCTATTATCTATACCAGCAGGGGAACGTACGGATTGCGTTCACGAGAGACGATCTCCAGCGCCGCGGTGCCATTGGCGTAAAAAGAATTGTCCAGCTTTCCGCCCCGATACACATGGAGACTCAGGTCGGAAAGTTTGGAATTCGCGCAGTACAGGAGCGAACCATTGGTGTCTTCAAAGGTGAGGCCTGCAAAGTCCTTATGCTCGGAACTGGCTTTGCCTCTGAAAGAGAGTTCGCCGCGATCGGCTTGAAATTCCCATTCCTGCAGAGTGCTGCTGGATTTCGAACGGATGGAATCCCACAGCGAATGGAACCTGTATTCCTGCCCATTATACAGGAAGTAGAACGAGGAGAGCTTCGGGAGTCTTATGGCTCCAAACGCATGAGGGCGAGTCGTGATCCCTTCGAAAATGAATGGAACCGATTCACCTCGTTCATTGACAAAGGAGTTCGCGTGTCCCCAAACCCACGAATGATCGCTGCGGGGACCTTTGAAATGAGTGAGCATTCCCGGCGCGGATTTCCACTCGATCGTCTTGTCGTCATAGACGAGGAAACCCTCAAAACGCAGATCTTCTGAAAGCGTGTTCGAGATGTTTTTCAAGACGCCGGAGCGCGCCAGAGTTTCAGGGGTCAGGGTGAAAGCGGCCGGTTTGTTCCCGCGGAACTGAAGGTCCCATCGCAAAGCATGGCCTTTGGAGCGGATCGTCCCGCGTGTTCGGCCGTGAGCCATGTCCAAAGAGAGCTCGCAGTCACCGATTCGGACCGTACTTCCGGGGGCCAGCTTGAAGGCGCTGATATCAAAAGTTTGCCTCAGCGCCGATTTCAGCACTTCGCGGTTCTGATCGCGTTCGAACAGAACCCCCCAGATTTCGGAAATGCGGCGGAAGCCGTTTTTGGTGATCAGGGTGGTGAATCGCAGCCAGAAAGCGCGTTGGGAGGCCGGGTCATTCAACTTCAAAGACCAGGTTTCCTGCGAGGCGTGTTCGCCGCGCTGCAGAGACGACTGGCGGCTGAATGGAGTGGTTTCACTCTCGATCACGAACTTCTCCTTGTAATCCAGTTTCTGATGCAGTTTGCATTGCGTCCGTTTGAGCTACAGAGGTGCTGCGCCCCGATACGGACTTCCAAAGTACGAAGATTCCCACGGACGCATCAAACGAGCCACCGAGAAAATAGGCAAAATAAGGCTTATCATGGAAAAACAGGTAGAAAAAAGCGCTCGCCGTGAAAACTTTCGCGGCAAGGTGCATCAAGAAGTAACCTTTTATCCCGGGCGATCGTGCGGAAAAGAAGCTGAGCAGGGCGAGCATCAGGGCATTTGCGGCGGCCAAAGTGGACCAAAACCGCTCGTTGAACACAGGCAGGGGTTCTCCAAACCGGAAAACCGTAGGGAAGATATTCAGGACGGACACGAATTCCCCTACGAAAAGGAACAGGATGACCGCCAACGCAAGATATCCTATCCCTAGCAGGGTCATTGCGCCGGAATAGGATTTCATGAAGATGCTCTCATGCAGGTGATCTTAAAGTGACCCGCTCAAGTTGTCTACCGAGGGCGAGTTGTGTTTCGTGGCAGTTGTGCAGTAAACTTACACACTATCACCCATGAAGAACAAGCTTTGGTTCCTGCAAATTCCTTTCATCCTGTTTTTCACGCTGGCTTTCGTTGTCGATGAGCTCGGGGTCCAGGGCGCCCTGGAGAATGCAACCCTGCGCGAGACGGTTTTTCCGACCCTCCGCCGTGTCTCGGGTTTGTTCACTGATGCGAAATTCAAAGTGAGGGGGCCTGAATCCCCGAAGAACAAAGTCATCATCGTTGAAGTCGATAGCCGCTCGATCGAGGCGATCGGTCGCTGGCCCTGGCACCGCGATGCCACTGCACTCCTGATTTCGCAGATCATGGAGGCGGGCGCGAAGGTGGTGGGACTGGATATCGTGTTCTCGGAGCCCGATCAGCGAGTTCCTGATGAGTTGAAAGCGATACTTCGGCAGAATAAGCTCGGAAATATCGCCGAACAATTCGAGACCGATCTTTTCCTGGAATCGGTCATCCGGCAATATGCCGACCGATTGGTTCTCGGTTGGACCAGTGACCAGTATTGTCAGCCTCTCTATCTCGGGCACGATGAGTGCGCGGTCGCGGAGCCTGAAGTGCTGGAAACGCATCCCGCCGGCTTTGAGAAATTCGCCTATACTCATTTTGAGTCGCCGAGCGGGTTTGATCCGACGCGAACCCCGCTCATGTCGCTGCTGTATTTCATCGCGAATCTTCCGTCGTATAATGCGGTTGCGCATCATTCAGGTTACCTGAACGTATGGCCCGATCCTGACAGTCTGGTACGCCGCATGAGTCTTCTCATGATGGCTGGCGGGCGGCCTTATCCCGGTCTGGCCCTGGAAATGGCACGAGTCGGACTTGGCGAGGAACTGCAGCTGAAACTGGACGATCAGCAACGCGTCGAAAGCGTCATGTTCGCGAAATCAGGGAAAAGCATTCCTGTGACCCCGGTGGGGGTCATGGAGGTGAATTTCAGGGGGCCAGGACGCACGTTTCCCTACATTTCCGCCCTGGATGTGCTGAGCGACGACGATAGACTTCAAGGCGACGAGTTCACGGGAGCTTTCAAAAACGCACTGAAGTCGGACGTGTTCAAGGATGCCTATGTCCTCATCGGCGTTTCCGCCCTGGGCGTTTTCGATATGCGTGCGTTTCCGTTTGATTCGAACGTGCCGGGGGTCGAAGGTCACGCGAACATTCTTGATAATCTTATTTCCGTCGACTCGCTGGTGAATACCTCGATGAGTAATGCCTCATTTTGGATCGGCCTGCTCATGGTGGTCGGAGCGGCGCTTTTCGCTTACACGGTTGGACGGCTCGAGGCGATTCCTGCGGTTCTGTTTTTCATCGGACTGCTGAGCGCCGTGTTCGCGGTCGACACGAAAATTCTTTTCGCGAGCAATAGGAACTGGAATACCACTTTCTTCTATCTCGAACTCGTGAGCATCTTCGTTTTCACGATCGCGCTGAAGTACGTCATGGAGGAGCGGAACAAGAAGTTCATTCGGGGAGCTTTCACCAAGTATGTCGCCCCGGCCGTGGTGGACGCGATCTTGAAGGATCCAACCAAATTGTCGGTCGGCGGTGAAAAACGCGATCTCACGATTCTTTTTTCGGATATTCGGGGTTTCACGACTTTTTCCGAAAAAATGGACGCCAAGCAGCTTGCCGGGTTGCTGAACGATTACCTTGGCATCATGACTAAGATCGTTTTCCACCATCAGGGAACCCTGGACAAGTATATCGGTGACGCAATCATGGCTTTCTGGGGCGCCCCTCTCGATCAGCCCAACCACGCGGCCAACGCCTGCAAGGCGGCCATGGACATGATGAAGGCTTTGTCCGAACACAGGGAGCGTTTCCGGCAGGAATACGGGATTTTGGTGGATATTGGCGTGGGTTTGAACTCGGGAATCGTGAATGTCGGAAATATGGGCTCCGATACGAACTTCGCTTACACCGTCATCGGCGACCATGTGAATCTGGCCTCGCGCCTGGAGGGTTTGACAAAGGCGTACAAAGCCGGAATCGTCACCAGTCGTTTTACGTTCGACAGCATTCTGGAAAGTGGTGAGTCGTTGCCACCGCATCGCGTCCTGGATTTTGTGAAGGTTAAAGGAAAGAAACAAGCAGTCGAGCTGATCCAGCTCCTTGAAAAGAAGCTTCCAGCGGAGGGTCTCAAGCTCTTTGATGAAGGTCGTCAACTCTATCTCGGGCAGAACTGGGATGACGCGAAGGAGCGCTTCCGGGCCGCAAGTGAAATTCTCGCTGAAGATGGCAAAACGGATGGCCCCTCAGAGATCTACATCGAACGTTGTGATCATTTTAAACTCGAACCTCCCGGTACCGGTTGGGACGGCAGCTGGGAAATGCTTTCGAAATAAGCTATATGTTCTCGGATGCCGGCGGACCCCGTTCTCAGCACCGCCTGTTTTGACAGGCCTGCTCACTGGGAGCGGGAAGAAGTCTATTTGAGCGGCGACGATTTTTTTTCGGCGGTTCTTGCAGGGCTGAGGAGCGCGCGTCAGACAGTCGACTTCGAAGTCTACAGCTTCAATGATGATGAGCTCGGACGGAGAGTTGCTGACGAGCTTTGTGCCACGGCCAGACGGGGCGTGCGGGTCCGCGTGATGGTGGACGGAGTGGGGTCTCCGCTCTGGGCTGGGCAGTTTCTTTGGAAACTGGTCGAGGCAGGAGCTCATTCGAAGGTCTATCATCCGCTGCCATGGGTTTTCTGGTCGTTTTCGACTGTCTGGCGCCGGGGCTTCAATCGTTTCCTGGGACTGTTCCTGAAGGTGAATCGCCGCAATCACCGAAAGGTCTGCATCGTTGATCGACGGTATGCCTGGCTTGGCAGCATGAATGTGCGCGCTTGCCATTTGAAGGCTATTTCCGGCGAAAAGGCGTGGCGAGATACCGCAGTTGGAATTGCTGGCCCCGGAGTCATTGACCTGTGCGCGGCGTTCGAGAAAGCCTGGCGCAGGGCTCGTGGCAGCAGACGTGGCGTTCAGCGGGCTTTTCTCGGGCTCAGGCGCCATCGCCATGAACTATTGTCACAGGTCGTGCGGCTCAATGATACGCGCGGCAAACGCAAAGTATATCAGGGTGATCTCCTGCAGCGTATCGCCCGCGCCCATCGCAGAGTGTGGATAACGAATGCTTACTTCGTACCGAATCGGCAGCTCCTGCAGACGCTCCGATTTGCCGCAGGCATCGGGGTGGATGTTCGCCTGATTGTTCCGCAAAAAAGCGACGTGTTCTTCATGAACTGGGTGGTGACCGCTTTTTATTCCGAACTGATCGGTGCCGGGGTCCGGATTTTTGAATACATGCCCACTATTTTACACTCCAAAACGATGATTGTGGACGACTGGGCGCTGATTGGATCCACGAATCTGAACTACCGAAGCTGGCTGCATGACCTAGAAGTGGACGTGGTGTTGGCCGATCCGCGTTCGCGATTCATGCTCCAGACGGCCTTTGTTCAGGATCAGCGGGCGTCTCGGGAGGTCCTTGCAAAGGACCTGGTCCGGCTTTCCTGGGTTCGGAAACTCGGCGGAAAAATCGTGCTCATGTTCCGCTATTGGATCTGAGTGCCATCGGTGCTTTCAGTTTTGCTGGAATGGCGCTTCTTGCCCCATTTGGATCCGAACCGCTTTTCGCGGGTTTTCTTCTTTTCCAGCGCTATTCGGCGCTTTTCCTTCATGCCGACAAAAAAATCAGCGACGTAGTCGCGGGCGGACCAAAGGCTGATCGCCAGCGAAATGTAAATCAAGGCAGTGCCGATGCTGAAGAACGGAATGCCGAGCAGATCGGTTTTCACCATCAGGAGCGGTATCGCAACCATTTGCGTGGCGGTTTTCCATTTCGCTGAAGATGAAGCCGGTATGATGACACCCTCAGCGCTGGCAAGGGCCCTCAGGCCGGTAATAGCCAATTCACGACAGATCAGCAGGATCACGATCACCACATGGATTCTGCCGAGGTGCTGAAGCATGACCAGCGACGAGACGACAAGGAACTTGTCCGCAAGCGGATCGAGAAGTTTTCCGTATACGGTGATTGTTTTGCTTTTCCGGGCGATGTACCCATCGAGATAATCCGTGAAACTGGCGATGCCGAATGTGAGGGCAGCCACCAGATCCCAAATAGGGTCGTTCAGAAAAAGAAGGCCGACGACGACCGGGACAAAGGCGATTCGCGCAAGCGTGATGAAGTTCGGTGTGGTTCGGAAAGTGAGCTCATCCATCGCGTACAAGCTACTTTTGCAGCAGGGGAGTTGTCCAGTATGGAAATCCCGTACTATGATGGACGGATGGTTTCCCGTAAACGGCTCAAGCCGCTCTTTGGTGCCCTGTTACTGCTTGCTGCCTTGGCTGTTTTGCTGGGCGCTGCGGTACCGAAAACGCAGCCTTCCGCCCCCCCGTCCATCCGAAGCATCCTAAAACCGAGTGTTTACGAAAAACTGAATGATGACCGTGAAGTCATGGTTCACGCGGACCTGGCCGACTTGAAATTGAACGTTGATGACGCTGAGCCCGAGCAGCGCTACTCCTTTTACGGCGCGATGACGGTACGCGCCTCTCTGGCCCAGACCCGGCGGGTGCTCCTGGATTTTCCGCTCTACGCCCAGATGGTTCCTTATGTCGAAAAGGTGGATTATGAGCCCAGGCGCCGGGAACTCACGCTCAAAGGGGGGATTTGGAAATTCTGGCTGCACTCAAGGATCAAGTTTGAGGAACCAGGAGAGCGCCAGCTGAAATACCGGATCATCGGAGGCCATTTTACAGGGCTATCCGGGGAGTTGCTTTTCGAGGAAAGAGGCCCCCTCCGTACCTTGGTTTATTTCAACGGGGAGCTTAAGGGAAAGGGCTGGCCGCCGCGTTTTGTGATTGAGCGAGGGGCTGAGATTGTCTTTGGCTTTACCGGGCGGCGCATGCGAAACTATATCGAATCGAAAAATGGGCTGCAGGACCAGCGGAATCAAGACGGTATACCGCAGCGCACCCAAAGCACTCAAAGCACTCAAGGAGAGAGTGATGATAACGAAATCCCCCAACCTCGAAGCGGTACCCGGTCAGAACGAGGAAAGTCGTTCAGGTAGTGAACGGCGACGGCTCCCACGTTTGAATCTGGCTGGTGAGCAGTTCCGCGTCACCCGCATGAATAAAGTATTTTCAGTAACCGATCTTTCGCCCGAGGGTATGGCCCTTCGCGTGCTCGAACACGACGACATGCGGCTTTTCCCGGTTGCGACCCGCATCGAGGGCACGTTGAACCTTCATGGCGAGAAGCATCAGCTGACAGCCGTTGTGCGGCACCTCGGGAACGACGTGATCGGCTGCCAATTCGAAACAGTTCAGGAAAACACCCGAAAGGCTCTGAAGGACTTCCTGGATCCTGAGGCGCTTGGAAAGGAACTCAGGCCCATTCCGGGTGCCGATTCCGGCACTGTCTGGTACCGGGGCCCGGGTGGCACAAGCCTGCTTCTGTTGCGATCTTCCGATGGCCATTTCCGGAGAATATCCTTGTTCGTCCTTGGAAGTTTTATGCAGTGGGACGAGGAACTCGGCGTCACGACAGGGCGTGCGCGTTCTGATGAATCTTCCAACGAAGTTCGTGGCATTTTCCGATATGAAACGATGCTCCTTGATCCCGATTCCGCGCCGGACGCAGGGAAGTTGAATATTGCAAAAACAGTATTGCTGAGTTCTAACTTACCCCAGGACTTGAAACGTCGTTGTGTTCGGCAATTCTCCTGAACTGAAAAGAACCTGAGAATGAGTCTGACGAAAAAGGGGTAACGCATGGATCGGAACTTCGCTTTGGAATTTGTCCGGGTGACCGAGGCGGCGGCCCTCGAGAGCGCGCGTCTGATGGGGCGTGGTGACGAGAAAGCTGCTGATCAAGCTGCTGTGACCGCCATGCGGAAGATGCTGAATTCCGTTCAGTTCGACGGTACCGTGGTGATCGGCGAAGGTGAGCGGGACGAGGCGCCGATGCTTTACATCGGTGAGAAGGTCGGCAAGGGCGACGGTCCCGCGCTCGACCTCGCGCTGGATCCTCTTGAAGGTACGACCGTGTGCGCCACCGGTGGCAGCAACTCGCTTTCAGTGATCGCGATCGCGGAGGAGGGGCATTTTCTTCACGCGCCCGATGTCTACATGGAAAAAATCGCCGTCGGACCCGACGCGAAAGGGGCCATTGATCTGACCCTTTCGGTGACCGAAAATCTGGCGAATATCGCACGGGTGAAGAATGTTCCTGTGGAGAATCTCACGACGATCATCCTCGATCGTCCGCGGCACGCGGATTTGATCGCGGAAGTGAGGCGCGCCGGTTCCCGTATCTGGTTGATCGGGGATGGTGACGTGTCCGCGGCTGTGGCCACCTGTAAGCGCAAGTCAGGGGTGGATGTATTGCTGGGCACCGGTGGTGCTCCCGAAGGCGTGATCGCTGCGGCCGCTCTCCGGTGCATGGGCGGGGACATGCAGGGCAGACTCGTGTTCCGCAACGATCAGGAGCGCGAGCGTGCCGGTAAAATGGGAATCAAGGATCTGGACCGGATTTACCGGATCGAAGACATGGCCAAGGGCCACGTGATGTTCTGCGCTACGGGGGTCACGCAGGGACCGTTGCTGGACGGTGTGCGCTTTTTCCGGGGAGGCGCAAAGACACATTCCGTCGTGATGCGCTCGGAATCCGGCACGATCCGATACATCGAAGCTGAACATCATTTTGACCGAAAGCCGAGGTACTGAAATGGCGCAGGCCGAGTTCCATGAAACGCTCGACATCGATCTCGACAAACTTTACGCGGCCATTACCCGTTATGAGGATTATCCGCAATTCGTCGATGGGGTGAAGTCCACCCGGGTTGAACGAAAAGGCGCGGGACATGCCCGAGTGATCTATCGGGTGGCGATGATGAAGGAAGTGAACTACGTGCTGGATCATCGCGAGGATCCTGTAAAAGGCATCATCGAGTGGACGATGGTTGAAAGCGACTCGTTCAAGAAGAATAACGGACGCTGGGAGCTTAAAACCGTGGCTCCAGGAAAAACGGATGTTCGCTACTGGCTGGAACTCGAATTCAACTTTCCGGTTCCGGGTTTGATTCTGAACAAGCTCGTGAAAGGAAGCCTTCCCTCCATGGTGAAAAGCTTCGTCAAGCGCGCAAAGGCATAAGGAGAGGGTCTCATGGCGGTTGAAGATCTGCAGACACGCGCGGCTGAGATGATGAAAAAGGTGCTCACAGTCGGGGTGGGCGCGATTTTCCTGACTGAAGAAAGCCTGAGGGGTCTTGTTTCCGAATTCAAACTTCCCAAAGAGCTTCTGAGCGGGATTCTGGATTCGGCATCGAAGACGAAGAATGAATTCCTGAAAACTCTTTCCGAAGATGTGCTGAGCCGGGTGAGCGAAAAATTCAACCCTGCGGAAGTCCTGCAGGAAGTCCTTTCCAGAAACGAAATTGATTTGCATATCCGGATTAATGTGCGGCCCAAGGCGAGTCCTGAAGAGGATCAGCACCCGAAAGATTCTTCTGAAACGACCTGATTGACGCAGTGCTGCCTCAGTTCGGGGTTGCGAAACTGTGTTGCCCCTATTAACTTCGCGCCATTCACAAACTTGCCGTTTGTATAAGCCAGGAATGGGCCTGGCGTTTCTACCGGACACCGTGCTTTTCAGCAAAATGTCCGACTACAGGGGCGTCTATGTATTTACTTCTTGTTCTCTTCAGCGCGTTTTCCATCCAGGTCCAGGCCGAGCCGATTCAGAGCCTATTTGAGAAACTTCGGGACAGTGGTGAGGACTATCAGAATGAGGGCGCCGTGTGTGAGCAGGTTGCGCGGCTGGAGCTTCAGCGGGAATATCCCTCCCATTCTTATGAAATCGTGGTCGGGATCGAATACGCGAACGTCAGGCAGACGATCGGCGAGCTGGATGTCGTTGTTTTTGACCGCCATGGCCAGGCTATTCTGGTGGGCGAGGTGAAGTGCTGGAGTGACTTGCGCAAGGCGCGAAGGAAAGCGGCCCAGCAGCGCACCAGGTTCCTTGATACGATCCAGTCGGGAGCCCCGATTGATATGTTTCTTGCCTCTAATCGTTCGGTTCCGTTTCGGCGGGAGCAGTTTCAGGCGCTTTCCCGATTCATTTCGATTTCCCAGCGCGGCGGACGCAGTTTCGGTTTTGATCGGGATTTGCCAAACTCCCTTTCCGAGATGCGTGAGCTTCGCGAAACGCTTATGCAGTGCCAGGCTGCAGGCAAGTGCCGAAGGCCTTGAAGCACGGAAATCATGTACAGGCAGACACAGGTGTACAGAAGTTGGTCAGCCCGATGACCAGCTAATGGCGCGACTCAATCGTAACATCGCGTAATTACGGGTTAAAATAAATCTGACACATCCGTAATCTAAACTTCTTTCCTGGCATCCTCATTGCTCTAACTCACTGCATAAGCTTTCAAGCCCGGACGGCGGCGAAGCTTTGAAGTGGCGAAGTTGATCCCAAGGTGCGCCCGTAGAAGCGCCCTCGTGGAGTTGAAGTTGAAGTGGAAGTGGAAGAGAGGAGTCCCCGATGTCTGCATCTCATGACAAGACCCAGAAAGTTACGTTCGTTTACTCAAACCTTTACGAACTTTATCGCAGAGGGAAAGACGCTGCAGTTGCGTCACCCGATCCAGCTCCCGTGCTCTCTGAACCGATCGGTTTTCAAAGCAGTGGAAATGTCTTGAAGGCGCAAGATCTGCGCACGGGCGCTGCCACTGCCAAGGTGGAAGCTTACGCTCCCGCTGAATTCATCGGCAAGCGCGTGGCTAAACCCGATTTTCTGCCCCCTCGCGATACCGCTGCCATCGACAGTCTGAAGAAAAATCTCGAGCAGCTGAATGACCTGCATTCACGTCTTCGCTTCATGCTCCAGGAGCTTGAAGATCTGGTTAAAGAATAACCATGATTGCGACCATTCAGCGATGTTCCACATTCGCGGAGGGACAAGTGTTTCGCTGAATGCGTCGTTGGAAACACACTGACATAACGCGATATGTCGGCTACCCTGGATATACGCCGTCCGTTTTGCGGCGTTTTATGATCCAACCGAGAAAACAAACAGTCGGATTCATGGAATTAGCTCTATTGGGGTGCCTGGTGTCCGGATCCCTTTTCGGATGTGAACAGGGCACCTCCATTGAATCTGCTCTCACTCAAGCTCCCGAGCCATCCAGTATTGCCATCCGGCCGGAGCCTGGTTACGTGGTGGACGACGTGCAGGTGGATGGTGTCTCGGTAGGGCCGGTAACGTCCTATACCTTTTCCAATGTGACAGCTGATCACACGATTTACGCGACTTTCAAGAAATCTGAAACTGGCGAAAAATAGAGGATCAACTCATCCGAGTGTCCGGTCTCCTCGTCCTTTCGTGGGTACGGGGGACTCTGAAATCAGATTTTTCGGAAAATCAGGCCGTTCGGCTCTTACCCGTTCCGGTTTATGAGCCGCCTGGTAGATTTTTTTCGTGGCAAACGCGCCGAGTTTCGGAACCCTAATGACCAGCTCGCCGTCATCGTATTCTCTCGTGAGCCCCTTTGCGTCCACGGGTGCTGGCAGGGGCATGCTCTCGCTGAACGACTGAAAGGCGGCGGTTCTCTTCGTGCGCCCGTCTTCGAGTTCCAGTTTGTCCTCATTCCTGCGGTAACCTGAAAGCACGAGCGTGTCGTTCCCGCGCAGGCTCACCTTCATGTTTTCCTGCTCATATTCGGGCACGGTCACTCTTAAAACGAACGCGTCACCGGCATCTTCCAGCTCGGACCCGAGTTCGACGATCTGGTAGAAGGGGTCTTCGGCCCTGGTCTCATAAGCAGCCAGTTTCCCGGAGTTCTGCTCGCGGAGCTGGTTCAGTGATTCTGAAGCCTTGCTGTTGATGCGCTCGACGATCTGGTCATGCGAATCCACCGTGTTCTGATATCTCTCGTTGAAGCGGGTTTCGGAACTGCGAACCGCCTCGTTCGTCGTCGCGCTCATCCGCTCATATTCCTTGCGATAGGCCTGGGCTGCCTGCTCGAGTTTTTGATTGCGATCCTGATGCTGGTTCTCAAGACGCTCGGCGTTAACCGCCTTCATCTCGGAAAGGGCCATTTCGCCTTTTTTCTGCTCATGATGGCTCATGGACATATTGGTGTTTTGTATGTCCTTGAGTTTCATGGTGCCCGAGCGCTCTGCCTCCATGATCGAAGTGCGGTTCTGCTGTTGGACTTCCTGTTTTCTTTTTTCCCCGTCAGCTTTGATCCGGCTTAATTCGATGTCTTGCGCCCGTTTCAAATCGCGAAGTGCTTCGTACCCTTTGGAACGCTGGTTTTCGAGCGCTGCCTGCTGTTTGGCGGATTGAGTGACCGATCGTTCCTCGTACTGCTCGCGCATATGTTCGTATCTGCTCGAGAGCTCCACTTCCGCATCCCGGAGCTGCCTTCGTGAATCAGCCAGCGGATCATCCGAGCGAGCGGCATGGCGCTTCGGACTGTTGGCGGGTTTGGGGGTGATCGGGATCAGTTCCTTCGGATCCGTTGGTTTTATGGACATCAGTGATAGGTCCTCTGGCTTTCAAAGAGGTTGTTCTCGACAATGTTGAAATAAGTGCGGATCAAGCGATGGAATGATTTCTTGTCCAGATTCTCAAGGAAGGCGCGTTTACGCTCGAGCGTGGGCTGCAGGATCAGTTCCTCAATCAAGCCGTTGATGCGCTTGGTTTCAGGGGAGTCCTCCTGGAACAATGTGGCACGTTCCAGTTCGGGATCCCAAAATGCGCGGCGCACACACTCGGTGTCAAACAACACGTGGTGGCCTTGAATCGATTGATGAATCAGGTACTCAACTTCACCTAATTGACGCTTGGATACATAGATCACGCTGTTGTTCCCCTTCCTTAGGGCCTGCGTTAATGCGCAGGGATTGCGTGGACTTGAAGAGGGGCCTCTGGCCCCCCTTCCTGGGGAGCATGGGTTCCTCTTTCTCTAGTCTAGGCGGGCTCGGAGTTGCAGGCAAGTGGCTGTCTCAAGTTTTGACACAGCGCAGATTTGACTCCTCATGAATCGGGCCGGTACAATCAGACTATGAAGAAGTCGCCCTCAAAAAAAGGCGTGGAACGAAGAAAGAAGCCCAGAGGCCGTACTGCATCGCGTCCAAAGGCTGAAGCACGCCCCGAGGCGTCAACCCAAGTCCAGGCTGGTATTCCTCGTGCTGCCCATCCCGATGTCCAGAAAGATGTCTGTCGGCACTGTGGCAATAAAATCGGCGAGAATGATAAAGCCCTGTTCGTTGAGGAAGAGGTTGGACGGATATTCTGTTCGGAGGAGTGTATTTCGGCTTATTTTTCCCCGGACGTCCAGCGGCTTGAAAAGGAATATTTTCGCGTCGTGTCCGATGATGACCTTACGTCCAAAGAGCGAGAGCAGTATGGCCATCTGCGCTGGATCACGCTTCAGGAGCCTGATGAAATCTGGCGCCAAAAGACGCTGAGTGGTGATTACCGCTATACGCTCATTTCGCAGTTTCAGCCGGGCAGCCGAACGATCTGGTCCGTCTGTGTTTGCCTTTTCCTGCAGGGGGAGCCCAGTTTTCTTTATCTCGCTTTTACCTCGCGCAATGCCGCAGCGGTGGATCATTACCGCAGGGGTGAGCGCATGGAGAGAATGCGAGTGGGCGCGACCGGCGGTGCAGAGGCTTACTCGAGTCCGGATAGTTCATCGAACGACGGAGAAGGCGGGGGGGCGATGGACCGCCTGGCACCCTCCTGGACTGACGACGAAACGTTGCGCGCGCAGATTTCACAGGAGCGTAAAACCACGGATATCGATCCATCAGAATTCGCCGGGTTTTCCAAGTATTTGGAGCCGACTCTTGAGGAACCCGATGAGGTCTGGAGTATGGATCTTGGCGAACCTGAACCGGTTCGCATTTTTCAATTCATCCGGCGTTTCGAAGAACAGGGAACCGGGCCGTTCTGGTACATCATCGTTGCCAAGGAAACCGAGTCGGATGAAGAGCTCGAAGTACTTGACGCCTTCCCGACGCGCGATCCGCAGATGGTCGACAGCTTCCGTCGTGGTGAACAGCATGTCGGTGAAATGGAACCTCCGGCAAGCTCCCGAGTGGTCCACTAAAAATCAAGGTCAGCGAAATACGCCGTATGAATAAGCAGGGCAGCCGTAATAATTTCCGGCCGCCAGGCATGTTTTCATTTGTGCGAGATAAGGTTTCTCCACAATAAAGACCGCATTGAAATTAATGTCCGGGAAGTTGGCAAACACTCCGGCCGGGCTGATCTGTATGCATTGAGCGAGGGGCGCTCCCGTCGTTAAGTCAGGCTTCGTGTAAATGTGCTCGTCATCGACATACTGAACCGGGAAAATGCAGATCGTGTTTGAATCGCTCGTTGTTCCATGAATCTTGATATCCGCGCGTGATTCGCGTTTCTGGCAGACGGTGTATTGTCCGCTATCGTCAAATGACCAGTCATAATCCGGGACCACGTTGGGTTTGCTCGGGCAGGTAAAACCGTCATCGGTTGTTGGCGAGTCAGCGGAGACCAGAGGCCCGGTCACATAAGAACCAGCCGGAACCTTTTTCACGGATGGGACGCTCAGGTTTCCGCAGGCGCTAAGGAGCACGGTAGCTGCCAGCGCGGGAAAAAAAGATATCAGTTTTGAAGATCTCATAAGAGCCTCCGTGAACCATTTTCGCCAGATCAAAGTGGATTTACCCCTGATAAAGCAAGGGATATGCCTGAAGTTTCCGTTCTATGTGCGCGAAAGAAAGGCCCTATTTATCGGGACGCTGGTCAGTGGGTGTAAAGGTTTTGGACAGCTGTAATCAGTGGGAGCATTCATACTCGGCTTACCTGAATGACCGTATAAGGCCCATTCGAACGAGGCGAGTCGAACTCGGCTTATGTGAATGGGCCAAAAAAGGTCGTTCAGTAGGGCCGAGTAATCGGCCTTGATGGATTTCTCGGATTTTGATCCCATTCCCTCATGGAAAAATCGCTTCTGCTCCTGGTTGTCGCGGCAGCCGTCGTTTTATTTGGCTTGGGCGACGCACTTGTCCCGCTCTTGATCGCAACCTTCATGGCGTACCTTCTGCTCCCGCTCGTGAAGAAGCTCGAATCCAAGGGAATCAGCAAAGAGGCGGCAGTCGCTACGGCCCTGGCCGCCGCGCTGGTTATTGGAATAGGGGCGATTACGCTTCTGATTCCGGTTCTGATGGCGGATTTGAAGGCGTTCCTGCAGGATCTTCCCCGAATTGCGGAGACAGCGATCCAAAAGGCCGAGGACCTCGCCACGCGATTTGGATGGGAGCTTCCTCTTGGCAAGGAAGAATTGACTGCTCAGGCCACGGCGTACTTCACGGAAATTCCCGTCGGTACCCTGAAATCTTTAGGGCTGCTTTTTGGCAAGGCCGTCACGGGCGCAGCAGGAATGTTGCTTTCGGTTTTGAATTTCTTACTGATCCCGATCTTTTTCTTTCATCTGATATCGTACTACGAACGCATCGTGAACGAAGCCCGGGCTTTGGTGCCCCCTCGAAACCGGGTTTGGTTCGATTCCTTTCTGAGCCGTTCGAATCAGATTGTGAGCGCTTATTTCCGTGGGCAGCTTCTGGTCGCACTTCTCCTGGGTTTCCTGTATGGCGTTGGCTTTTCGATTGCCGGATTGAAGTTTGGATTCGTGATCGGTCTTTTGACCGGTCTATTGAATGTGATTCCTTATGCGGGGCCTCTGATCGGTCTTGGTCTGGCTTCCACTGTGGCTCTGGCTAATTTCGAAGGAATCGGGTCATTCCTGGGTGTGTGGGCCGTTTTCGCAGTGGTGCAGGGATTGGAGGGGTTCGTGATCACTCCCCGGATCGTGGGCGACCGCGTTGGCTTGAATGCGCTGGAAACGACGATTGCCCTGATCGTCGGCGGAAACCTCGGTGGGTTTGTGGGAATGCTGATCGCAATACCGGTAGCGGGGATTGCGAAGTTCATCCTCATTGAAAGCAAAGCGCGTTATCTGACGAGTGATCTGTACGCGGGCACTAGCGGCCCCCGTGCTGGTTAATGCGATTCATTTCGGATAGGAGTTCAAAGCCCTAGGGCCACTTTGATCTTTTCTTGGATCATTTTTTGGTGACGATTTGTCACCAAAAAACCCTGACAGGGTCAGAAAAACCTGAAATTTCATTAAAACACCCCCATTTTGGCGGCACGCGCCTTGCTCAAGGGTCTCACCAGTTTCTATCGGCGCAGGATGTGCCGGGGGTGAAAGATCAGCTTGGAGTTCGGGACAGGAGCTCGGCAGATCCATTCAGTAAAAAACGGAGAAAATCAGATGCGCAAGGTAAACGGGTTGGCGATGGGGATGGCTGCTTTTCTGGCGATGGGCCTGGCGGCGAACTCAGTGAAGGCAGAAGAAAGACTTCTCTCCAGCAACTTCTCGCGGGAATTTCGTGGAGAACAGGTCATCGATCTGGGTTACGAGCTCCGCTTCTCCGGGATGCGTGGTCTCCTGAACTCAGTGATCGTGATCGCGTCGAGTGACGCAGGACGAGGACATGTGGAACTCGTGATCGATGGTCGCACGATCGACCGCAGGATCCTCGGGCGTACCTTGGAATCGATCCAGTTCAATGTAGGTCGAGAACTCTATCCCCAGATCCGCGATGTGCGCTTGCACTTCAAAGGCAATGTCAACCTGGCCTTCTTTGCCGCAGCGCTTGATGATGGTTTCGGAAACGGTGGCGGACACCGCCCTGATCCGCGTCCCGTTCCCCGGCCTAATCCTCGCCCTGATCCGCGTCCCGATCCCCGTCCCGTTCCTCATCCGGTACCTGGCCCACAGATGCTGAGCCAGGCTGAGTTTGATGGATTCATGCGAGAATTGCAGATCCGGGCTTTTGATTCGGATAAGCAGCTGATCGTGAACCAGTACGTGAACTTCTGGTCCAACCGCTTGATGAGCATGCATCAGCTGGGCGCGACCCTGGGACAGTTCCGGTTCGATGACGGCAGGCTGGGAGCCCTTCGTTCCCTACGTCGGATTGTCGTAGTGGACACTGTTCTCATGAATACCGTGCTTTCAAAATTCGATTTCGACTCTAACCGTGAGCAAGCAAGGAGGATCTTACTTTCACGCTAATTATTTTCACTGACTGACCCAAACACACCACCAGGCCGCCCCTCTGAAACAGACGGGCGGCCTTTTTTATGGGCCGGCTCTTGCTTCTTGAGCGGCATGGGCCGCATGAAAATAGTTCTTATTCATCCGAACTCCTCCCTTAGGGCCGGTTTTATTCACGCATTGCGTCTTCATGACATTGAGGTTCAGGATTTTTCCTCTGCGCAGCAGGCCATGCTTCATCTGGCGAAGGTTCCAGAGGGGGAGTCTTTGGCGGTCCTTGTTGCCTCGAATTCAGCGAGTATCGCCCAGGAGCTTATCCACGCAGCGGAGGCGCTTCTATCGGTTTCCGTCAATCCTGAGGGAACGGATGATGCCGAGAGTGAGTACGTGAGGTAGGGGCCTGTGAAAAATTTTCTGACGCATCGCGCAAAGGCTTCATTTATTCCAAAGAAATCACGAAAAGTAGGTGATGAAACGCACCTCTCTTTTTCATGCTCTATTAGCGGCTTTCCTCCTGACTGCGTCGGTTCGCGTCCATGCGGTGGATGTTCTCTACGATGCTGCGAGCACTTTCTTCAATCCGGAGGACAAGACGCGTTTAGGAATTGAGGTCGAATTTAAGGGGCTTTCGCCCGAAGCTTCGGCAAATGAGGTTGCGAGAGTTCTGGGTGGCGAAGTGGGGACCCGCACAAGCACCATCAAGACTGACATCAAAGGTTACGGGGCTGACGGCAAGCCGATCTATAACGAGTTCACTTCAACTCAATATGTCGTGAAGGACAGCTCCATCGGAGACGTGGTGCTCAAACTCGAGACGAACCAGATCGATGACGTTGGCAAGATTGATTACGATAAGATGATCGTCGAACTCATCACCGAACCTATTCAGTATCCCCAGGTTGAAAAGCTGGAAGACGCACTGAAAGGTCTTGAGCGCATCGGAGCAAAAGGGACCGACCGCTATACAGCGGTATCCACTCAGGTGAACATGGAGATGTTTGCCGGTAGAAGAGAGGACGTCAGTGTGCCGAAAATTCTGGACCTGATGCGCGCCTATCTGCGACCGGAGCACAAGGCTCAGATTGATGCACACCTCAAGGTTCCCGCGTTAAGAAAGCCGTATGTGAGTTCTTATTCTGACGGATTCATGAAAAAGCTCCTCGATCCTCAATACAAACCGACAGAGAGGGAGCTTTTCGACGATTTCTTTTATCGCCAAAGCATGGAAAGGCTCGGCGACAAGAAGGCGTGGACTGATCCTCTGAAGAAAGTTCAGGCACGTTTTTTTGCACATCCCAATCCGATCGTGCCTTCCGTTGTGAAGCAAAACTCTCTTCGCGTTTCGTCGTTACTGATGTGGATGTTTCCCGATGATCCGGTCACACACCTGATCCATGACGCCGGCTGGGCCGTTCCACGTCCGCTTGTGGAGTTTCGCGAATGGAACAATACGTTCACGGCGGCTGAACCGGCGCGTCAGGCGCTCGGACTCAAAGAAGCCGCGTATAAGTACGGTTATTTTGATCACGATAGCCTCATGCAGGAGTTGACGGGCATGGACGGGAAAGTGCTGCCCAAACTTCGTCGCCATGTCAATGCCGACGTGGCTAAGGGTCAGCCGACGACGTTCCGTTACTATCTGGGAGATCCGGCAACCGTGGAGCGCGCAGAGTACACGATGCATACACGTCAAGCCTACAAGGGGGAAGTTGTCGGTTTTCTGAATGCGAATGGTTACGGAACGAAAAGCCTCTTGATTCCAGGGGAAAGCGTCGTCATGCACCGGCGGCCCTACCATCGGTACAGCGTCATGGGTAAGTACAATCCCGGATTGATCAACGCGAATATCGCTCAGGTTCTTGAGAACAAATACGCCGAATATCGTTTTTTCAACGAGTATGCTCCGGGTTCCATGTCTCGGACCGAAATCCTTTCTGACCTGACGGATAAGTCCAAAAACGTCCGAAAAGTCGTCGGTAAACTGAATGAAAAGTTCCCGAAAGGCTGGGTCCTCAAGGGGGTCTGGGATCTTGGATCCGAGAAAGACATCATTACAGACAAGGTGGATGTCATTGGCGAAGTTGAAAAATACCAGGCCAGTGACTTTGATGTATATCGGAACGAGTTGCTTTCAGATAAGGCCCTCGCCGACGCGGCACCGGAATATCTCAACAGTGAGCTCAAGAAACATCCTGGATATAAAGGGTGGAAGCTTTCCCAGGTGTTCAAAAAACCTGAACTCAGCATGGTCCAGGAGCGGGTGAATATTAAAACGGAGTTCAGGGTGGAAGCCCTGGCTGGAAAGGTTCTTGGCGGTGGTTCGACCGTCGATCGTTATTCGTATGTTTATCTATTGAATGACACGGCAGGGGAATACAAAGCGCCTCCAAAAGTGGATGTAAAAAAAGTTGAACAGTTCGCGCAAAAGGTTCTCGATCAGCTTCCGGAAAATCTTCGCGGCATGCCCATGGGAATGGATATCGCTCTTCTTGAGGACGGCACGGCGGTCATGATCGAGTCCAACCCCGGAGGAAACTCCAACTTCCTTTACGAGGAGTTCGAGGAGAGTGCTGAGGAATTGGCTAAGTTTCTCAAGCAGTATCCCGCTCAAGTCAAAGCCGGGCGTGTTCATGAGGGTTTGTCGCCCGAAGAGCAGATGAAATGGATCGATCAGAAGTTCAAGGACTGGGGCATTCATCCCGCCAAGCAGTACCCGGGTTTCACGTTCCTGAAGGATCGCGTCCAGGACAAGGAGTTCAGGCCAAGCCCTCCGAATCCTCGTAATTACGATCTACGACACGCGCCGTGCGGACTTGTGGAAACGATCCGGGGCTATCTCGCGCCAGTGCCTGCGCTCGTGAAATGAAATACGATTTTAAAATTTGAAAAAGCCCGCGTTTTTTGCTCTTCTGGAGTGAGTATCTCCGGGAGAATAGAATGCTTCAGGCGTTGGCATCCGTGATTTTCTTTTTCGCTTGTACGATGGTTGCATGTTCTGCCACGGCGGAAGCTCCGCTCGCACTCGTCTACGATGATGTCGGGGTTTGTGCAGAAGAGTGCGCGCTTCACGCGGCAAATGCAGCGAAGCTCGCGGGATTTCAAGTCGTCACCGTCTCCGCCGCGACTCTTGATCAGCATCTGAGCGATAAAGCGAGTGTCTGGATTCAGCCCGGCGGGAATGCCATCGAGGTCAGTGATCATCTCGGAGTGGAAAAGCTTTCACTCATCAGGAATTTTGTGTCGAGGGGGGGCGGTTACATCGGATTCTGCGCCGGAGGCTTCCTGGCCGATGTGACCGTGGATGATGCCGGGTTGAAGCCCGGATTGGGCATCATCCCTGTCAGCGCTTACGAATATCTGGAAAATGATACTCAAGCGCAGGTTCTGCCGATCCTGTGGGAAGGCTTCCCGAAACACCTGTTTTTCCAGGAAGGCGCCGCATTTGCTTCAGGTTTAAAAGACCGGGTTCAGGTGATCGCGACCTACAGCGAGGGTGCGGCGGCTGTTATTCAGGCGGTTTTTGGCAAAGGAATCGTCATTGCAAGTGGGGTGCACCCCGAAGCTCCGGAGCAGTGGCTTGAGCATGAAGGTTTGAGCAGTCCGGATGGTACGCACGAAGATCTGGCCGCAGAGCTTGTCATGCGTGCTTCCAGGAAATAGCGGACGGCTTTTTGTTCCTGCTGTATAGTTTCAGCAGGAGCTCATTTTATGGCGGTCATTCGGTTTCGCGGTCTCGGGGTGTTCACGGCCGTTTTTACGTTGTTCTGTTCGACGTTTGTGTGGGCGAGAGGTGCCGGGGTTCACGAGGATCTTTCCGCCGGTGTGGTTTATCCCTCAAATAACGATTCGGTTTTGTTGAATCCAGCAGCGCTCGGGAGACTTTCTGGCGCTCTTCTGGATGTGGCAGCCCTGGTTCCTGAGGCTTCGGATGCCGGTCTGCTTGGCAGCTACTCCTATGCGGGAAGAGGCGTGGGTGTGGGTGCCGGAGCGCTGGCCTTCGGAGATGATATTTTAGGGTTTGCGGGTTTCGGTTTTGGCATAGGGCCGTTTCAGCTTGGAGCCTCGGTGGCTTCACAGGTTGGCTCGGGTGCAGGTTCTCCTCGACTGGGTGTGGGTGCGCGGTGGGGTGGAAATTCCGGCCCGGCGTTCGGAATCAGGGTGGATGATGTTTCCGTTGGTCTGGACGAAGCAACGGTCGGGATTGCCTGGTCCGGCGGTCAGGTTACATTTGAGATCGATTTGGATATTGCCAACGGGCTGAATTACGCATTTGCGCGTCCAGCGTTGGTGTTCAGGCCTTCGCGCGAGTTCTCGTTTTTGTTGGCATCGTCGTTTGAAGTGATGCCTGAATTTCAGCCGTCCCTGGATGATCTTCAGATCGGAGTCAATTACTGGCTCAGCAATGGCGTGGCTCTTTATGGTATTTATAACGGAATGCAGGCGAAGCAGGTCGCCGGGCTGAAGTTCCGGTTTTGACTTCGCGTCAAACGCAGTGCGCGGAGCAAAACTGATTTTTCCTGTGCACGTCCAACGTTGATTTGTATTTGTAATTCCTGCTCTCGTCGTGTCATGCCTGTTCCTGCAATTGCCGCAGGGACACCGTCGGCGTATATCGTTGTCCGATGATTTCGCAAATGACATCGCAATCGGCGTCACAACTGGCCGAAGCATTTGTTCCTCTTGCCGTATTGGGCGCGAGCCTCGCAGGAAGCCTTCATTGTATCGGCATGTGCGGCGGCCTGGTCACAGCCGTCGCCAAGGACAAGAGAAGCGTGGCACTTTATCATCTGGGAAGGCTGCTGGGGTACGGGACCCTGGGTGCTATCGCCGGATTTCTTGGTGAGAAGATATTCAGGAGCACTCTTTCAGGGGGCGGGTGGTTACCGTGGATCGCGGCGTCCGCACTGGCCCTGAGTTTTATTTTTCTCGGAATCCGCGTCTGGCGCGAGAAACCGATGCATCTTTCTCTTCCCGCTTTTTTGCTGCCTCTTTATTTTTCCTCAATGAAGGGTCTCAAGAAAGAAATGAGCATGACTGCTTTTTCCACGGGCCTCTTCTCAGTTTTCCTTCCCTGTGGTTGGTTGCACAGCTTCGTTCTGGCCGCCGTCGCTACGAGGAGTCCGTTCACCGGAGCCGCCTTTTTGAGCCTGTTCTGGCTGGGAACCCTGCCGGCTCTCTCGATCGCGCCATTGTTCGTACACCGAGTGCTTCAGCCCATCGCCATTCGTGCGCCAAAGATTTCTGGCGCCTTTCTGGTTCTTGCAGGCGTCGTTGCTCTTTCTTATAAAGTCCTTCCATTGACCTGGTCTGTTTCAGCAGGGGAGCATTCTCAGTCGGGTCAGCATTGTCCGCATCCCGCGCATGCAAAATGAAGCTAGTAACTAATTGGATTGATAGCGCTTTTTTTTGCACACTTCTTTGATAATATCCGTCTTTGCAAAAGAACGCGGCGTGTTAAAATTATCTAATCCACACGCATCAAGCGATTTTGAAGCACGTTTGCGAGGAGAAGTATGATTGAACCTGGAAAGTTGACCTACCTGTTGGCCGAAAAGAAATCCATTCTGGTGGTTTCTTTTATCGGGCCGCTTGTTCGCACGAATGCGCATGTACTGGAGAAGTGCATCAAGGAAATTTCGAAGCGCGAAGCTACCTGGGTGATCGTAAACTTCAGGGACGTTCCAGCGAATTTGGACAGAACTGTTTACCCTGCCTTGGCCCGACTGCAGCAGGTGATTCGCAGCAAGCCCGCTGAACTGAAAATGACAGCCTTGCATCCGGAACTTCGCAAACAGCTGGACCAGCAGGGGCTGCTACGCCCTAAAGAAGTTGTGGACAATCTAGCCATCGCGCTTCAAGCCGTTGTGGCGTCGGCGATGACTCCGTCGGAGCCGGGTCAGCAGGCCGCGTAAGCCAAGTTCAGCTCACCACCGCAGTCGCACCAAGTGGGGGATTTTCCGCCGCTGGAAGAAGGGTTTCCTTTGCTCGCATAATCGCCTGCTCGGTAGTTGAACAGATCTCGATTTTTGTTCGCAGGTTTGACTTGTGTATCAACTCGAGAGGCTGCTGTTTCACCCCCGCCAGGATGACGTAGCGATCCTGACTGAGCAGCTTCTCGATAGCGCTCTCGAGAGCGACAAGCCCTGTGACATCCATCACAGGTACCGCTTCCATTACAAAAATGACCGTGCGCACGCGATCCGTGATGCCGCCTACGGCGTTCATCGCGTTCTCGGCTGCCCCGAAAAACAAGGGGCCCGCTATTTCGTAAAGCAGAATATCAGAAGGAAGTTTTTCCTTTAGTTGAACGGTTTCACTCTCGGCAAGGGCATGTCCGGAGGTGATCGCGGCCATCCGGCGCATGAACAGCATGGCTGCGAGGACGACACCGACCGTGACTCCCACGACCATGTCAAAAACGACCGTGAGTCCCAAGCAAAGGAGCAGAACGATCACGTCGCTTCGGGGTGCCACCTTGATGATGTGCCACACGTGCCGAATACCGGCCATGTTGTACGCCACGAGCAGTAGCAGTGCGGAAAGAGCCGCCATCGGAAGGTAGGCCACGGCGGGCGCGAGAATCAGGACAACGAGCAAGGCAAACGCGGCATGAATCACGGCGGAAATCGGAGAGGTTGCGCCGAAGCGGATGTTCGTGGCAGTGCGGGCGATGGCTCCCGTTGCCGCGATTCCGCCGAAGAACGGCGCGACGACATTGCCGACCCCAAGCGCGATCAGTTCCGAATCCGGGTCGTGCTTGGTCTGGGCCATGCCGTCCGCGACGACTGCCGAGAGAAGCGATTCAATGGCGCCCAGCATTGCGATCGCGAAGGCGGAAGGAAAAATAGCTTCAATCGTCTGAAGAGAAAGAACAAAGGGTTGTTCCCCGGGCAGGGTGAAATTCCAGGGCATCTGGAAACTCGGGAGTGACTGCGGGATGCCGCCAAAGACGCTGCCGATCGTTGCGACCTGAAAGCCCGGAATGAGACTGGTTGCCATGGCAGCGAGAACGGAGCTGGTGGTGAGCGCGATCAGGGGGGCCGGGATCTTTTTATTGAAACGGGGCCAGATGAGCAGCAAGGCGAGCGTCGTCGCGCCGATCAGGAACTCACGCAGGGAGAAAGTCGAATAGGAACCGATCAGCGTGGCGACGCGAGGAAGGTAATCGTCCGGTAATGCTCCCGGATGTAGTCCGAAAAAATCCTTCAGCTGGAGGGTCGCGATCACGATGCCGATACCGGCGGTGAATCCGGTTGTCACCGGATGCGGGATGAACTGAATGAATTTCCCCATCCGCGCCAAGCCCATCAGCATCAAAATGAGGCCAGCCATAAAACCCGCCACGAGCAGACCGGAAAAGCCCCACTTATGCGCAATCGGCGCGAGAATTACGACGAAGGCCGCGGTGGGACCGGACACCTGATGGCGAGAACCGCCCAGCAGTGCCACTAATGCGCCCGCGATAATGACGGTGTAAAGACCAAACTCGGGTTTTACTCCGCTTGCGATCGCAAGGGCCATTCCGAGGGGAATGGCCACCATTCCCACGACAAGCCCGGCCATCAGATCCGAACGGAAATCAGCGCCGGAGTAGCCTTCCTTCATGCGGTCGCGAAGGGCGGAGAACAAGCGTAAACGTGCAAAAGGAAATAAAGCGGACGGGTACTTGTAACGATAGCGCATCATCGAACCTTACTTCTTATTGCATCATGGTGCAATAACATCGTAGAAGGTAAGTAATGAAAAAACACAAAGACCTGGTGACATTTCTGCGTTCAAAGAAATTGCGGGTCACTGCGGCAAGAAGGGCGCTCCTTCAGTTTTTTCTGGATCGCGATCAGGAGCGGGTGACCTTTTCGGAGTTGCAGAAATTTGTTGCCGATGAGCTTCCGTCCATGGATAGATCGAGCGTCTATCGGAACGTCGAGGTTTTCAAGAAACTCGGATTGATCCAGGAGCTCAGGATTCCACGCATTGGAAAATGTCTCGAGTACGTTTTTGACAGAAAAGTGCAGCATTACGTCATCTGCAAGGCCTGTGGGACCCTGAATCGCGGAAACAAGACTCTTTTTCAGAAAATAGAAACCGCTCTGCACGATGTGCACGGGTTCAGGAAAGCCAACCTTTCCGTTGTGTTTTATGGTCATTGCAGAAAATGCGCGACTTGACGGCGGCCGGCTGAGCGCTTCAAGGCAGTTTGCGAATGTTCTTTCCGATCATCCGGGCCGCTATTACCATGAATACTATAAAAGGAGTGTTCATGAAGAATACAACAAGATTGGCAGTGATAGCCTTGGTTCCGGCAGTAATTGCACTCACGTTCGCGCCTTCAGTATTTGCTAAGGCGAAGGTTTCGGTCGTCGGCGCGGCTGATTACTACGGTTTGACTGAGTTTGGCAGTAATGAGCTAGGTGAAACGGTTAAGGGCGACCTGGGTTATGGCGGCGGTCTCCTGTTCGAGCTTCCCATGAGTAAAAGTGTCGGACTGGAGCTAGGCGGGATTTTTCTGAAACGAAAAGTCAAGGGCATCACCTCCGTGGATGAGTCAGGCGCAATAGTCAGCGGGTCTACCGACGGAAAAATCCTGAATGCCCCCGCTGCGCTGCGTTTTACCGTAGGTCGGGTCTTTTCGTTTCATGCGGGCGGTTTTTACGAGCGCGCATTTGAAGATGGCGGCTCGTACGACTATGGCGCTACTGCGGGTTTTCGCCTGAATATTCCGACACGCGCGGGCGCATTCTTCATCGAGCCCCGTTATAACCACGGGTTGAAGAAAGAAGATGGTTCCACGATCAATAATAAAGTCGTGCTCGGACTTGTTGGTTTCAGTTTCGGCAGTTCACGTTAAATTGAAGCTGTTTTAGGCTGAGTTTTAGCCCGGATGAAATCGACATTCGGGCTTTTTTTTATGCTTTTTTATCAAAAACGACGCATTTCAGGCTAAAAAGTGCATCGAAGTAAAAAAAAGAGCTAGGAGTTGGCGACCGACTATGACATCTTCTGCCTGTCGGAATCGAGCAGTTCACGCGATTTACGGCCGAGCGAGGGGGCTTCCGGTTTTCTCGCGAAGTAAGTTTGAGTAATTTTAGAGCTCTTTTAGGGCTTCTTTAAGGAGAAAGTAAGAAAATGGCTAAAACCACCAAATCAATCAAGTTCAATATGGTCACCGAACTGCACGATCGTATCGTGAAGATCGCCACCACCACCCGCACGGGTGAAGTGCGCATCAAGCGCGGCGACCTGAAGAAGACGATCGAAGACGTTTTCACCACCGGCGCCAAGAAAGCCGCTTCCGGTGAGCGTGTTCGTTTTCCCGTGATCGGAACGCTGGTCCGCAAGGACGTGCAGGCTCGTAAAGCCGGCAAAGGCGTGAATCCTTTCACCGGTGAAGCCATGACGATCAAAGCTCGTCCGGCGACCAAGAAGCCCCGCTGGAGCTTCCCGAAATCTCTGAAAGAGACTTTCGCGAACAAGCGCTTCTGGTAATCAGTAGTCGCTTTTGATTTGAGGGCCGGTTTGACCGACCGCTTTATGCGGGAAGTTGACCGGCCTTTTTTGATTCAGCACCCGGATACTGAAACAACGGGAGATTCCAATGCGTTTTCATTCGATCACCGTAGGTGGTCTGTTCCTTCTTTCTTCGCTGCATGGATCGGCAAGCGGTCTTGCCGCTGATTACAATGGAAGCTGGAATTCGGCGAGCGGTACAGCGGTTTTTTACGACGACAATCGCGGTCCGATTGCTTACGAACAGTGCACGTTGCGACTGGATGTTCAGCAGACAAATGATCGCCTTACGATCGCTTTTCTCGGTGTGGACTGCAGTATTACGGATGATCTCCCGTTCAGCCATGAAGCCATCGGGATTGGGCTGGAGATCCGCGGCGACGCACTCTATGGGGATGGAGGGCAGAAAGTGGGAACGATCACCGAGAAACTGATCTCGTTTGATCATGCGGACAACTCGGATGGAATGCATTATTTCGACGTCGATCGCGAGGCTTCCGGAGCGCTGACGGTGAACTGGGCCTACCGTAACAATCTATTCCCCGGGTTTGATGTTCAGGGCAGCGTTTTTCGCAAGCCTGAGTGAAAAAAAAGAGTGGCGTACCCCGGATTCGAACCGGGACTTGAGCGATTTTAAGTCGCTTGCCTCTACCGTTGGGCTAGTACGCCGCACTACGGAATCTATTTAATTCGCCCGAGCGTGTCAACCGAGCAACGGTGCTAAAAGTTTAAGGGCGCCTACCGCAGCTTGAGCGTCAGAGATGACAAAGAGGTGGATCCCCGGGGCGCCCAGCTCGCGGAGCCTGCTCACCAGTTTCAGGAGCACCTCAATTCCTCTTTCCTCAGAATCAGGGCCGGGCTCCTCCGGAAGCTGGCTCAGAAGAGATGCCGGGATGGTTACGTTGAAGCGCGCGGCCATTTTCAAGGCCTGGGACCGGGACTTCAGAATACGAGTGCCTGGAAGAATCGGCACCGTGATTCCGTTTCGGTCGCACTGGTCGCGGAACCGTGCATACACGTCCGGATCAAATAACATGTCCGTGATCCCATATTGAGCTCCTGCTAGGACCTTCTTTTCAAAATAGCTGATCCGCTTCTCGGAATCCGGAAAGTCGGGATACAGCGCCGCGCCGATGCAGAAATCAGTCCGTTCAAAGCCGTCTCGCCCCGGCCCTCCGGGCCGCGGAATGTAGTCCCCGCGGTTCATGCTCGAAATTTGCCCGATCAGCTCGTAGGCGTAATTGTAGCCTCCTTCGCGGGGTTTCCATTCGATGACCCCTTCGGGGGGATCTCCGCGAAGGGCCAGGATGTTTCGGATGCCGAAATAATGGTGATCGACGAGCTGGTTTTCGACTTCAAACGGGGTCAGATCCCGGCAGGTGAAATGCGCGATGCAGGGTACGCCGAAGGTTTCCTTGATGGCCTGTGCGATCGGGAGGCTTCCACCCCGAAGGCTTCCTCCGGCACCTTTGGTGACGGCGAGAAATTGCGCTCCTGCTTGCGTCAACAGTTGGATTTGATCCAGGACCTTCGCCTGCTCTGAACCATTGCGAGGCGGAATGACTTCGGCCGAAAGAGTGAAGGGGGACTCGCGGAGAACGTCTGTGAGTTTTCGATCGGGCTTGAATGGAAATACGGCCATTTCTGTTATTTTCCTGAAGTGGCGCATCTTGTAAAGCTAAAGCGGGCATTCATTTTTATGGGAATCGCTGGCCGTTTCCAGTATTTCTGGCCTGGATGACTCTTCTGCGCGAACTAGCCTCGTATTTGCGCCCGACCCGACTCGGAGCAATGCATTGGGCCGCCAAACGCGCGCTTGAGGCTAGAGGATATCGCTGGGAGCTTCGACGCAAAGGTGAGCTCAAGCTTGGAGTGCTTCGAAAATCATGGATCAAACCAGGGCATAAGCGAAGCTCGGAGCTGGGAATTCGGCGCCTGGTTATTCTTCCTGGGTTAGGGGACTCGCCGCTCTCCTGGATTCCGGTATTCGGGCTCGCACAAGCAGCCGTCCGACGGTCCTACGACGAGATCGTCTACGTGGATTTTCCAGGGTTCTCCGGATTCCTGGCGCAGGAGCGCTCCTTTCATTCGATGGATCTTCTTCTGGATGCTGTTTTCGATCTGCTCGATTCCTTGAAGCCGGATACGGTCTTAGGTCATTCCCTCGGTGGATGGATAGCGGCGCTTTACGCGGCTGAATGCGGTAAAGGCGTGCGTCCCCTCAGCCCTTCTGGGAAAAAAATGGATTATGAAGGGCCCCGCCGGATGCTTCTGGTTCTTCCCGCGGGGCTATTTGAGGATCAGAGCCAAAGAGAACGCTGGCAGGATTCCATTGCTCAGTTCATGACCGATGAAGCAGGGGCGGAGTGGCGTTCCCATGCTTTTCATCGTGAACCCCTCTGGTTTCGCTGGGTCGCTGCTGATGCCCGTCAGTTCCTTGCCCGTGATGACGTTCGTCAGTTTCTGAAATCCGTCCGTGATGAACATTATCTCGATGCGAGAATTCCGGAGATCCGTTCCGAAACAGCACTGCTTTGGACGGAACACGATCGCCTGCTGCCATTATCTGTTGGCGAATATTGGATGCGAAGAATCCCGAACACCATCCATCATGCCATTCTCCTGAAAGGCGTGGGGCATAGTCCGCATCTGGAGAATCCTGTCGCAATCGCGAGCGTTCTCAGCAGACTGATCTCGAGCAAAAAGCCTCATCGATGGTCAAGTCGCTGGTGGGTTCAGTTGAACTCCACCAGGTGATAGTTTTTCTTTCCCTTGCGAAGGACGACATACTGATTTGCGATCAGATGGCCCTCCGTCACGAGGGTGGCTACATCCGCAGTGCGCTCATTATTGATGTAAATCCCCCCGGCCGTGATCTCCTTGCGAGCGGCCCCTTTGGACGCTGACAGGCCGGTCTCCACCACCAGATCAATGAGCGGAATTCCCTGCTCGACGCGTGCTCTGGGTATTTTGGTACTCGGGGCTTCACCCAGGACCTCAAGAAGCGTGCGCCCGTCCAGTTCGCGAATGGACGAGCCGAAAAGAGCCTGTGACGCCCGCTCCACCCTTTGCAGTTCGGCGTCACCATGAATCAGACGAGTCACTTCACGGGCGAGTGCCTGTTGAGCTTCTCTCTTTTCGGGCTGCATCCGGACGGATTCCTCAAGTTGCAGGATTTTCTCGTGACTGAGAAAGGTGAAGAACTTGATGAAGGTGATGACATCGGCATCGGCGGTCTGAATGAAAAATTGATAGAACTGGTAGGGTGATGTTTTCGATGCGCTCAGCCAGATCGTACCTTGTTCCGTCTTGCCGAACTTTGTGCCATCGGCTTTCATGACGAGCGGCAGGGTGATTCCGAAGATCCCTTCGTTCGAGCCTTTCACCCGGCGAATCAGGTCCGTACCTGCCACGACGTTACCCCACTGGTCTGAACCTCCGATCTGCAAGCGACAGTTTTCGTGTTCATTGAGGTAAAGGAAGTCATAGGCCTGCAGCAGAACGTAGGAAAACTCAGTGTAGGATATCCCATGTTCCCGGTCTTCGAGCCGTGCGCGAATGGATTCCTTGGCCATCATGTGATTCACGGTGAAATGTTTGCCGACATCCCGCAAAAACGTAATGAAGGATATTCCGCTGAACCAGTCCGCGTTATTGAGAATGCGGGCGCTGTCAGGTCCCTTGGTATCAAGCAGGTTTTCAATGACCGCTCGAATTCCGGCGACGTTCTGCTCGATCCTTTGATCATCAAGAAGCGCGCGTTCCTGGGCTTTAAAGCTGGGATCGCCGATCATACCTGTGGCGCCACCAACGAGCGCGAT
>MEPR01000031.1 GCA_001769835.1 Bdellovibrionales bacterium GWB1_55_8
AAGCCTGCCACTCCTCGGTCAAAGCCGGGGACCGCCTGGAACGGGAAGAAGCCGAAGTACTTGTTGGGCGCTTGTTCAACTGCCAGCACCCGTGGAACTGCCCTCACGGCCGACCGACCGTTGTTCGGATTCCCAGAGCCCGTTTTGAAGAATGGTTTCAGCGTCGCGTATGAAAATCCCGATTCTCACCGGCACGACAGCGAGCGGGAAAACCGCGATCGCCATTGAACTCGCACGCGATCACGGCGACATTGAAATCGTGAACGCGGATAGCATGCTGGTGTATCGGGGAATGGACGTTGGCACCGCGAAACCATCAGCTCAGGAACTCCGGGACATCCCCCATCATCTTGTCGATATCCGAAATCCTGATGAACCCTACACTGCAGGCGACTTTTTTCGCGAGGCCACTGCCGCCATCCGCGAGATCCAGGCGCGCGGGAAAAAACCGTTTGTGGTCGGCGGCACCGGCTTCTACCTGAAAGCCCTGCTGTACGGCATGTGGTCGGCGCCTCCAGCAGATCCCGGGTTCCGGGCACGGCTGGAAAATCTCTCAAACGAGCAGCTTTTTAGCGACCTTTCCCGCTCAGACCCGGTCTCTGCGGCCAAGATAGGCCAGAACGACCGTTACAGGCTCGTCCGTGCACTTGAAATCCTGCATCTGAGCGGCCAGACAACCTCTGAACTCCGCTCAGCGACAAAGCCCATTCCAAACCCGGACTTCGAGTTCTTCTGGGTCGATCGCGATACCCCTGAACTTCATTCGCGAATTCATGAAAGAACCGCTCAAATGCTAAGAAACGGTTTGATCGACGAGGTCAGTAAAATCCTGAAAAGCACGCCTGAGGCCAGGTCACTTGGAGCGGTCGGGTATGCGCAGGTTCGGGATTTCCTGAAAGGAAACAAGCCAAAAGGCCGTAAAATCAAAGAAGGAATGGCAGGCGTTCAGGATGAAATCGAACTAGCCACGCGTCAGCTCGTGAAACGGCAGAGAACCTGGTTCAAGAGCCAGACAGATGCCACACCGACCCTCCTTGAACGAGATCGAGACCTGCTATTAGGCAGGCTGCGCGAGGCATTTTCGGTGGCAAACGGGCAGGGAAAGAAGTAGAGTCAGCCGGAAAAATGCATAAACACAAAGAACACCGAATCGTAATTATATCCGATGGTACGGGCGAAACCGCCGCACAGATGATCCAAGCGGCGATGGTTCAGTTCTCTGACCGTCAAGCGGTATTCACCCGTTATAAAAACGTGCGCAGCGAAGCGCAGATGCAGGCGATTTGTGAAGATGCGGCGGTCGAAAAAGACCTGATCATCTATACAATTGTCTCGCCCCAGCTTCGAGCTTTTCTCGCCAATCAGGCGCGCGAGCATGCCATTCCCACCATCGACCTTCTCGGGCCGCTGCTGGTCGGCCTTGCGAGTTACTTCGGCTATCAGCCGAAGTCGGTCGCCGGCCTGCTCCATGACGTGAACGAGCGCTATTTTGAGCGCATCGAAGCCATGGAATACACGATTCAGCACGATGACGGACGTGATCTCACCGGCTTGGAAAAAGCGGACGTGGTGATCCTCGGGATCTCGCGCACGTCAAAGACGCCGCTCTCGATGTACCTTTCGCACCATGGATGGAAAGTCGCGAACATCCCGCTCATCATGGGATTCGATATTCCCAAAGAAGTCCATGCAATTGACCAGCGCCGGGTGATCGGCCTGACGATTGATCCTGAAAATCTCGCGACCATCCGAAGAGCGCGATTGGAACGTTTGGGCCACGACCAGGGCGGAGACTATGCGGACCCTGAAAAAGTGAACCAGGAAATTGAGTACGCAAACGAAATTTTCAGCAAGAACCGGCGCTGGCCGGTTTTTAACGTAACCGGAAAAGCCCTTGAGGAGACATCAGCGGAGATCGTCCGTTTGATGGAATCGCGACGGCTCATGCCAGGATACGCGCTTAAAAGCACTTAACGAGAGTAGCAGGAGGGGAATTCAATGGCTCGCGGAACGCATGTTTGGATCAACGGAAAAATTCTTCCGGCCGAAGAGGCCAAGATCAGCCTCTTTACGCACGGACTTCATTATGGAACGGGCGCGTTTGAGGGAATCCGCGCGTACAAGCAGAAGGCCGGAGGCGGCGCCATCTTCCGCCTTCGCGAACACCTCGAGCGTCTGATTGAAAGCTGCAAGATTCTCGATCTGAAAGTCCCCTATTCCATCGACGAACTGGTCAAGGCTTCCACTGAAACCTGCAAAGCCAATAAATTCGAAGAATGCTATCTTCGTCCGATCATTTTCATCGCCGACGGTCCGCTGGGTGTTCATCCGGGCGCAAATCCGGCGGTCGATGTTGCCATGCTCACCTGGGAATGGGGCAGCTACCTCGGTGACAAGGGAATTAATGAGGGCGCACGCCTGAAAGTATCCAGCTTCGTCCGCCCGCACGTGAACTCCTCGATGACCAAGGGCAAGATCACTGGACAATATGTGAACGGCGTACTTGCCAAGCGCGAGGCCCTTGCCGCCGGCTATGATGAAGCGCTGATGCTGGATCCGGATGGATTCCTGACGGAAGGAACAGGCGAAAACCTGTTCATGATCAAGAACGGCATCATCAAAACCACTTCTCTCACCTCGATCCTGAATGGCATCACCCGCCAGACGGTGATCGAATACCTTCGCCACAAGGGGCACAACCTGGTGGAGTCGCGTTTCACGCGTGATGAACTCTGGTGCGCCGATGAAGTATTCCTGACCGGCACCGCGGCAGAAATCACCCCGATTCGCGAAATCGACGGCCGCACCATCGGCGCCGGAAAACCCGGCCCTATCACTGCGAAGCTGCAGAAGGACTATGCCGCCATGGTTCGTGGCGAGCTACCTGAATACGGCAAGGGCTGGCTCACCCCGATCGTCTGAGGTAATTCACCCATGCTGATCGGCGTGGGACGAATCGTCCTGGATTTCTACAACAACGACAATGTCGCGCTGAAGCGCCGGCAGCTCGACGAGCTTTGTCAGGAACTGAGAAAGAAATTCAATATCTCAGCTCTCGAGGTAGCCGATTTCGAGGACCCGGAACGTTGTGTCATCGGAATATCCGCGGTGATTCCTGAAAACTGGAAAACAGTGAGCGCCAACACGTTCATGGAAAAAGTATTCAAGACGCTCGACGAAACCGCCTTCGCCCGCGTAACGGTGGAAGACTGGGATCTTCTGAGCTTCGGAGATTAGCGAATCAATGTCTGTTCCGAACATCCCACCTTCTTCCGCAGAACTCGGCGTTATCTTCGACATGGACGGCGTCCTGGTTGATTCAACTGCGGCGCACTTCGAAGCCTTCCATGAATTCGGGAAAAGAATAGGCGTGCCCTTCACCCGCGATTTCTTCCTGCGAATTTTCGGGCTTCATAATGATGAAATCTTCCCACTTTGGCTCGGCAACCAGCTTACGCGCGAAGAGGTGACGCGTTTTGCATCGGAAAAAGAGGCCCTCTACCGCGAGCTTGCTCCGCACCACGTCCGTCCGGTGAACGGCGTCCTCGCGCTCATCGATTCATTGGCCAACGCCGGCTTTCACCTGGCAGTGGGATCTTCGGGTCCCCGTCAGAATGTGGAGTTGGCGATGGAGGTCACAGGCCGAAGGTCGCTCTTCAGCACGACCGTTAGCGGAGACGACGTCCAGAGAGGCAAACCCGCGCCTGATATTTTCCTCAAAGCAGCCATTGGCCTGGGCCTGCGCCCGGACCAATGTGTGGTGATCGAGGATGCTCTGGCGGGCATCGCTGCAGCACATGCGGCCGAGATGAAGGTGATCGGGATCGCCACGTCCCTCCCGATCCAAAGTCTGGGAGGCGCCAATCTTGCCGTTCAGACGATGAGCGAGCTGAATCCTCTGGTTATCAGGAAATTACTTACCCCTTGAGAACGCAGCAAGCAGCCCAACCCGACCGTTGCCAGTCTTTCCTATTCCGTGTAGAAATAAAATCCAAAGAGGAGACCTCCATGCGCAAGCACCTTACCTTCCTTTCTGTTCTGTTGGTTTTCACGAGTTCAGTTTTGGCCGCTCCCCCGCAACAAAGCGCGCCGACTCCGGATATCGAGGGCAGGGTCGAGGAAACCATGAACTCCGGGGGTTACACCTATCTTCGATTGAAGACCGCCTCGGGCGATGTCTGGGCAGCAGTCAGCCAGACCACCGTGAAAGTCGGAAGCACCGCAACGGTCGTGTCACCGATGCTCATGCAGGATTTCGAGAGCAAAACTCTGAAAAAGAAATTTAGCCGTATCTTCTTCGGCAGCCTTGGCGGTTCAGGTGGAGCAGCGAAGCCTTCCATGCCTCCGCAGATGGGCTTCATGAAACAAGGCGCACAACAGCCACATGGCACGGCGACGCCGGCGCTGAAGCTGAGCGAGATCAAGGTCGAGAAAGCTAAAGGCACCAGCTCGAAAACGGTCGCTGAAGTTTACGCGCAAAAGGCCTCACTCAAAGGCAAAGAGATCACCATCCGTGGAAAAGTGACGAAGGCATCCTTCGCAATCATGGGAAAGAACTGGCTTCACCTGAGCGATGGAAGCGGCAAGCTTGAAGACAAGAATTACGACCTCACAATCAGTACCGCCGCCAGAGCGCAGGTGGGGGAAGTCATTCTCGTGAAAGGAATTCTCTCGACGGACAAGGACATCGGAGCAGGTTATTTCTATCCGGTCCTGCTTGAAGACGCCAAAATCGAGAAGTAAACTCTGAGTCTTTAAATCCCGATCTGGCTGAAAAACTCAAGCGCAAGAAGGATCTCGTCCTGAGTGACCGTGGCGGTTCCGCGCTTGCCGACCTCGACTCCAGCAGCAAGATTACCAAGAATACAGGCCTCTTCGATGCTGCCCTTGGCCGCTAGGACGAGAGCGATCACGGAAATGACGGTATCGCCGGCTCCGGAGACATCATAGACTTCCCGTGCATATGTCGGAATGAGCCTGATGTCCTTCGCTCCAGCCGTGAAGATGGCCATTCCATCTTTGCCCCGCGTAATGACAACGTGTTCCGCACGGGTCGCCTTCAGGATTTTCAGGCCCGCCTGGGCAAGGGAGCCTTCGTCGCGAATTGAGATCCCGGAAAGCCTCTCCGCCTCTTTGACATTGGGTGTGAGCACAAAAGCACCCCGATAAAATTCAAGTGGGGTCTTCGTGTTCGGATCCACAGCAACGAGCTTGCCCTCACGTTTCGCCAGAGCGAAAACTTCATGCGCAAAGTGCGCGCTCACCATGCCTTTGGCATAGTCCTGTAGAATGATCGCATCCGACTGTGGAATAAGCCGTTTAATTTTTGCAAAAAGCGCCCGTTCAGCCGAGGCATCCAACCCGTGGAGACTTTCATAATCCACTCTCAGAAGCTGCTGCCGGTCACTCACCACCCGATCCTTCAATACCGTACGCCGGCTCGGATCCTGGACAAGATGGGCCGCCGAAATGCGGCATTTTTTCAGCAGCTTTCGGAAATCCTGTGCCGGTCGATCTTTGCCAACCACGCCCACAAGATCAGCGCGCCCCTGCAACGTCTGGATATTATCCGCCACGTTTGCGGCGAGCCCCAGCTTCAGTTGCTCGTCCTCAACGAAGACGATGGGGACGGGAGCTTCGGGAGAAATTCGCTCCACCGAACCTATCGTGTATCGATCGATTCCCACGTCGCCTATCACAAGAATTCGCCTGCGCGCACACCGCGCGAGAAGGGATTTAAGCTGTGGAGGATCCCACTTCGTAATGGCTTTTGTTTTCATTTGATTTCACCCAGATATCTCCGCGTATACTTCAGCGCGTCCTCTACCGGCAAGCTTCTCATGCAGGAATCGTCATTGACCTCACATCGATGTTTTCTGCATCGAAACGTCTCCTTGCAGATTCCCTCAGGACTGAGTACGGCAGCACGCGAAGAATCTTCGACATACGGCCCCCAGCGCTTCGCACTCTGCACGCGGATCGGAGGATAAAAACTCACGACGGGTCTGCCGAGCGCGACTGCAAGATGAAGGGGTCCGGTACTGGGAGCAACCACAACCGAGCTCCAGCTGAAAAGCCCTGCCAGAAAATCGAGACCTTTATCGGGGCCGGCCACGTACCAGATCACCTGACGTGAACTCTCACCCAACCACCCTTGAATTTCTTTCAGAAGATTGGCTTCTGTTATCCCGCCCGTGACCAAAACCGCGCGGCCCTCGTAAGCGAGTTCGCGGATAAGCTCCGCGTAATGCTTCAAAGGCCAATTCAACGCCGAGCCACCCATTCCGGGATGGACGGCAACCAGAGGTCGGTCTTCAGACCAGCCCTTTCCGATCAACCATTCGCGCGCCTCGCCACGAACGCTGTATTCCAAGTGAACCCGCGTAGGAAGCCGCTGTTCAGGCCGGACAATCCCCAACGTTTCAAGTAACTGAAGATTGTAATCAGCCTCATGCATTTTCACTTCTGAGCGATGCTGACGCATTCCGAGATTGTAGAAGAAAAATGAGTGTGGCTTGCTCCAGGGACCCACTCGGATAGGTATTCCAGACTTATAAACAATTCGCGCCAGCTTTCGTTCCGTTTGAAGCACGATCGCCACATCAAAGCGACGCTTCCGGATTTCCGCAAGCAGAACGCCCAAACCCATCCCAGACTTGTCCCCATTCGTTTCCCAGGTCACGACCTCATCAACGAAGGGAGTATTTTCAATTAGAGTCTTCACGAACGGCTTCACCCAGGCAGTCACGTGGGATTTGGGAAACTCACGTTTTATGGCTTCGAAGACGGGTGTGGACAGGACGACATCGCCGAGGCGATCGGGTCGCACAACGAGCACGTTCAATGCTGCGCTTCGCGACAAAGCAGGAATTCTCCGGCGCTTCACAAGCATTGTCGCAATTGCGCTTCCAATGCCCAGGGTCGCGATACCGATTCCCATGATTTCCTTAAAGCGACAGACGCTGCCTGATAAGGTTTTCCATGGACCGAACCACTTCGTCCAAGGTCATGGTAGTCGTATCAAGTTCCACAGCGTCATCCGCCTTTTTCAAAGGGGCCACGGCACGAGTGGAATCACCATGATCACGTTCGATCATCTGTTTTCTGACTTCTTCAAATGAAGGTGCATCAGCTCCCGCGCCTTCAAGCTCCGCAAGACGTCTTTTCGCTCGTTCGTCGACAGAGGCAACGAGAAAGAATTTCACATCTGCGTCCGGGAAAATCACCGTTCCGATGTCACGGCCCTCAAGAATCGCTCGTCCCGCACATCCAAGGCGTCTCTGAAGTCCAAGCAAAGCTGAGCGAACACCGGGAAATGCGGATACGCGGGAGGCCGCCATGCTGATTTCCGGTGTTCGGATGAAGTCCGTAATATCGCGGCCATTAGCCAGAATCCGGTTCGCCGGATTCTTCTCTTCCATTCTCTTGAATTCGAGATGGGCCTTTCGCGCGACGATTTCAGCCTTCTCCGAGTCGAGTTTCCCGGAGTTCTGTTCCATTGCGATCAAAGCGACGGCCCGGTAAAGCGCTCCTGTATCGATGTGCACGAAACCGAGACTGGCTGCCAGGCGCTTTGTGACCGAGCTTTTCCCTGTTCCTGCCGGGCCGTCAATGGCCACGACAGGCCCCTGCTTCGGAATCCCCATCACTCCCATGTCGCTGATCATAGGGCGAACTAGACCACGGGACGAACTTTGGCGCAAGCCCACTGAATGCTTGCCCATTCAGCCGCGAATCCGTCAAGAAAGGTCATTGCCCAGCTCTGTGGATCCACATCCAATTCAGACAAGCCAATCGCGGGTACGGGGGCACCAGTAGGATCGACATTGATGCCGGTGTGGAGCAGGACAGATACGGGCGATGCCGTCACGATCGATACTGAAAGCTTTCTTTCAGCGACAAAAAGGTCGTCTCCTTCCCTCCGTAATCTGTTGGCCTCAGGGAGAAGTACATTCAAGGAATCTCCAAGACTTGCCATGAAAAGCCGTTGAAGCAGCACCCCCTCGCGTAGCCCCATGCCGAAGAACTCACCGATAAAATGAACCATGCGCGCAGCTTCGATCCGGTCTTCCGCCAAACGATCTTCCCAGTCCACGAGATGCTCCGTTTCAACCCGGCAAGGTCCCACGAAGGCCCCGATCCCCGATCCTCTCAGTCCAAGTTCCGTGAGGAGGAAATGAGGGCGCAACTCCTTTCCGGTGTATGCCCGGTCTTTTGTGGAAAAATGAGCCTCGAGTGAATTTTGATAACTCATAAACGCCCTTATACCCTTTCTATGGCCCGAGCGAACCGCCGGCAGGACTCACATCTTCCGCAGCGCTGGGAGCCGCCAAAATAACAGCTCCAAACATGCTCGAAAGGAAACTCTCGCCGGAGATTCCTCAAGTGCCCTACCATCTCCGCTTTATTCCATTCGACAGTATACGAGCGGACCTGTACACGGGTTGAAGTCGAAAGACTGAGCGCTTCATTAACCCGTTTCAAATACTCGAGGGAGTTATCAGGAAAGGTCGCTGCCTCTTCTTTATTAAATCCAACTATCACCTCGGAAGCTTCGGAACTTTCCGCAAATGCGGCGGCTACGTGAATCAAGACGCCGTTTCGATTCGGCACCCAAACGGCATGCGCTGACTCTCGAGTGATTTCCGGGCGATCCAGCTGTTCCCGGCTTAGCTCGGGCATTTGCTTTGAGCTGTCGGTCAAGGAACTCCCCCCCAGCTCCCCGAGCCAGGGCAAGCACAGAGTGCGATGGGTCACCCGATAGTACTCACATAGGGCTCGCGAGGCCTCAATTTCCGGAACAGCTGCGCGCTGGCCGTAATCTACCGTAAGAGCGAGAACAGGTTTCTTGTCATCGTCACAAAATGCGAGATTTGCGGCTGAATCGAGTCCTCCAGAAAGGAGCACCACGCAACGTGCCGCTCGAACAGGACGGATCATCCCCGGCCAACCTCACCCATATAAGTCGCTGAACATCTCGGATTTTCCCAGACCGTAACCCGGTCCACCCAGGGACCCGCGTCGCTTGGGGCATTGATCTGCGTAGATAATCTCTCAAACGCGATCTTAGCCAGATTCTCAGCAGTAGGATTCAGATGTCGGAACTCCTCGAGTTCATTCAGATTCTGATGGTCCCAGCGAGAGACTAGCTCTTTCGCCGCTTTCTTCATAAGCCGAAAATCAACAGCCATCCCGACTTTATCCAGGCCTCGGGACCGGACAAAGAGTTCCAGTTCCCAATTATGTCCGTGAGGACGCGCGCAATCACCTTCGTATCCGACCAGATTATGACCGGCCGGAAAATCGATTTTAATCTTGAGCTCAAACACCCTTTTTACTCCTAACGACTACAAAACGCCGGGCGTCACCGGAAATCAATTGCGGTTTCGATGTACGGTTCACCTGGCGAACGGCATTTCGACCGTTTGATTGCGACCGATAAAACCTCATCATCGGTACCCGCCGCCGGATGTCCTCGAAATATTTCTTAGTCTGAACAGGTCTGAAATCTTTGCGCAATAGGATCTCATCGATTTTGCCATGGCCCGCATTATAAGCAGCAACAAGGTAGTACGGAGACAGGCCGCTATAGCGATCTCTGAGGAAAGCCAAATAGGCGATTCCAATGGAGATATTCATGAATGGATCCATGATCGCGCGGGCGCTCGTTGGCTTTACTTTCCAGCCGCGCGTGATCCAGTCGGCTGTGGCCGGCATCACCTGCATTAGCCCCAGCGCGCCCATAGGGGAAACCGCCTTCACACGAAAGGCACTTTCAACTTCAATGAGGGAGAGAATGAAAACAGGATCAAAACGATACTTCCGGCAAAGGTCCAGGATGTGCCGAGCCAGGCTTTGCATCTGAGACTTCGGGAAAAGATCCAATCTATCCCAGAGTACGTCGACCACACGATGTTCCGGCAGCAGGCGATAGACTTCCGTCTCCGGCGGATGTGCCAGAGTAAAGCTGAAGTCATCTGTCGGATCGGCCTGAATAAGACTTGCTGAGTTCAGGCAAACGGCGATGGCAGCCAACCCGAGCCATCCAAAAAACAGACTAAAGTACTTCATAATGCGCCCCCCCTTCTACCGAGCAACCCGGAAGCTGGCAAGTGCAACTTTAGAACCAGCAGCCCGCTCAGACTAAGGCCTTGTTATCATGGCTATTTATGCTTTTATTGCTGTCAGCCGGCCCGTTTGACGGACTGCAATTAGAAACGCAGCTCGTCGTCTTTGAGCGACAGCGTCATGAAATAGGCGTCTTCGCCATTGGAGTAGAAGGATTTGCGAATTTGTGTGATCACAAAATTCATCCCCTGATAGAGTGCGATTGCCGCTTGATTCGACTTCCTGACCTCAAGAGTAATCTTTTGAATGCCTTCACGTGCTGTCAGATTAGCAGCCTGCCGGATCATGTGCTTGGCGTACCCTAAACCGCGATAAGGCAAGTCGACGGCAACATTCAAAATCTGGCACTCGCCCATAAAAAGCCAGAAAACGATGTAACCCGCCAGCTTGGAATCCGTCTCGTCGTCCGTCATGATCCAGACATGGCTGTACGGCTTCTCCAGCTCCGCTTTCACATGTTCAGCAGTCCATGGCGCCAAATGGACAGCGTTTTCAATTTTGACAATCTCGGAAATATCCTCATCAGTAGCCGGCCTGATGCTGAAAATGGGTTGGCTCATGTCAGCTCCACTCTCATAGCATCGCGACGAGGTACAGCAGTTCTTTAGATCGCTCATCATCTGAAAACTCCTTGGCAGGCAAATTCCCCGCGTGCTGCAGATATCGGAGTCCCCACCTGTTCTCGGACCCGGAAACCCTCGGAATAGAGGAGACGTACCTGATTCACTTTCTCGTCTTCTGAAATAAGGTGTTCCGAAGCAGTAGCCAGGTCTTCTGGCGTAAACGGATTGGCAACGCGCAAATCCCGTCCCCAAGACCCCACAATTGCGGCGCCAGTAATGCCCCAAGTTTCCGTAACATCCTGATAACGCGGGTAATACTCACCGCCCATGCACTCTCCTCGATGACACCTGACGGCACTTCTCCATTCCCAGTGCGCCGTTCTTCTCACCTCTGGTGGTACCCGACATGGGGTCGAACCTATCATCGGAGTGACCCATTCCAAAGTCACAGACTCCGCAGGCGCCAAGTCAATCGGTACCCAATGACCGGGCACCATGATGAGTCGTTGATCTTCCCCTTGTCTATGAACCAGCAGCGCACCCGACGAGGCGCTCGCGCTTGAAAGGTACGTCTCTGGAATTGGCCCAACAGGAGCTGCTCTGGGTTGATCTTGATAACGGTTGAACGTCAGCACTGTGCTGAGCCTGAGATCCACGGGCTGAAGCCTTGTCCATACCCGTAAGGGCCGGTTCGCTGGATTCGAGATGGACTCTCGCCTGAGCAGCCACTTTGACTCCCCTATACGCTTCGCGTACTCATGAGCATTCCCTGGCAACGTTGTCGCTATCTGACTTGTAACCATGGCCGGCAAAATCCCGAGCGCTCGGAATCGAATTTGGATCTCGAGGCGCCGCCCGTCAGCCAAGACGAGGTCAAGCCCAAGCCACTGCTGAAAACTTGGATCGTGATCCATGAGACGCGCCAGTTTTGAAATAGGAATAAACCATACGCGGGTGCCTGCCTCAAAGGAGACCGGAAAACGATCCGGCGGTCCGAGAAGCTGATTCATTGGATTTTGAACCCGATGCTTAAAATAAGCGGTTCGGATCTTCGTCGGGAACGCGTTTTCAGGCCAGGTGAAAAACAGCGTTTTATCGAAATGCAGCATTTCCCGGATGGAGATTTCATTTTCGGTGAACTGAGCAGTGATTTCCTGATCCACGCACTCCTGACAGGGCACTGCGGGATCCTGAGCAGCTGGACCTACCAGGCGAAGTCCTAAATGCGCCGCCGAAAACAGGTCAGAATCACTGGTTTCGGCGGACTGCCCCTGCCCCATAGCGGTTGGAGCGGCATTGTCCGCTGCCGCGACAGGCTCTTCTCTTTCGAGTTCGGCATCCCAAGGTTGTCCACAGCCCAGTAAAAACGCGAAGACCGCGATAAGCGGCAAATGAATCAATTTCATGATGGCAGCTCCTTTGCCGGTCCCTTGGAGCAAGTTCCAAACCGTTCATGATTAAAAACTCGAGAAGAATGGTTCCCAAATTTGCGGAACGCCTAGCTTTTGTGCTAAGTTGCCAACTTCTATGGATAAAACAGCTCTTCAAGACCTTCAGGAACCGGAAATCCACAGCGAACTGGAAACGCTTCGCCATTCGTGCGCGCACATCATGGCCCACGCTATCCAGCGGCTTTGGCCAACGGCGAAGTTCGGTATCGGCCCAACTGTGGAAAACGGATTCTATTACGACGTCGACCTCGATCATAAGATCACACCCGAAGATCTTCCGAAAATCGAAGCTGAAATGAAAAGGCTTATCGACAAAAACGAGGTATTCGTCCGCCGCGAACACTCGATTCCTGACGCTCTCGAAACGTTCCGCAAGCTCGGCCAGAACTTCAAACTCGAAATCATCGAGACACTGAAAACAGAGACTGGCGCCACGACTGTGAGCACGTACCAGGAAGGCGATTTCATTGATTTGTGCCGAGGTCCCCACATCCAGAAAACAGGTCAAATCAAGGCTTTCAAGCTGCTTTCCGTTGCTGGCGCTTACTGGCGGGGCGATGAAAAAAATCCGCAGCTGCAGCGTATTTACGGAACAGTCTTCCAGTCAAAGGCTGAGCTCGATGAATACATTCACCTGCTCGAGGAAGCAAAGAAGCGCGATCATCGGAAGCTCGGAAAGGACCTCGACCTTTTCAGCTTTCATCCGGAATCGCCCGCCTCTCCGTTCTTCCACCCCAAAGGAACGGTGATTTACAACCGCCTGGTTCAATATGTTCGCGACCTTTACGGCCCCTATGAATATGACGAGGTGATCACGCCGCAGATCATGGACGTAGCCCTCTGGCATCGAAGCGGTCACTATGACAATTACCGGGATGCGATGTATTTCACGGAAATTGACGAACGTCAGTTCGCCGTGAAGCCCATGAATTGCCCCGCGGCGACTTTCATCTATTCCTCTCACAGACGTTCGTATCGCGATCTTCCACTCCGACTTGCGGACTTCGGGCGCATTCACAGGTATGAGAAGTCCGGGGTAACAGCTGGACTGACCCGCGTACGGAGTTTCTGCCAGGATGACGCTCATATCTTCTGTACGCCCGACCAGATCGAACGAGAGATCAATCGGGTCGTCGATATGATCCTGAAAACCTACGATCTGTTTGATTTCACGGACGTGAAAATCTATCTCTCGACACGTCCTGAAAAACGCGTGGGCTCCGATGCCCTTTGGGATAAGGCTGAAGACGGGCTGAAAAAGGTCCTCGAGGGCCTGGGCCGCCCCTTCAATATCAATCCAGGCGATGGTGCCTTTTATGGTCCGAAAATCGACTTTGTCGTGCGAGACGCTCTGAAGAGAGAGCACCAACTCGGAACGATTCAGCTCGACTTCAACATGCCCGAACGGTTTGAACTCGGCTACATCGGTTCAGATAACGTCGAGCATCGCCCGGTAATGGTTCATCGGGCGGTATTGGGATCCATCGAACGCTTCATGGGCATCCTGATCGAACACGTCGCTGGCGCGTTCCCCTTCTGGCTCTCCCCTGTCCAAGCCCGGGTGGTTCCGATCAAAGATCCACATAATGATTATTGCAGGGAGTTCAGAACGAAACTCAAGGAAATAGGTTTCCGGATTGAACTCGACGACCGCAACGAATCGATGGGATTCAAAACGCGCGAAGCACAGACAGCAAAAATTCCGTTCACGCTGGTAGCAGGTGATCGAGAAATGCAGGCCGGTCAGTTCGCAGTTCGCAAATACGGCGAACGTGAATCGAAGGTTATGACCCAGGACGAAATCCTGGCGCTCTTCCGCGACCTCAATGCGGTTCCGGACAAGGTGAAGAAGGGCTGATGCCCACGCCAGAATCGCCGCAGCGCGCGCGCCGCAGGTCGCAGGTCATCTTTGATGTTCTCTATGGCTTCATTCCCATTACTGAATGGGAAGAGAAGATCATCAACTCGCCCTATTTCCAACGTTTGCGATGGATTAAACAGCTCGGGTTTGCGAATTACATCTTTCCGGGAGCCGAGCATAATCGCTTCGCCCACGTGATCGGGGTCATGCATTCGATGGATCAAATGGTTCGGGCGCTGGGAATAGCCGTACCGGATACCGAATTATTTGACCGGAGAGCGACGAACGAAGCCGCGATGCTGCACAAGAGCCTCAGGATCGCCGCACTTCTCCATGACATTGGAACCTTTCCCTTCAGCCATGCGATCGAGAATGCTTATCTCAGACATGGCCACGACCTCCGTCGAGCAAAAAAGAACAAGAAGGATCTTCCAAACAACCACGAGCATTTGGGATCATTCCTCATCAAGAATACGGATTTCGATGGTGGCTTGACACGAATTCTTGAAGAGTACGGTTTCGATGTGCGCTTCATTTCCAAAATCATTAAAGGCGACTCTCCTTATCTGATCGCCAATCAGCTCATGCACTCGGATCTCGATGCCGACCGCATGGACTACCTTCTCCGCGATGCCCATTACACCGGATTGAAGTACGGGCAGTTTGACCGCGAATACATTCTGTCAAGCCTGGTGCCGTATGATGCCGGAAAAGGTCAGCTCGCGTTCGGCGTGACGGAAAATGCCGTCCACGCCGTGGAAGACTTCCTGATCGCCCGCTTCAGCTGGTACAGCCAGATCATTAAAAATCCGGGCTCCGCAAAATTCGACATCATGTCAAGTCACGTAGCCCAGGCCTTTCTTGAACACGACCTGATGTATCAGTTCCAGGACCTGCTCACGATGGTGAGCGAACATGACGAGCGATTCTTCTGGTGGAATGACGTCTATTTCATGACGAAATGCCAGAAAGTCCGGTATCGCAAACTGATCAAGGACCCGAGAATCGCGGAATTAACGGAAATGTTGCTTTATCGGCATCCGCCGAAAACCCTGAATCATCCGCTTTTCAGCCATAGAATCCTGAAAGCGGAAGGAAACGAAAACGAGAAGAAGAAACTGATCGGAAAGATCCGAGCAAAAGTTCTCGAATTTGAAAAAGTGCTTGAGAAACATGGTACCGGAAAAGAATGGATTCTCGCCGATATACCCGAGAAGGATGTGCTTTTCACGCGAGACCTCGGACACATCGTTCGCGGGCGGATTTCCGACAACCTTTACAGCGAAAGAGACCCTGTTCGCGTCGTATCTCGCGCGGGAAAACCCTCACTGCTCGTCGAACGCGAAAATACGATGATGGCCCACCTCGCTGGTTTCATTAATTTCGTTCCCAGTGTTTACGCGAACATTCCCGCAATGGAACTCCTCAATGCACGCGGGCTCCTTGATAGCTGAACCGGCACAACGAGTGCACAACATCGGAGAATGCATTTCTTCGCTCCCCTGGACCATGAGCCCATTCCACAGCTTCAAGCAATTGAAGTAGCAACGTACCTGCAAATTCCCAGTTTTCAGATCATCGGGCTTCCTGGCCCTGAAGTATCAGAAGCAAGAGAACGAATCCGCGCTGCCATAGACGCATCGAAAATGGAGTTTCCAAAACGAAGGATAGTGGTGAATCTTTCACCCGCGAGTGTTCGGAAGTGCGGAACGGGTCTGGATCTTGGGATTGCCTTGGCTATTCTTGCCGAACGAGAAAAACATCAGAAAGGCGGCTCCATTGTCGCCTGCGGGGAGCTCAGCCTGGACGGAAGCCTCCATTCGGCAGGACGGGTCACGCGCACCTTGTTTGCCGCTTGGAAACATCAGGCGTCCAAAGTAATTATACCGGCGAGCGATATTCACGCTGCTCAAGCAAGCCTTAGTCTCTTACGGGAGTCGTCTGCATTCCAGTCCCCCTCTCCCACTCTGCTGACGGCATCAAGTTTATCGGATGCCTGGAATCAATTGGTCGGAAAGCGTCCAAGCTGCTCAATTGTCGCAGAGGAGATCAGCCAAGCTCCCCTAGAAACAAACTACCGGCGGGCCGACACCAGCGATCACGAACTTCTGCCTCTCTCGCCGCTCCTCGAGCGAGCGATATTGGCTTCATCGCTGGGTTCACACCATCTGCTTCTGCTCGGGCCAAAGGGGTCTGGGAAAAGTCATGCGCTGAAATGGTTGCAAGCTCTTCAACCTGAGCGATCTGGAAAGATGCAACTTCACCATCAATTGCTGGCCGAACTTCGCCCAAGCGAGAGAGTGGAATTGAACAGGGCCCCCTTCCGCCGGGTCGGCCCGCATACGAAGCCCTTCCATCTGCTGGGATCAGCCCGGGCCTCGTCTATGAAACCCGGCGAATATTCACTCGCACATGGCGGCCTTTTGATAGCAGATGAGTTTCCCGAGTGGGCTCGTGATTCAAGGGAATCGCTCCGGGGACCCCTCGAAAGCGGCACCATCGCGATACCAGGCGCTCAAGGAGCGTCATCCGAACTTCCTGCGCGTTTTCTCTTCGCCGCAACCGGGAATCTCTGCCCCTGCGGAGGCTGGCCGCGAGAACTGCCGTTACCAGAAACTTCTGGTTCCGGTTTGCCCGTGCCGAATTTTTGTAATTGTTCCCCGGCTCATCGCAAGCATTACCGTTCGCGAATTTCCGGTCCCGTGCTCGATCGAATGGATATCGTCCTCTTCGTGACATCCATGCCCGATTCATTCGCCCAAAAAAAGGTGCCAATACAGGCTTTACGGGAACGTCTGAGCAAAGGACGAATTGAGCTGGAAAAGCGCTGGGGAGAAATTCCTGGCCGGCTCTCTGCCGGTGAACTTGAAAGGCTCCTCGAGACCAATCAGCTCTGGCAGCGTTGGCTTGGAGGTGTCCGCGTTGCAACATTGCGATCTCGTCACAAGGTTATCCGACTCGCGCTTACTTTGGCCTGGCTAGATGGCCAAAGCACGCCTTCCTCAGCTCATTTTGCGGAAGCAGCGTATTATCGAGCCGAAACAGCTCTGACCGGGTAAATGACCGGACAGAAGCGGATCATTCAACTCTTCTTGAGGAGGGCCTCTTTCGCTCGATTAATCGCTTCAGCGATTATTTGAGCATCCGTCCATTCACGAGACCCCGGACGTCCGACCCTGTCCGGGTGAAAGCGTTTCATGAGCTCTCGATAAGCTTTTTGAACCTGGGCGGGCGTGGCGGCGGCAGAAATACCTAAAACCTCATGAGGAGAACCGTCGATTCTGATGCCTTCCAAACGAAGCACTCCTTCAAAGCGCTTCATTTTCGCCTGGGCCAGTCCAGCTCCATCTATCGGCCCATTCGGTTGATTTCCACGTGGCGCACGGGGACGGTTGGCTTCGAAATTCCTGAATTTTGATTCGGGCTCCTTTGGTGCACGTAACAGCCAGACCACCCCGGCGAGCACGGGAGTCGCCGCAAGGAGAAGCAGGAAAATAATTGAATCCCTATCAGGAGATCCAAGGTGATCCATGAGAAATTGCCGAATCATGAACAAATCGTATCACCCGGTGCGCCCAGGCTCCAGCTCCGCTTGAAAGCCGGATGCGTGTTAGCTGTGGTCGAAATCGTACTGATTCTAACCCTATCACTATGGGCATCAGACGCTGAGTCACGGGAAGTGCACTTTCATAAAAACGTTCGTTCTTCGGCGCAGACGATCAACACCTGCCTGGCACCCTGGTTCGCCGAGCGAGTAGGTTCAGATTCGTGCTGGGTTCGTCAACAGGAGAACGGATACACTCTTTGCATCGGCAAAGATGTCTGGCGACACGGAATTTTAGGAAAAAACCGATTTGCCCAATGTGGAACATGGAGCGGAAAATGGCGGATCACGTCGCCGTTGGCGAATCCACCGTTAGGCGACGAAAAGAAGGTGATCCACCGTCGCTTCACAGCAAACGGCTTTATACCTAAAGGAAAACTTTCATGGCTCCGCAAGATAAAGTCAGAAATAGAGCTTTCGCGTGAACGGGCAGCCGAATGGATGACCCCTTATGATCCGCTTGGAGTGTGCCGACACCTGCTCCTGAATCAGAAAACCCCCGGTAATCCATCTAGCCTTCTTCGCGAACTGGGATTCGTTCATCTGCTTACAGCAACCGGCATTCATCTCTACGCCCTGGCAGCCTGGAGTTCCCGGGTAATCCTCTTCCTGGCTACCCTGATTGGCGGATCCCGTGCAGCAACACTACCGATCATGCTGCTGGTCTCTCGAGCCCTTACGGGAGCTGCCTGGCTCTGGGCATGGTGCATGTCCGGAGGACGTCCCGGAATGCTGCGTCCATGGATCGTGATACTGGTGCGCACGGTCGCGCGACAAGCCGGTTTTCGGTGGCGAAGATGGGCACCTTTGAGCGTCGCTCTTTCGACCGATCTTGCTGTGGCGCTGGGACGTGCATGGCTCGACCTGCCCGGCGCCTGGGCTCCGGGCAGATGGATTTACGCACTCGCGGTCGGAGGAGGAATGCTCACCCTCGAGAGCTCTCGCGGAAAAAATGCATTTCTTCAGCACTGGCATCTTGCCGTCGGCTCCTGGGTCCTCGTCGCTTCGTACGAGGCTTCCGTACATCAACTCGTGGCACTGGCGACGCCCGTTTTGAGCCTCCTCACGATTCCGTTGTTCTGTACCTCTTTCTTTCCAGTTCTTCTGATGTCTTCCGTTTTCGATCTGTTCGGCTGGACAATTGCTGCTCAAAAACTTGCGGCAACCGCCAGCTGGTTCTCAACACAGATAATCATTCTGCTCTTTCAGTGCGTCGCGTGGGCACGGACCTTGTGGGTTCTCCCGTCATGGGCCCTTGCCGGTGGCGCCGTTTTGGCGGCTTTCCTCACCTTCCAACGTTTTTCCGGACGTGCACGCATCTGGGCCATCATGCTCGCGCTCGTTTTCGGAACGGTTTCTCGGGCCTGTCAAACGTCCCAGAATGTTACCGGTTCTTCAGAACAGATAACGGCTCATTCCATCGAACAACTCGATGTGGGTCAGGGAGATGCTGCGCTTGTCTGGAGTGGCAATCAGATCGGCATGGTGGATACGCGACCCGAGAATGCACTTTCCGATTCAGCCTGGATCAGGCTGTTTGCGGGTCGTCAGCTGGTTTCGCTCGACTGGGTGATGCTGACTCACTCCGACGAAGACCATGCAGGAGGACTCCGGAAACTTAAAACCCTTTTGCCATTGTCCTGCCGAGGTGGTGCGAGTGGTTGCATTCCGTTTGCTGTGTCACGAGACGAGTCCGGCAGTTCGCGTGGAAAACGCAATCAGAATATGTCCGCCATACTCATTCCACTGGAAGGCGGAGGATTCTATCTTTCAGCCGGAGATTCCCATGCAGATCATGAGTTGGCGATCGCGCGATGGGTAAAAAGGCAGTTTATTTTCGAGACCGAAGGAAAACGGATTCTAAAGATCAGTCATCATGGCTCACGAACCTCGACCACTCGAGAATTTCTTTCGCTCGTACAACCCACCGATGCTTGGATATCCTCAGGCGCCGGGAATTCATACGGGCATCCGACAGCACAGGTGCTGGATCTTCTATCCTCGTGGAAAATCAAAACGTCACGAACGGACCTCGAGGGCAACGCTCGATGGAGCGCTAGAGGAGGAGTCGACCACCGCCGATGACCATCACATCTCCAGTGATCCAGCTTGCTTCCTCGGTCAAAAAGTACCGAATAGCTCCGGCCACATCCCTCGACTCACCGACTCTGCCCAATGGAAGGGCAGCACCACGTTTTGCGTAAAACTCTTCGAGCTGCGTTCCTCCCGGATGGTACGCCTCGTGGAGAGGAGATTTCACAATGCCGGGACACACACAGTTGACCGTTATGTTATTTTTCCCAAGGTCCTTCGCTAGCGAGCGAGTGAGCTGAATGATCGCTGCTTTGGAAACGGAATAAGCGAGCGCCGATTGATTCGGAAGAATTCCGGCAGTGGAAGATACGTTAACGATCCTGCCACCCCATGAACTTCGGGTCATTTCCGCAGCAACGGCCTGGCAAAGAATAAAAGGGGCTTTGAGGTTCACGCTCATCGCCTCGTCCCAGGAGTCCTCAGTTGTACTTGCCAGATCGCCCACCGAGTAAATTCCGGCGTTGTTCACGAGACCATAAATTCCCTGGTAGGTGCCCGCGATTCGCTCGATAATTTTTCGAATCTGCGTTGAATCCTTAAGGTCGCAGGAAAAGACGCTGATCTGGCTCGAAGCGCCCCCCAAGGATTGAGCCGCCCCCTCCAATGCCGCCCGGTTGCGGCCCAATAGCGCAAGCCTATAACCGCCTGTTTTTAACAGTAATTTAGCTGTTTCATAGCCAATACCACTTGCTCCACCGGTAATGATCACTGTTTTTAGCTGCTGTTTTTCGGGTGCTACCATGCGGCTACATTACCAGAAACTGCGTCTAATCAAAAAGTTGCGTGTAAGGAATTTTTAATAGTATACTGTATTTATCAACTTTGTTGACTTGGGGGACCACTTGGGCGTGACACGCCAACGATCATTAGGAAAACATTGGGCGACGCTTGCTTTGGCAATGCTGCTGTCAGGTTGCGCCTTGGGTTCCGGCGATAAAGAGGTGGTGAAGGAATGCATTTTACCCCAGGACCAGGCAGGAACCCTGACTGCTCGCTGGAAGGTCACCGCCGTACCGATCGCACTTCAGCAGGGCGCGTTTTCCGCAGAGGAAACTCAGGCCATTGTCGCGGCAGCAGACACCTGGAACACATTTTACGCCAGCAGCCTGGGAATGGCAGCGATAGACTACGGCGACCCTGCCAATCCCCGCACCTCAACCGCAGCTCGACCCGCCAACCTTTGTGCGGGTGGAATTCTCACGGGTACTGAATTCAAGGGTTCTATCGTGATCTACAAATATAAAACCTGGCCCTATCCCGAGGCGGCGGATGTCATCGCATTCACAAAGACCTGCAAGTCCGCCGGAAATCCTTTGCCTTTCTTTTTCATGGCAGTGATGGAGCTGAACTATCAGAAGTTTTTCAGCGCTGGCCGAAAGGCGCCTGACCTGCAATCCATCGTTTTGCACGAGCTCGGCCATGTCATGGGATTGGACCATAGCTGCGAAAAAAGCCCAGGCGACAAGGTGGTTCCTAACTGCACGAGCGCCGGAATGAACCAGGAATACGCCACTGCGTCCATGTACCCCGTCTTCGGCTTTGATGCTTACGGACTGGGCGAACAAAAGCGAACGTTAAATCGCAACGATCAGGGCCGCGCGAACTGCCTCTACCAAGACGCTGTGGCTCAGTGAGCTTTCTTTATTCGTACTGAAAGAAATAGGCGCCAGCTCGCTGCCCTAAAGCAGAAAAGCCGTCGACCAGATTGCGGAACCCGCGTCCGCCCACTTCAGAGGGTCGGTTTCCATACACAACGCCGTCGATCCTGAAAAACCCGTCCTCATGCTCCCCGCCACGTGAATTAATGTGCACCCAGTGAATGATCGCACCTTCTGGCGAAGGCGGGTATGGACCTGCTTTGGCGCGCGCGGTGATGTAATCGCCACAAACCTCGGTGATCATCCCCGCCTGAATCCTGGGTAATGCGCCGAACGCGTTGTTATAGACGACTTCGATCGTGTCGCGCGATCCATTGCCGATCTTCACCTTGACGTGCATATGCGTTTTTCTCTTTTTTATGAGAGATTGCACCTGACCCGAAATCAAAGCACGCGCCTGCCATTGATTGGGCGTTTCTTTTTTCCAGGCCAGTACCTGGTCGTTCATAAAGGGAAGTGCACCGTGTTGGTTGGAAAGGCACGGGGGAACCCCACGCGGCAGCGGAGCCGCTTCAGCAGCGGGCTGCAGGAACGCTGAAGCGAACCAGGTGAATGAGACCAAAAAAGCCGTCTGCAAAGCCCGGCGCCCGCCAACTTTTCTTGAAAAATAGGTGCTCACGGGCCGTCAGCATAGGGGGCCTGACGGCTTTCAGCAAGAAAAATAAACCAGTTTTATTCAGTAATATTTTCCTGCGATTTCAGGAGCTTACTATTTCATCGCTGCGTAAACGCGATGAACATCGTCATGCTCATCTACCGAATTCAGAAACTCTGCGACTTCTTTTTTCTGATCCTCGGAAATATCCACAAAATTCTTGGCTTGATAACTTAGCTCGGAGGCTGTGACCGTCCATCCCGAACTGGAGAGTGCCTTGCTTACCGAATCCAGATCCGTAGGGTCGCAAAAGAATCGTGCGCCAGCCTGGTTCTCCGGGACCTCTTCCGGCTCCAGCGGCTCAACATTCTGAGCGCCTGCTTCAATCGCAGCGCCTTCAATGTCCATGGTCCTCGCGGGATGTGTCCCTTCCACGATCCCGGTGCGATCGAACATCCAAGCCACGCTCCCAATTGCGCCGAGCTGTGCTTTTCGAAACAGCCCGCGAATATCAGCGGCTGTGCGGTTTTTGTTATCGGTCAGACATTCGACGATTACGGGGACCTTATGCGGAGCGAATCCCTCATAAGTGATCAGCTCGTAGGACACCTGTTCATCAAGCAGCCCTGCACCCTTTTTAATAGCCCGCTCGATGTTGTCGCGCGGAACCGACGCCTTTTTAGCCGCGTCCACTGCAACACGAAGCCTCGGGTTATTATCCGGATGAGGATCGCCGGCCTTGGCGGCGACCGTGATTTCCTTCACGAGCTTGCTGATCAGTGCTCCCCTTTTGGCCGAATTCTGAACTCGACCGGCGTGCTTCCATTGAGCTCCCATGCTGAATTTCCCTCTTCACGCATAGTTCTATCAGCGGATCCCTTTCGGACTCAAGAAAAGACTGGGGAAAGTTGACCCCGATCGTTATACTTACGGCCGTGAATTCAACATCTGAGCGCCTGAACCTCCTGGTAATCGATGACGACGAGAACGTCGCATCCACTGTAAGCCTGCTGCTTTCCCGCGATCACGAGGTAATCAGCACCACAGACGCCAGAAAAGGCCTCGAACAGGCCCTTACCGGCCGCTTCGACCTGATTTTCTGCGACCTGCTGATGCCAAAGCTTTCGGGAATGGAAATCTACCAACAGCTCAAGGCCGCTCATCCTGGTCTCGAGGACCGGATGGTCTTCATCACCGGGGGCGCTACGACCCCCGAAGCTCAGGTTTTCCTGGAATCAGTGCAGACTCGGCTGATTCACAAGCCATTTAGTCTGCGCCAGCTACGCGAGCGGATCCAGGAGATCCGCAAGGCATTCGAGAATGCTCCTTAACTCTTTCGACCCCAGCGCATCGGGTCAGATCATTTGCGAGATTTCAAGACAAAGCCAGCGGATCCAAGCGGACTTCGAGCTACGTGAAATCCAGGATCTCTTTCTGAGCAGAGTCAATGCGTCCGCTCCGTTGGGCAGCAGAATCGACGAGCTTTGGCGCCACACCTGCTTCGAACTTTTCATTTCGAGCTCCGGGCAGGAGAGTTACCTGGAAATCAACGCCTCACCTTTTGGCGATTGGAATGCGTATCTTTTCGACGGTTACAGGAAAGGCATGAGGACAGCCCCCGTCGGATCCGTGCAGATCGAACCTGACGCTCAGCTGAGCGCCATCACGTTAAAGGCGGACCTCAATGCCATCCCCTTTCTGCAGAAGTCGGAGGCCTGGGAAATCGGAATCGCTTCCGTCCTGCGCCGCCGTGACCCGGACCGAACCGAGTACTGGGCCCTGGCGCATCCGGCGCTCCAGCCCGACTTTCATGCGCGCGGCGCTTTCCTTGTTCACGTTTGAAATTCGGGCTAATCTGATGAATAGATGCTACTCGGAATAGACCGTCTCACAAAAAACACGAAACTGCGGACGCCGCTCAAGAACCTGCGAGTCGCGCTGCTCGCCCATCCTGCATCCATGACTTCAGATTTCCATCACAGCGTGGATGCGCTGATGACCTGCAACGACATTCATGTGACTGCCGCTTTCGGTCCGCAGCATGGAATGCGTGGAGACAAGCAGGATAATATGATCGAATCCGAGGACTACATCGATCCTGTCCATAGAATTCCGGTTTACAGCTTGTATGGAAGAGTCCGCCGTCCAACAGCGGAAATGCTGGACCGCTTTGACGTCATCCTGGTCGATCTGCAGGATGTCGGCTGTCGCATTTACACTTTTCTCACCACGCTGTTCTACATTCTTGAGGATTGCGCGAAAGCGGGAAAAGCCGTCTGGGTCCTCGACAGGCCAAACCCTGCAGGCAGGCCTGTTGAGGGAATGACCCTCCGCGAAGGCTGGCAGAGCTTCGTCGGGGCAGCTCGTATTCCGATGCGTCACGGGCTGACGCTGGGCGAAGCGTCACGCTGGTATTCGTCCAGACGCAAACTCGACATCGATCTCAACGTGATCGAAATGGAAGGTTATCACCCGGATGCCGCGCCGGGTTTTGGCTGGCCTTCAGGTTCTTTGTCCTGGGTGAATCCAAGCCCGAATGCAGCGACCCCCTGGATGCCCCGCTGCTATCCTGGAACCGTTTTGATCGAAGGCACCCATTTATCCGAGGGGCGGGGAACGACGCGTCCGCTCGAAACGCTCGGCGCCCCTCAACTGAATATGCGGGCGATCCTGAGCCGCATGGAAAAGATCGCGCCCTCATGGCTTCAGGGCTGCCGAATCCGCTCGTGCCACTTCGAGCCCACGTTTCACAAGCACGCGGGGAAAATGTGTAATGGTTTTCAGATTCATGTCGATGACCCCTCCTATAGTCACGAACAGTTCAAGCCCTATCGCCTCGTGGCACTCTGGTTGAAAGCAATTCGCCTCGAACATCCCGAATACGAACTCTGGCGCTCGTTCGCTTACGAATACGAAACCGAACGCCTGGCGATTGACCTGATCAACGGCGGCCCAGAACTCCGACACTGGGTGGAAGACACGAAGGCTTCTGCGGAGAGCTTTGATTCCATACTCCAGCAGGACGAGCAGGACTGGGC
>MEPR01000032.1:0-4425 GCA_001769835.1 Bdellovibrionales bacterium GWB1_55_8
TTTCTGTAAGCCGGGAAACGCCCTTACGCGTCAGCCCATAAATGAAAATTTCCTGCCTGTTATTGGCAAGCTGTCTGGCCCGGACTCGAACAAGGCCTGACTTCTTCAAGTAATCGATCATTCCGGGAACATCCGCGGCCATTTCCCATTTATTCAACTTCACCGTCAGCAGCAGACCGAGAAGCGAGTCCCGCAACTCGCGCATCAGGCGGTCACTCGAGGTGATGGCGACCTTCGGGTCCACGTTCATATCACAAAGAAGCCAATCAACTTTGGAAGGCAACTCTTTGCGCTCCACGTAAAATACCGGCTTTTCGATGTGCCGGTATCCGGGCATTTTCAGCACGACTGAATCCATTTTGCCGGGATCCACGCCGGTCACGCTCACCCCACGCTTGAGAAGGGCATAGCTCGCGCCACCGGGAGCACTTCCAATTTCAACCGCGGTGTCACCTTTGCGAATTGGAGCACCGGACCAGGCAAGCCCCTCTTCGAGTTTGAGATAAGCGCGAGAGGGTGCCTCTGACGGAAGCTCAAGATCTTTGGCCGTTGGGCGCCCCCCGGGATCAGCACTCCGCGCTCGCCCATGTTCGTGAAGCCCTAACCACCATTCATGAGGCTCCACTACGATCACATCAAGGACCGTCTCACCCGTCAGGGAGCGCGCGTTAATCTCGAGCTCCGGAAAAGAAGATTTCATTTCCGCGGCAATGGCGGCGCGAGCGGACTTGGCCCGGGCGCCGGGAACAAAACCAAGCGGTTCCTCGCCCGGCGCGTATTGATCACTCTCAAAGACATGAAGATTCAAATTCTTTCCAGCATTTCCAAGGTTGGCGCGAATTTCCTCGAAAGACTGCTTCACGGCACGAGCCCTCTCCTCGTCCGACGATTCCTTCGACCCAGCCTTGCCAATCGACAAGCCATACTGGCGGGCAAATACCGATTTCAGTTCAAAAGCCGGCGTGAGCGCATGCGCGGGATCCACGCGCTTGAACGTGACGAAGCCCGGGCGCGAATAAGAGAAACGAAACTCCGGATGCTCACGGGAAAGCTCTTTTTTAAGAGCAGGCTCGGCGCCCACCTGACATACGGCGAAAATAAAACCTTCAGTCATACCATTGCCTCAAGCTCCGCCCAACGCGCATAGAGGCGGTCCACCTCAGTCTGAAGAACAGCCATTTCGCGCGTAATTTCGGTCAGACGAATGGAGTGACTGGCAATTTCCGGTTTGGCGCTTTCTGCTTCGAGTTCACCCAGACGCGCTTCGACACGCTGGATATTGGCCTCCATTCCATCGAGCTCGCGTTGATCCTTGAACGAAAGTTTTTTTCTGACTGGCGTGGTTTTAAGATCTGCTTGCGCCGACGACGAACTGCGCGCTTTGGCTACGCGACGTGCCTGCTCTCCATGCCATGTTTCCCACTGGTCAAGACCGGCGAACGAAAGGATTTCTTTCTGGCCCTTCGCGTCGATGCCGAACGCCAGAATCTGGTTCGCGACCTGATCGAGAAAATATCGATCATGGGTGACCAGAAGAACGGCTCCGTTGAACTCCTGAAGAACATCACAGAGGACATCCAACGTCGCGATATCGAGATCATTCGTCGGTTCGTCGAGAACCAGGACATTGGCTTCCTTCAACATGAGCTTCGCAATGAGAAGCCGACTCTGCTCTCCTCCTGAAAGTTTGCCCACAGCCATTTCCATCTGTCCATAAGTGAACAGAAAACGATCCAGATAGCTTTTCACGTGAACCGGAGAGCCGCGGAAATCCACCGTATCCCCGAGCGGGCAGATGGTTTTCAACACCGTGAGATCAGGATCAAGCGTTTCCCGGTTCTGCTCGAAGTACGCCACCTGAAGCTGATCTGAACGGAAGACAGTTCCCCCATCCGGCGCTTCGGCACCGAGAAGCAACCGAATCAGGGTCGATTTTCCGCAACCGTTGGGCCCGAGCAGACCGATTCTGCTTTGAGGAGTGATGCGGAGATCAACCGGCGGAACGATGGCGCGCCCCTCGTATCGCTTGAAAACTCCTTTTGCCTCGACGAGTTTTTTCGGATTCTTTTCAGCTCCCTGAAAATCCAAGCGCAGCTTGTTCACCTGATTCCGGTAGGAGACCTCTTCGACGGTATCTTTCAGATCATATGCCCGCTGAATACGGGCCTGCTGTTTGGTCGTGCGCGCTTTCGCGCCTTGGCGAAGCCACTCGGTTTCGCGCCGAAGGGTGTTTTTCAAACGCACTTCCTGCCGCTCCTGGGCCGCCATCCGCTCCTGTTTGAAATCAAGATAGGTGGCGTAATCGCCCTGCACGCTCAAGAGCCCGCCTGCGTTTCTGCGATCAAGCTCAAGAATTCGGGTGGAGATGCGCTGAAGGAAAAGACGATCGTGAGTGATCGTGAGCGTGGCGAATGGCGCGCGCATCAGGAGGTCTTCGAGCCAGAGAATGCTGTCGACGTCAAGATGGTTGGTCGGCTCATCGAGAAGTAGAAGATCGGGTTGCTTGAGAAGTTCGCGGGCGAGCGCGACTCTCTTCTTCCAGCCGCCCGAAAGTTGCGCAACCGGGGTTTCAGGACCGAACCCTTCCTCGCCGGACAACGAGAGCTCGGACATGAGTTGCTGGGCGCGCGCATGTTCCTGCCAGTCGTCCGGGTCTTTCGAGGATTCCAGAACCGAGGACTGAACGGTCGCTCCCTCACTAAAGACGGGCACCTGCTCCAGGAAGCCAACACGCAGCCCGCGCTGAACAGAGAGAGTTCCCTGATCAGGGGAGCTTTGCCCTGCCAGGATCTTAAGCAAAGTCGATTTTCCGGCGCCGTTCGGACCGATCAGCCCGATCTTCTCGCCTGACTCAATCGAGAACGTGAGCCCATCGAATAGAGGACGGGCAGCAAAGGCTTTTTTAAGCTCGTGAGCGTTGATTAAAATGGCCACAGGCTTGCTGTCTTAGCAAATTGAGATGAAGGGCGCCAAGTGAATCGCACGATCTCAGGAGGCGACTTCAATTCCCGGCACCCGGAAGAAATCGAGCGCGTAACAGTACAGATCATCTTCCTTCGAGGCTTTTACGATGGGCCGAACCTGCTCGATCGCCTGAACCAGCACGGCACGAATCCGGGCCGCATCCGACCGCGCGATGGTGATTGCGGATGAGTAATGAAGATCGCCAGGAGCTTCCTCCTCAATCGATCGAAGGGCGAGCATCTTCCAATTCGCATGATGCCTGGAGATCATGGGCGAATCATCACCGAGATGAAGACTGGTCAGCCCGGGCAGGTAACGCCCCTTTTCTTCGCTGGCCAGCCCGACTGAAACCAGAAAGGCGAGAACCTTGCTCAGCTGTTTTGCCGAAATTCGCAGCCTTCGCTGAAGGGCTTGCCTGGTCTGAAACTCCGGAATCGCAATCAGCAGGTGAACCGCCGCGAAATACCAGGCGCTATAATAGTGCGCCTGATCCTCGAGCGTCAGCGCTTTTTTGAAATCGAGCCGGTTTTTCAAAGAGAGGCTTCGCTCTCGCGTTTCCCTCACCTTCTTGGCGTAATACGCTTCAAGATTCGCCGACCCCGCGCGGCCGTAAAGAATCAGAAGAAGAAAGAAATCAGACTCAGCCTCATGGTGCCCGAGGTAGCGATTGAGAACCTCGCCTTGCTCCAGGCTGAAATGCGCAGCTCCGTTTAAAACCTGAGAAACATAAGCCAGATGGCACTGGAGGGCTTTGGCCATGCGGGACTTTTCCCCGCGCCCTGCGCTGGGCTTTTGAGCAATCGAGTCCGTCAAATAGGCTTTGTAATTCTCGTATTCAAAGACGCTTTTCTTTAACATCCGCGCACCTGCCGATATTAAGTATAACTCACGTTTCCATGCCGAACTTTATTAAGTTGTCCTATTGTTTTGCCGCCCCGAGCCGTAATTACTTAAACAAGGCGACATCAACAGGGCACGGTGTTGTTGACTTAAATAGTCGGATTAGCTAGAAAGGTTCGGTTTATGAGAAATATCTGGGCAATTGGAGCAGTGATTCTTACGGCTTTCGGGGCCACCACACTCGTGTGGGCAGAAGGTGGCGAAAGCAGTGGCGGCGGCAACGCGGTCGTCTGCTTTGACCACGTCGCGATAGCGAATCAAGTGAGAAGCAATGGCGGCGTCGTTCATGATGCTGAACTTGAGCACATCACCTTCATCGAAATGGTCGATCTCTATCAAGCAAAGAAGCCCCGAGGCCTCCCGCCTCGCAAGCCCCAGATCGTTCCAGTGAACGAGGACCTGAACGTTTCCGACGGCGATGCGATTCGGGACTTCTTCCAGAAAATCTCTCGCCGGTTCAAATTTGTTTTCGGCGACGTATCCAAAGCGACAGAAAACATGTCCGAGGCTCTTTCCGACGAAATGCTCCGCTTTCACCCAAACCCTGTTCACCAGATGCGG
>MEPR01000032.1:4440-19090 GCA_001769835.1 Bdellovibrionales bacterium GWB1_55_8
ATCGAGTTGCACAGTCCCTCATGCACCTTCACCACGATGGCTTACAACGAAATCATCAGTGAAGACCTGTTCTACATTCACTTTGACCAAAGGCTATTTGAGCTGGGCAACAAACACACCCAGCATTCTCGTCAGAGCAAAGCGGTCCTGGTCCTTCATGAAATGATTTACCTCTGGGCCCGGTACATGAATCAGGACAGCACCAGCAAAAAAGCCAGAGACTTCGTTGGATATCTGATCTCGCAGAACACCGGCGTTTCGATCCAGCGCTTTCTGGAGGTCGCGGATGCCCTGGGATTCATGACCTACATAAAACGGGATTACTTTTTCGCAAAAAACGGGATGGGTATGACATTCCAGCCTATCTTCGCTTCATATCCGGTTTTCGGAATGCTGGAGTTCTTGACCTCTGCGTATCACGGTAAAAACGGCGCAGGCGGAATGAATGACGCGTATTACGCCTATCAAAATGTCATCGGCAGTGAACAGGGCTTCATTTCTGAAATCGATAACCTCCTATTCAGAAATAACCTGAACTCCCTTCACACGGGAAACCTCAACGCCGGAAGCGCAGCCGTCGTTTTGGAAGTCGCACTCGGAATTCGCCGGCTCGGGAATCATGCACCCGTTCGTCTTTCTGACTCGGACAAGATCCTGGCGGAGCGTCTGCTGGCCCGTGCGCGCGAGCATCTGGCTCTCCGTAAAGAACTCATCGTCGCCGCTGGCGACAGATACTGGAACGAGCATCAGCCGAAATTGGCGCAGATCCCCTATCTTTCGGACGCACACAAGAAGCGGCTTGCCGATGTCGCATCCAAACTGATCCGGTCCATCGCTGACAAATCAATGGAACTCACTCTCGAGCAGGTGGGCACTCGACAGATTCCAGGCCAAGAACCACAACCTGTTTTTGGGGGGCGCGACCGGTTTGAAAACCGCGAGGACCCTGGCAGCGCATGGAGCAGCCTGAAAAACGTGGGCTACTCCTTGGCAGCCCCGCTCGGGGAAGTTCTAAAGGAAACGATGGTCCCCTCTGTAGAATAGACTGACTAAAACTTCGATGCGCCAGGCGTTTGCAAGCGACGCCTGGCGCAAATACATTGAAACCGATATGAAACGTTTTCCAATCACCATCTCAGTGGAAGGCCACGACTGGAACTTCCAATCGGACGTTCTCGCATTTCAAGCAGAGACTCCGCAAAAACTCGTCGATCAGTTTTCGAAACGGACACGCAAACAGCTGCTGAAAGGCATAGCTGTGGGATTCATTCAAAATGTGGCTGAATCCAGCCACGCTCATGCGCGCAAAACGGCCGTCGAATTTTCGCAAATACTGATCCCGATCCGCTATTCCGAGTTCATCCAAAAGCTTCCTGCAGCTAATTGGGGAACAAGGCTCGACCATTATCTGGGAGGCGAAACAGCCGTACCTGTGTCTCGGCGCAACGAACCAGGACATGACGAAGCTCGAAGAGATCGTCTATGAAGAAAACCGCTCAAACGTTTTCTGGAAGGTGATTTTTTCCGATAATGGGTCCACTGAGATGGATCTGGGAAGCGTTGAATTCCGCGCGTTTGAACATAATTTCGTCGTTGTTACTTTTCACTCAGCGCACCGGCTCCGCATGTTCGGCCTCAAAATCCCGCCCGCATTGGCCAAAAGCTCCTTGCGCTCAGTTTTCCGAGATCATTTGAGGCATTATCGGGACCAGCTTTTGCCATAAAATTCCCAGTGTTACAAAACAACCTCAATTAACGCTCCGGGCTAAATTTCAAGTAGACCATAATAAAAAAGCTGTGCTAAATCAGGCACGTGAGTCTAGCTGCTTCCAGAGAGTTTGCGGGCATAGTGCCCATATCCTCTTGAGTGGCTCCCAGCCTTGAAGGAGGTCTTATGGGTAAGAAACTATACGTTGGAAATCTTCCTTTCGCCGCGACCGAACAGGTTCTCGTCGATACTTTTTCTCAGTGCGGAAAGGTTGAATCCGCGAAAATCATCACCGATCGCGACACGGGCCGCAGCAAAGGTTTCGGCTTCGTTGAGATGTCGACGGATGAAGAAGCCCAGAGCGCAATTGCGAAGCTCAATGGCGCTGATTACGATGGCCGCGCAATGACCGTCAACGAAGCGAAACCCATGGTTCCGCGCGACAATCGCGGCGGTGGTGGTGGCGGCGGCTTCGGCGGCGGCGGAGGCCGTGGTGGTGATCGTGGTGGACGCGGCGGCTTCGGCGGCGGCGGACGCGGCGGCCGTTACTAAGCACAAAGAATTCAATTCATTTTGGCGGCTCGCATTTAACTATGCGGGCCGCTTTTTTTTATTCCGCCGCGACGAATCGCAGACCGACAATGGAGCCGATGAGCGTCAGAAGAAAAAGCATGCGAAGCGGTGTTGCAGGGTCCCTGAAAAACACCATGCCGATCACGGCGGTCCCGAACGCTCCTATTCCCGTCCAAATCGCATAGGCTGTTCCAATCGGAATTTGCGTCAAAGACCTGTTCAAAAAGTAGAAACTCGTCACGGCGCAAACAAGAAAGCCCGCACCAAATACTGGCCGGCTAAAGCCGTTCGAAAGCTTCATCATCGTCGTGAAGCCAACCTCGAAGAATCCCGCAAATATCAAAGATATCCATCCATTCATAATTAGGACCGCTCCTTGCTTCTAATGAACGAGTTATCAAATTCAACAGAAATCACCAAGCGACCTGAAACAGGATGGGAACAAATATGGAATCAAAAGACCTGATCAAGCACCTGAGCTCGTTAGTTCACACTGACATCGACGCAATCCATGCCTATGACCAGGCGATTGAAAAAATAGATTACAAGGAAGTGCGCGACCGACTTTCTGATTTTCGCACGGATCACCATCGTCATGTCACGGATCTGTCATCATTGATTCGCGACATGGGGGGCGATCCCCCGGAATTCAAACGGGACTTCAAGGGTTTCCTGATCGAAGGATTCACAGCGCTCCGTAGCGTTACCGGGACCGAGGCTTCGCTCAAAGCCATGAAAACGAATGAACGACTTACGAATGCAACTTATGAAAAGGCGCTTTCCTGGGATGTTCCCACGAACGTCAGAGATGTGATCCGTAAAAACCGGGAAGACGAAAGAAGGCACTTCGATTACATCGATCAGGTGCTTCAGTCCAAACCCTGGGAAGGCGTCAAAGCGGCCTGATCAGCGGCTCACCCAGGAGCTCTGAAATTGTGATTTGCTCTGTCGCCTCCCGTGAAAGGTTGGGGCGAAAAGAGGCCCTGAACCGTGCAACGAGCGCATCCGCGGAATAGCCTCGATCCAGCAACTCGGATAAGGTGACCCCTCGGGTGCGCTTTTCCAACCTGCGCCCGCCGTCATCCACCACCAGCGCTGTATGGAAAATTGCCGGTACTCGCGCGTGTGGATTCATCCATTTTTGAATCGCGTGCTGCTGAGGCGCCACGGGAAGCAGGTCGATGCACCTGACGATGAGCTCGTAACTTCCGTCAAGATCGTCTATGGCGCATGCCCAGTTGTAAGCCGGCACATACCCTTCCTCATCGGGCAGACCTGTCGGTTCCGAGATGGAAGTAGTGCGAGCCACAACGAAATCGAGGGTTCCTCGGGGATCGTCGACGGAACGAAAACGCCAGGCAACCGTCTCATGCCTGGCAACACTCGACCGCGAACCGTTCCGGCAGCGCCCGGAGTAAAGCGAGATGTTTTGATGGGGGGCCGAGGCGATCGCATCCAGATCCTTGAGCACTTCTCTTCTGGAGCAGGTACATGGGTAAACCTGTCCTTCGTGTATTGCGCGAAGGAAAAGTTCCCAATGTCGCGCCCGACTTTCGCTTTGGATTCGCACTCCGGATGCGACCATGCCGAGCGCCTTCATATCACTGAGCTGGTTTTCCATGGCACCCGCAACCACGCGGGGTACATCGATGTCCTCAAAACGAAGAACCCAGGGCAGATCGAGTTCCCTTGCCAGGTGATGCGAGACCCAGGCAGTTCTGAGGTTTCCAAGGTGAAAAGTTCCCGTAGGAGAGGGAGCAAATCGGACACCCATCCAGTGGATAATTCCACAACGAAGTCGGGGTCACAAGGTGGTCCACACGCTTTTTAGAGACTTGTTCGGCATAGTGGAAACCGATAAAATCCTGGCGTGCTTTCGTTTGATCCCGCAGACCCGTTTCCCTTGTTTCCGGAAGGAGCCCACTCCTACTCCGATGAACAACGTCATTCAGATCTGGTGGATCGCTGGATCGGCCTGAGAACTGAGGAAACCGAGAGAACGATCCTCACCAGCCGCACGAAAATCGGCGCGGGGAATGACGAGCAACACTGGATAGGCTTGCCGGTCCGAACCTTGCTCACCCCCTACTCCGAAATTCGCCGCATGCTCAGCTTACTGGATTTAAGAGCAGGTTCAACGCTGGTGGACCTCGGAGCGGGCTATGGCCGCATCGGCTTCGTGCTCGCCAGGCATTTTCCCGACGTCCTGTTCCTCGGTTATGAATGCGTGCCCGAGCGTGCGGAGGAGGCCAGACGCTGCCTCTCTGGAACCAGAAATGCGGTGATCGCTTGCGTAGACCTGAGCGACCCGGACTTTATTCCCACAGAAGCGGATACCTATTTTATTTATGACTTCGGCTCGCGAGCAGCCATTTCAAAAATTCTTGCTGACCTGCGAACCCACGCCAGGAAACGACCGATCACTGTCATCGGCCGGGGACGAGCCTCCCGCGACACGATCGAGAGATCGGAACCGTGGCTGTCCGCCATTGTTCCGCCGACCCACTTTGCGCATTTTTCCATTTATCGTTCGGCGTGAAGTTCGCTAGATTAAAATTCCATGAGCAGGAAAATGAACATGAAATCCGCCATAGCTGCGATAGACCGTGCTGGCATTTTGCTTGTTTTCCCCATAGCAAACCGCAAGGAACCGGCTTCCCTCTGGTCTCATTTTTTCCCAAGAAAGAAAATGCGCTGGGAATGGGACGAGTCGGGAGATGACGGAGTAGCTGATCTTTGGCATTTGAAAACAGAAATCTCCACCACCCGGCAGGTCGTCTACACGAAGTGGTTCCAGGGGAGAGCCACCTACTTTTCAAAACCACTTTTCCAGGCCGCTCTTCGAGCGCTGAATCCGAAGGGGGACCTCCCCGCAACGCTGAGCGCGGAAGCCCGCCGAATCCTGGCTGTTCTTGAGACAGATTCCCCCGTTTCCACCAAGGCCCTGAAGCAGTTGACCGGGCTGCGCGGTCGTGAAAACGAAAAACGTTACAATCGTGCGTTGAAGGAACTCTGGTCCAGACTCCTGATCGTCGCCTTCGGAGAGGTGGACGACGGCGCGTTTCCTTCACTGGCTGTGGGCTCGACTCGTGTTTTGTTTGAAAATCTCTGGGAAGGCGCTTTCAAGCTCACACCGGCGAAAGCTGAAACCGAGGTCCGCTCCACTTTGACCGGGGACAGCCCATTTTTTCGTCACTTCAACAAGCTTATGAATGCCCATACGCCGAAAATCGCGATCCGCTCCCGCAAGCCGATATCCATGCCGCGACAATTGAAGGTCATTCACTACAAGGATTTGTAAAAACAGCTGGTGTCATTTCATCCAAAGCGAGAAAGTTTTACAGCAACGAATTGCACGGATGTTTGACGTCGCACTGCATGAAGTGGCGGAAATAAAAGCAACGTTGCTTCATTTCTCAGAATACCAGGCCTCAGCACGTTCCCTGCTCATTGGAATACTGACGAGATCAAGAAGATCACGTCGAGGAGGACTGGATGTTCAAGAATTACCTCACCTATCAGTTGGCTCTCAGCTTTCATCGTTCCTGCCTGATCATGGATATCCCCGAGAACGCCATCAAGAATCGCCTGATGAGAAGCTCTGAAGAGATGATCCGTCACTTTTCGCAAGCGGTACGCGCCAGTGACGCCAAAGACGAATCAAAGAACCTGTTCGTCTCACTGATCTGTCTGCGTGATTGTCGCGAAATCCTGGAGGAGGCTCACCTTCAGCCGCGCCAGGTTCTGTCGCAGTACGAAACGCTGCACGGCCGGATGGAGCAGCTCGTACTTCGCGCAAGCGAGCAGGAGTCAGGGCAGCTTCGGATGCTCGGTTAGCCTTCCCTGATCAATCTCTCAGATAGTGACAAGTGTAACCCCCCGGGTTTTTCTGAAGGTAATCCTGATGGTACTCCTCGGCTGGATAAAACGGGCCGGACCGAAGTAATTGAGTCACCACGGGGCGCTTCCACTTGCCTGAACGGCTCACGCTCGCGATCACCTTCTCGGCGACATCCTTTTGTTCGTCGTTCAGATAAAAAATACTGGACCGGTACTGAGTTCCCAGGTCGTTTCCCTGTTGATTGCGGGTGGTCGGGTCGTGGAGACGAAAAAAGTACTCGAGAATCTGTTCATAGGTGGTCTTACTGGGATCAAAGACGATTCGGACGGCTTCCGCGTGCCCCGTGTGACCGCTCTTCACGTCTTCATATGTTGGGTTGGGCACGGTGCCGCCCGTGTATCCGACCGAGGTGTCGATTACGCCAGGAAGCTTTCTAATCAACTCCTCCACACCCCAGAAACAGCCTCCTGCGAGAATCGCCTCCTGCCATTTCATTGGCCGCTCCGCCGGGTTCTTTTCGAACAGACTTTTGAACCGCCCGTAACCCTCTGATTCCAGCTTCGCGAGCGGAATGAAGCGAAGACTCGCTGAATTCACGCAATAGCGCTTGCCGGAGGGAAGCGGCCCATCGTCAAAGACATGTCCCAGGTGCGAATCGGCGGTTTTTGAGCGTACCTCCACTCGGGTTTGCCACAGAGCACTGTCCTCCGAGTATTTCAGGTTTTCCGGAGCAAGTGGCTTCGAAAAACTCGGCCATCCGGTACCCGAATCGTACTTGTCCAAGGAGCTGAATAGCGGCTCCCCTGAAACCACGTCGACGTAAATTCCGGGCTCCTTGTTATCCCAATAAGGATTACGGAAGGGAGGCTCGGTGCCGCATTCCTGCGTGACGTGGTACTGCTCGGGCGTGAGTCGTGCCCTCAAATCTGTTCCAGACATTCCGCACCCCGTGTCACTGGCTGAAAGATAAAAAGTCCCTACTAACAGTAGCGACATCGTCCCACCGACGACCTTATTCAAGTTACTTACCCTATCTTTGTCTTCTGCTCCGGATTGAAGTTCTCACGCTTATCCTGATAGAGCTCCTCGTAGCGTTTTTTGAAATCAGGGTACTGCTGCGCAAGCAGGCTCTTCAAGACTTCCACTTGCAGGCGAAGTTCATCGACTTCAGCTTTTCGCTCAAGGCGCTCACGGCCGAGGACCTCGCCTTGTATTTCAACTTCCTTACGAAGCATATTCAAATCGATTGGATAGACTTTTCCTGGATCGGCCATACTTGATAAAGCAGCAAACGGCATGCCACGGCTTGAGGCGCCCGGGGGCTCAAGTTTTTGGAACAAACGACCGATAGGAAAAACATGGAACCCCTATACCTGCGATCTGAAGACGCTCTTTGCTCCTACCTGAAAAAATTTCTGAAGAACAAGCCAAAGGCGGTCCAGCTGGACGGCTCGCAGACACCCGCTCCTGCGGGCGTTGTGGTGGTGTTCAAATTTTCGGTCAATGACCGGCAATATAAGCTGACCGGCGATGTGAGCCGGAAAGCCGTTCAGCACTTTGTGCAGCTTTGTGAAGACCAGGGCTCCGCAGCACTCGCATTGAAGGAATGGAAGATGGAGGACGGCAGCCGCTGTCTGATCATGGCCGATGCCAGCTCGCCAGCAGATTGGTGCTGCCGGTTGTATTCTTCTAAGGCCGTCGACCGCCTGAAACGCGCCGCTTAAAAAATTTAAAGCGCGATCACGCCCGGAATGGCTCTCGCTCTTCGATAGATTGCCAGGACCTCGTCACCGGAATTCATCAGCAATGTGAAGCTGATCGATACATATTTGCCATTAGCCGATTGTCGAAAGCTCAACTCACAATTCTTCGACGTGCTCTGAAATAGCGCTGATGCCAGGCTCAGGCTTTGCTGCGTCACGATGAACTTGAAAAGATAATCACCCGGCCATTTATGCCCGGAGTCTAGAATATCCTTGAATCTTTGATCGCTTTGCTCTGTTGGATGACCCATCCACTCCGGGATGTCATGTTTTTGCAACAGGTTCAAGCAGGATGGCAGACACTCGGATTGGAATTTCAGGTTGGACCTACGCCGGCTGGCGGGGAACTTTTTACCCGCCGGGTCTGCCCCATAGGAAAGAGCTCGAATTCGCCAGCCGCGAGGTGAACTCGATCGAGATAAACGGCTCGTTCTACTCACTTCAACGCCCGAGCAGTTACAAGGCCTGGTATGCCGCCACTCCGGAAGATTTCATCTTCTCCGTCAAGGCCAGCCGCTACATCACTCATCTGACACGCCTAACCGATCTGGGCGAGCCGCTCTCGAATTTTTTCGCCTCCGGCGTCCTCCTGCTCCGTGAGAAGCTTGGTCCGTTCCTTTGGCAGTTCCCTCCCAGCATGAAATATGACCGTGATCGGTTTTCGCGGTTTTTAGACGTCCTTCCGCGAGATACCCGTGCCGCCGCGAAGATGGCCAGGCGACATTCACCTTGGATGAAGGAGCGTGCGCACGTCCGTGCCGAGGAGGACCGCCCGCTTCGACATGCGATCGAAATAAGAAACGAGAGGTTCAGAACAGGTGACTTCATCGAGCTCCTGAAGAACCAGGATATCTCACTGGTGATCGCCGACAGTGCTGGCAAGTGGCCGCAGATTGAGGAGATCACGGGGCCGATCGTCTACATCAGACTTCATGGCGCGGAGGAACTCTACGCAAGTGGCTATGACTCCGCTTCACTGGACCGCTGGGAAGAAAAGATCCGCAACTGGAGAAGAGCACGGAGCCGCGCGACCAGGGATGTTTTCGTGTACTTCGATAATGACGCCAAGGTTCGAGCCCCCTTTGACGCGATCTCTCTTCTCAAAAGACTCACCAAGTTTCATCCGCTTCACCCAGTTGAGTTAAAGGCGGCATGAGTTAGAATCGGGGGGAAGGGGAACAGGATGATGTTGCCAGCAAGATTATTTTCAAGGGTAGCGACGCTCAGCGCGGGAATGGTGGCCTGGAACGGATTCTGGAGCCGACGATACGGCGGCTTGCCAGAACCTGACGAGGTTCATCGCGTGAAAACGCCAGAGGGCCATACGTTCGCGCTTTCCAGGTTTAGGGCAGCAGAGCCCGAAAAGAAGCACCCGGTGATTCTTTGCCATGGCCTTTCCGGAAATCATTTCCTAATGGACCCGTATCCCGCCCCTTCGCTGGCCCGGACTCTCGCCGGGCATGGTTACGACACCTGGGCGATCGATCTTCGCCATGCAGGTTTCAGCGTTGAAAAGCACCGAGGTACCGCGCGCCTCGCCCATTGGGACTTTGATTCCTACCTGGAACAGGAAATGAAGACGGCGCTTGAGTCCGTGCATCGGCAAACCGGCGCTCCTCAGGTACATTGGATCGGCCATAGCATGGGCGGCATGCTCCTTCTTTGCCATCTGGCGCAGGGAAACTCGTCAGCGATTCGCTCCGGCGTCACCATCGCGTCCGCGCTGGATTTCAATGGCACGGCGACAGATTTCAAACAGATGCTGAAAATACGGGTGCTCATTTCGAAGATGAATTCGCTTCCGATTCAGGCGGCCTCTCACACTCTGATTCCATTTACCGGACATTTTTCGAACGCGATTGAAAGGTTTGCCTATTGGCAGGACAACGTGCACCCGGAAATGGCGCGGCGAATTCATGCCTGCTACTACGAAAAAATACCTACTGCGCTGATGCTCCAGCTCGCAACCATCATGGAACCCGGTGGGTTCCGGAACAGAGACGGATCGGTGCGCTACGCTGACCGGCTGGGAGAGGTGAAAACGCCGGTCCTTGCCCTTGCGGCTGATCGGGATCGCCAGTGCTCGGCCAATGCTGCGGCGAACACCTTTGAAAAACTCGGATCCGATCGAAAGGAATTTATCCTGTTCGGAAAGGAGCAGGGTCATGGCTCTCATTACGGACACATGGACCTGTTGATCGGCAAGCGCGCCGATCGCGAGGTGTTTCCGAAAATACTAGCGTGGCTGGATCAAACCGACTGACCCCTGAAACGTTCCTGGCTCAGTACGATAAACAGGCCCTGGCTTTCAGCATAGACTTCACCCGCGGCGTTCGTGAGCTTCCCGCGCGTATGAATCTTTCTCCCGTCGACCTTTTCCACAGAACCTTCAAAAAACACCGCCGTCCCGAGCGGCAACATCCGCCTGAGATCGATGATCAACCGCACAGCCACCACGGCGTAACCGGCGAGCCAGGCTGAACCGCCCATGGCCTCATCGAGAACGGCAGACATGCTCCCGCCATGAGCGTGACCAGGAGGCCCTTCTGCATCAGGTCCGAACCAAGCCTTGCCAACCAAAGCTCCGTCCTCCTTGCGACGATAATACTTGATCCTGATCCGCTGCCCTTCGGGATCGCCGGAGACAAAGGATCCGGGTCTCGCGGTATCCGGGAAAGGCCAGGTCAGCTCCCAACCTGGCGAAGCCTCGTCAAAATCAGGACCAGGAATCATTTGGCGGTTCTTCATGAGAATCCAAGTTTTACCGGTTTTTTTTCCATTTTCCAGGAATCCGTTTCGAAGCTTTATAAATATCGTAGCAAAGCGCTCCATATCGCTGTAAGACCTGCCAAATCCGCCGTCCGTTTTTTCAGGAGGCTTCTCATGAAACGAACACCTGTCCCGATCGCCTTTTTACTCGCATTCTGGGTAGCCATGCCCGGAACCGCGCAATCTAGCCCGCGCGCCTGTGACCGTACCGTCCGCCCGGTGCCCGCAAGGAGCGACCTCGAAGTCGCAATCGATCGCGCGTTTCTCGAGAAAGCCCATATCCGCGGGCGAAAGATCCATGCCGAATCACGCCCCGCACGGGCGAACATCGTCCGCAACTGCACCAGGCTGCCGGGAAACAGGTGGGAGATTTCCGTCGCCTACAGCGCTCGAGGCGTCCTGAACGGCGCACGTTCAGCCCGTGTCTATCACTGCGGTTCCACATTCAGGAAGCAGCAGTACTACAGCAATGGAAAATGGAGCACCTGGCAACATGTGAAGACGGGTTGCTCAAAAAATCAGCTCCCTTCGAGTGAATACATTCCATCGGAACCGGGCAGCATTGACCACGGCGACAGCAGCGACACCGGTGGATCCGCAAGTCCTGACGAGATCTACGATCCTGACTACGATAGCGGACGTGGCGGAGGACCTGACGAGGTCGACGATGGCGAAGGATCCCGCTCCGGCGGTGATGAGGACTTCGGTGACCTGTATCACTGAACGAGAACTGAGACAGGGAAGACAACGTCAAACCGGGTGCCCCCCAGGTGTGAACTGAAGAGGTCAACTCGTCCGCCATGGGCTTCCACGCAGGCGGTAGCGGCAGCCAGTTCCATTCCAATCACCCTGCCATTCGCACTGTAAAACGGCTCAAACACAAGGCGTCTGTCAGCAGCCGGAATTCCAGGTCCGTTATCGTGAACTTCAATTGTCAGGCCCTCGTCGTCAACACGAACGTGGACTTCGATCTTACCTTTGCCTTGAGTCGACTGGGCGGCATTCAAAATCAAGCTGACGGTCATGGCGTGAATCAGGGACGGAAAAGCCCATACGCGAATGGATTGGCAACCTGTAAAGCGGACATCACAGCCCCGAACCGCTCCGTGAAGCTGCGCGATTTCGATACTGCTAGCCAATGCCTTGCAAAGATCAAGCTGCTGCCGTTCCCCCGCAATCAGCTCCAGGCCGCCATCGCGGACTCGCTGCATTTTGCTCTGGAGACCCGTGAGTTCCGAAGCAAGTTCGCGAGCAACCTTCCTGGACTCAACGGGAAGCGAGGTTCGCTCCAGACGGTCCAATGCGGCCAGCGCCGAGTTGGTCTTCAAAATCAGATCGTACGCACCCGCGACTGCAAACGTTCCCGTCAATGTTCGGCGTTCAGAAGCCAGAAGAACATCGCGATGCTCCAGCAGTTCAGAAGCCTCGCGGGTGATCGCCCTGAGTTGCCAGGACCCGAACCAGTAAATCGCGATCGCCGTGACAATGATGAAGAGAATCCCCTTCGTTTTCTCGATATTCGCAAGCTCCATGAAACCCGGCGCGATCATCGTCGCGAAGTGACCGGAAACCAGGATGTAAAGAAGTCCCAGGAGAAGGTAGCAACCCGAAAGAATCAAAGCGTGATGACTGTACCGGATCATGGTCCCTCCAGCTTTTCGATCCGGACAGCCGTCACCTTGAACTCCGGAGTCTTGGAGACGGGATCCAAAACGTCCTGATGGGTGAGGTCGTTCGTCGGGGTCTCATAAAAATGAAACGTCATGTAAGCGGAATCGGGCATGACTGTGTCAGTCAGATTCGCAGGCACCAGGAGCTCACCCCGACGCGAGACCACCCGTACCACCTCGCCATTCCGAATACCGAGGGAGGCTGCCGTGTTCGGATGAAGGCGAATGGACTCGCCAGTTTCCAGGTCCATGAGGCCGGGAACCTGAGAGGTCATCGCAAGATGGAAGTGATAGATGCTTCTGCCCGTTGTCAGAAGGATCGGATACTTCGCGTCCGTCGTTTCCACCGAGGGACGATAAAGCAGGGATGCAAATCTCCCCTTCCCCGTTGACGTGTTGAAACGTTCCTCGTGCAGGCGAGGCGTGCCCGGATGTCCCGGTGCGGGACAGGGCCACTGCAAACCATCGGATTCAAGCCGCGCAAAAGACATTCCGGCAAACGTCGGAGTCAGGCGCGCCATCTCGTCCATGATCTGGGCCGGATCAGAGTATTCAAAACCCGAACCACCCATGCGCCGTGCAAGTTCCCCGACAATCCACCAGTCAGGGCGTGATTCCCCCACGGGAGAAATGGCCTGACGAACTCGCTGGAGTCTGCGTTCGAGGTTGGTGAAGGTCCCGTCTTTTTCGGCGAAACTCGCGGCAGGGAGTACAACATCTGCCATCTTCGCGGTACCCGTCAGGAAAATATCCTGAACCACGACAAAGTCCGCCGAATTCAAAGCTTCGCGCGTCCTCTTTCCATCGGCGACACTGTAAGCGACGTCCATGCCCATGATGTAGAAAGCCTTCACCTCGCCTTTCTCGGCTGCTTGAAGCATTTCCACGACCGTGAGACCGGCGAGTTCGGGCAGTTTCCGCGCCCAGGCCTGCTCGAATTTGGAACGGATTTCTGTTTTCGTCACGGATTGAGAGCCTGGATAGGAAGCGGGCACGCATCCCATGTCACAGGCACCCTGCACATTATTCTGACCGCGCATCGGCATCACGCCTGCGCCGGGTCTTCCGACGTTCCCGGTGAGCATCGCCAGGTTTGCGATCGCCTGGACGTTGTCTGTTCCATGCGAATGCTCAGTGATGCCAAGGGAATAGACAATGATGGAATGCCTGCTGGCGGCGTAGAGACGGGCCGCCTGCATAATTTTTTCCACCGGGACACCGGTGATCGCGGCCGCGGTCGCGACGTCAAATGTCTCGACCGATTTGCGAAAATCCTCATACCCCTCACACCTGGACTCGATGAACGACCGATCCTCAAGTCCCTCGTCAAGGATCACTTTTGCGATTCCGAGCAGAAGGGCGACATCTGTGCCCGGTTTCAGCTGCAACCAGAGATCCGCATTTTCGCACAGGTCAATGCGACGAGGATCCGCCACAATCAATGTGGCGTTCTTCGCGGCAGCCCGGACCCGGTTTCCGGCAACCGGATGTGCCTCGGTCGCATTCGAGCCGATAACGAAAATACAGCTGGCTTCATCCAGGTCCTTGAGCGGATTTGTCCCGCCACCATGACCAAACGATTTCGACAGACCTGAGACCGTGGGAGCATGGCAGAGCCGCGCGCAGTTATCGACGTTGTTTGTTTCCATCACAACGCGTGCGAACTTCTGCATGAGATAGTTTTCCTCATTCGTGCAGCGTGACGAGGAAATGGCTGCGAACTGGTCGCCCTTGTGCTTCTTCAGGCTGGCCGCGACCAGATCGAGGGCTTCATCCCAGCTTGCCGGAACGAGCTCCGCATCGCGGCGCCCCCCTCTCCGAACAAGCGGCGTCTTCAGGCGCTCGGGGCTGTGAATGAAAGAAAAGCCAAACCGTCCTTTCACGCAGAGCATACCCTCATTCACGGGACTGCGCTCATCACCCCTGACCGAGACGACCTGATCGCCACGGACTCCGAGGAAAAGCGAACAACCGACGCCGCAGAAAGTGCAGACGCTCTTCACTTCGCGGGCCGGAGCCGCCTGATCGCGCCTGATAAGGGCACCTGTGGGACAGCGTTCAACACATTCGCCGCATGAAACGCAGCGGGAATCCACGATTGCGGAATGGCCTCCCGCCGAAATTCCGGTTTCCTGACCGCATCCGGAGAAATCGATCGCGTTCGCTCCCACCAGGTCGCGACAGGTGCGGACGCAGATTCCACAAAGAACGCATTTCGCGGGATCGCGAAGAAAAAAGGGATTGCTGTCATCCACGGGCAATCGGGTGGTCGGAGCTGCGATGGTTTTCGTGACGCCGATATAAGAGGCAACCTCCTGAAGGCGGC
>MEPR01000033.1 GCA_001769835.1 Bdellovibrionales bacterium GWB1_55_8
CCCGACCGAAATCGGCACTTACAAGCAGGCTGCCTACTCTAGCCCCCACTTTCTCATTCAAAAAATTCATCCCAAATTTTCAAAGAACTCCTTCGTCAACCAACCCATTTGAGCTGCTTGTTCGAAGTCCCACCGCTTTTTCATTCGTTCGCTCCGCTCAGCGCGAAGGCGATTCACAGAAGAATCAGCGGGAAGGTTCGTTTAAATAACCAAGACTCCCGTTTGCTGCAACAACTATTTTCAAAAAAAATGCATCGGCGTTTTATTTGAAACAAACCCGACCGTCCTTACACCATGCCACCCGCAGACAGATCCATGCAAGTCATCGTAGATTCAGGTTTTTTTTCGCCTGGAACAACCACATCAGACGACCCCGGGCGCACCGAGCGGGAAAGGATTGTCTGTAAGCTGTGATACCGGATCCTGCGAATCAGAGTCGCCTTGTTCATGCCGATCTGACGTGCGGTTTCGCTGATATTGCCGCTATTGGATCGCAAGCCTTGACTCAGGAATGACTTCTCAAAATTATCCATGCTGCTCTTAAAATTAAGCGGCTGAATCGACACTTCACGTCTTCTATGATTCGGTATTTGCGCTGGAGACTCTGAAAAACAAGCTGTTTTTGCTTGATTGCCGTTAGCTGGCGCAAACCATTCCGGCAAGTCAGAAGCGAGGATTTCTGGCCCTGTCCCGGCGTGCACTGCGTATTCCAGCACATTGCGAAGCTCGCGAAAATTGCCGGGCCAATCATGCTTTTCCAACTGCGAAGCCACTTCTTCCGAAATTCTAAGAACGGTCCTTCCCGCTGCGCTGCAAACTTCCGCAAGACAGCTGTGAACGATTTCATCCAGTTCGCCCCACCTGAGCGCGATGGGCTTTAGGTCGATACAAATCACGCGCAGGCGATGAAATAAATCTTCCCGAAAATCCCCGCGTGAGACAGCGGATGGAAGATTGCGATGAGTAGCGGCAATCACGCGCACGTTGAGGCGCATGGCAGCACTTCCTCCAACAGGGGTAATGGTGCGCGATTGCAGAAATTCGAGTAGACGCGCTTGCAGCCTGGGAGGAAGTTCCCCGACTTCGTCCAATAATACGGTCCCACCTTCCGCAGCCTCTAATAAGCCCTTTCGTTTGCGATCAGCGCCGGTGAACGCGCCCCTTTCGTGTCCGAAAAGTTCTGATTCGATAGTCCCTTCATGAAGAGCGGCGAGATTCACGGACACAAAAGGTCCCCGGCGTCTCGAGCTTTCATCATGGATCCTGCGAGCCAAACGCGTCTTGCCCGTTCCAGTAGGCCCGAGGATAAGAACATTCGCATCGCTTTGAATGGCTACTTTTAAGCTACGCTGCGTCTTTTGAGTACAATCCATCTCAATTCTCCCTGCTAATGATTTACTTGATCCGACGTTTCGGATGATGCGGGGCACAAAGCAAAGCCTGAACCAACACTCTTTCGCCATACGACTGCGGCAACGGCCTAAAATAAGCTGTTGATGAGATGGAGCAAAATTGAGCCAGCACGGAATTTCCCAAAGACATCAATCCAGTTGGAACCACGAATTTGTTGGCCACCACCTACAATAAAGTCTGATACTGTGGGGAATTCCCAATAAAACGGGCTGCAGGAGATCACCTATGAACCGCCTCCCTCAGATACTGATCTGCGATGACGATTCGCTTCTTCACCTTGGAGTTAAGCACGCCCTGAAGGGCCACTGCGAATGCAGGTCGGCGTACAACACGGACGAAGCCCTCCTGATTCTAAAGAAACAGCCCGCGGATGTGCTCCTACTCGATATTCAAATCCGCACCCCTCTCGAAGGACTTGAAGCGATAGCAAAGTTCCGCGAAACCGATGCGGACATGGCGATAGTGATGCTGAGCGGAGTGGTGGATTATCAGGTCGTGAGAGACGCCATGAAGTTAGGCGCGAGAGACTATATTTCGAAGGATTTTGAAAAAGGCGACCTCCTGCATTCCATCACTCGCGTTCTCGAACACCGGAGGCTTCTTCAGCAACGGCAGCGGCAAAACTATGAGTTGGCGGCGGAACAGCAAAAACAGGTACTCGTCGGTGAGAATTCCAGTGTCCAGGCTTTGAGGCGTACGATTGAGCGAATCCGGCAAAGTCCCGCGAACGTCGTCATCACAGGGGAAACCGGCACTGGCAAGGAAGTCATTGCAAGGCTCCTTCGCGGAACTCTGCCCGACGGCACCCTCGCGCCATTCATCTCCGTCGACTCCTCGACGATCCAGAGTTCGACTGCGGAGAGCCTGCTGTTTGGACATGAAAAGGGCGCTTTCACCGGAGCCGATCGCACAACAAAGGGCCTGTTCGAAGAAGCGCACGGCGGCATTATCTATTTTGACGAGATTGCAAACATGTCCCCCGAGGTCCAGGTAAAGCTGCTCAGAGTGCTTCAGGAAAAAGAAGTCACGCGACTTGGCTCATCGCGCGTGATGCAGCTCGATTTCCGTGTCGTTTGCGCAACGAACAGAAACCTGGAGGAAATGGTTGAAAAGGGGCTATTCAAAGACGACCTCCTTCAGCGCATCAGCGTCCTTCCTATTCACATCCCTCCCCTTCGGGAGCGCAACGATGACATTCCCTTATTAGTGGCGCATTTTCTTAGAAAAACCGGCGAAAAGGGGCTCTCCTTTTCACCCGAAGCACTGCATGCGCTCAAGACATATAAATGGCCCGGAAATGTGCGCGAGCTCGGTAACATGGTCGCGTATGTCACAGCAATGATCGACGGAACTACCGTGGAGCTGGCGGACCTCCCACCAAAATTTCGTGACACAATATGTTCAGACGCGCCTGGTCTGCCGAATACCGCAGCCCGCGCCACAAGTTTTTATGCTCGCGTGGCGCAATATGAAGAAACGATCCTTCGCGAGGAATACCACCGTGCCGATGGCAACGTTTCACGCCTCGCACTCAGTCTGGCGATGGACCGCTCACACCTCTATACAAAACTGCGGGAATACGGGATTCACGACAAACGAGAGACGTCCAAGACGCGCTGATTCCACGCTCCACCTGCCTTGCCGACCGCTGGCTCGGCTCGTGCAGTCGGTGGCGGAGCATGCGCTCGCTGCTTTGTACCGCACTAATATTTGCCGCGATGACTCCATTCACTGCACTCGCTCAAGCAGTGGGACTTTCCGCCATGTTGAACCCGGAAGGCTCCCGGCTCTTTCCTCAAACGTTCGTCGCGCCTCGCCATCCAGGAAAACCGGACCCTCGTTGGAAAAATTTTGACTGGAAATTCACGGACATTTCGTCAGGACCCACTCGTTTTCGGCTCTATTTCTATGAAGAAGAGTCCTGGACCGCGGAGTTCGTGATACCGAGGATTCGACGGGACATCGAATCACTCAGTGATACTTTTCATTTTCGTCCACCGCTTGAATTCTCATATCTGCTCTTCACATCACTCCGGGAATTCCAGCAGGCGAACATCTTCTTCGTCTCAGAAGGTGTGCAAGGGATCACCAGTACCACCGAAAACACGATGGCGATTCCGTACTGGGGAGAAGCGAAGGCATTCGACCATATCAGCAAGCACGAAATGGTTCATCAGTTTCAAGTGCAGAAGCTCCAGGCGCCGAAACAGCTGAGACCAGCGGATTTCGCTGCTATCGTACCGCTCTGGTTTATCGAAGGCATGGCTGAGTATTACAGTCAGGACGGCGTCGATCCGGAGTCTCGGATGTATCTGCGCGACATTCTCGTCCACCCCGATGAAAAGAAGAAGTACACCATTCCCAAGTTCTTCGAAGAAGGCCAGATGGGATTTGTCCATACTTATAAGGTTGGGCAAGCCAAAATCGATTTTCTGGAAACAGAATTCGGAAAAGACACTATTCAGAAGATTCTGGATCGCGCCGCGCACGACAATGGCGAACGCTACGGCAATTTTCCGGGACTCGTGAGCGATGTGATTCACCAGCCTCCAGATGTCGTCGAAACCAAATGGACCGCCTATTTGAACCGTATTTACAAGACAGAAGCCGACTTGCTCACCAAACCGGTTGAAGACTCGCATCTGCTGGACGAAGTCGGGGATACACTGGATTATTATGACATTTCGCCCGACGGAAAAATTCTGGCAATTCGCGAGGTCGATGTCCTCTCCGGCGTTGCATCGATCCGCCTGATGAAGTTTTCGGACCTGAAACATCAGACCGTTGCCGCGCGGGACCAGGGCCCCGGGCTCATCAGCCTCTATTTCATGCAGACTCCAACGCTTGGACTGGCTGATGACAAGGTTGGCTATGCGGTCGAAACGACGGCGGGTCCTGAAATAGAGATCCGGAACCTTGAAAAGAGAGATCCGGAAATCGCGCTCGGGAGCGCCTACCGAATCCCATTGCGCCAGGAGGGAATCATTCAGGTTCGATCTCTATCATTCAGTCCAGACGGAAAGAGCCTGGCTATCGCTGGCCTCACCGCGCGCGGCTGGGTGAACCTCTACGTTCTCGAAGAGCTTGGACCGACCCCGGTAATACGGCAACTGACAGACGAATCCTACCACTGGCAGACCATACAATGGGGAAAAGGGGCCATACTCGGGTCCTCCGATAAAACCAACAACGCCAAGCATGGAATCTTCGCGATTGATCCGAAGAACGGAAAGGCGACGCAACTCACCTATCCACTTTCAGAGCAAATTTCACCGAACGGTGAACCTCAGAATCTGGTGTTTCAGTCCTGGGAATCCGGAAGTTCGCAAATCCATCGTTTGATTGAAGGACGTGAAACACGAATCACTGAAGTTAAAACAGGGCTCTTCCACCCGAAACTGAAAGGCGATCAGATTTATGCAATAACGTTCCGAAGCGGTCGGTATCGATTGATGAGCCTTCCGCCGGAACTCACAACGAATATCCAAGTCGCGTCGCGCCCCACAGCTTTCGAAAAACTTCCTCCGTGGAAACCGGAACTTCTGTCCCTGCGAGAACAGGATACGGGCAAATACCGACCTTTTGTGACATCGGGCCTCCGCATCGACGGGCTTTTCGCCTATTTCGCGAGCGGAAGCTCTGGAGGAATCGCCGCTAGCGTGAGCGACCTGATGCGCAATTACAGTATCACCGCGGAACTTTCGGCGCTTGGCAATATCAAATACACAAACGCCTATACATTCCTCACAAGCCAGGCCGGTCGAACGACATGGACAGTCGGTCCGTATGCGATTCTCCAGCCCCGTCTCGACAACGTTTTTGAAACGAACGGATTCATAAGAACTTACCTTCATCGCGAATATGGCGCATTGGCCGCGCTACAGTATCCGCTCGGCGCTTTCAGTTATGTGGACGCGGAAGTACGCATGGGCGGAGTATCCAGGAACGACTTCAGTGACCCCAATCTCGCAGACGAATGGAAAACCCGGAATCCCGGTCGGGAGTTCATCGTGGGCCCCATCTTTCGCGTCGGTTATGACGGGATTCTTTACGAAGCCTATTCGGGACCGTTGCAGGGCTTTGGGATTCTGGGAGAGAGCGAAACCTCTTTCTTCCCTGGCCGTGGAAATGTGACGGAGCGGCTGCGCCTTGATGTTGCCCAGTATTTTCAACTCACCGGTCGAACTGTGTTGGCCTTGCAGGGTATGGCCGGAGCCTCATTCGGGGGTGAGTTCCGAAATCCTTTTCTCCTGTCGAGCGACGACATGCTGCGCGCCTATTCATTCCTGGACGATCGTCTCTTCGGCAACAACCTGCTCGCGGTAAAGGGCGAACTCCGATTTCCGATCGGATCGCTCTTCGGATTTCCGCCACTCCGCGGGCTGGCTGGATACGATCTCGGAACAATTTACAAGAATGCGGGACAATTCGGTTCTCGAATCGCCTCTTCTTACACAGGCGGACTGAGTCTCAACGTGCCGCCGCTATCGATCAATTTTATGTGGTCCCATCCCATCCGGACCGCCCCAGGTCCGCAAGACAGTTCCGTCGCGCACTTCACGTTTCGCTATCTATACCTATGATAAAGCCTGAAAGGGGCCCGAGATGAAGGAGACTCTCCTGTTAATATCATGGACACTCTTATTGATTTCCTTCGCAGCCCTCGCGGAAGAAGATGAGATCACACGAGGAAACATCGCTGTCGCGGTTCAGCCCTCAGACATCACGCTTCACAAAAGGGTTCGAATGCACCAGATGATGGCAGACACGCATAAAAAAGCGGCAGAATGCCTGAAGGCCGGCAAAGCGGTTTCGGAGTGTCAAGCCCAGATGAGGGAAGAGTGCAGAAGCGCGGGGATGATGGGAGCTGAGGGCGGCTGTCCAGTTGATGAAATGCTGGCTCCCGAATCGAACAGGACAAAGAGACAACGCGCAGGCAGAAAAAGCTGATTCACTTAACTTTGCCGGAAGGGATCGGCCGGCCAGGCGTGCTTCGGATAGCGGCGTGAAAGCTGATTCCTGATTTCCGGATAGGTCTTTTGCCAGAAGCTCTGCAGATCCGCCGTCACCTGGACGGGTCTTTGATTAGGCGCAAGCAGGTGCAAGATCACCGGCAGCTTACCCGAAAATAACGAGGGTCCCTGTTTCATGCCGAAAAAATCCTGCAACCGTGATGCGACCCATGGGTCCTGGCCGACCTTGTAATGAACTCTCGCTCGTCGCCCGGAAGGCAATCCAATAGAGGTCGGCACCCAATCCGAGAAAGACAGAAGCAGATCAGGACGGCAACCGAACGCTAGCACCAGTTCGGTTTCCCAGGCGGTATCACGTAGCTCGGCAAGAGTTGTTTTTCCATCGAAAGTACGTCTGAACACCTCGAAAACGTTAGCAATCGCATAGGGGTCCTGGATTCCGGATTCCGGCCGATACCGAGCCACGAGGGACAGCCGAGCACAAGCATTCTCGAGCGCCTCGACCGCAACGATCCGCCCGAGAGCCTTCAGCCAATCAGGCAGCGAGTATGTTTCCAATCTTCGCACCTCGAGCCCGAGTCCGGCATTCAAAAGTACCTCGAGCGACTTTGGACCGGGTTTCGCAGGTTTCCTGGTTTCAGCAAGCACCAGCTGCCCATGCGAAATACTGGAAACCTGGAATACTTTTTCCCTCTGCGCATCCCACTCATACTCATCGCGCTCTTGGAGCAAGCCGGGTTCCAGGTCGAAAAGCCACTCAGATTTGATGCCGCAGAGTGAGCGAATAATCGTCCGCGCTCGCGCGTGATGAACAGCCTTGTTCTCCTGGGCATCGATCACCACAAAAAAATCATCATCGTTCACTGCTTCGGAATTTTCAATCAGGGTTGCACCTCCCGAAGAGAACATCAGTTCCACCTGAGTGCCGTGCCCACGACTCGCCCCCCCTGAAACGGCGCGTTTTTTCGCTACACGGTCCGGAAAACCAGCGAGAGCGGACCTGGCCAAAGCCTCGCTCTGCGACGAACTATTGGTCTTCGCGACAAGACCAGGTCCGGGAACGCTTCGAGCCGCGGCAACAAAAAGGTCTCGAACGCGCCGCTCGCGATCACTCAGAATATTCTGAGAAACAGATCCAAGCGCATCAAGATTCGATAAACCGCTCTCCGAAATGAGAGCAGCGAGCGCAGCGACCTGAGGAAGAGCCCCGCGCGACGCGGCTTCCAGCAACATGCGCGCAAGCCGGGGATGCGCAGGTATGCGAATCATCTGCTCTCCCATCGGACTCAAATCCCCAGCCAAATTGGGCGATTGAACTGCGCCTAATCTGTAAAGAAGTTCACAGGCGGCCCCTACCGACAGCACAGGAGGATCCTCGAACCACGGAAAGTCCGTAAGAGAAACGGTCCGCAAAGACTTCAGTTCAAGAATCGTCTGGGCCAGATCGAGCCGTGAGATTTCCGACACCTCAAAAGGTGCCCGAGAATCGTGGTCGCCCCTGGTATAGAGCCGTATGCAGCGGCCTGGTCCCATACGACCGGCCCGGCCTGCACGCTGAGCGGCAGAAGCCCGGCTGATGGGACGCGTCCGAAGGGAGGGAACTCCGGACCACCAGGAATTTCCTGCAATTCGATGCAGTCCTGAGTCAATCACGATGGTCACGCCCTCGATGGTCAGTGAAGTTTCTGCGATGTTCGTGGAAAGGATCACTCTACGTTCAGGGGACTTGAGCATTGCGCGGTCCTGCTCGGCCCTGGAAAGGTCACCGTGAAGAAGAAGGACGGAAAGTTTACCACCCCGATTCCCCGAAACACTTGATAAAGTTTCTGCCGTCCTTCGGATATCGCCCATACCCGGCAGGAAAACGAGTATGTCGCCGCCATCATCGCGCAGGGGATCCGAAACCAGACGGACGATCTCATCATGGATCGTCAGATCGAGCGATTTAGGCGGCGAAGTTCGAAGGTATTCGATCTCGATCGGAAATTGGCGTGCGTTCACCTGCACCACCGGACACCGAAGGTACTGAGTCAACGCTTCAGTGTCCAAAGTCGCGGACATCACAACCAGGCGAAGATCGGGGCGTTCTGTCTCCTGTAAACGCCTGACGTAGCCAAGGGCAAAATCCGCTTGCAGGTGCCGCTCATGGAATTCATCCAGAACAACCGCTGCAATCCCCTCCAACCAAGGATTTTCAAGGAGCATTCGGGTGAACATACCCTCGGTCACAAATCTCAATCGCGTTCGGGAACCACCGACGTTCTCAAATCGAAACCGATAGCCCACCGTTTGACCGATTGGCTCGCCTCGTTCATCTGAAACCCGAAGCGCCGCCCATTTTGCGGCTAGCCTGCGGGGTTCAAGCACCAGAATCTCACGGGCTTTACTGAATTCAGCATCAAGCAGTGCCGCCGGGACTCGAGTTGTTTTCCCGGAACCCGGCGCCGCCTGTAAAATAAGCCGATTATTACGATTGAGACTCGCCAGGATTTCGGGCAAAGAAGCGTCGATCGGGAGCGACTGGTTCATGAATCTCTGATTGGCCACCAGTCGGGACCACTACCGGCCCTTGGGGTCAGGTTTCCCGTTTCCCTTAAAACCGGCCAGAGCCGCAAAAGGATTATTGGTAAATTGCGGACGCGGGCCCCGCTTCGGACCAGAATCTTTCTGATGAACGGCGTGCTGGGTCGCAGGCCGAATCGGGCTCGATATCGGCTTCCTCTCCGAGACAGGCCGAATCGGGCTCGGGCGCGTTTCAAATCCGGGCGTTGGCGTCGGCGCGGGGGGCTTCTTCGGAGAGCGCTTCTGGCGAGAAGGTTCGGCATTGCGATCAGACGTACGCTCTGCCGGCGCCTTTCCTCTCACCTCTCCGGGGTTGAGGGATTTCATGGAGAGCGCGATCTGCTTTTTTTCAAGGTTCACTTCGACAACACGAACCTGCACGCGGTCACCAGGGCTTACGGCGTCACGGGGATCCTTGATGAAGCGGTCGCTCAGCTGTGAAATGTGGACGAGACCGTCCTGGTGAACGCCGATGTCCACGAACGCTCCGAAATTCGTGACGTTGCTGACGATTCCCGGGCAGATCATTCCAGGCTTGAGATCCGAAAGCTCGGCGATATCATCGCGATACTGAAACGGGACGAACTGATCGCGCGGATCGCGGCCGGGTTTCTCAAGCTCCCGAATCACGTCAGCGAATGTAAATTCGCCAAGCTCGTCTTTGAGCTGACTGTCTTTCCGGATGGCATCGACTCCGGTTCCAAGCAAGGCTCGGGTATCGAAGCCCTTCCGCTGAGCAAGCGCCTCAAGCGCGGGATAGCGCTCAGGGTGGACGCCTGTATTATCGAGCGGATTTTCGCCTCCAGGAATGCGCAGAAACCCGGCGCATTGTTCGAAACTTTTTGTAGAAAGCCTGGGAACCTCAGTCAATTGCGCGCGAGAATGAAAAAGCCCTTTCTCTCGGCGATGCTCCACGATCGACTTTGCCAATGCCGGCCCGATACCGGAAACATGAGCCAGAAGCGGTTCGGAAGCCGTATTGAGATTGACGCCGACGGAGTTCACGCAGGAATCCACGACGAAATCCAAACCTCGCTTGAGTGCCGTGGGAGAAACGTCATGTTGATATTGACCGACCCCGATACTTTTTGGATCAATTTTCACCAGTTCGGCAAGTGGGTCCTGAAGCCGACGCGCGATCGAAATAGCCCCCCTCACCGTAAGATCAAGATCGGGAAACTCTTCGCGCGCGATATCACTGGCGCTGTAAACACTCGCCCCAGCTTCGCTCACCATCACAACCGGAACTTCAACACCGGCATCCTTGAGCGCCTTGCGGGCAAAAACCTCGGCTTCACGCCCCCCAGTTCCGTTACCAACAGCGACCGCCCGGATTTCACCGGTCCGAACCAGTTCCGGAAGCAGCTTGGCGGCAGACGACCTGCTGTCCTCAGAATGAAGGTGAATGACCGTGCTGGCGATGTACTTACCCGCACCATCCACCACCGCTAGCTTGCAACCGGTGCGAATTCCTGGATCAAGCCCAAGCACCGCTTTCGCGCCAAATGGCGAGGAAAGCAGGAGTTTCCGAACGTTTTCGGAGAAAACATCGATCGCAACCTGGTCCGCGACCTCTTTCAGAGCCTTATGGGCCTCCGAATCAATACTCGGAAGGACATGGGCTTTAAGAGCGAGCCGCGCCGATTTGAGAAGAACCTCGACACCTGGCGAATCATGAACCGTACATGCAAACGCTTCGAACTTTCGGAGCAGGTCCGTTTCAAAGTCATCTCCCGAGTTTTTTTCCTCAGGAACGCCGCCAAAATTCAAAACCAATTCCTCTTCGATCCAGCCACGTCGGATCGCCAGATAACGGTGGGAATTTTTCGGCTGAAGAAGGGATGAGATCAGTTCGTGATAGCTGAAATAGTTTTCATATTTACTGTTTGGTTTGACCTTCTCCGCTTTCGAGCTCCGAATATAGCCATTTTCAAACATCTTGCTTCTGACAAGCTGGCGAAGCTCCTGAGTTTCTGAAATACGCTCGACCAGGATATCCTGTGCACCGCCAATTGCGGCGACCGCGTCGTTGAAGCCCTTTCCTTCATTGCGGAAAGTAAACGCCCATATCTCCAAAGTCTGTCCTGGCTGCGCTTGCTCGGTACCGTGGCCACAATCCCAGATCCAGTTGGCCAAGGGTTCCAGGCCCGCTTCTTTCGCTAGAGCAGCCTTTGTTTTCCGCTTCTGCTTATAAGGGAGATAGAGATCTTCCAAACGTGCCGAATCGAAGGTCGTTGAAATGGTCTGCTTCAGCTCAGGGGTGAGCTTCTGCTGGCGTTCGATCTCACCGACAATGAAGGTTTGCCGTTCAAGGATCCGGTCCCAACGCTCTTTACCCTCGAGGATGTCCCGGACGGCCACTTCATCCAGATTCCCGGTCCGCTCCTTACGATAGCGTGCAATGAATGGAATCGTCGCTCCCTCGGCGGCGAGCGCGAGCACGGCCGAGATCGCATGATCCGAAGGTTTGGAAGCGGCGTTTACAGTAATATCTCTGAACCAAGTCTCAAAATTCACCGCCGAAGAATGCCATCAGGCCAACGCGGTGGCAAGAGATGAAACGAGAATCTAAGCGGCGGCCAGCCGATTCCTGGCGTCACTGATATGGTGAGCCAGGCGTTCCAGGTCCTCGGGTGTCATCACCTGCCGAACCTTGGGGAAGAGCTCGTTCTCCTCTTTTGCTACGTGATACTCGACATTGTCGATAAGCTCCTCGATGTCGTCGTCCATCATCGCCTCATCTTCAACGTCCGTCTCGTCAATCTCTTCCAACAGATCGGTAATTTCCTGGTGCTCTTCATAGGCGTCCTCCAGGAGTTCCTTCACATTCTCATAATCGGAAAGCTCCGGATAAAGCACCGTCTCCTCGACATGGGAGTGCATATCGAACTCATCCTTTATCTTATCGAAAATGTCCCGCTTCTCCTCCCGGCTCTCGGCCTCGCGGATCAATATGAATAGGTTCCGAATCTTCTGATGATCGTTCCTTAAGATTTCCAACGCGTCCATGTGCACCCTCCTGAGAGCCAGCCGGCCTCGGCGATTGCATGCTGTGCAAATAGCGTTCTCAGGATTTTATGCGACGAGCCGTGAAACTTACAGGGAGCGGTCTGGAACCCAAAAATATCGGTAATGAATCCACTTCAGGTATTCTGTGACGGTGACGCGGATTCCATGAAGATTGGAGTGCCATTCTCCGGGCTCAAACGGCTCCTGAAAAATCGAAAGCGTCTGGATTTCGATAGGAATCCCGCCTGCTTCCGACAACCGTTCGAAAATATAGTGCGCGCGTTTCATATGGTAGGGCGACGTGATCAAAAGAATGCGACGCCACCCGCGCTCTTTCGCGTATCGAAGCAGCCATCGGGCATTTGCGTCAGTATTGAAGCTTTCCGTCTCCAAAACGACGTTCTCATGCTGAATAACGTCGCGCACCCCGCGCCGGAGCTGACCCGTCAAGACGCTCCAGGTCGATTGAGGTCCCATCCCCGATAGGTAAAGAACAGGCGTCGGTTTCAGACCCGCCTCATAATACCGGTACCAGATGTCTCCGGCGCCCGCGATCCGGCCTCTACCTCCTGCCAGACAAACAACGGCATCAATCGGGGGAAGATGAACACCATCCACCGAGTCCTGGTAATCGTAAATCTCTCCTGCCAACACGAACGCGAGGAGCAAAACACCGCAGCCAAGCGCCCCCAGCAGACTCGAGGCAAACAACAACGGACGGAGCGATCGCGAAAAGACCCGCTTGATCATAAGGCTTCCCATGGCTTCGAAGTGCCCGTTTCAGCCGAGCGGCCCAGGTTTGATAAACGGCCGCCTTTTATACCTTGCAAATGGTGTAACATTCCACTAGGGTTGGCAATCTCCCACGAAAGGATTGGAGTACAGCCATGGCACGTGTTTGTGAATTCTGTGATAAGGGCCCGGTTACCGGCCACCAAGTTTCCCATTCGAACATTAAGACGAAGACGCGCTGGCTTCCTAATCTCAAAAGGATGAGAGCCGTGATCGACGGTACGACCCGCACAGTCCGCGTTTGCACCCGCTGCATCCGGACCGGCCTGGTCACGCGGCCTTTGAAGCGAACCTTCAAGCCCGAAGCTGCCAAGAACGCCTGATCTCAGGATCCGCCGATTCGCCTTCGACACTAATTAAACGCCTTCGTTGTCATCTTCCTTTTGAAGATAACGCCAAGGTGAAGCCATGCGCAAGGGACGCCATCGCTAGACAATCGCGACAGCGTCCACTTCCACTAGAACATCACGCGGCAACCGAGCGACTTCAACGGTCGCACGAGCTGGCGCAGGCTCTCCAAAGTAAGATCCGTAGACTTCATTCACCTTGGGGAAATCGTTCATCGATTTCAGGAAAATGGTCGTTCTGACCACCCGATCCAACCCTGACCCGCCGGCTTCCAGAACCGATTTCAAATTCTCCATCACGCGTCGGGTCTGCCCCTCCACGTCTGTCGCGGCAATCTGGCCCGTCTTTGGATCAAGGGGAATCTGGCCGGAACAAAAAAGAAAACCTCCCGCCAAAACCGCCTGACTGTAAGGCCCGATCGGTTCCGGAGCACCTGGAGTGAGCACTGCCTGGATCTTTTTAGTTCTCGGCATTCAGTCCGACCTTCTCGCGGCCAGCCTTGGCAATTTGAATTTCCATTGCCGTGATCGCAGCCATATTGACGACATCGTTCACATCAGAGTTCTGCTGCAATACGAAAACGGGTTTGCACATTCCGACCAGGATCGGGCCGATAGCTTCTGCAGAGCCGATTTTTCCCATCAGCTTGTAAGCTATGTTGCCCGACTGCAGGTCCGGGAACACCAGTACGTTCGCATTTCCGGGAACCTTGTTAAACGGAAAGCTCTCCTTCGAAATATCCGGCGAAACGGCTGTATCCGCCTGCATTTCACCGTCAATCACGAGTCCAGGCTTGCGCGTTTTCACGATTTCGGTCGCCTGCTTCACCTTGACCGTCAAAGGATGCGAGTTCGAGCCGAAGTTGCCGAAGGAAAGCATCGCCACCCTGGGCTCCTCGCCCGTAAACCGCTGTGCGAGTTCGGCGGTCTGAACAGCGATATCAGCCAGCTCTTCAGCGGTCGGCTCGATATTCACGGTCGTATCCGCAAACCAGAGTATCCGGCGTTTGAAAACCATCATATAGATGCCGGCCAAACGGGAACCGGGTTTCGCGCCGATAACCTGGATCGCGGGCCGAATTGTTTCCGGATAGCTTTGAGAAATACCATTCAGAAGACCATCGGCATGCCCCACTTCAACCATCATCGCACCGAAGTAATTGCTCTGCTTCATCAGCGTGCGGGACATCGCAAGCGTCGCCCCCTTGCGCTGGCGTTTCTCGAAAAAGTGCTGGGCGTATGATTCCGTTCTCTCATCGTCGGAAGGACAGAGTATCTGCACGTCTTTTAATGCCTGAGAGAGGCCCATATCCTCGATCTTCGACTGAACCACGTCCACGTTGCCCAGAAGAATGGGTTCGGCGATTCCCTCCTCGCGGATGATCTGAGCTGCGCGAAGGATCTTCGAGTTCTCCCCTTCCGGCAGAACAATCGTGGCGCGTTGCCCGTCGACAGATCCCGCAACACGCTTCTTGATTCCCCTCATAACGGTGTATGTGCTGCCAAGAAGCATCTCGAGTTGGTCGCGATATTGCGCAAGCTCAACCTTTTTGCGGGCGACGCCCGTTTTCATGGCCGCTTCAGCGACAGCCGGAGCGACCCACATGAGCACTCGACGGTCGAAGGGCTTCGGAATGAGATACTCTTTTCCGAATTTGAATTTCTGACCGCCATACGCACGGGATACGCTCTCCGGCACATCTTCCTTTGCAAGCTGCGCGAGCGCGCGAACGGCTGCCATTTTCATTTCCTCATTAATCGCCATCGCGCGCGTATCCAGCGCCCCTCTGAAAATGAACGGGAATCCAAGAACGTTATTCACCTGATTCGGATAGTCCGATCGGCCAGTCGCCATAATCGCGTCAGGACGAACCTTGAGCGCGTCTTCCGGAAGAACCTCTGGGTCGGGATTCGCCATCGCGAAGACAATCGGATCACGGTTCATTTTTTTCAGCATGTCCGCAGAAATGCCATTTTTGACGGAAACGCCGACGAACGCATCAGCTCCATCGAGCGCCTCGGCGACGGTGCGCCTGTCCGTCTCAATGGCAAACCTTTCCTTGTAAGGGTTCATACCTTCTTTGCGGCCCTTGTAGATGACGCCTTTTGAGTCGGTCATCGTCAGGTTCTCTCTTTTTACGCCGAGAGAAAGGTAAAGGTTGGCACAAGCGATCGCAGCCGCGCCACCACCGCAGACAACAACTTTTACCTTGCTGATGTCTTTACCGATCAGCTCAACCGCATTCAGGAACGCGGCCCCGCTGATGACCGCGGTTCCATGCTGGTCGTCGTGAAAAACCGGGATCTTGAGCTTCTTTTTCAGAGTTTCTTCGATATAGAAGCACTCGGGGGCCTTGATGTCCTCGAGATTGATTCCGCCGAAGGTGGGCTCGAGCATTTCGCAAGCGCGAACCACGTCATCCGGGTTGGTCGCGTTCAGCTCGATATCGAACACGTCGATATCCGCGAATTTTTTAAACAGAACGCCTTTCCCCTCCATCACCGGCTTGGCGGCATAAGGTCCGATATCCCCCAGCCCGAGAACCGCGGTTCCGTTCGAAACAACTGCGACCAGATTCCCTTTTGCGGTGTACTCGAAAATCTCGTCTTCGCGTTCGGCGATCATGCGGCAGGGTTCCGCGACCCCGGGCGAATAAGCCAAAGAGAGATCGTGTTGCGTCGAAACAGCTTTGGAAGGGACGACCTCGATCTTTCCTTTGCGTCCGCGCGAATGGTATTCCAGTGATTCCTTGTAAATTGTCATAGGGCCCTAAGCTACACCTCGATGCTGGCGACGGAAACCAAAAAAATTTGTGGTGGAATGCCGCCACACCTGTGGCAATCTTGAGGAAAATGCGCCAGAAACAAATTTCTTTACGCACCGCCTCTATCGCAGGTTTGCTGTTGACGTTTCCGGTACCTCCGGCGCATGCGGATTTTTTTCTGCAACACTGGGAAAACAAACACCAGTCGCCAAAGGTGCTAGACATCTCCGCTCGACTGGGAGCCTACTTCACAGAGAAAAATTTTGACGATTCAGGATCCCTCGAAAAACCGAATGACCTGAATCGCTATTCACGGATTGATTCGGATCTCGCCTTGAGCTGGGGTTTGTCCAGAAGACTTTCCGTTTTCGGCCGCTCGAGCTGGGCTCACGTGGAACTGGATCACGCGGTCATTCCAGGCAATGCTTTTGGTTTAACCGATCAGACAGTTGGGGCGAACTTCCGCATTTACGAAAGCCCCATCCTCAGCCGGTTGTCAACCGCGCTGGACCTTCAAATTCAACTCGATTTCCCAGCGTATGACAATGCTGTTGCAGCGGCAGCGGGGAGCCCTGCTCTCGGAAATGGCTCCGTTGACTCCACAGCCGGAGCATTCCTTACCGTTCCGGTTTCGCAGAATACTTCAAGATCCATTCTTATGACCGGAGGAGCCGGCTACACCTATCGCAGCTCGGGATTTTCGGCGGCGATTCCCTGGTCGATCACCGCTGAATATCGCCCCGCCACCCCTGAACGCGTCTTCGGCAGCCTCGGAATGACCGGCACCTATTCCCTTCTGACCGACGAAAGCCCAAGCTTACGTCCCAGTTCGATGAGCGGTGGAAGCTTGTTTACAAACGCTGTCAATCCGTCGCTCGCTACTCTTAAGGGGGCATTCGGTTACCAGTTCACCCGCGGATTCAAAATATTCCTTCACGGAAGTCAGAGCATCGCAGGTCAGCGCTCGCCTCTCGGGTTCGTCGCGGGATTTGGAATTCAAGCAGCTCTGGGTGGCCAGCTCACTCCCCTGGGCAGTGAAACGGAGCACCCCTATGCCAATCGAGGGTTCGTCAATTACTCGCTCGATGCACCGGTCCTTCGGTCGGACGCGCAGCTGAGTCTGGTCCGCGTCGGCAAAGGCCGCCAGGATGGCGTCGAAGTCGGGCAAGTTTTCGATGTTTTTGAAAAAAATCCCGCAAACGGAGACGCCGTGGCCCGCGGAAGGGTCACAGCCGTCCGCTTCGATGATTCGGACGTCAGGATACTCGAAGTGTTCAAACAAATTTCGATAGACGAAGGATTCGTCGCTAGACGCCTTATTCAATAGGAGACCGTATGCTTCATCAGATAACCAAAGTTCTCAGAAAATGGACGTTTCCCTGCCTGCTTTTCGCAGTCGCCCTTCCGCTTGAGAGTCATGCGGCTCGATTTGCAAATCAGTTCACCGAATTCGAACTACCGCCTCAATGGCAATGCAATCTGGAAGGCGCTGAGTGGGTCTGTCAGAGCGTCGAGGACACAAAGAAACGCGACGCAATCATCGTGCTCGCGGCCAAGCTGAAAGGCGATCAGGACAGCCTGGATCAATACCTCGAATATCTGAAGGCAGCGAAAACCTACACGAGCATCCAGGGGCGACCGGTGAAATCAGAACCGAAGTACGCCAAAACGGTGAATCTGAACAACCAGGCGTGGGTGGACGCACTTCATCTGGAATCGGAGATCCCAGGCTTCTACACGCGCTACCTCGCGACGGTAAAGGAAGATATCGGCGTGCTGGTCACGTATTCCATTAATAAAGCGAAGTATCAGAATTACCTCGACGATTTCGAGAACATGATCAAAACCCTCAAAGTGTTCCGAAAACCCGGCGGCATCAACACGGGCACCGCCGGCAATATTTTCGAGACCGCAAACATCCCCACGCATATTTCCGAGAACACGGTTTTCCCGGGGGCCGCTCCAAGGGGCGGCTCCGAGGATGTCGTTGTGAAGAAGAAGGATGACGACTCTACATTTTATATTCTTGTCGGAGCGATCGCGCTCATCGGCTTCCTGATCTGGCGCAAACGCAGACAGGGCTAACGAAAATACCGGCTAAGCAGCTATCGCCCAGCAGTCTGTCGACAAGAAGCTATCGAATGACCGTCACTGGCCGGAGCTTCGATAGAAGCTGCCGGGAGGGCTTGGGCCCCAGGAACAGCGTGCTCCTCTTCGCCTTGATCAGTCGCCGAGCCACTCGACGGACATCCTGTGGGGTGACCTGGTCGATTTCGCGACAGAGGTCCTCCACGCGAAGGTGCTTCCCCTCGAATATCTCGTTTCGAGCGATGCTGAACATTCGGGATTCGGCGCTGTCGGAGGAAAGCAAAACCGTTCCCTTCAGATTGTCTTTCACCGTCTTGAGCTCATTTTCGGGGAGTAGGCTTTTTCCCATTTTTTCAACGGACTCCTCCATGAGCCTGAGACAAAGAGGAACCTGAGGCAGCGAGGTTCCCGCGTAGATGGTGAAAACACCCGAATCCAGGAAAGGAGAAAGGCTTGAATAAACAGAATATGCCAGGCCGTGCTTTTCCCGGATCTCCTGAAATAACGAGGAACTCATGCCGCCACCCAGAAGCACATTCAGCAAAAGTGCGGGATACCAGTCGCGACTGCCGTAATGAGGGCCTTCAACCCCCCAGACAAGATGAACCTGCTCCAGCGGCCGCACCATCCACCAGCGTCCCTCCTTCAGGGACGGCGCCGGCTCATACCCAAGCTCTCCTCGCGATTGCCGCCTCGCAGGGCGGCCAGGCCAGGTTCCTCTGATCAGCCCACGAATCCGCCGCCTGATTGCCTCATGTGAAACATCGCCCGCCACTGAAATCACGATCCGCTCAGGACAGTAATGCTTCCGGAAGAACCTGAGCAGGTCCGCCCGGCGCATGCGCCGAATGCTTCTTTCACTTCCCAGAATGGGACGCCCGAGCCCATGCCGGCCGTAAATCCGTTCAAAGAACAGATCATGGACCAGCTCTTCGGGGGACTCCTCGACCATGCTGATCTCCTGGAGAATGACTTTGCGTTCACGCTCCATCTCACTGGCTTCGAAAGAGGAATTCAAAACCACATCCGAAAGAATATCCAGACCCAGCTCAAGATCTCGATTCAGCAGCAGAATATGAAAGCAGGTGTATTCCCGCGCCGTGAAGGCGTTGAAATCCCCGCCAACCTGATCCACTTCCCGCGCGATGTCGAGAGGCGACCGGGTGTCCGTCCCTTTGAAGAGCATGTGTTCGAGAAAATGCGAAACACCAGCCTCCTGAACACGCTCATAACGCGTACCTGTCTTCACCCAGATTCCAAGTGACAGACTTCGAAAAGGCTGGCGCTCGGAAATGAGCGTCAAGCCATTGCTGAATACGGTTTTACGGTAGCGTCGGGAGTGGGCCGGGGACATGCCTCGACCCTAGCGCCTCCGAGTATCAATGTCGATGGATGATGTACTGCAAAAAAGAAGGGCACCCTACTTTCGCAGGATGCCCTTTGAATTCAGTAAATTAATTCAGTAATTAGAACGTGTGGCGGATACCGAGCGCTACCGCCGTCGGATCAGCGCCCGCATTCACGGTATCGAGCTTCGAAACAGCAAAGTTGTACGTTCCGTGCTCATTATTGGAAATCTTCGAATAAACCCCATATACGTCCGTACGCTTGCTCATGCTGTATGACGCGCCAAGGGCCAGCAGGGTCGCACCGAATTTACTATCGGCCGTACAGGCGCTTCCATCAGCGTTTTTACAAGTCCCGTCATTGGCCTTGCCCCATCCCGCACGAAGGGTCCATGCGTCAAACTTCTGCATGGCTGTGAATACGAATGAATCTTTTTTGTATTCCGCAGTTCCCGCACCACTGGTTGCTTCGTACTTCAGGTTACTCCAAGCGGCGCCCAGGCTCAGGCTGTCGAAGAGTTTATAACCTGCTGCTGCCTTCAGGCCGACATCCTTGGTGTTTTTCACTGTCAACCCGCCAAAAGGCAAGGCACTCGCCGAACGACCCGCAAAGTCATCGTGTTGCTCGTAAGAAAAAGAAGCATTTACCGGCCCTTCAGAATAAGCCAACGTTGCACCGAGCAGATCGGGGTTATCGAGATCAACGTCGCGTTTCTCATTAGTGGAATACATGGTTTTCAACGTGAAACCTGCGACCGAAGGCGACCAGTATTGAACGCTCTGTTTTTGCCGACGGGTAAAAGACAGCGGGTTTTCATTGTAAAAGGTGGAAGACACCGCGCCTGCAGTACTATCCAAGATAGTGGCCATGAAGCCAACCCCAGTACTATAGAACGGTTCCATAAACATGTTGGCCAGCTTGAAAGGAGTATCCCAGGTGCCGATTACGGCAGTTCCGAAATTGCCAGTGAGGCCGATGCCAGAATTCCGGACATTCCAAACTCCGTCACCTGAATTCGGATTCACAGCAGATTCCAGCTGCAAAAACGCTTTCAACCCTTCAGAAATGTCCTCGCTGACCTTGAAGCCGATATTGGACGAATTTGAGGCCAACCGGAATCGGTTCACATAAGTCTTCGCCACCGGGTTTGTCACTCCCACGGCTTTCACTGATTCAAATGACACGTTCAGCGTGCCGTAGACGTTCACGTTCGCGGTCTCCGCAAACGCCAAAGGTGAAACTGCTAAGGCCACTCCGAGCAGAGCCAGAATATTTCTACTTCTCACAAGTATCCCCCTAGATGTCCTATGGTTGTAATGCACTTTGGCCAAAGTGTCTCATAGGCGTCTGCTTGAAAGAAACAAAACCATCGGGGACATGTTTAAGATTTTGCGGGAATATAGTGAAAGTCAAAGTCCGCCTGAACTGCCGTCGCTCAGATTGAGGTCTGGCGTCAGTTCATAGGCATCCTTTTTCGGCCCTTCCTCTTCACTCGGGGCCGCTGCCCTGCCTGCCATTTGCTTTTCGATCAAGAGATCGACATCACTGTAGCCATCGGATTTTCCGAGCTCACGACTGACTTCGGCCGGGAGCACACCCGGAGACACCTTCGGCTCCGCAATATCCTTGAGCGGGCCATACCCATCAGAAACTCTGTGACTGGGCTCAGACCAGACAGAGCCTGGTGCCAGCAGAAAAGCAGCACCAAACGACAATGCGGACAGCAGAATCTTTTTCATTGGAAAACTCCAGTGAAAGCTTTTTGTGCAAAGCAAATGCCGCCGCTCAAAACACCATCGAAGCGCCGAGACCGAGAAAAGGAATCAGACGGTAGCCATCCGTGAACGGATCATAGACACGCATCATCGCTGCTTCAATGTCGCCCTCGTAGCGACCGATGTTCAGACGAAAGCCGAGATTCGCCCCAAAGTCGGTTTGTGACGTATTCACAACCATGCTCCCAAAAGAGCCGGAAACCGCCGTCCGTATCAAGACCAAGCCGCTATAGGCGGCCAACGTCGGACTGAACCGATAGCTGACGGGAGATGAAAAATCCAAGGTAGTGGATGAGAGCGTCTGTTGGATCTCTACTGGTTGAGCCTGCGTCAGATATGATTGGCTTCCGGCACTGGATAGCGCTCCATAACCCATCATCGCTGCAATCGATAAAGGACCCTGTCTTTTTACCGTATACTTGGTGCCCACCCGCCAGCCGCCACCGGTCGGCGTCAGAAAACCGGCCAACTGCACATCCGCATTCGCGTGAATTCCCGCGGCAACCTGAACCCCAAGCAACGTTCCACGGAAAGTTCCGGTCGACTGCTCAGCTACTCCAGCGCTCACGATTTCATCTGAAACCGCAGCGAAGGTACGGGTCGTTTCGTATCGAGCCGAAGCGCGGAATCGGCCGGTTCCCAGCGACTCCCCGGTTTCGTGGCGCAAAACAGGCGTCGACATAGTTGCACAACCTGGGACAGCCAGTAAAATAACGATCGCTGCAGCGAAACGAATCTTTGCGGCGCCCGCCGAGGCCAACACAGTCATTATCATTTCGCCCTTCTCAGGCGCCTGGCCTTCAACTTTTTTTTCCTTCGCCTGAGCGAGCGTTCAACCAGCGGCAGCGTTTTTTTCAGCCTCGCCACATGTACCATTCCAGTGCCCGGAATTGTCAGCGGCGCAGTGGTCACGCCACTG
>MEPR01000034.1:0-3076 GCA_001769835.1 Bdellovibrionales bacterium GWB1_55_8
CATTCCGAGAGCGCTTCGGATCACCTCGGATCTCGGAAACGCGGTCCTTGCAAGTGACGCATTTTTTCCATTTCGTGACACCGTGGATGGCGCAGCCAAAGCCGGTCTGAAACTCATAATTCAGCCGGGTGGCAGTGTCAGAGACCAGGAAAGCATCACGGCCTGCGATGAACAGGGCGTCGCCATGGCATTCACGGGTGTTCGGCACTTCAGGCACTGAGAACAGGAGAGCGCAATGGCAAGTACGTTGAATTACGCCAAGGCAGGAGTGAACCGCGAAGCGGCCGACCGTTTTGTGGAGCGGATCGCGACGCTGTCTCGCGGAACACTCGATTCGCGCGTGAAGTCGTCGATAGGAGGCTACGCCTCGCTCTATGAAATGGACAAGAGCCGCTGGATCGCGGCTTCCACCGATGGAGTCGGAACCAAGCTGAAGCTGGCGTTCCGGTTGAAACAGCACGGCACTGTCGGAATTGATCTCGTGGCCATGTCCGTGAACGACCTTCTTTGTGTCGGCGCAGAGCCCCAGTTCTTTCTCGATTACTTCGCGACAGGGAAGCTCGATGAGGGCGTGGCGGAGCAGGTGCTCAAAGGCATCGTGGAAGGTTGCCGGCAGGCCGGGTGCGCGCTGGTCGGCGGCGAAACGGCGGAGATGCCGGATTTTTATACCGCCGGGGAATACGATTTAGCCGGGTTTGCCGTGGGAATGGTTCGCAAGACTCGCGTTTTGCCCCGCGCTGAGGTGAAACCCGGGGATGTCTTGATTGGAATTCGATCGAGCGGAGTTCATAGCAATGGGTTCAGTCTCCTCAGAAAGATGCTTCCTGAAGGCGCAAGCGGAGACGAAATCGCGCGAGAATTGCTCACTCCGACCCGTATTTACGTTCGCTCGCTGGGTCCAATGCTTCGACGACGCGTCTTGAAAGGATTGGCTCACATCACGGGCTCGGGGTTTCTGAACGTGCCCCGTATCTCGGAACGTGTGAACTATGAGATTCGCCTTCCGGAGCATTCGGAACTGCCAGGCATCTACGATTGGGTACGCTCGGCCTCAGGGCTCGGGTTTGATGAGCTCGCAGCGACGTTCAACATGGGAATCGGGATGGTGGCGGTCGTTGCACCGAAAAACGCGACGGCAGTACTCGCGGCTCTGAAGAAAGCCGGGGAAACCGCGTGGGTCATCGGCGAGACGGTCCGCAAAAAATCCGGAGTCCCTGCCGAGGTGCGAGTGACTGATGGAGCGGATTCGGCCACCCTTCACTACGTGTAGGGACCCCGATGTCATCTTTTTCCCCATTGTTTGCCGATGATCTTCCCATTTCCGATGTCACGGGCCTTTTTCCCAGGGCGTGGATTGCGGTGGGGCAGGGGTTTTCGCGGGAAGACGTGAAGGGGGTGCTTTTACGTTCAGGGCGCGGCTTCATCGCGGAAGCCGTGACCACCGTGCCGGAGCTTTGCGCGCGATTGCTCGGTGTCTCTGCGGAACGGCTCCTGGATTCAAGCGGCTCGAGCAATGCTCTTTCGCGTCAGGAAATACTCCGTCATCTTCTTTCGCAGACGAATATCGCGTCTTATTTTCCGGAGCTGAAGCGTCTCAGGCGCCAGCGCTCGTTTTTCCGTAACGTCGACCGTACGCTGCAATCGGCGCGACTCTCCTTCGCTCACGCCGAAGAAGCCTTTGTCCTTTCGGAGTTTCTCGAACGGAAAGTGGGACCCAGTCTCCTGAAGAAAGAACTGGAAGGATTTTCAGCCGCTTACGAGGCCTGGCTTGAAGCGGGGGGCTGGTGGGATACCCCGCTCCTGATCAAAAAAACCGTGGAGCTGCTGGAGAACTCGGGATGGCCCGAGCATGTCATGGTTCCCGAGCGGATCGACGTTCTTTCAGGAATCACCGAGGAAAGCCTTGAACGCCATTTCTGGGAAACGGTTTCGCGTTCCGTGGAGATACGCCGGATCGGACCCTTGGCGAATTGCGCGGATGAACAGGAATCGGGCGAGTCCTCGGGAAAGAGATGGCAATGGGAGCGCTGGCATACGGCAGACGATGCTGCTGACGCGCTTGCGGACGAACTCTCTTTACTTTCTCCGGCGGACTGGGCACGTGCGGCCGTACTGATCCCGGATCTTCCGGATATCCGGAGAAGTCTTCTTCGCGCGTTTCTGTCAAGAAAACTGCCCCTCGCGGATCCTCGTGACCCTGCTCGTTTGAGGAAAGAGGAGATAGTGAAGGAGGCCCTGCTGCCGTTGAAAACGGTGGCGCAGGGCTTTCGCAGGGCTGATGTGCTTGCCTGGATCAGGGCGTTTCTCCTGAGAATCGATCCCGCGCTGCCCTGGGGCGAGTGGAGTTCCGAGATTTCGGCGCGCGGTATCCGGCGGGGATTGTCGGGCTACACAGGCGGGAAACTCGCCCCACTTCAGCAGAAGCTTCAGGAACTTCAAAGCAGATTTGCAGGAAAGCTTTCGTGCGAAGCGGCCGCCGAGCGACATCTTGAAATTCTCACGGATGTCTTCGGGAACGATCCCGCTCATGTTTGGGTCATCTCATTTTTCCAGGCTCAGTGGGAAAGTCTGGCTTCAGACCTGGAACGTGTGGGACTGGTTCGGCCCGCGTCTCTCGCGTTTTGGTCAAACCGGCTTTCATCGCGGATTTTTGACGGAACTCCGCCGGTCGATCGCTTTCGACCCGTCGAGGGTGTTCGGATCTTTAGGCTGCAGCAATTCCCTCTTGAATCCAGTCGGGCAGGATTGAAGCTTTACCTGTTCGGCACGCCCCCGCAATGGCATGCGGAAGCAGTGCACGGCGACTACTGGCTTTCGCCTCGCGACCGCGAACTCCTTTCCTCCGAGTTTCCAGTGCGATCGGGAGTGCACGTTCGCGCGGAGCGACTCAGTGCGCTTCGGTCATGGGTTTCCTCGTCGAATTTTGTTCATGTATACGACTTTTCCTACTCGTTTGATGGACGCGAGCGCGAATCTTTGAAAACGCTCCTGGCGGAACTGGGCGCTCCGAAGGAGCTTCTCGATACCCCGGTTGAGAAAGGCTGCCATTCGAGGTGGCTGCCGAGTTATGGCGTGG
>MEPR01000034.1:3084-21948 GCA_001769835.1 Bdellovibrionales bacterium GWB1_55_8
GCTCCGGCCTCCGGAGGGTTGCCTGAAATTTCAGCAACGACGCTCGATCGCATGAGTCGCTGCGGCTTTCAGGCGCTGGCCCTTCAACGTTGGCGCCTCTGGGACGACAAGGATCCCGACACCGAGCTTTGGCCCGAAGCCAAGGGCAACATCCTGCATTACGCGGTGAAACTCCTTCTGCAATCCAGAGATTCTGAAGGGCGTTTCATGTTGAGCTGTTCAGAGGCGATCGAACGCGCATGGCGCGAAAAGCCGCCCAAGGGTCTCTTCCGCAGCCAGCGAGTGGAATCTTACGTACGCTCGCGGCTTGTCACGGTGCTTGAAACTTTTCGCGAACAGGAATGGGAATACTGGAGCCGCGCGAGAACCAGGACTCTGAGCATGGAAGAGGATCGTTATCGCCTCGATTTTCCGGAGTTTGTGCTGGTGGGCGAACCGGACAGGGTAGAGGAGCACCCCGACGGTCTTTTTGTCATGGATTACAAAACCTCGAGTGCTCTGCCTAATGGCACCCAGATGCTGGAACTCGGCTATCGCCTGCAGCTGCCCTTTTACGCACTCGCGGCGGAACGCAAATACGGAAAGCCCGTGATCGGGATTCAGTTCATCCAGCTCACTCGCACGGGCGGACGTGGAAGCGGAATCTATTTCACCCGTTGGAATGGCAAGGAAGCCGGGAAGCTCACCAAAGCGCGTTCCAATTCGAAGAGCCTTTTTCCCGATGCGCCTCCTGAAATCTGGGCACGACTGGAAGAACAGATTCTGGATCATGCTCGCAGGTATGCTCAGGGCCGGTTTACCGCAGATCCGAAAAAGGGTGCTGACGAGTGCAAAACCTGTCAGGCCGCGGATCTTTGCGGCTTCCGCAGACGCGGTGAGCGCGAGGACAAGGAAGTTGCGGCAGGGGAGGTGAGTGATGGCTGAACTTTCTCCTGAACAACGCGAGGTCGTGGAAAGTTGGGGTAAGGGGCTTGCAGTGCTTGCGGGCGCCGGCTCCGGAAAAACCACCACGCTGGTGACCAAGTGCGAGGAGTTGCTCAAGCGCTGGCCGGAAGCACGCTTCGCGGCCGTGTCTTTCACGGACCGTTCGGCCGGTGATCTGCGCGAAAAACTCACGTTGCGAATCGGCCCGTTGCAGAAGCACTGGGTGATGACGATTCACGGTCTGTGCGGCTCAGTTCTTCGTGAATTCCCGAGAGAGGCCGGATTCGACGGCGAGGAATCGATGCTCGCCGAGTCCGAAGCGCAGCTTCTTTGGGAAGAGGCGATGGAAACCCTCTGGTTCGAGGAACTGCCACGTCCGGCCAAGGACGCGCTTGATCTGCTTCTTTCGCGGGAAAGCCGGGATTCGCTTTCAGATCTTCTTAGGCGCACCCGCGATCTTCATCTTTTCGGCATTCACGATTCTCTTGGTTCTTCCGGTGAGCCCGGAGCGCGCGCGCTCGGCGAAGTTCATTCATTCCTGCTGGATCGCTATCAGCGCCTGAAGAGACGACGAGGTGCGCTCGATTTCAATGATCTTGAGGCAGGAGCCGATCGCGCGTTGGAGTTCTCCCACGTGCGCGAACAGTACCAACGTAAGTTTGATCTGGTGCTCGTCGATGAATTCCAGGACACGAATCCGGTCCAGGCCAGAATCATTCTGCGTTTCGTGCGGCCGGATGCCTCAAATCTGTGCGTGGTGGGGGACCCTAAACAGTCTATTTACCGCTTCCGCGATGCGGATGTGAGCGTGTTTGAGGAGTTCTGCGCAAGATTGCCCGAGAACAAGTCACTGACGTGGAATTTCCGCAGCCGCCCTGGAATCATTGACTACTCCAACGCGGTTTGCGCACCGGCTTTTGAATCCGCTGGAATGGCCTATGAAGCGCTCGTGCCTCAGCGCGAGCCGGGACCCGAAGAAGCTGTGGTGCGACTGGATGTTTCTTCGCCCGCTGATCTCGCGAACTGGGTGAACTCTGAGCGGGAGAGGGGGGTCGCACTTGATCAAATGGCGCTGCTTCTTCGACGTATCCGCGGAAATGAACGCTGGCTGAAGGCCCTGGTCGCGGCTGGAATCCCGATCGCGATCGGCAGTGGCGGGCTCTTCTGGGAAGATCCGCGCGTGCGCGAGATGATGTCCTTTCTGAAGTGGTGGGCCAACCCTTCGAAAATCTACTCAGGCGCGGTCTTTCTCAGGGCTCCCTGGATGGGTGTGGCTGATCGAACCCTCGACGGCTGGATCAGGCAGGCGTCGGTTGAGAAAAGACCGGCGTTCTTGCGCGAACTTTTCGAGTCTTCTCATCCGGTCGCGAACGCGCTGGCAAAGTTCAGGGAGTGTCCGGCCAGGCCAGGGGAGCTCCTGCTCTCACTTCTGGCATCGCCCGAAATCGAAGCGGAGATAGGAGCCCAGCTGCTCGGACTCTGGAACCGGGCAGAGGAGCTTTCTTACCGAGGTCTCGATTTCCAGGAGGTCGTGGCCGAGCTTTCCAAGGCGATGGATGAAGGAAGACGTGAACGCGACGTACCGCCGCCCCGAAATCTGGGACAGCTCGCGGTGCTGACGCTTCATTCCTCGAAGGGTTTGGAATTCCCTCACGTGCTGCTCGTGGATTTTGCGCCCAGAGCGCGAAACAGCGACACGCCCCTTCTTTTCTGGGATCGCGAGAAAGGTGCTTTTCTCGGGGGACGCGACGCGGACGGCGAGCGCGTTCATCGGAAGGATCCGGTTGAAAAAAGCTGGGCGGAACTGGAACGAAAGAAGAACCTGGCCGAGAGCATGCGACTTTTTTACGTCGCGCTGACAAGAGCGCGTGAACGACTGGTTCTCGTGTGCCCGGAGCTTCGTCCTGAACAGCTGGAAAAAGCGTCTTATGACCCTGAAAAGGTCTTCCTGAAAGATGACTGGCGAGGCTGGGTGGAATGCGGAGGCACCTCGTTGCCCAAGCGCGCGGACCTCCCGTCCAGAACTTCACCGGGTGAACGGCTCACGCGAACGATCATGCCTTCGAATGGTGCGCCCCCGGTGAGCAACGGGAAGTCCATTCTTCGTAGGCCCCGTCACAGCGTGACGGAGTGGAATTTGCTCTCGCGCTGTCCGCGGGCTTATGAATGGAAGTTCGTTCGTCCTCCGGCTGAGGCGCCTCTTTCCGAAACATCACGAGACGGTTTTCGGCAGACCGGCATCTCTCGGCGCGAGCTGGGAACCCGCGTGCATGCGTGCCTGGAGCGAGGCGATTTTCGCGCTCTTCTTCAGCTTGAGCAGGAGTTTCCGGAAAGCGGGTTTGCTGCCCAGAGCCTGATTGACTGGGCCGAGAGTTCTCCTTTCATGCGGGCATCTGCGCCCCACGGTGGATTTCTGGTTCGGGCAGAGCTGGCCTTCGAAGCCCCGGTTGGAGACGAAGTCTTTGTTGGATCGATGGATCGTGTCCTGATCGAGACGAGGGAAGGCGTTCCGAACCGGCTGTCAGTCGTGGATTTCAAGGTGACTTCCGGACCTCGCGGGCCTGAGCGCCTGCTTGAAGCTTATCGAACACAGATGCTGCTGTATGGTGAAGCCGCGCTTTTGCTCGAGCCAGAGCTTCAGCAGGAACAGGTCACGTTGATCCTTGTGAATATTCATCCGCGCGGCGTGCAGGAACTCGAAATCCCGTTTGACCAGCGCTTGGCAACTGAGTTGGCCTCGCAGGCTTCGGAAATCGCGAACGGACTCGCCGGAGTTGCCCGTCCCGGCAGTTCCTGCACGTTTTGTGAGTTCAAAAGCGTCTGTTCAGAGGCGCGCGCCTGAACTATAGTGTGGCCTCATTCAACAAACGGAAACAGGCACAGAATAAGCTGGAGAGAATTTATGACGCCAAGAGTCGAGCATGACCTGCTCGGAGATCGTGAGATTCCTGCGGATTGTTATTATGGCATTCAGACGTTTCGCGCGACCGAGAACTTTCATATTACCGGTGTCGCGATCTCCCATGTGCCTGAATTGATCTCTGCTTTGGCCCAGGTGAAGAAAGCCGCTGCTCTGGCGAACGCCAAGCTCGGCGTTGTTCCTCCCGCGATCGCCGAAGCCATTGCTAAAGCCTGCGATGAGATCGTGGATGGAAGATTTCACGATCAGTTTGTCGTCGACGTGATTCAGGGGGGCGCGGGCACCTCGACCAACATGAATGCCAACGAGGTGATCGCCAATCGCGCGATCGAAATCCTCGGCCATAAAAAAGGAGAGTATCAGCACTGTCATCCGAACAATCATGTGAACTGCTCTCAGTCCACCAATGACGCTTATCCCACGGCCTTTCGACTTGCGCTGAAGCCGGTTCTCGATCGCCTGATGAAGAACATGGAGCTGCTGCAAAGCTCCTTTTCTCGGAAGTCCGCCGAATTTAATGATGTTCTGAAGATGGGGCGCACGCAGCTTCAGGATGCCGTGCCGATGACTCTCGGGCAGGAGTTCGGGGCGTTCGTCACCACCATCGGTGAAGATGTCCTTCGCGTGAAGGAAGCACAAGCCCTCGTGCTTGAAATTAATCTCGGCGCGACGGCCATCGGGACCGGCATCAACGCGCCAGCGGAGTACACCGGGCTCGTGACCAAGTATCTTCGGGAGATCACGGGAGTTCCCGTGGTCACGTCCCCCAATCTGATCGAGGCGACCTGGGATACGGGTGCATACGTTCAGATTTCCGGTGTATTGAAGCGCGTTGCCGTGAAGCTTTCGAAGATCTGCAACGATCTGAGGCTCCTTTCCTCCGGGCCGCGCTGTGGATTGAACGAGATCAATCTTCCGCCGATGCAGCCGGGGTCCTCGATCATGCCGGGCAAGGTGAACCCGGTCATTCCGGAAGTCGTCAATCAGGTGGCTTATCAGGTGATCGGAAACGACCTGACCATCAGTCTTGCTGCCGAAGGTGGCCAGCTGCAGCTTAACGTCATGGAGCCTGTGATCGCCTACAATCTGTTTCAATCAGTTGAGATGTTGTCGCGGGCCTGCGAAACGCTCGCGGTGAAATGCGTGGATGGAATCACCGCGAATCGGGAACACTGCCGGAAGATGGTCGTCAACAGCATTGGCATCGTCACCGCGCTGAACCCGGTACTGGGTTATGAGCAGACAACGCAGATCGCGAAAGACGCGCTTGCGACGGGACGGTCCATTTCCGATCTGGTGCTTGAGCGCCGCCTGATCTCGAAGGAAAAGCTGGAGCAGGTTCTCTCGATCGAAAATCTGATGAATCCGAAATTCTTCAGATAAATTTTCAACGTTGAGCCGCTCGCTTCAGTTTGTGCTCAACGTGTAGCTGATTCTCTTGATGTAAGGTAACGCGGGTTGATCCTTGGCGTAATCGAATGCACTCGGGAGGGTGTCGTAAGGGCGTCCTCCCTTTCTCACTCCCCAGGTGCCATTGATTCCGTCCATGGGTACCTGAGAGTTCACTCCGACCTGTGAAATATCCTTGATCGCGAAATAGACGGTCTGACCGGGGGTCAGGTCTTCCGTGTCCTCAGGGGACAAGCTGAAAGGCGCCCATACCCCCTGATAATACGAAGTGGCTTTCTGGAATTTCCCATCCGTCCTGGCCTGAATTGAAAACCGGCTGTCAGCGAGGATGTGAGCGGGGGTTGCATTGCTCCAATTCTCATTGGTGATGGGAATGGAGGAGTATCTGAGCTCAAACGTGGCATGGGATTCAGCCTTGTTTTTATACTTATCGTTGAAGGAGATTTCGAAGGTTTTCGAAGCGTCTTTGAACAGAAGCGCGATATTGGAAATGGTTTCATTGTTCTGCGGCGCGTACGGATCCTCTTCAAAAACGAAATTGTCCAATTTGATTTCCCAAGGGGGGGTTGCCATTCCGGATTGGGGCAATGTCGTGAAATAAAACTGCCATACGGATTCCAGGAGGCCCGGAATGTGCCGGGTCGCTCCGTTGCCGCCGTTATCCCCGTTGGTCGTTTCCTCGATCTGGATCTTGGTCCAGCCTCCGCCTTGAGTGTAGAAATTCATGTAGTGATGGTAACCGGTACTGTTACCGTCCCGGAATACGCCGGCTTGATAAGTCTGATGAGGGGGAACTCCATATCCTCCCGTACCGTTGCTGGTTTCTCCCGGTAGCTGCACGTAAACGGACATCCGGTTTGCACCAGCGACGACATCGAAAGGTCTTGTGACTCTCGAACCGCCTATTGCGGTGATGCGTTTGAAATAGATGTAAGACGTTCCGATTTTCGCGCCGGTAAAAATCTGACTGGGATCGGTGAAGGATTCTTTGTTGTAGAGTTGAGTCCCTGATGGCGGGTTCGGGCAGGCGCCGCTCACGGATGAGATCGCTCTGCCGCCGGTGATGACATTGCGCAAGGCGTTTCCTGTGTGACCGGATGCCGTAATGTCCATGTAGCCGTAGGTGTCGCCGAACATGTGGTCGTAGCAGACGTTGTTTCGGTTGAAATCAAAGAACCAATGGATGCCGTCGGGCAAAGTCGTGGAACTTCTCCATCCGCTGCTGGCGGACTCGGTGATTCCATAATCGTTTGTCGCCCGAGAGCTATAGAGCCAGCCAGGGGCGTTTCCGGGTACTGATCCGGTGGTCACGGGAAAATCGTCGAAATCCAGGTACACTGAATGTTTTGGAGCTGGAGTGGTGGTCTCGGTATCAGGCGGGGTCGCATCAGGTTCTCCTGGCGCGATTGTATCAGGAGCGCCCGGAGCCGCGATGTCCGATTGGAGAATGGTGATTTCCCGGCAGCTTGTCAGTAGTACAAGCAGACTAAATGCCGCAATGTTCGCGCGAGCAAGATTTCCGCGGTTCCCCATACAAACCCCCCGATACCTTAGCAGATACCAGGATGATTATCTCCCTTGGCGACCGGCTCAGGTAGTGTGTCGGCCGCGACCTGGACGGCGAGCCCTCTTGTTCGTTCCCGTACTTGACGCGCAGCGAAAAAGTTGATAAGCCCCTCGCAACCGAGGAGAACTTATGCGGGCTGCTTCGCTTCTATTGCTGGTTTTGGGAATTTTGCCTTCCATTCAGGCGCAAGCTTACGACCCCTGGTGCTCGCGTGGTTACCGCGTGGACAGTTATGGACGCGGAATTGAAGCCGGATTTCGAAGCATTGATGTTCGCCCGAATCTGGCGGACCCGTTTTGTTACGATCTGGGCATCCAGCGAGGGAAATCGCTGATGACCCAGCCTGTTATCTTCGATTGCGAAGGCGACTTTGATGACGCCTACCAGGAAGGTTTGAAGGCTTCTTCATTGAGTGCCGGAACCGCCTGCTACAACTCGGGGTACCTTGCGGGTCTCTCCGCTCTTCGCGTCGGCGCGCGGGAAGGTCGGACTGACATCGCGGGCCAGGAGTGCGTGGAACAGTATCAGCGCGGAAAAAAGGACGGCACCGAGAGCAAGATCGCGGAACGTCCGATCGGTGAACCCGATGCGACCTGCTATCTTGCCGGTCACTTTGATGGCGGACTTTTCCGCTAAGTAGCTGTTCGTCGCGCGCATTCCTCTCTGGAATTCGTAGTCAATGATTTGACGGTGGCGGCATTGAGTCGCCAAAAAGCTTGCTGAAGGTGGCCGACTTGGTAACATGGTTAAGACCATGACAAACCAAGGAAATCGCCACGAAGGCAACTTGCAGTCCACATCGGCCTCGATATCGTCTGCTCAGCCAGCCGGACCCAGTCCCGGTGCGCTTCGCGCATGGGGAATGCGCGTTGCGGTGGTGGGATTCGCGGTGCTTTGGCTCACGCTCCTGGCGGCGAGCTGGGCGGATGCGGCCTCTGAATCCAAGTCCGGATCAGATGAGTACAGCTTCAACTGGCTCGATCCCGACAAGAAGATTTATGTGCTTCAGAATCGACGCTACTCCAAAGCCAATCGCCTGCTGGTGAGCGCCATGGGGGGGATGGGAGCATCGAATCCTTACCGCACGAGTACCGTTTTAGAACCTCGCGTAGCTTATTACGTTTCAGATTCCATCGGTTTTGAAGCCTTTTACAGCATGAGTTCGAACAGAGAGAACGCAACATTCGAGGCGCTTCAGCTCTCTGCGCCGAATGCGTTGCCCGTGGTTCGTGAGGTCCGTTCGCAGGCCGGACTGCTTGCGCATTGGGTGCCGTGGTACGCGAAAATCAATGTCTTCAATCAGATTCTCTATTTTGACTGGTACTTCTCCGGCGGGATCGGAACCATGCAGACCGCATTGGATACGAGGACGGTTGCCGGAAGCGCGGCGCAATTCGTGGATCAGAACCTCTCGGCTTTTTTCGCCGGAACCGGCCACCAATATCATCTGTCACAATCCTGGACCGTGCGATTGGATTTCATGGGCGCGTTTTACCGTTCGCCCCTCATGGGCACCACGGGTCCAAGTACCTGGTTTTCGAATTATAACTTCGGCGTAGGCCTGGGGTACCGGCTCTGATGCGGGCATATCGAGCGGAGGGCAGAATGCTTCGTTCCAGCCGTTTTCGGCTCTGGATGGTGTCAGGAGCGGTCCTGCTTGGCGCATCAGGCGCTTCCGCCGCCAGTTCGTCGGATTTTCTGCGCAGCGCCGAGAGCGCCTATCGTTCCGGTCAGTATCTTCAATCCGCCCGATATGCTTTTTCCGCGAACGAAGAGGATTCGGGACTTCGGCCGGAGGCCTATTCCTGGATCACCCTGTCGCTCATGCGTGCCGGACTTCCGAATTCAGCCTCTTATTTTTTCATCAGGACGCTTCAGAGCGGAAATAAAGCGGCCATCCGGCGGGTATTGGGTGAAACGGAAGCTCTTCTTGTTCACGTCGGTGGCGACCTGCTGCGAAAGTATCTGATCCGCCACACGTCATACGGAGATTACAATCCGCAGAATCGAAGCGCGTATCTTTACTCTCTCGGCAAGGAGGCTTTGCTGTCAGGCAAGGAAGAAAGCGCCGTCGGGTACTTCAATGGAATTCAGAGAGGCACGGGACTCTGGCCCGTGGTGCTCCAGCTTCGTGCTTCAGCTTATGCTCTTCAGGGCAAGAATGAGCTGGCCGTGCAGGATTTTCGCGAGTGTCAGCGACGCGCGGACGATCTTGCCGGTGGACGCGAGCCTCGTGAATCGGATGACCTCAGGGCACGCTGCCTGGCTGGCGAAGCACGGACACTTTACGCCATGGATCGTTTTGACGATGCGGACCGGGCGTACGACCGTATTTCAAAGATGAGCATTGTCTGGCCTGATGTTCTCTTTGAGCAGGCCTGGAACTCGTTCGCGCGCAAAGAGTACAACCGGACGCTCGGCAAGCTGGTGTCTTACAAAAGTCCCGCTTTGAAGTTTGTTTTCAATCCGGAAGTGGATGTCCTTCGCTCGCAATCCTATCTTGCGATGTGTCTCTATTCGGATGCGAACGATGTGGTCAACGAGTTCAACGCGAATTACACCCGTGTCGGGGAAGAGGTGAAGCGTTTCGTTGAAAAGAATTCCCTGAATCTCATGGCATTTCATGAGCTCGGGCGGAAAGCGGTTCAGGCGCCGCTTTACACTCAAAGCGATCTCTATCGCATGATGAATCGTTTCGTCCGGAGTCCGTATTTCCGGAATTTGCTGAAAGCGGAGCGTGAGATTTCAGCAGAGCTCGTCAGTCTTCGAAGGCAGGGCACCGGCGGCGGCGGGTTTTCAGGATTCGCTGAGCAGGTGCTTCAATGGCGACTTCGCACGATTCAGCTTCTTGGGGGCGTTTTCGTGAAGAACAGTCTGCTGGACTACCATTCAGCGCTGATTTCAGATTTCGAGAAGATGGCCTTCATCAAGCTTGAAATGCTGAAGCAGGCGAAAGACCGGCTTCAAGTGAGAAACGCGTCCACGAAGGATGGTGAGCGGGAGCGAGGGGATGTTGAACCCTCACGCCGCAGTTATCAGTATTACTGGTCATTTAACGGCGAATTCTGGAATGACGAGCTGGGGGATTATGTCTTTGGACTCGAGTCCGAGTGTGGCAAAGGCGATCGTGATCAGTGAGGCGCGGCAGCGCCGGCGGTCCCGGTCGATGGTGGCTCTGGCGGTTCTTTGCGCGGTCGCCGGGAGCGTTGCCGGTATAACATTCCCTGCGCCGACGAGCGCTGCGCCTTATTCCGGCGCGGAGCTGAAAAGCGCCGAGGGCTCCCAGGAAGTCCGGGTCCGGGAACTTCGTGAGCAGGAGATCACGCAGCTCCGAATCGCCCTGGGCAGAAGGCTTGCGAAAAACCGCCGAGCCGATCTTTATTTCAGGCTTGCTGAGATCTATGTTGAGGCGTACCGGGCCGCTTTCCTGCTGGAAGGCCGCGCACATGAGAAACGACTCGAGCGCGGGAAATCCGACAAGTATATTGATCGCAGCCATTCCCGGCCGTTTCTTTCGGCCGGAATCAAGGCTTGCAATGAAGTTCTGAAGATCGGCATCGGGCGCGGCAAGCTCGACCAGATTTATTATTTCCTTGGTTTCAGCTATTCAGAACTCGGTGACCGGAAAAAGAGCGCCGATAATTTCCGGAATCTCGTTCAGCGGTTTCCCGCAAGTCCGTTTGCGTCGGAAGCTTATCGGGAATTAGGTGAGGATTCGTTCTCCCGGGGGGATTTCCGCAAAGCACAGGCTTATTATGAAATGGCCGTCAAGCGCAGTACGGCCGATGATCTGCCGAGAACGTTGCATAAGCTCGCGTGGAGTTACTATCGTACGAAACAATACGGTCGCGCCGTCGGCACGTTGAAGCAGGCCGTCGAAGCTTCCGGCAAAAGTGGTGAGAAATTTCTTTCCCTCCGTGAAGAATCTCTTCGCGACATGGCTGTTTTCATGACGGAGTCAGGTCAGGTGGATGAGGCGATCGCCTACTTCCAGGATGTGGCCGGGGACAAGTCCTTTTACCCAGGGGTTCTCGAGAAGCTTGGAAAGCAGTACGAGCGCAATGTCGAGCCCGCAAAAGCCACGCAGGTCTACGAATCACTTCTGAAGACACAACCGGACAGCGAGGCTGCATTCCGGGTGCGCGTGAAACTCGTTGACCTCGATCTCAGGCGTGGACATTACCAGAATGCCCTTAAGCGGCTTCAAGGTGATTTAAAGGACGGCGGGGAGGAGGAGACCCGGGTTGCCGCGCAGAATCTTCGCGCCATGATCCGGAGGACGGCCACCGAGCATCACGAGAAGTTTCGAAAAAAGTCGAACCGTTCAGAACTTGAAATTTCGGAAGCTTACTATCAAGCCTATTTGCAGCACTTTCTTGCCAAAGATGATCCGCGAAACGAAACGCCTGAAATCAGGATGTATCTCGCCGAAGTGAAACGCGAACTCGGGAAATCAGGGGACGCCTCGGCGCTTTATCGCCAGGTGCTCGATTCACGCGATCAGCGGTATGCCAAGGAGGCAGGGGCGCTTTGGACTTCGAGCCTTGCCGAGGCGATCCGCGACAACGCCAAAAACGGGCAGAAGAAGAGCGGGAAAGAACCGTCCGAACTTGAGAAGGAATACGTGCAGGCTTCTGATCGCCTGCAGGAGGCCCTGAGCGGCACGGTTGAAGCTCGCGAGGCAGCGCTGAAAGCGGCGCAGGTGTTCGGGGGATATTCGGAGACTCATCCGGAAGCGATCAAACGAAGCAGGAAAATCATTGAAAGCTGGCCCAAGACTCCGCAGGCACTGGTTGCCGCGCGTCTTTGGCTTCAGATCGTCTCGGATCATCTTCCCCAGGGCGCCGCTATAGCAAAAGCGGAGTCCTCGCGAATCGACGATCTCGTGGAAACGCTGGGGGCTCTCCGGGCAAATGAAGCGCTTCTCGTCGCCGATAAGGAAACCGGCAGAGGAAAGCTCAAGGCGCAGCTGGAAGAGCAGGAAGAACGGATCCGGATCTGGCGCATCGCGCGCAACGAAGAGGATAAGGACTATGCGTCCGCTGGCAAGGGATACGAGGCTTTGGCGGCGAGCGCGAGTCGCAGGGATTTCGCTGAAAAGGCTTTTGGAAGTGCAGTCGCCGCGTACCTTCGAGCAGGAGACGTCGATTCCCTGGAAAGAACGCTTCAAGCATGGGTCAAGCGTTTCCCGGGAGCCACAGGTGCGGCTGAACACGCGCGTCTGGCAGCCACCACTCTTCTGATTCAGGGCAAGCAGGACCAGTCAGCCCGGATTTTTGAACGCATCGCCAAAGAGCTTCAGGACCCGGAGTCGCTCGAAACCGCAGCGCGGATCTGGGAAGCGATGCCCGACGTGGCAAGGGCGGAGCGCGCCTGGAAGAATTATCTGGCAAGTTTTCCAAAAGCCAAAGGACGTTGGAAGGCGGCTCTTACGCTCGGCCTGCTGCAACAGGCCTTGGGCAAGGATGTCGAAGCGCGGAAGAGTTTCGAACTCTGCGCGCAGGGTCCTGATCAATATGAATCCCTTTGCCGGATTCGTATTGCGGAACTTTTCCTGAAGAACAAGGATCAGGCGCATGCCCAGGCGCTCCTCAGGAAAGTGGCCCTTCGCAAGAATTCAAAATCAGATCCATCGTCTGCTTACGTGGCATACGCCAGATACCAGCTTGCTGACTGGGTGGAATCCGGTACGCGGTTCGAGAAGCTCGAGCTGCCCGAGGCGGTTCTTAAAAGGGCGATGAACGAGCGGCTCGGATTCCTTGAGCCACTCAGCCGGGCTTATATGTCAGCCGTGGAAGCCGGGGGGCCTTGGGCGGTGGCCGCTTTGGGCAAGCTCGCTTCATGGGCGATGCAGTTTGCTCATGATGTGGATGCGATTTCTCCGCCCGCGTCCTATAACGCCGAAGCGATCACCCAGTTTCGCAAGAACCTGGAAACCATCAGCACGCCCCTGAGGAAAAAAGCGATTGTCACCTGGAGTGATGGTTACGCCAATGCGGTGGCGGCCGAAGCGCTGAGTCCGGCTCTTCCGGAACTGGCCGACCACCTGGCCGACACCCGGATCCAGGTTCCTGGTAGGGCTCAAGGCCCCCAGGGCAAGTTCCGTATTGCGGGACTCGCTGCCGATGGCGGGGAAATCGGAAAAGAAAAAGCGTTCGAGAATGTGCGTGGGAAATTACTGGGAAATCCCCGGGACGCCGACGCATGGGTGGACTACGGCAATCTTCTCTGGGGCGACGGCAAGTCTCAACTCGCGAAGCTTGCGTATGAGCGGGCTCTTTCGTTGAATCCGAAAAATCCGGCTGCGCTCAACAATCGGGCGGTGGTCGAGCTGAGCGGGACAGGGCAGGAAGACTGGATACGTGCCGCGGAAGCTTCGCAGCTCCTGCTCGAAGCCTTGAAACAGGAGCCTTTTTACATTCCTGCCAAATTCAACCGGGCTTCACTGCTGAATTATTACCGCCTTTTCTCGAAGGCCCGGCCGCTTTGGGAGCAGGTGATCGCGAAAGACTCCTCGGGGGACGCTCATCAAGGGCTGGCGGTCGCTCTTCAAGGCCTGGGTGAGACATCAAATGCGATTTCGGAGTTCCGCAAGGCCGCGGAAAAAGGGGCTTCGAGTTCGGATTTCACCGCTGTTTATCACGAGGCTGCCCGGCATTCATGGGGCGGCGTCGACGGCGCTGAGGAATGCCTGGACCGGCTGGAGGACCTGGACAAGAAAACGCTCCATGGATTCGAAAAACGTTCAGTGGAGCACCTTCTGGGAATTTGCACCTTATGGAAGAAGAAAAAATGAACTATCTCTATCGAACGGCTTTCGTGGTGTTCATCCTGGTCGCTCTGAGCGGTTTCGCTTTTGCCGCCGGAATTGTCTGGGTTGAGGCGGCCATCGCTGCCGAGAAGCCGCGAGTAGTGTACCCTAAGAAGACGGAGCTCGATTTCGAGGGCGCCCAAATCGAAGGTGAAATGAGGAATCCCGGAGAGTTCTATTTCCAGCATCGCTCCGAGGAGAAATTTGATTCACTTGTGAAGCGTCGAAAGAATTTTCACCGCGAGATGCTCAGGGACGCAGTGTTGACGAAGTAGTTACAGGTTTAGAGAACTGGAGCTTGGAGCTCCAGAGGGAAGATTGAGGAGATCCTTATGGAAAAGGAAACCGGCAAGGGCGTGAAGCCCGTCACAGAAAAAAAGCCGGAGCGCCAGAAGCTGGATCGTAATGTTGTAGTTCTTACGCAGGGGCCGGACCGGGTTCTGCGTCTGGACAAAGAGCGGATCGTATTAGGATCGGTGGTCTCCGCGGATGTTCGCCTCGTGGGCGACGGTATCGCGCCCATTCATGCCGTGATTGAATTCTCCGGAACCACCGCAACGATCTATGACCTTGCCAGTGAGACCGGCGTTTTCGTGAACGGTCGAAAAGTCGTCACGCAAGGAATGAATCCAGGCGACAAGATCATCATAGGATCACGCGAACTCGAGTTCCGGATCGAAAGTGCACTTGCCGCCGACCGCGAGCGGTTCTGGCAGAGCGAGGGAAGAAAGCTCTTCGTGAATCCTGCGGAGGATTTCACGCCGCTCCTGCTTGAGAGCGAGCGGGACGTGCAGCAGATCTTTGACTTCCGTCCGACGCAAAAGCAGGCGCTCGAGGTGGTGATGTCCTGGAGCGAGGTGATTCTGGACGTAGCGCACTTCGTTCAGGAAAAAGCCGTGCTGATCGGTGATCGCCGCGAATGCCATTTCGCGATTCCTTCAGTGCTTTCTTCGCGAGTTCACCCGCTGGTGAGTCGTCTTGGAGAGACCTACGTCCTGAACATCGACCCGCGGATGAAGGGTGTTATTTTCGCCAATGGCGAAATTCAACCGCTCAGCCGATTCGGCCAGCAGGTGACGCTGGCCAGGGACGGATTCGCGAAAATATCGGTCGATGATGTGAGCTTTTATCTGAGCTTCACGGCAGCCCCTCCGAGACTCCGCACCGGCAAGATGCTCGAGCGTGACCCTTTGCTCACGAAAATTTTCGTCTCGTCCATGTTACTGACGGGGCTCATCGTATTCTCGTTGCTCAGTGCGCATGTGCCGGCAAATATTGAAGCCGAGCAGATTCCGGAGCGAATCGCGACGATCCTTTACCAGCCTGAGAAGTACACCCAATTCAAAAGGCCCGTCCCGCGCGAACCGGTGAAGCAGGTGACGGCTGAGGTGAAACCAAGGGAAAAACAGGTTGAACCTCCGAAGCCTAAAGTGACGAAGCTCGACATCACTCCGAAGGCTTCAACTCAGACCAAACCGGTCCCGAAAATTCTCCAGGGCGGCGAGCAGAAGAAAGCGAACACGACGGTTCCCGCGAAATCCGGAGGCGGTTCCAAAGTCGCCCAGGACCGGGCAAAAGAAGGTGAAGGCGCGCGAGCCAAGGGAAAAGAAGGTAGCCGAGGTACCCCGAAAGCTCAGGCCAAGACCCAGACTCCGCAATCCAAGGCGTTCCGGCCCTCGCCTGAGGGTGGCGCAGGACGCGGCTCAGGAAACAGCCAGGTCGCCGATGAGGGCAATGTCGACTTCCTGAAGTCAGCGAGCGGTAAAATCGAGAATATCCTGGGAAACAGTTCCGCACGCCTTGGAAAGGGTGGCGAAAAACTCATGGGCTTCGGGGGTTTCAACACCGTCGGCTCCGGCGGTCTTGCGCTTTCGGGCTCCGGTTCGGGTGGCGGCGGCACGGCCGAATCGCTTGGCGGCTTGAGTGATAAAGGCCGTGGCGGCGGGCGAGTCGGAACCGGAATGGGGGCGGCAGGCTCCGGGACCGGTATTGTCGGAGGACAGGCTCGGGTCGTCATTCGTAGTGGTGGTCCGGAGGAAGCCGTGGTGATGGGTTCCATCGACGCTGATGCGGTAGAAGCGGCGCTGCTCGCGCATCGAGATGAATTTCGGCTTTGTTACGAGCGGGAGCTGAATGCAGAGTCCCCGAACATCGCCGGGCGTGTAGGCACGAGTTTCGTGATTGGCTCAACCGGTAAGGTGGCTCAGGCAGGGATCGCGTCGAGTTCGCTGAAGAACTCGAATGCGGAAGCCTGTATCCTCTCGGTCATCCGGCGAATTCAGTTCCCGGTACCGCGAGGTGCAGGTGTTGTTCAGGTGTCCTATCCCTTCAAGTTCGTGAGCCGCTAGGCGCTTGGAGTTAGGAGCGTGAAAGAAAACCGAAATACTCTTCGGGGATGTCGTCAAATTCGACGGCGCCCCCGCATGCCGAGCATTTCAGGGAAGGCAGCTTCGCATTGGCTTTTCTCAGGGCCTCGGTCGTGAACAGGCCCACGAGCTCTTTTTTGCATTGAGTGCAGGCAAACGGCACAAAAACCGATTCGACAGCGCCCCCTGCCGTGAAGTTCTGGATGAAGTTGATCTGTTGCACGATCGGAACCGCGCATTCGACGAAATGAAGCTTGGTGCCGTTGTCCTTGGCCTGCTGCATGTAGCGGATCCACTGCTTCACGCCATTGGAGTTGATCCGCGTGACCTGCCGGGTATTGATGACAAGTTCGGAAGGGGGCGGGCCGAGTAACTTCGGAAGATCGGCCGACTCATCGACCGCACCGATGAACTGAACCACGAGAGCCGCACCTTTTTGTTCCTTGATGATGTTCAGCATTTGTTCCGCGATAGAGTGTTCAGATGTCTTTCCTGGCGGCCAGGAAACGGAAAACCGGATAGCCTGCCGTGGCCGCTGTGTACATGATACGCCGAAGCGTATCGTATTTCACCTGTTTGTCCGCTTGGATCGCCAGCACCCCTTCGAATGGAAGCGGGTTCCCGTCTTCGTCACGCTGATTTGACTTGGCGCGCAGAATTTCGGCTTTATCGCGGGCTTTGAGCAAGGCGTCATAAAGAGGAACAATTCGACGTCCGCCCTCGTCGAGGTCAGTACGCTTGAACTGATAAATCGTTTCCTCAGCACCTACTGCCGTATCGGTCAGAACGAAATCCAGAATTCGTTCGTTCTCGAAGGTCATGGCTTCAGGGGTGATGACGAGTTGCAGACTGTCCGGAGGAGAGTCGGGAGATGCTGAAACCGGAAGCTTCAGTCCGGGAACCGTTGTGAAACTGTTAGTGCTCGCGGAGTAACTCTTCAGCAGGAATACGACGATGATCGTGAGTACGTCGAGCATCGGTGTGAGCTGGAGTTCAAATCCTCCGGTCAGCTTCTTCTTGTTTCGTCTCGAGCGAATCGAACGGAACGCCATTTCAGCTGTCTCCGAGCAGGTTCCCGAATACGACTTCGGGGAAAAGGGTTTTCACGAGTTCGTCATTTCCAGTCGCCGGGTTTTTCATGAAGATGGGAGGATCGGTCGCATCCACCGTTCGCACGCTGTCCATGACGGAAATCAATACATCGTAGCTGGTTCCTGCTGAGGGAACCACGACCACCTTCGTTTCCAGCGGAAACTGCTGTTTGATCTCGGTCATCGCTGCGTGGATTCCGGGTACATCCGGCTGTCCTTCCTCGGAATGTGGAATCTTCCTGGACTTGATCCGGTCAAACGGACTCCATATCTGGGATTCGCCGTCACGAATGGTCAAGGTGAGTTGAAGAGGTTTTTCCTTGAGCTTCGCCTTTGTGAGTTGCGTGCTCGCGATCGGAAAAGGGGACTCAATGCTCACGATCGCCATAAGCGAGGTTGTGAAGAGCAGGAACCCGATCAACGTCACCATGGCGTCGATGAAGGGGACGAGGTTCAGCTCGACTGTGTCCTTATTGGATCTTCTGCGGGAACTCGGGCGTTTGAGCACGCGTTCAGCTCCTGTCCATTCTTGCGTTCAATCGCTTTTCTGGGATGTTTGCCGGTACTTGCGCGCCGACAGCAGGTCGAGCAGCTTCACTCCGAACTCGTCCAGCTCTTCCAGAATCTTGTTTGCCTTGTTCGAGAGGACGCTATGCACCACCATCGTGAAGATGGCCGTGACAAGTCCGAAGGCGGTGGCATTCATGGCTTCGCTGATACCAGCAGAAAGAATCGCCTGGCGTTGAGCCGGGTCAGCAAGTGCGATGGCCGCAAACGATTTGATCAGACCGGTCACGGTGCCGAGCAAACCGAGCAGAACGGCGATATTCGCGATCAGTGCGAGATAGGAAAGACGGCGTTCCAGTTTTGGAATCATTTCAAGGCTTGCAGCGTCAATCGCATTCTGAATCTGCGTCTCGTCACGGGAGGCTCTTTGAAGGCCGGCTTTCAGGACTTTCGGGAGTGCCGCCTTGCCAGCGCCGTTGCAGAGTCGGATGGCGCCATCGAGATCATTGGCCAGAATGTATTTCTGGACCTCAAACATGAAGGAGGTGCCGTCCACATTGTATTGGAAGAAGAGTCTGAGAAAGCGCTCCAGCGTGAAGGCGATGGAGATCGCAAGCGCCACGGCGATAGCGATCATCCATGGACCGCCTGCCTGGAATGCTGAAATTGCGTTTTGCATGAAGCTCGGGTATTCCATTGAGCCAGCTCCTTTTAAGCTTTAAAAATGGCTGAGAATTTCTCAGAACTCGCCAAATCAAAAAATGAATTGAATTCCTTAACTTAAGAATACCGAATTCGCGAGGCGGGTCAACATAGAAAGCCAAACGGAAGCGCACCCGTGAGGGTTCCGCCGTTCACTTCCCATAGAGCTGAGTTCCAGGTCGGATCAGAGATGCTTCTGAATAGTCTGAACGATGGACGATTTCGGATGATTGCCGACGAGCTGGTCGACTGGCGTACCATTCTTAAAGAGAATCATCGTGGGGATTCCCCGCACATGATAGCGAGCGGGTGTTGCAGGATTCTCATCGACATTCACTTTGAATATTTTCAGTTTGCCTTCGAACTCGCCTGCCACTTCCTCCAATGTCGGGGCCAGCATGCGGCAGGGTCCGCACCATTCGGCCCAGAAGTCCACGATGGCCAGCTGTTCCGATTTAAGTACTTCCGTTTCGAAATTGGAGTCTGTTGCACTGAATACGTTTTTTGAATTCGCCATCGGGGTTCACCTCGTTTAGTATTTGATCCGGGTGGATCGTAAGCTAAAA
>MEPR01000035.1 GCA_001769835.1 Bdellovibrionales bacterium GWB1_55_8
TCGCTGAAGCACCAGTCAGTCCACGAAAGTCCTGAGAGCTCTTTTTCTGGAAAGAAGATAATAGACGAAGCGATCCACGGACGTCACGGAGCGCTTACGAATGATATTCGAGATGATTCCAAAGACTCGCCAGGGGCGCAGCGAATATTGAAGAAAGTAAAAATAAAGCATCAAGAGAATGGAAATCCGGTAAACCATCGAACCACTGAAACGCCTGTTCCAGGTATACGACCCTTTCGGGTTCGAGGTTGAATTCGTTTTCAGCGTTCTTCGGAATGCTTCGGAATCAATCAAGCCCGTTTTCTTCATGTCCTCGTAAGCTTCTGTGCCAGGAAAGACCACGAACGGGAAAATCGATATGTCGTGAACCCCGATCAGCGCGGATTTCGAGATGAAAACGAAATCCCTGAAGACGTCACCATAATCCTGGTCCGGCGTCCCCATGATCAGATGCGCGCGGACGAAAAGTCCCTCAAGAACGGCCTCCCTCATGGATCGAAGAATCTGCACCGGATCGAGATTCTTCTTGATGGCTCTGATTACTTTCTCGGAACCGCTCTCGGGTGCGTAGTTCAGCCGGGATAATCCACTCTCCTTGAGAAGACGCAGAATGTCCCTGGAAAAGGACTCCGCTCGTGTACCTATCGGCATCTCCCAGGAAACCCGCACCTTTCTGCGAATCAGCTCGCTTGCGAAATCCCTGATCCATTGCTTGTTCACCACAAGCGAAGGATCGTAGAAATCAACTGCTTCGACCCGATATTTCTCTATGTATTCCTCAATCTCGGATACCACCTGATCGATCGGACGAGCGCACCAGGTCCCGCCCCAAAAGCGTTCATTTGAACAAAAAGTGCAGCGGTAAGGACAACCCCGGCTGGCAAGAACGGGAATCACTCGCTTTCCCAGCAAAGCGAGCGAGATATGATTATCGAGGTAACGCTCGATTCCGCAGGCGTCCCAATCCGGAAGCGGTAGTCGTGTCAAATCCCGGATACGATCTCGTCTTGGAGTGGTGCAAAGCTGCCCTTGGCGCATGTAAGCAATACCTGCAATATCGGCCAGCACGGGAAAGCCGCTCAAAACATTTCCAAGAAGGTCGACCAGCGTATCATCCCCTTCCCCGATGCACGCAGCCTTGATCGACGGGAACTCCGACAGCAGATCGGCGCAAAAAAACGTCGCATGCTCGCCACCAATCAGGACCGCTGATTCCGGATGGGCCCGGGATATTGCAGTTATAAGCTCCCGGTACAGAAAGTTCTCGTGCGTATACATGAGGGAGAGACCGATGACCGGCGTACCCTTTGGAATCCTTCGAACGATTTCATCGATCGATATTCCAAAGATGTTCACAACCCCGTCAGAGTCTGATCGAACCTGGTCATGACCCTCGATGAACGCATCAATCACCCGAACTCGATATCCCGCTCCCTTCGCTGCAGCGGAAAGGAAAGCAAGCGAAAGCGAGGGAAGTCCGTCCCGAAGCGCGATCGTGGATTTCGCTATGCATAGCGGCGGACGAATCAGGACGATTTGAGGACGACTTTCTTCGCTCATTTTCGCGCGACGAGAAGTTCCAGTAGCCGACTTGTGAAAGTGGCCGATAAGGCATGAAGCAGATAGATGGCGTGAACGCTGATGGGCGTATAGAGCTGGCCATTCGGCCTCGATCGGAATCGACGGTGGATCTGCTTTGCCAAGGCGTCAGGAGATATCCCTCCGGGTTCGTTCCTGGCTTTCTTGTTTTCATCGCCGCCTGATTTTTCGGTGAACCGGGTGTTGATCTTACCGGGGTAAACATTCAAGACCGATACCCGATCACGTCGAAACTCGGATTGAAGCGCTACGCAGAAGTTCGCGAACGCCGCCTTGGCGGCGGAATACAAGCCCCAATCGGGGATTGGCCTAATGGCAAGTACCGAGAGGATATTTATCAAACCACCGCCCTCCCGCAGCCTGGGCCAAAACCTCCTGATGATTTTGACATGGGCCGCGAAGTCGGCAGTCAAAATCGACTGGACTTCGTCGTCCGTGGCGGACAGTGCCGGACCGACGAACCCTCTTGCCGCGTTATTCACCAGAACCAATGACGTGAACATTCTGGACAGTACGAAGTCGCAAAACAGATCCACGCTCTGGCCATCCAGAAGATCAAGCTTGCACGTAAGCACCTGGCCCATTTGGGCCAGACCTATCCGCGCACTCTCCAGCTTCGCCGGGTCTCTACTGGTGATGAGCACCTGACTTCCGTCGGCTAGAAATTGCCGAGCCAGTGAAAGCCCGAGCCCCTCGGCTCCGCCCGTGATGACCACAAGTTCTGCCTTCGACACCTTATCTCCTCAGGAGCAGGTTACCAAAGCTTCGCGCCGCGCGCACCGTATTAGCAATGCCCAGACCTTTGAGAATTCTGAAAAGTCGTCGCGGGGCCAGGTGAAAGCGGAGGATCTCCCGCCGTATTCTCAAGTCCAGCTCATCCTGTCTGTAAGGAACGTCCTTGATAATTTCCTCTGCGAGCCAGGCATGATTTTTCAAATCCAAAAATCGCCGCGGGTTGGCAAAGGTGGAGTCTACACTCCACATCATCTCAAAAACACGTTGATCCGCAGGAGTGGGCGAGGCAAACAATCCGCTCACGATGTAATAGGCCAACGTTTTAATTCCGCGTTTTTCTATTTTTTCAACCAAATCACTTGTTGCGTTCAACTCGTCCACGCCGAAACCGATCATGCGGCACCCTGCGGCGTGCAAAAGATCCAGTATTTCATCATCCAGATCTTTGAGTCGTGTCTCGCATGCCCAGGTGAAATCCAGCTTGCTGGCAGCAAGCAGCTCGCATAGCCGCTCGACGGCTGAACGATGGTTCAGAAAACAGATATCCATGAAATATCCGGTACGAAACCCGTGCTCCTCGACAGCGATCTTCAGCTCCCGAAGCATTCCCTCTGGGGTCTTGCATGTATCGGTATCGCCGTAAAAACATGTTTTAGCGCAGAAATCGCAGCTCTCCTTGCAACCTCGAGAAAATTCAAAGACGCCGAAACGTTCCCAACCCATCGCGCGAAAGGCAAAATGCCCAGCATTCACCTGGTCGAACGCAGGGACCGGGAATGTCGAGAGGTCAGGACTTGAACTTCTGAAATCACCCGCAAGCACGCCGGTTTTGCAGAAACTCTCAATTGCGGCTTCCGGCATTCCGCGGATGATCCCGGCAGCATGAGTTTTTTCAAGCAGGACATCAGGAAAAAGAGTCGCGTGGATTCCCGACAAGAAGACCCGATGTCTTCCGCAATATCGCTCACAAAATCGATAAAGCGCATCAACCCGGATGGAAGGCGCGAACCACCGGTCAATCGAACCGGTTGTCACGACTATGGAGCTACCGACCGGGAGATCCGATATTTCGCTTTCGTTGATCAGCCGGCCTTCAATGCCGTTCCGCCTCAATATGGAAATGCAATTCAGAAAGCAAAGAGGCAGCCACTCGCGGTTGTGAACACCAGTGGTCCTGTCGTACGAATTCAGAACACAGAAATAAAGAACGTCGGATCTCATTTCGGAAGCTCTTCAACCGAAACCGGAAGTTGTTTGCCAGAAAGGTTCCTGCGGTAAAATTCCGAATAGTTCGCACTGGTGGACGGCAGACACATCTCTTCTGAACGACTCAGGAGAGGGCTCGCGAACATTTTTTTCCGAATCGCTGATAGATCATCCGTCAAAATATTTCCGAAGCTGATCGGAACGAATGTACAAGGCATCACATCGCCATAAAGAGTGATGTGCGCTTTTTCCATCCCGGAGCGGCACCGACTCCCGAAATAGGCGCTCATTTCACAGGACCTGACATATCGATGGGCAAAGACGCGCCGGACCGCCGCTTTGTCCTCGTCCGTCAGAAACACCTCCTGATGTCCATCCCACTCGCCGAAGAGCGCAGGAAGGTTGACATGCAAAAGAATCTTTCGCGTCTCGCAAAACGTGAGCAATTGGGCAAACTGGCCGCTGCGAAGGTTTTGCGGCGTCAAAATCGAGCTGACATACACGCGCTGGCCCCGAGCCAGGCAATTCTCCAAAGCTGCCATGGCTCCAGTTTGAAATGGGTTCCCATGATAATTCTCGGCAGAGTCATCCAAACCATCCAGACTGAGCAACACCAGATCCAACCGGAGCCGCCGGAGCTCAGCGACCAGTTGTTCCGAAAGCAATGAACCGTTTGTAGTCAGGCTGACCACTGCCTTTCGCGCCTTAATATACTCGAGCAACGGCATGAGATTACTGTCAAGCGTGGGCTCTCCGCCGATAAGATTGAAGTGCACAGCTCCTTCAGCAATACAGGCATCGACGACCTTTCGCAGCTGCTCCTCGTTCAACGGCGTCCGTACCCTGGGGGACGCTTCCAAACCGCGTGCATAGCAATGAGCACAGCTCATATTGCAGCGGTAAGTATTCGTGATGTCGACGGTTCGAAGAGGACGCCTGCCTGCCGCCGTGAGAAGGTAATTTTTGACGATTCGCGGGACGAGCCCGGGATTTTCGAAAAGGAATGCACCGTTCTCCAGGATCCTAGCGGGAAGCCGCATCGTCACTCCTACCGCGAACCAGGTTCGGCAGTACCAACATGTCAAATCCATAGCGGACAAGACGAAGGAACGACCTCAAACCGATTGCTCTGATGATTTCAATAATCTTTCGAGGCCGCATGTAGAACTTCCAATAAGCCCTGGCATACATTTGATCAACCCAGTCCTCATTCAACTGGTTCAGGTAATAGTGCGGTTTTTTTTCGTGCTCTTTTTGCTGATCAAGCGAATACATCCCATAGGCAGCCGTTCCCTTGAACGGAAGCAATTTGGACAAATCCATGAAAAGAGGATCGAGTTCCATTGCAAAGTCGATGGTTTTTTGCGCCATTTCCCTGGTTTCAAATGGAAATCCCATCATGAAAAAACCGTAATAGACAATGCCGAGCTCCCTGCACCAACCGGCAACCTCCCGAAAACGCTCGGAAGCTATGCCTTTGCGGATCAGCTTGCGGCTGGCGTCGTCCCCCACCTCAGGAGCGATTGCAAGCTTCCAGCACCCGGCATCTCTCATCTGCTCGAGAAGGTCACGCGTCACCCGATCGGCGCGGATGCCATTCGCAAGCTGCCAGTGGAGACGGACTCCCTTCTCCCTCATTAACCGGCATATCTCCGAGACACGATTCAGATCCAAAGTGAAGTTATCATCTTCGATGGATATCTCGCGGACACCGAGTTCATTTTGAAGCCAAAGCATCTCGGCAACGACGTTTTCCGGAGAGCGCGGCCTCCAAACCTTCCCCATCACATCCAGGCTGCAGAAGATGCATCGCGCCGGGCAGCCGCGTGAGGTAATTATCGAAACGATCGGCTTTTTTTTATAAGAATTGACATGGTAGCGCCGAAGATCGAGCAAGTCATAAGCAGGAAAAGGAAGGTCATCCAGTTCCTGAATCGGGTCGGCCTTGAGACTCGCAAAGCGTTCTGAAAAATCGGCCGCCGCGCAAGGAATAATGCCGGGGCAGGTGTTCGGATCAGCGCTCGTGGCAAACTCATGCAGCGTTCGCTCTCCTTCATAAGGAAGAATGAAATCAAAGTCGCCCTTTCGGAAGTCATCAGGACAAGAGGTCGCCTGCGGCCCTCCGGCAATGATGATGCTGGCGGGAGCAAGTTCCCTCAACACCCGCGCGAGCTCCAACGCACTGTTACGGTTGTAGACGTTTGCGCTGATGCCAATGACCTCTGGAGAAAACTCGACGAGGGTCTCTTCGATCATCCGTCGCCATTTAGGGATCACCTTCAGGTCCATGATGCGCACGGGAACATGGCGCTCACGAAGGTAGGATGCCAGGTAGAGAATACCCAAGGGCGGCTGAACCGAGATGTAGTAATCCCGGTCCTGCGGAGGAGAAAGCAATAACACTCTCTTTGCGCTCAGATTCGCCCCCTCCGTCGAAACTCCGATAGCATCTCCCGGAGAATGCGGGCGATATTCCGCCAGTTAGCGAGGCTGGAGACCCCGAATTCCCTTGGCTGATACGCGACCTCGACAGATTTCACTCTCTTTTTCAGGCGTATGACGCCGAGGTAAAGCTCAGCATCAATGAATGAACCCTGTGATTGGAGATCCAATTCCTTCAGAATCTCCCGCCTGAATACTTTCAGCGCGAAATTCACGTCCTTCACGTCCACACCGAATAACAACCTGACGAGGACATTGTAGCCCGTACCAAGCACTTGCCTCTTGCCACTTTCCCTGGGTCCGGTCCTTTTGCCAAACAGGAAATCGCAAGACTCCATAAGAGGCAGAATCTCACGGAGAAGGTCCAGTTCAAATGGCATGTCCATGTCCGTGTACACGACCAGGTCTCGGGTTGCTGCGCCAAAGCCGGTCCTGAGCGCGCGGCCCAGACCCTGGTTACTCTGATGACTGACGAGGCGTATCCGCGGATTTTGACGGGCGAGTGCGGAAGCTATTTCAGCGGAACCGTCAGTGCTGCCGTCATCGACAAGGATGACCTCGTAATCGTCGGTGATCGCCTGCAAAACTGCGCACACTTTGGCAGAGGTCAGGGGAACGTAGTCCCTTTCATTAAAAAAGGGAATCACCATGGAAACAGACATGTTCTTATCCAAGCGCCCGTTCATATGCCTCGTTTATCGATCGAGTGACATACTCCAGGTCTGCTGGAGTCATCCAGCGGGAAAGCGGAATTTCAAACAGATCGCTCTCCAACTGTTGGGAAATAGGACATTCCGGCCAGCAGTTGGCCATATCACAGGCCTTAGTGTCAATGCCGTAGGTCAGTAATGAGGCTCTCAGCTGATTTCGATTCCGAGATTTCAAGACGTAATAGGAAAGAGCTTCTCCTGTGCGCCCCACCGCGGAGGAACGAAATTGAAGAGCGGGACTCAGTTTTCGATCATAATACTCGGCCTTGGCAGCCTGTGATTCATTGACGTGGTCCAGGACGGACAATTTCCTCATTCCGAGCGCGGCCTGTGGCGCCGAGTATCTGCGAGCACCCTGGATGTCGTCCAGGAACTCCACCGTTTCATCAGCTAGGTCTGAGGGAAATTGCTCGACCATCGCCCGATCAAGCCAATTCACATCGTGAAAGGCCAGGAGCCGGACGATCGGAAACGTGATAAAAGAGAACCCGGGCTGATTCGTCAGCGCCGCCTTTATTCTCGCAATGACAGCACTTTTGATTACGGTCGGGATACCGGTTTCCGGCAAAGCAGCCATCAAGCAACGGAAATGCTCGTAAGTTTCGGGACAGGCAGTCGTCATCATGCCGCCTCCGAACGTGCTCAGGTTTTTGCCGATTCCAAAACTGAAAAAGCCGACATCGCCCCAGGACCCCGCTCTGCGCTTCTCGAAAACAGATCCTGTCGCATGAGCACAATCCTCGATCACCTTCAAACCGCCTGCGCGTGCGGCCTCGAGAACGCGCTCCATATCACAACCGGTTCCAAACAGATGTGAAACTAGAATGGCTCGTGTTTTAGGCCTGATTTCCTCTGTCAGGCGCTGCACATCGACATTGAAGCCCCCTGATAGCGAATCCACGAAAACGGGGACCATACCGGACGCGCGAACGGCCGCAGGAACCGCAGGAAAAGTGAACGCCGGCAGAATAACTTCGTCGCCGTGGCCAGGGTCGAGAAACTTGAGATAGTGATAGATACCGAAACGGCACGAAGGGATCGCTATCGCATAAGGCACCCCGACCATTTTCGCGAAGTCCTTCTCGAAATCCTGCACACGTCGACTCTGCGCGAAGCAGCCACCCGCAGCCGCCCAAAGGACAGTTAAAAAGTCCCTCCAGGTAAAATCAATCGAGTGCCGTGGAAATTTCTTGAGCTTCATGGTTTTTTTCGCAGACTCACCAATGAAATTGGAATTCCCAGAAAACCGAGCTTGAGGGCCATGAAGTGGCTGAAATTGAACAATACGAAACCATGGTAATTCCAGACAGTCCGGCAAATCTGGACGGGATTCAGATAAAACATGAAATACGTCAGGAAGTATATTCCCTTCAGAGCAAAGGAGGAAACGCCTGAATAGTTGCACGCGTCCAAAGTATAATGGTCGTGGTTGATAATCCGCTGAGCCCCGGTGCGCCGGGCCTCGGGAGTGTCCGAGTAGGGTGTGTAATAGTGCAATTGCAGAAGATCGAACCCGGTGAACAAAGCCCGGTATGCGGTTTTCAACAGTTCCGTAAAACCCTCGCCTGGGGCACCCAGGATAAAGAGCCCGCTGGTCTGAATGTCCAGCTTTCGGCATTCGCGAACGACGTCTCGTGCCTGCCGCCACCAGTTAGCCGCATCACACGTTTTGTTGTAATATCGCAAAACCCGCTCGGACCCCGCTTCCACCCCGAATCGTAAAAGAGAGCAACCCGAAGCCTTCATTTTACGGAGCAAACCCTCATCACATTCATCCACCCTCGCGTGCGCGGTCCAACGGAAGCCGAAGCCCTCCTGGATCATCATATCGCACAGGCCAACCAGATAGTCGCGCGAAGCCGTCAGATCATCGTCCGCAAATGCGAGCGCGTTCACCCCAAGATCCTTCATTTGGCGCAACTCAGCCCGCAAAGTAACCAGCGATTTCGTACGCACTTCATGACCGTAAGACTCCCGGATCATGTGTGTGCAGAACGTGCAGGTGTGCGGACATCCTCGCGTGGCCATGGCATGACCCCAGACAAGCTTCCGGTCCGACCTCAACGGAAAGCGATAAACATAACTCGATAGCTCCTCCGCGGAATAAACGATGGCGGGCGAAGCCGAAAACTCCTGAAAGAGATGTCTGAAGGGCCGCCTGGAACTCCGATTGTAGGAATTCGAACGGATAAGCTCGAACGTCCCGCTCGCGACATACTCGGCTATGGCTTTTGAAATGATCTCTTCAGGCTCACCGGCCACGACGAAAACCAGAGGAAGATCGGAAAGCGCGCTGAGGAATTCGTCAGGTAGAGAGGTCGGCCCCTGTCCAACCAGAAATACCGCTGTTTCTCCCGGAGTCCGGATGCGTGAACAAAGGTCCCGGACTTCCGGTAGCCCATAGGAAGCGGCCTCAATGACGATAATTGATGGATGACGCGTCTGCAGAGAAACACGGAGATCATCCTGGAGAAAAAGACCGCTCCTGGAATCAAACAGCTGAACATCAAGATCCGGGAGCTTCGCCAGGACCGCCTGCAATGTTTTCAGCGGAAACGAGGGACGCACGCTCCGCGCTATTGAACTCTGCTGCTTCGGACTGGAAAGAGTGCGCCAAAGGAGTATCGTTTTTTTCATTTGCGACCCATGAAGTTCAGTTCGTCCTCTTGAAAAAGCCAACGATGTATCTCATGAGGATCTTGGCTGCCACGCGCGCGTACTTGCCCAGTTCCGCGAAAGACTCAACCCTCCGCAAGGAGCGGGCAATCATGGTCGGACGAAAGTAGAATGAGACGTATGCCCAGTAAGCCATGCGTTCCTGCTCCTCGCGTCGGAGCCGAGTCCAGGGCGAAGGCAGAACGCGTTCAACCACGGTCCCCTTTATGAATTCCCGCCAATAGTCAAAACCAATTGCAGGCACCATGTACTGAGCGGAAAGTTGCGTATCCGGTTTCATCAGAGTGATACTGAACTGGGCATAATCGATCGGGAGTGACTTCGCGAGTGCCACTGTTTTTCGGACCGTCGCAGCCGTCTCGCCTGGGTTTCCAATCATGAAAAAGCCCAGAACACGGATGCCATGCGCCCTCAAGCTCGAAAACAATTTATGAAGATCCCGGGTTCTGAGGCCTTTATTGATATTCTGCAGAACATCCTGATCGCCCGATTCAATACCGATAAAAAGCCTCTTGCAGCCGCTGCTTGCAAGAGTTTCGATGAACTTCTCGTCGATCTGCCCGGAAGCAGAATCAATCAGCGTGTCCGCGCGAGTCCTTGCTGACCAATAAAGATCCATCTTGGCGGCTTGGATCCGTTCGCAAATGTCGACGATCCGCCGCTTTTGAAGGAACATCAGCGGGTCGAACCAGTCAATTTCCCGGATGTTGTAATTCTGATAGCAATCCTGGATTTCCGCGAACACCTGTTCAGCTGATTTCGCGTCGTGGCCCGTGTTGGCCATGCAGCAGAAACTGCACCCGTAGGGACATCCGTGCGAGGAAACACCTATCGTGAAATTCCGTCGCTGTGACACGTGGGAGTAATAGGCGGAGTGATCGAATATGGACCTGTCCGGAACTCCGAAATCGTTGAAAGCGATCCGCCCGGCCGGCACAGAAGAAGATACAACGTTTTCACCGGAGCGATAGACCAGGCCTGGAACACTCTTGAAGTCCCCTCGCTTCTGAAACGCGTCCAGAAAAGGAGACATGAATCCCTGCGCCTGCCCCGTGCAAAGATAATCAAAACACGAATGATGCATGATCTCGGCGGAATAGCGGCCAGCCTCATAACCACCTACGAGAATCGGAAGACCGGAGTCGGCCTTCATTCGCTTCGCCCAAGCTATGGTATCAGGGAGGGTCTGCGCGGAATGAGCGGCGAAACCGAGCAGATCCGGGTTATACTCCTTTACCCTCCGGAACGTTTCCTCATAGCCAATGCCGGTGGCCATCGCATCGAAGAGACGAACATCCCCGCCCCATTCCTTGATACACCGAGCGACATAGCCATAACTGATGTAAGGAAAACGACCGAATTCACGGTCCACGAGCGACAGATTCTCGTTGAAGACCTTGTGACCGTAGTGAGGATAAATCAGCGCTACTCTCATTGTTCCTTGAACCTCAGCCGCCCTATTATTGCCCGATACAATTGGGAAAAACCAAGGGAAAACAGGCCGGATTGATCGGAATCGATGCTAATTCCTTTTCCGGAGAACAAGGAATCTGAATCCGGAAACAATCATTCGCAGGGTCAGGACAGGGTCTACGACGATTCCGGCAATCGAACCTAGAGCGAGCCGCAGGAACACGCGCGGCGTGAAGATGTACTCGAGGTACAATCGTTTGGGCAGATCCTCCAATGTCTTGAGGTCGATACTGCTGAAGTTGTGCACGATCTTATTGTAGTGATGAAAATCCGCGCTCTTTTCAGCCGACGACTTGTCGATAAAATCAAATGCTTTTGAACCCTTATATGGAGTAAACAGCGCCACCTGAATCAAATCGGGGCTCAGCTCCCGAATCAGGCTCCGGGTTTTCACCACTTCCTGAAGCGTCTCACCCGGGCAGCCGACCAGGAAAAAACCAACGGTTCTGATTCCAAGCCTTCGGCAAATCGCGAAAACGCCGCGTGCGTGCTGCAAGTTGTTGTGCTTCTTCAGAACAGACAGGACCCGCTCGGAGCCGGATTCGATACCGAATCCGAGCGTGATGCATCCTGCACTTTTCATCAAGGCAAGAAGTTTCTCATCGACATGATTCACGTGAGTCTGAGCGATCCAGCTGAGCTTCAATCCGCGCGACAGAATGCGCTGGCACAGGCGCTCCACAAAAAGCCGATCAAGCGTAAAAAGATCGTCACGGAACTGTACAACACGCACTCCACGACTTCGGAGGTATTCCATCTCGTCCACGATGCGTTCGACGGAGTGAGCTCGAAATTTTGCTCCATACGTCTGCCGCAATGTAGGCGAGCAGTAAATACAGGTCTTGGGACATCCACGACCAGCCAACATGAATCCGACTTTCTTCCTGATGAAAGGCGGCATCGGATAGTAGGTGAAATATCGTGAATTCAGAAACCAGTCGTATTTGGGTACAGGTAGCTCATCAAGGTCGTCCAGGAGCTCTCGTTCTTCAGTGCGGATCACCTGATCCTCGTGACGATAAGCGATTCCGCGTACGGCGCGCCAGCTGCCATCCGTCCATTTCGACAGGACTTCCCGCATGGTCGCCTCGGGCTCCCTGACAATGACGCATGACACCGGAATATCGCTTATCAGAAATGTCTCGGGCGATTCTCCGAATGCATGGCTGAATCCGATGATCTCGGTATCAAGATCGCGAAGATCCGGATGACGAAACAACGAGAAAACCTGGCGGTTGCTGGGTGATTTCGCCTTCAGGAATATCAGTCCGGGACGAAGGTCACGAATCCTCGCTGCCAGTGAATCGAGGGTCCAGGCTTCCGCCTCGGTGTCGATCAGCAGCGTCTCATGGCCCATCTGATCGGCTATCGTCGCCATGATGCCAATATCCACCGGCATCATTACATTTTCCGGGTGTGCATTCCGTTCATTGAAATAGGAAGCCATCCTCAGAAAAAGAATTCTCATTCCGTTACCTTATCCCCTTTTCCACTTGCTCCACAGCCGTCCGAATTTTTTCGAAGAAAATGCACCCATGCTCAAGAGGGTCCTCAGCCGGCGTTCATCTGCGTACACGTAAAGATAGCAAGCTCGCTTGAACCAATCAGCCATTATTCCATCTCGACCGTCGGAATAAGTGAAGTGCGGAAACGCAATGGCCGCTGCTTTGATTGTTCTCAATTCAACCAGGCGCGCGCGCAATGGCAGGTGCTCCAATAGATCCAGGAGGAAGTAGCCCGTCACCAGGAGGCTCGAGCGCTCGGCATGGGAAAGAAGCACATCGAGCCTTTCATGATCGGTTGCGCGGCCCACCCGGGCCAGGACCTCGCCAGAGAAGGACTCGATCCCGAGAGCGACGTGGCGGCAACCGGCCTCGATCATGAGATCCAGGAGCTCATTGTCTATCTCGTCCGGGTGCAATCCATTCAGGCACTCCCAGGTGATCGAAAGGCCACTGGCCAGAAGCTCCCGACAGAAGGATTTCACATGTCCGCTTTCGTGATTGAAAAGATCATCCTCAATCACGAAATGCGTGACTCCGTGCACGCCGATTTTCTGCCGAATTTCCGAAACGACATGGTGAGCTGGTCGCGCCGAATAACCCCTCCGAACACCGCAATACGTGCAGCCCCGATTGCATCCACGCGAAGTAAGAAGTGGAAGGCTCAAGGGAGCGGCGCACGCCATTGACGTCGGGTAGCGCGCCAGATCGAAATGGGAAAAATCACAGAACCCGAGTTCGTCCAGCGACCGCGCCTCGGGAAGGCAACGGCTCTTCTGCTTCGCGAAGTCCAGAGCAGAAGTGGAAAACAGGTTCTCAAGATCCCCATAGACGAATTGGATCCCATTTTCCTGGAGCGCCATGGCAGCTGAAACAGGAGTTCTGCTACCTACCAGGATACTGGTGGCCCCAGCCTCGCGAAGCTCCCGAAGGAGAGTCAGAACATCGGGCCAGTCCCGGCGCTCGTTGAAAATGCTCACGCAGAACGCGGAAACAAATACATGTTCAGACTGGCTCACCAGCTGCATCAACTCGTTATAAGCGCCCCGGGCCCCGATGTTCAGGTCAAAGACCCTGACGCGAAAGGCATCGGCCGGCAGATTTCCGATGATCGCCGCGATATCCATCGGGACGGCGAGTTCGCCGCGAAGCTTTGGCTGAACAAAAATGAGAAGAGGCTTGGAACGGGTCACCGCTTGAAGAATTTCCCGAATTTTCTTTTCGCAAAATGATAGGCCAACGTCCAAACCCCCTCATCGAGAACACGATCCAGTGATGAAAAAAACCTCCTGATGTCGTCGTCAGAGATGACAAATGACGGGGAAAACATGACTGCCGGTTCGCGAGTATTCATGAACAGACAATAGATATCATGGTGGGTAAACATTCGATCCGTCACGGCGGCCACCAGAAGTTTCGGAATAAACCCCTTGTCTTTCAGGAGCGGCAAAGGAAGTTTTGAAAGAAACTCGCGCAACTGAAGTCCATCAGTGCTGAGAAAGATCCCATGCACCGCTCCTCGACCGCGCATTTCCCGGACCTGGTCCGGATGTCTTTTTCGAAGAGCCTCAAATTGCTCATGCGCCAGCTTTCCGATCTCATGACTGCGTGTGGCGCAATCATCGCGCACAAGAGTATTGATGCTTTCAATCGCCGTGACGCACTCTTCAGCAAAACCGCTGTAAGTAGTGGAGTGCAGGAGTGCTTCGTTCAGCGCACCATAAGCCTTATGCAATACGCTTCCGCGCGAGACATACGCGGATATCGTCGCCTTGCCGCCCCCCAAAGCCTTGGAAAGCGCCACGACATCCGGCACCACCCCAGACTCCATGAACGCAAATAGCGGACCTGTCTTGCACCATCCGCTATGAACCTCATCAAATATCAGGATCACATCCTCGCGATCACAAAGCTCTCTCAATTCGCGCAGAAAGTCCGATTCCAGCCATCGCAAGTGATTCACTGAAAATGGCTCGACGATAATCGCGTACACCGAACATTTTCCGGAAGGGCCCCGGGTCTCATCCAACTTCCGCTTGATGGATAAGATGTCACCGTAGATAAACTGATCGCGATTCAGAATGACTGGAAACCTGAAATCGGAACCGGAGTCACCCGTGACACTTCCGGCCCCCAGAAGTTTTCCGTGAAACGAAATATCCGCGTGCAGGACAAGATTCCTCGATCCCTGATGATATTTATAGGCCAGCTTCAACGCGCCCTCGACCGCCTCGGCCCCCGAGTTACAGAAATAGGAGTAATCCAGATCTCCAGGAAGCACGCTCGCGAGATTGTGACTGAGAATCGCCAGATAGGGGCTGAAAAAGGTCTTATGGACCTCCATCCGCTTGCGCTCCTGGAACTGAATGCGTCTTGAAAGAACCGCGTCTGGATTGTGACCGAGACTCAGAACTCCAGTTCCTCCGGTCACGTCCAACAGCTTGCGACCGCTTCGGGTCGTCAGCCAAACGCCTTCCGCCCTGTCGACCACCTCGTCGCCGGATGAAAACGAGTCCAATATACGCTCCAAAGACGGACTCACGTGCCTTCGATAGAGGTCCTTGATCTCTTCCAGGGATATCGTGTCACAGTCATCGACCGAATAGAGCTTTTTCATCCACGCCTCGGTCCTCAAGCCTATCGCAAACATCCGTATCCGCGGGAGCAAATTCGTAAGGCACCGGGCTCTCGCGCCATTCCGGATCATCGAACGCTTTCAACAAATACAAATGAACCTGCGCGCGGGAGAAAGATCCCGGATGAATCACCACACCGAACAGGACACCGATTCCGTAAAAAAAGTGACAGATAAAGATGAGCGCCGGGAGACCCAACGCCGCAGTGACCGGCTTCCCACGGAAAAGCGCCAATAGCCCTTGCGCCAGAACCAGCAGCCCGTAAACCACAAGGGGCAAAGACCATGGATCGGGAGCAAATCCGGAAACAGTCCGAAGCACGAGACCTGTTACATAGAGCGAAAACAGAGCCGGAAGCGCAAAAATCAAATCGAAAAACCGGGGGCGCAGCCGGTAGTGGCGGGCGCGCCCGCGCCCATAACGATACACTTGAAGAATGAATTGGAAAATATTGCTTCTCGGTTGCCGGGCTACCACCGCATTCGGGGTGTAAATGATCCGTTCGGATTCCCGAATCACCCGATTGAGAAACTCATTTTCCTCGTTCGGGTAAAGGCGCTCGTCAAAGCCGCCTTCTTTTTCGATTAAATCACGCCGGACCACGAGATTGCAGAGAATCAGCTCCCGCTCGTTGGTCTGTCGAATAGGCCCCGACGGCCGGTATCGCGCGGAGACCGGTCCGAGAGCGAACCTGGACAGAAACAGAAGCTGAACCGCTGCCGTGAAGCCGCCCGTCTTCGAGTAATATACCGATGGTCCGCCATAAACGGCTGCATCAGGAAAACTGTCGATTGCGTCGCTATAACGCATCAGAAGATCCGGCGAGACCTCGGAGTCATCATCGAGAAAAAGAAGATATTCACCCCTTGCGCGTTTCCATGCTTCATTTCGCTGGCGCGAGGGATTGTTTCCCGTTGCGAGGAGAACCTCGTAATCAGAACCAGGCCAATTGATCGCTCGCAGCGTCGTAAGAGACGCATGAGCGACGCCCGATTCTTTTGCTGGAATGATGATGCTGAAACGTCGCCCGTGCGTATGCGTCATCAATCCCGGTCTCCTTTGAGCAGCTTTTGCAGCTCCCTCGCGTTCGCGGCGTGATCAGTACCAAGATAGGCCGTGTATTTCTCCGATCGCCAAAGGAGGGCCAAGGCTGCCCTGATCCTGGAGAAAAGTATCAAGCTGCACCGGACGAAGTCACCCTTGCGATTTTCTATGAAATATTCGCGCATCATAGGAAGCCCATCGCCTATTACAAGGTTCCGGACGACCGTAGCAAATAGGGCCCAGATGCCCGCTCGCTTGACCCGAGCTTCCGCAGCGTTCACGCGGATGCCACGAACTAAAACCGTTCCCCGGGAGATACCGTTGAAACGGCCTCGGTTCAACGCCGGAACAGGGATCAATACCTTCGTTCCGAAACGCATGCGGTTCAGAAGATATCCTTTCGACCAGTCAATCCAGCCCATATGAGAATGCCGCGTTACGCTTTCCGGATCGAGGCCGATGCGCAGCGGAAACGCGGAGACCGATCCGCCGCAACTCACCAGCGGACTGTCATCTGACAAGGTCAAAAGCGTCTCATCCTGATCAAGCAGGCGTAAAAAAGCCGTCGTCTTCCCGCCCTTCATCGGCATGCTGAGCACAAGGACGCGATCATCCGAGGCGACCGCCATCGCGTGGATCCGGTGTTTGCCATGCCCGTCAAGCGCCTTGCCGGCTCGAGACAGCGCGACAAGATAGGTGATCTCGTGCAGTCGTTCCAGCCGTTCACTATAAACCTCCGCGGAATCGGAACTGAAATCATATTTGACCCATGCCTCTCCCGCATAGTCGTTCCACCGGATACTCCCGCTATCACTGATCGTGCAATTTCGGGATTTCCGGCGCTTACCGAAGGGCATTGTTCCCAGGGAGGGCTTGAGGAGCTCGGATTTGATGTGAAACTCGGGAGCATCTTCCGGACTCATCCGGGGAAAGCCGGCAAAGTCGCTGCTCAGCCTGACAATCAGATCACAACATTCCGAGCTGAATCGGATTCCCACGCCGGCAAACGATATCCGAATTTCATTTTCCATAAAATTCGGCCATCTCCGGCAAGGCGCGCTCGAAACAAGTGCCACGAGCAGTGTCCAGCCATTTGCACATTTTCGGGACAATCACTCCGTTACTGGTGCCATGCTCGATTTGTGAAACCAACTGCTCCAGCTCGGAATGCGAAAAATAATTGGCGCAATCCGCCGACAAAAGCTTCTGCCGGACCCTGCCGCGAAGCATGGGAGAGCAGTTCGGTAATGAGAGGAAATTGGAATCGGAAAGCTGCTCGGTCAGAATTTTCCTACCCGTTCTGCCCGTACTGATCTGACTAAAGCGCTGTTGCGCAATCCATCCACAAAGCTCCGGGAGATAGTAAACGCTCAGCGCGTGCAGCGTATGGCCGATATCCACCGCGACGTTCTGCGGAACGGCATCATAACGATGAAGGTTTTCTGAAAGCTCTGACCAGCTCGAAGGATGGCGGACGTAAGGCTCCTTCTCATAATGGCCGTCAAGCAAGGCAACCACGATCACGCGACGAAACCGGCTCCATCTGTCGAAAAACGCGCGAGGGTCCGAGAGCGCGCACCCCCTGTAAGCAAGCGTTATCCGGCCGGCGTTTCCGCTCGCCAGGCAAGCATCAAGAAACGCTTCGTGACTCGGGCTCCGGAGAGGGTCCCCTCCGGACAAATCGATCTCTTCAAGCCACGGCAGATTGCTTCGGATCTGATCAAAGAAACTCTGATCGGCCCAGCCGGACCTTTCTGAATTCTGCCGCAGCAACTCTCCCCATTTTCGCGAACGGCGGCATGAGCAGGTCAGACAGGCAAGTGAACACTCATTGTCGAAGGAAAGGTGGAGACGCCTCAATCGCGGTTCCGTCACGCCGACTTCGCCCCGATGAACGGCGGTACGCTCATTCAGACTCATTCTTAAGGAGCGTTGCCCGACTTGCTCCTGCCTGACACAGACCCGGCAATTGGCGGGCAAACGTCCGGATTGCATGAGCGCGCGCACGCCCTCAAAAGGCGCGTCCGAGAAGACGGAATCAACGGAGTTGCCGGGTTGAATACGAACGTCGAGATCCAGAGCCAATTCGCACAACGCCGCTTTCCCGTCCGGGCGGACACAAAATCCGACCCAAGGTGCGGAACAGGATGCAAGCGTCTTCCAGACCTTCAGCTTCTCAAGGCGCCGAAGCTGAGACGGATCCAGTAGCCCGGTCTTACCAAAGGCTTCGAGTATCTCTGACCAGTCGCTTTCGGCGGAACAGGCGCCCTTCAGCAACACCAAAACCGCTTCCGAATGCTTCGCGACCTGCGCCGGCTCTTCCATCCGTGCCTCACCCAGGCAAACGTATGCCAACTCCCAGAGTAATTGAGCGCGTAGCACCTCGCGTTCCACGAGGCTCATCTGATCAACTGATCTGACCGCCCAATCGAAATTGCCAATCTCGGCAGATTTGTTCAACCACTCCCGTACAAAAACGAGAATCGATGCCGTCGGCCAGGATTCGTAAGCGGTCCGCAGTCGCGGTTGCTCCAGATTCTTCAGGAACTCGCCAGGGCCGCTCACGCGCTGAAGAAGGGGTGACATGGCTTCCAGCAAGGACTCCAGACCAAAGCACTCGCTGGTGGGCGTAAGGCCGCATTCCTGCAGATGCCGCTGCCATTTTTTTCGACGGGAGGACGGCCTTCTTCCGAGATTCTCAAAATCCGCGATCAACATTCTGAGCAGGAATGAAAGACGTTCTGCATCGGTGACGGCCGCCGCACGATGACCAATACGGAAAAGAAGCTCGGGGTCCCGCCGAAGCTCCAACGGATTGCCGTATTCCCGGAGGAACGCCTGGGATCCTGGGTGAATCCAGTTTACCTCGCCGAGGACCGGAAGGATTTTCCGAAGAGCGCGGTACCTCTTTATAAGTTTTAGCGAGGCATCCGGGGTAGCGAGACGACAGTCGATGGTCAGGTCAATATCGCTCACGAACGGGTGCACGATCCCGGCGCGGACACCGTTGCGCGTCCAAACAGGAATGTCCGGTCGAGCCAGCCAGCCTTGCGCGATTCGCACCAGCAGTGAATAGAAGACCACACCCGGATCTTTCAATCACTCCCCTCCTGGGATCTCGTGATGCAGCAGTTTCGCTATTCGTCGTCCGAGCCGCTCCGTTTGTTCAGTGGTCAAGGACAGGTCGATATCCAATTTCAGAGTTCGGGACAAGAGATCAAGAGAGCTGAGATAATCCGTCGCCTTTGCATTGAAAACGGGCGCCCACTTCCAGCAGACATGAGCCGGTCTCATTATAACAGGAAGGAACGGGATCTCCGCCGCGCGAAACTCGCGACCGAAGGAAAGGGCTGATGCCGGATCTTGAAACACCAGATGCAAAGATGAACCACAGCCCCCTTCCGCGCAATGACCTTGGACAACCCGAATTTCCGAAATTCCGGCAAGTTCCGCCATCAACAACTTCTTTCGTTCACGAAGTCCGGAAATGATTCCATCAAGCCGTTGAAGCTGGACGCGCATGATCGCGCCCAGAACTTCGGATACTCTCATGGACGAACCCGCGACTACTTGAGGTTCCGCGAACAGTTCCTTTCGAACCGGATTGAATTGAGCCGAAACGTCGTGGAACGAGAACGCACGCTCATAGAGGTCACGACGCCCGGTAATCAGAATCCCGCCCTCGCCACACGAGATGGTTTTGTTCTCATTCAGCGAAAAACAACCGAAGTCGCCGAAGGTTCCCAATCCTGTGCCGTCATAGCTTCCACCGATCGCCTGTGCAACATCCTCAACCATGGCGAGACCATGCTCCCGGCACAGACCGAGGAGACCCTCCAGATTGGAGGCCAGCCCATCCATATGAACCGGGACGATTGCCCGTGTGCGCGGGGTAATCTTTGCTTTAACATCGGAAGGATCAAGTCCGAGCTCCTCATCAACGTTCGCAACAACCGGAATCGCACCGACATTCAACACCGCGGCAGCGGTGGCCACGAAAGTGTAGGCGGGAATGATGACTTCATCTCCGGTTTTGATTCCACACGCCCTAAAAGCGGCAATCAGGGCATTGGTACCACTACTGAGAATGATTGCATGGCGGCCTCCAACTTTCTCCGCAAATTCGCGCTCAAAACTATCGCACTCGCCTTCGTCCCGCTGATAGCGGAAGAGCTTCTTCCGTTGGAAAACCCTCCGCACCGCCTCGATTTCTTCTTCGCCGATCACGTACATCAGTCCGCTTTCTCCGATCTGAATGACCTTGGCAACCCTATCGTCCTGAAATATACTCGCGCCAGCCATGCATTATCTTGGACTTGGCAAAACGCTTTTCAATTCATCGGCATGCCTCATCACGAGTAACGGCCACAGACCCCAGATTGAACTCGTCCTGAGCGAGAGAGTCAATCGCAATAAGGCTTCCGGCGTCTGGCCGGAGCAGGCCCTGCGTTCAATCCTTCCGCAACTCACCGGCACCAGACCCGCGATCGCTGAAAACCGGGACGTAATCACTCCGGCCCAACACGAGGCGATTCTTGACCGTGCTTTTCCATTTTATGAGCACCTCGGCACAAGGTCCTTGGCGCCGTTCTCCAGCCGGAACCCCGAAATTCGATTTGTCACGCACCATCGTTGTCATGCGATGGCAGCGCTCGCGATGTCACCTTTTCGGAAATCCATTATTCTGGTCATTGACGGAGCCGGGACTCGCGCTTCAGATTTCAACCCCGAACATCCGGAAGCGGGAATTCACCTGCCCAAGCAAACCGACGGCGGATCGCACGCGCTGGAGGCCTGCTCGGTCTACCTCCAGGAGGCTGGGACACTTCGCTGTGTCGAAAAGTTCTGGCAACATTTCAAACCCAGCACCCGTGCTCCGGGACACCATTTCAGCGAAGGTCTGGGTACCTTGTATGAGAAATCCGCAGAATACATATTCGCCTGCAAACGATCCGCCGGCAAAGTCATGGGCCTCGCAGGATTCGGGCGTCCACATGAAATCGGGGACCGCCGGGCATTTCTGGAAGAGCTTCATTGGAACCGTGCGTTCCAGGGCAAAGGAAAGCGCGAGTGGGAAGCCTGCGCGGAGTTCGAACTCTTCACGAACCTGGCCGCCTCTGTGCAAGGGCATTTTGAGCAAAGCCTGCTGTCACTGGGCCGCCGCCTGCGCGAGACTTATCCGGATTTTGAGAACCTGATATTCACCGGCGGGTGCGCACTGAACTGCACTGCCAACATGAAACTCGTCAAAAACGGATTTTTCTCAGAGATCTACGTGCCGCCCTTTCCAGGTGACGAATCCATCGGGCTCGGCGCAGCGAGTTCCCTCTACCATTCCGATCCCGCTAACGTCTGGGAACCCTTCTGTCACGAAAACCAGCAGGGATATTTTGGGCCCCGCTCGTCGATTCCGGCGGACGAGACAGTGGAAAATGTTTTCGTCGGTTTTGACGTTTCCCGCCCTACTTCCATCACGGAACATTGCGCTCAGCTGCTCGAGGAAGGGAAAGTGATCGGCTGGTTCCAGGGGCGAAGCGAATCGGGACCACGTGCGCTTGGGAACCGCAGCATCCTCGCGCGGCCAGACCGCCCCGGCCTGAAGGATCACCTGAACCGTTCCATAAAGTTCCGCGAATCGTTTCGACCGTACGGATGCTCCTGCACCCACGACGTTTCGCACCGGTATTTTAACATCACGCCGGGATTCAACGCCCCTTACATGTCGTTCGCTGCCACCACACGTCCGCAATACCAGGAGATGCTGAAGGAAGTGACTCACGTGGACGGCACCTCGAGGATGCAGACCGTCCGTCCCGGACAGAACCCCCTGTTTCATGAGCTGCTACAGGCGTTTGGAAGGAGGACCGGCCTCTTCTGCCTGCTGAACACGAGCCTGAATGTCATGGGCGAGCCCATAGTGGAAACCGTGCTCGACGCCAGGAAGTTTCTGTCCGAAACACCGGTGGACGGGATGGCCATTGGAGCTTTCTACATTCGAAAGCAGGGGTGACCGCATGGAATCAGGACGGGTTCACTGCACCGTGGTCCTCAGTTCCCGCGAAAACTTTGTCTGGCATAGCATGCAGGAAATTATTCCAGCGATCGAACGCGCCTGGCTGGGCAGCGCCGACCCAGGCTCCCATCAGGTCCTCTGCCTCGATATAGACAGCCTTCGGCTCGGAGAAATACTTCCCACACTTCTGAAGGCGGATACCATTGTTCAAACCTGCTTTACGTACAAGATGTGCCGCCTGGGACTTCTATTGCGGCAGAGATTTCAAATCGATGCTCGATGGATCATTCACTTGCACAATCAAGCGACGATTGCCTGCTGGCCTTTTCACTTTTGGGGAATGGGCGAGCACCTGAACGCGGACGATGTTTTCATCTCCTCTTGCACGCGCGATGCGGAAACCATGTCCCTGTCTTTCAATAACGCGCGGGCAGCAGTGATTCCGTTTACGCACCCCGAACAGGAACGAGCAAACCAGGACAAACAGGCATGCAAACCGCAGGAACCGATCCCGCTTGTCTTCATCGGAAGAATATCCGCCCAGAAGAACCTGCACACACTCCTTTACGCTCTGCGCCTCTGGCTCGATTCCGCACGACCGAAGCGACAGGTACACCTCAACCTTTACGGACAGGAGGACCACCTCGGAAGTCCCAACATGAAAATGGAATCACGGGATTACGGCAACGTCCTTCGCGATCTGGTGAATATCTTGAAGCTCGGGCCTCACGTAAGCTTTCACGGCCATGTTCCACGAGACGAACTGTACGCCCGGCTTTCAGGCCAGAAACAGATATTCGTCTCCGCAAGTCTTCATTCCGATGAGAACTTCGGCATGGCCGCCTTTCGAGCCCTTTGTGACGGTAACCTCGCGGTTCTGAGCGAGTGGGGTGGGCATGCGGATTTCGCCAAAACATTTCCGGAGCAGGTGTTTTTCTGCATGCCGTTGCATTCCGCCTCCGGCCCGGTGATTTGCGCTCGCGAACTCGCGGGAAGCATTGATCGCGCTGTCGACCGATATCCCAGGATGACCACGCCCCTGTTTCCGGAGGCTTACCGCGAACATGTGGTTTCGGCCCGGCTTCGGGAATTGGCTTTTCTCCCGCAGACGCCAAAACTCACGCTTCAGATGACGGAAGTGGCGGCGCGTATTCTGGAGACCCGCCGCAAATTCGCCGCCGAGAATCCGGCCTCCACTCAAATTTTCTCATCCTATTCCGACCCCTCAGCCCACTCGTTTTTTTCATATTACGGAGCCAAGGAACCGGTCAGAAAGACCGCGCTTGCGCGCCACCGCTTATTTCTGGTTCCGTGGGCCAGGATCACTGAAACCGGCGCAATACTGGCCTCCGATCCGCATCGGGGACGAATTCTGCTCAAGGAAGCTCTTGGTGGCGAGACCTGCACGGTGGTGGACATTTTCGGCAAAGAGCACAACATGAGCACAACAGCAGCCCAGGAAGCGCTCGAGTCTGGCCTGCTCCACGACTGAAATTCCGAATGATAAAGGTTGAGCAATGAAAATCCATCCAGCGTTCGTGGAACCCGATGTATGCCAGACAAGTATCGAGCTGCTAAGGGAGCATTGCATAAGCGCCCTCGATCCCATGAAGAAAATGGGCGTGACCTCGCTGGCTTTCGCGGATCACCAGGACTTTCCGCAGGCCCTGGAAAGTCGCAAGACCGCTGTGACTGACGTCATTCTTTTTGGCGGGTTTCTGCTTCGATTCCTCGAGAGCGGACTCTGGCCGGACCATCATTATCGGCTCTGGGTGGTTTCCACCGCGGTCAGGGATATCCTCGTCCGCCTGTGCGGCATCCCGGCAAAGCACATCGGACTGATTCCGCGATACGGCATTCTTCCGGCAGCCGAGCACCCAAGACGCCTGCCGGAGATCCAGCACGATCCAACAGCACTCGTATTCGGCGGAAGAATCTCAGCGGTGAAAAATATCGAGTGCCTTTTGCGAACGGTGTCCTCTCTTCAAATCGATCACAACTGTCCTGTCTCGCTCTCGTTGCTGGGTGCCTTCGATGACCAATATCATTCCGATTACGGGCGAAGGGCTCACAATGGCTATGAAGAATACCTTCATAGTCTTGTACACGCCCTTCCCTGGAGCCGACAGCCCGCGTTTCTGCAAAAAATGGGCAGAGAAGAATGGATCAAAGCCGCCGGTGACGAGCCGGTCCTCATCAATTTGTCATCCTTCATGATGGAAGACTTCGATGTATCGCTGGCCCAGGCGCAGGCAGCTGGATGGCCCGCGATCATTTCGGACTGGGGCGGGCATCGCGACGCAGGCGGAATGAATGTCATGAAAATATCGCCTCAGCTTATCGCGCACTCCCACGAACCACCCGGCGTTCAGGAATTGAAAGCCAAGGCGCTGGCATCACGCCTGATCAGCCGAAGTTTCTCGTTCAGCTCAACGCTTTCGGGCGCAGCGCTCTCCGAAGTTCCGGTTCCGATTCACGCCCGCGAACTTGACCATTTCAGGAGAGAGTTTCTTCAAAGAACCGGCCCCGACGCCCATCTGATCTACAGGGAATCAAACGAGTGCTTCGCGGACAGTCCGTGCGGACTCCGCTTTTTCAGAAGCTATCGCAGTCTTTTCTCGGGTTTGCCTCCGGCTGATGAGACAGTCGTTCTGATCAACGATCTTCACGACGCAAATCTGCCCGAACTCCGCCACCTGCGCTCCCTCTGCCTGGAGATTTTGCGGCTCGCCAGCCTCGCCAAGAGATCGATCGTTTTCCTTCCCATTCAAAACCTCGATGAGGTTCACCACAGAATGACGTTCCTGCAGGCCCAGTCTGTCATCGTGCCATTTGTCGAGGATGGAATTTTGCCGTTCCTTGAGTCATGGTTGATCTCCGAGCCGAAAGCCTCAGTCCGTATCCTGTTCAATTCGGCACAAGGGAAGTCTTCCGTGGAAACGGTCACCACAATTCTGCGCGCCCAAGACAGTTTGATAACCTACGACGACGACCTCTCCAACATCACCAGAGCAGCGGCGGGAGCACTCGCTTGACTGAGCTGATCGATTCCGCGCAATGCAACCGTGACGCTTTCAACGCCTATCGATCCATTCTCAAGAAAGCAGGACGCTTGTCCTGCCGCATTCTCAGCGATTCCATGCACCCGCTCATCAGTGCCGGCGAAACAGTGAACATCGCCCCCGTTCCGGAACTTGGCGAACTGCGACGGTTCGATATCATCGTATTTCTGTACGGAGACCGGTTGTATTGCCATTATGTCTGGTCGATGTGGGAAAATCCGGTACAGATCCAGACACGTTCCCTGAAGGAATGCCGGTCGGATGATTTGCCCACCTTGCCTGACTTCCTTCTTGGAAAAGTCATAGATCAGAAGATCGGGATCCGGACGCGTATCTGGATAATTCTGCTGAACTGGTTCAAAGGAACGGCGTGAACTCGTCCAGCGCCCCCATCTTTGAAACAAGATGGTGGGCAAGCGATTCGACGGCGGGCGCGCAGTATCGGACCTGCCCGGAAAAGCACCTCTTCGTCCTGAAGCTTCTCACGTCGCGCAGGAAAAGCGGATCCATGGTGTAGCGGTCCCACTCAGACCTGACTTCCTGAAAAAGACCGGGACCATATTCACGTCCCGTCGCCGAAATCGAGTAATAATGGGTAAACGACAAAGGAAGGTTCAACACCGGCCGCTCAGGAGTTTGCTGACCGAAAGACTTTCCGCCTTTGCTCAAGAACTGGTGGGTCACGAAACTGTCCGAATAAAAAAACCGTCGCGGGTTGAATTCAAAAAACGCGCTAGCCCCGAGTTTACGATTCTGAACTTCCGGCCAGGGCACATAATCGACATCGTCACCGAAGACATCCAACGCGGCACGGGTCATCTCAAAGTGAAGACGACTTCTCGCGTCCCGTTCCGTCGAATTCTTGCCAAAGACATGCGCAGCCAGAAAAGTGACATGATATCTCACCGTCTCGTCCGCAAAGAACCGCTTCACAGCATGAAGTCGTGCCGAAAACTGACTTAACGAACATTGCTTGTCATCTATAACACTCACCACTAAATAGACGTCGTTCACTTGTTTCGCATCAAGCGGGCTCACCGAATGCACGCGGTAATACGCAACTGACGCGTCCCATGCCGCTGGAACCGTCCACGCCAGGTCAGCATGAAGAAAAACATGGCAATCGCGATCCGGAGGGGCTGGATACCGAAGAAAGAAGTCCAGAAGTCCGAGAGCCCCGTCCCGAACCAGGAGCGGGCGGTAGGCGCTTAGAACGTCCGCACTTTTTATCTGGTGAAGGAAAACGGGCTTCAGGACCGAGAAATACTCTTCGGAATGAGGGTAAAGGAACTTTGCGGTATTCCTTCCGGAACGGCTGTTGGCGCTCCACTCTGACCTGATCGCGAATCGACTCAGCTCCCCGACGGAGCGGCTCAGGCTGATCAGCTCCATGATCTCACGGGTTCGATCCCGCTCAGAAATACGAGTCATACAATTCCCGATAAAGGTTGGAGTATCCTTCGGCCGCCCGGAACGGAGCTTTCGCATTCAAGCGATACGCACGCGCCAGCTGTTCAAATGCCTGGGTGAAACCTGAAAACGGTTCCCTTGAATCGCTCCCATTCCGCACCATATCGCCGATTTTTCGCCCCACTGATTCACACGAGCAAAACTCCCGCGCGCCCTCAGAAACGTTCCGCCGATCAGCATCCGTGCGATTCCGAGAAGCCATTGACGCCATTCCTTTGATGCAGGCTTTCAGCTCGGGTTGAATGCGGCGCCCCGATATCTGTACAGGGATGTGATCCACCGATCCCGGCCTCTGGCCACCGAAGGAGGAATACCCCCCCCAATCTGACAGCAGCAACTGTTGTCCACAGCACCATGCCTCCGCGGGAGCCATTCCGAAGTCCTCGTCATTATGAGTGCTGAAGCTTACGAAGACATCGGCCATCGCATAAAGATCCGCCAGACGCGCAGCCTCAAGATCTCCCAAATATTGAACGCGTTCACGATCCGGATCGGCCACCAATGTGTCGCGCAGCTCAATCAAATCAGCGGCGAGCAAACCGGTTAAAGGAGTCTTCCCGATATACGGGATTCCAAGATCGTCTATCGGCCCCGCGAGCCAGAGTCGTGCTTGAGGGTTGAATCGAAGATAGGCCGCAAAGGCCCTCATCAGAAGCAGCACGTTTTTTTGTAAACTCAGCCTGCCTGAGTAAAGCAAAATGGTTTCCGAAGTGGAAATGCCCTGCTCCTTCCGTAACCCTGAATAGGCGCCTTCCCGAAACGAAAACAAGGAGGAGTCCACCGGGAACGGAACCCAGGCAACCCGTCCAGAGATGAACGACCGGAGCAGCTTTTGCTGCTTTTCTGATGCACCGACAAACACCGGCTGAGCGCTGCGAAACAACTCCTCCATCCGAAGCCACTCATTCGGATTGATTGTGAAATCACCAAAAGCATGGATCACGAGTCTTGGCCAGGATTTCAGCTTTCTCGCAAGTAATTCGAACAGAACGGCCGGATGCGGCTTGTGGTCGACAATTGCGATCAGGTCGGGCTTGAACGAGACAATGCCCTCCGCAAGCTGGTCCAAATCCAAGAAAGAAGCGGACTCTTCCATGTAAAACTGCCGGATCTCCGCTGAGGGGAACTCCAGTGAATAACTGTTGATCAGGTTTTGAGTGATGGATCGACAGCTCACCCAGTCCGAAGGGCGCTGCCGGCAAATGAGAGCGATTTTGCGCATAAACTTGTGCAATCGTAGTCTAATTGCAAATACTTTGGCAATGAAGTAACTTTCGCTTAAAATGAGGGCTCTATGAGCGATACCACGCCTTTGAAAACCGGTTCCATTGAATCTGCCATTATTCCGGGAGCACGCCTGGAAATGAGCAAGGACCTCGTTGCGCGGAAAAACCAGGATGGAACCGTGATCGTCATGAAGCTGGATGACAGCGCCGTTTTTTACAAGATTGACGGCATCGCCGCAGCGGTCTGGACCGAACTGGGGAACAAGCCGACCTTATCTGAGCTAGTATCCAAATTCTCGGAACAGCATCCGAACCATCGCGATGAGATCGGTCGCGATGTGACAAACCTGATTACAGCGCTGCTCGGAAAACAGCTGATTGAAAAAACCTGACGGAATGGTGAAATTATGAGCGATACCGACAAGACCAAGAAAACAGAACAAAAAGACTACTACTTCGGCGGCATCAAGGAATTCAACCTTGAGCAGATCGAGACGGAAGTACTGAACGAAAGCATTTACCTCGACGTTTTTGCCGGATCGGATCTCCGTCTGAAGAAAAATGTTTTGCCGATCGAGGACGCATTGTCGAAGGTCCTGCAAATCGAGGGAGTTCGCTTTGAATGGAACCCTGAAGCGCCCGGGGCGCCGAAAAACGGAACGCCGCAAGCAGGGCTGATCGCGCAGGACGTGGCTGCAGTGATGCCGGAACTTGTCCGGGCCGACCGCGATACCGGAATGCTCGCGGTTGAGTACAGCAAGCTCGTCAGCTATCTTGTCGAGGCGGTCAAAGATCTGAACGCCATCGTACTCAAACAGGAAGCCCGGATCCGGGCACTGGAAAAGCCTGATTCGCGCCACTGACGCAACCCATGGAGTCGCGATCTGCCGAGTCGACTAGAAAAAAACTACTGGTAAAGGGTTTATCCCCGAATTTCTGCCTGGTCCCGTTCACGACCTTGACCATTGAACCCGACGGCCACCTCGGCTGCTGCAGGCAGAAAGGGTCTCAGTTTTCGATAGGCAATCTTCATACGCAATCGCTGGCGGAAGCATGGAATGGCGATCCACTGAGAAGGTGGAGACGCGAGTTCCTAGAAGGCTCCCCGCAGACGTGCCGTAGCGAGATACGCCACTCCTCCTGCAATCTGTGTCCTGATTACAACTCGCTCCTTGACGCGATCGATCCACGGGAAATTCAGCCCGGACCACCGCTCCGGCTCGGACTCAATCTCAATGGCAAGTGCAACCTGCGCTGCCGAATGTGTGTAGTCTGGAAGCAACCCAACGGCATCTTCGATCGGCTTGACCTTCAGAGTTCCCTGGAGCCCCACATAAAGACGCTTCGCGAAGTCGAACTTCACTCAGGCGAGCCCTTTATCCAAAAGGATACCTATCGTCTGATCAGCTGGATCAGCGATCATAATCCCGAATGCCTCTGGACGATCACCACCAACGCCCACTGGCGGCTTTCTGGGAGAATCGAAGAACATCTGGATAAGATCCGATTCAAGAACCTGATCATAAGCATCGACAGCCTGGATGCGGCCACTTACGCAAAAATACGACAAGGCGGACGCCTCGGAACGGTCATGAAGAACGTCAACCTCCTGCGGGACTACAACTCCAGGAGAGTCGCCCGCGGCCAAGGCACAATGAACATCAGGGCAAACTTCCTTATTCAACAGGATAACTGGTCTGAGCTGCCGCAGATCTTCGACTTTGAGAGGAAAACAGGAATCGATTGCTTCCGCACGTTTCTTTACGAACCGAGGAGGTTTTCGCTCCTCGACCTTCCCTCATCCGAACGGGAGGCGATTCTTACGTTCTATGAAACGGCGCTATCGCCTCAGCAAATTCGAGGCTCATTTCGAATATTGCTGCCCCTGATCGACAGTCTTCCCAGAATCGATCAAGTGCTTCACTGGGAAAGGATGCAGCAGTCACTCAAGGGGAATTGAACAGCTCGTACGCGAGCAATGCCTTCGGAACCGCCCCGTCGAATACAATGCGATTCTGATGTAAAACGATCGCCCGATTGCAGTGTTGAAGAATCAGCTCTCTCGAGTGACTGACAAAAATAAGCGCTTTCGATGCATGAATCACCTGCTGCATGCGCGCCATCATTTTTGCCTGAAAGAATTGATCGGCGTTGTCGTACGCCTCATCGAGAATCAGGAGATCACCGCTCCTCGCGGTCAAGACGGCCAGACAGAGCCGGCTCTTCATTCCCTGGCTGTAAGTTTCGTAAGGAGCATCCAAGAACGCACCGAGCTCGGAAAAAGCGATCGCCTCCTCAACAACCTGCTGAACGCCAGCGCCGATCTCGTTCGGGTAGAGGAGCCGAACCAGCAGCTCCGCATTTTCCCGCCCTGTAAGTTCCGGAACAATGCCAGCGGTGGTATTGAATATCGCGCGACAGACCCCGTTCACCTGAATGCTCCCGGTATTCGGGCGATACATGCCTGCGATACAGCGGCACAACGTGGTTTTTCCGCTTCCGTTCACCCCCAGAATTCCCAGGCGGTCTCCTGATCGGATCTGAAGATTGATGTCATTCAGGACGTGAAGCATTCTTCGCGGCTTCAAGAGTAATCGCACTGGATCGCTCACCGCGTCCACGAAGAGCTGCCGAAGGGATCCGTTGGCATAATGCCGGAGCCGAAAAGCCAGATTTACGCCCGAAAGAGTCGCTATATTGTCAGAGCTGGTGATAGAATTCATTTTTCATTCGCTTCCAATACGTGACAGCGGCCACCCCAAAGAGCGCGGCGCAGACAGTCGCCTTTGCCAACGATCCGATGAAACCTTCCGAGCTGAAGCTGTAGATGCAGATTCTCACCGGCTCGATGAGAACATAGATCGGGTTAATGCCAATCAACCACTGATACTGATCAGGGACAAATTCCTTCGGGTAAAAGATCGGAGTCACGAAGAAAAGAACGCCGATCATGAAATGCACCACATACCGAACATCCCTGTAAAAAACGTTCAACATGGATAAAAACCAGAGCAAACCTCCTGTTCCAGCAAGAAGAGGCAACAAGGCGAGCGGAAGGAACCAGAGCCCCGTTTTTTGCACATCCGTGATCAGAACAGTCGGGACCAGAATGATCGAGAAGGCGGCCACAAAATTGACGGCATTATCCAGCAAGGACGAGAAAACAAGCAGATAGGGCTTCACCTTCAACGCGAGAAACACCTCGCGTGCCCCGACGGGAACCGCGATCCCCATTTCGAGCGAGGAAACAACGAATACCCAGGGCAGCAAACCACCCAACAGAAACAGTCCGTAATTCGGGATTCCGATTCGCAGTATTTCCTTGAAGGCCAGTGCTTGAGCTGCGTAGAGCACGATGGGACTGAGAATCACCCATACAAAGCCCGCAAAGGTCCGCCGATAGCGGGCCCGCATCTGCGCTTTGGTCATGAAAACAAGCAGGCTCCAGTTCATTTATCGAGCTCCTCCAATGAGCTTCTCAGGAAACCACCAGTATGTAATCGCATTCACTGCAAACGGAATGAGCGGCCCTCTTGCCTTCTCTCAGCCGGTTACGAAAGTCGATGTACTTCTGCGATGCCCAGATATCTCCAAAGTGCTGTTCCTGGACATTACCCATGACATTCCGCTGAAGGAAATCCTGAAAACAGGGAAGGACGTTCCCCTTGACCGTAATCACTGACGTGGAAATCGGAACAAAACACGGTCTGTCAAGCGGTGGCGTCACCTTGAAAGAACCGAAGCCCTGAACAAGCCCCCCCCTGTTCGTGAAAATCAGGTCTTGATGGGAGTAATAGATGATCTTGCCTTTATCGGATTCCGACAAGCGCGCATAAGCATCCTCAAATTCCGCCAAGTCCGAACCTATATGCCGCGTGACGGTGAACTTATGAACGCCGAGGTCCAGGAGTTCCCGGAGCTTCTCCTGGTTCAACAGAGTTCCATTCGTGAAAATCTCGATCCTGCTTCGCGGAAGAATATCACGCGTGAGCGCCACAAATCGGGACAGGGAAGGCGACAACAACGGTTCATTGAAGAAATGATACGAGATGCGGCCTTCGTAATTCAGGTCGGAAAGCTGCTTCAGGATTCCAAGAAAGAGCGTGTCTTCCATCGCGCCGCGCTCCGGCCTCTCGAAACTGGAATTCGGGCAATAAGGGCACCTCCTATTGCAGTCACTTCCAATCTCGATCTCGACCGCGAGTGGCGGCTTGAGTCCTTTAGGGTTCATCTTCCTCGCATTATCCGACATTTTCCGTGATTTCGCCATGGACTGCTCACAAATGGCACCTTTACTGAATCGGACTGGACGGGCACCCGGCACACCCATAGAATCTCTGCGTGAAACCTCAGCTGACCCCGGGAGAAATCCTCGAAATCTACAGGAAGAAGGGACTTCCGGAAAACTTCTGCCCGGTGCCTTTTTCCACTCTGCTTTTTGAGGCGAACGGGAATGTCTGCATGTGCCGCAGAAAGGGTTCGGAGTTCGCAATCGGCAACATCCAGGAGCAGGACTACCTTGAAATCTGGAACGGGGAAAAGCTGAAGAACATACGCGCCGAGTTTTTGACCGGCAGGCTTCGCACCTGCGCCGTTGAAGTCGAGCGCGACCATTGTAATCTCGATGCCAACAATGCCGACTCCCTTCCTTTCATCGAACTGGCGGTCGAGCAGCAGAGGCATCCTCTCCGCATAAGTCCCAACTTCAACGGACACTGCAATGTTCAGTGTGAGATGTGTCACATCTGGCGCTATCCGGACGGCTTGTATGACAAAATCGGTTTCTGGCGAACACTCGAGAACGACATCCTGCCGCACTTGCGCGAAATCGACACATTCTCAGGAGAGCCGTTCATCCAGAAAGACACCTACCGCCTCATCGAAATGGCCGCGCACGCGAATCCAAACATTTTCTGGAGCTTCACCACAAACGCGAACTGGCGCCTGAATGACACTATTCGGCGCTATCTCGACATGATCCAGGTGAAAACATTCAACTTGAGCATTGATAGCGTCGATCCGGCCGTCTATGCCTCGATTCGCCGCGGAGGAAACCTGGACAAGGTCCTCATCAACTTCGACCTGCTCCAGCTTTACGAACAGGAAAGAATCGCGGCTGGAAAGAGCGCACTCGGACTTACCATCCATTCGGTTATTCAGCGATCGAACTGGAAAGGCATTCCGGCGCTCCTCACACTGAGAAAGCAGAGGAATGCGCGAATTCATCTGAAATGCCTTTTTGAGCCTCCGGAACTCTCGCTCATCGGGATGACGGCGGCGGAAAAGCGGCAAATTCTGGCATACCTGCTTGAATCGCTTGGCCGCGAGGAACTGATGATGACTGCTGCGCTCTGGAAAGTGCTGTTGAAGGATATTCCCAAATCAGACAGGCTGGAATTAATTCTGGAGTTTCAGAAGAAGACGGGAATCTTTCGCTGATTGCAGATGTGCTCGCGTCGGCATTCTGATATTTTTTCCACATGCCACGACAATTCCTCGAGCGCCGCACCCTCGCAATCGTGTCGGCCCTGGGTCTGCTCAGCGCTCTCTCACTCAGCCTGACTCTGCGCCCTCAGCCTGGCGGCGTGGGATCTTGCCACGAAATTCGTGCCGCGCGATATTTTGACAGCACAACCAAAAAGGTCCGCAGCCCTGCTAAAATTCTTGTCGAAGGCGGAAAAATTCAACGCCACATCAGTACGCCACGATCTGAGCCTTGCAAAGTGATCGACCTACCGGACGCAACGCTATTGCCCGGCCTGATTGACACCCACACGCACTTATTCATGCGCGATTCAGCCTATTACCGCGGTTTTTCAACGGAGCTTCTTTCCGTGGTCAAACACAGTGACGCCGAACGGTTGGCTTGGGGGAAGGAGAGCGCCCAACAGCTTTTGTTTGCGGGAATCACGACGGTTCGCGATCTGGGTAATTCGGGATTATTCCTGGACGCGCAGTTCGAAAAATTCCTGAACAGCAATGGCGGGTTCGCGAGCCCCAGGATCATCTATTCGGGACCCGGTATCAGCGGAAGTGGCGGTCAGTTTCCGGAAAACACCCCCTTGGCCATCGTCCAGAAGGAGTACTTTCCCCTCCTGGAACCTGGCTTGGCCGCCGGAATAGTCGCCCGCTTAAACGAGAACGGCGCCACCTGGGTGAAAGTATTCGCTGACGGTGATCCAAATCCGGAAAAGATGGAACAAATCGTTCTCGAGTCAATTGTGCGCGAGGCGCGGAGGCTCGGAAAAAAAATCGCTGCGCACAGTACGGAAGACGCAACGGCCTTGCATGCCGTTGCCGCGGGAGTCGACAGCATCGAGCATGGGTTTGGAATTTCGACCTCCACCCTGTCTCAAATGGCGAAAAAGGGTATTTTTCTGGTACCAACCGATTTCAGTCGCAGGGTTTGTGACATCATTCGCATGAAAAATCCGGATCCTCAATACCAGGACCCCGGGCGGTACCTCCAAGAACGCGGAATACGCCTCAAGGAGGCGGTTCGACTGGGTGTTCCGGTTGCGTTCGGTTCCGATGCCTACTCTGATATGAGCGCCGAAGGCCTGAACATGGGCCAGGCAGCGAAAGAGGGCCTTTACGCTTACTGGGAAGAGGGCATGAATGCCCCGGACGTGCTTCACGCCGCAACATTGGGTTCCGCCGAACTTCTCGGGATGGCGGATCAACTCGGGACGCTGGAGGCCGGCTCGAGCGCGGACATCATCGCGATCAAAGGAGATCCATTGGAGGATCTCCGAAACCTTGATCAGGTGATCTTTGTCATGAAAGAAGGCACCGTGTTCACAAGTCCGGAAACAGTTTCAAGCGTGGCAAGCCATGGCCAATAACGACCGCCAGGACAATGTCACCCGGAAGCTCAGCCAGGTCTCTCCGTGCTTTTGCCTGGCCAAGTGGCTTCAGGTCACCATCGATATCGTCCATGGGACGACTCACAGCTGTCATCACCCTGCGCGCCACCCCATCCCGCTTCAGGAGCTCCAATCGAACTTGCATGCCCTTCACAATACGAACTTCAAAAAGCAGCAGCGAAAAGCCATGCTCGAGGGGCATCGCCCTGCCGAGTGCGTTTATTGCTGGGACATTGAAGACGCAGGTTCTGCCTATTCCGATCGGATCGTGAAATCCTCCGACCCCTGGGCTCTGCCTTTTCTTGATGAAATAAAATCTCTTCCCTGGGATGCGGATGTCCTCCCAACCTACCTCGAAGTGATGCTCGACGATCGCTGCAATCTCTCATGCGCCTACTGCATGGCCGACATCAGCAGTTCCATTGCCGCCGAGATGGCGAAATTCGGTCCTTACCCAGTCAGCGACAAGGGGCATCGGATGCCCACCCATCCCGTGCCGGACGACCCCAATCCCTACGTCGCCGCGTTTTGGAAATGGATCCCTGCGGTTTTACCGAATTTGAAAGTACTGAGGGTCACAGGGGGTGAGCCGCTTTTAAGCGGACGCCTTCAGGAATTGCTGACGATCCTGCGTCAGGACAAGCACCCGGATCTCACGTTGATCATCAACTCCCATCTGAGCGTGGGTTCTCAAGCCCTCGAGTTATTTTTCGATCAGGTTGAAGACCTGTTGGAAACCCAAGCGATCGGCCACTTTGAACTCTACACCAGCCTGGATGCCGCTGGCCCCCCCGCTGAATACATTCGCTGCGGAATGGAGTACCGAAAGGTCATGAACACCATTGCGACGGCAGCCAGACGTTTTCCAGAAGCAAAAGTGGTTGCCATGTGCGCCTTCAATCTGCTCTCTCTTTCCTCATTCGGATTGCTCCTTGCGGAAATATGCGCGCTGAAGCGGGAGCTACCGAACGTCTTTCTGGATACGGCATACCTGCGGAACCCACGGTACCTCTCCTCCAATCTGGCGACTGCCGGTCTGAAACGATCCGCGGCTGAAGCGATGGCCGGGTTCATCGGGAGCCCCCGGTCGTATACGAACCATGAGATCGCGAAAATCGAGAACTCGCTGCGGTGGATGCAAAGCGAGCCCGGATCGACGGAGCTTGCGCGCGGAAGGCGGGATTTCCTGCTGTTCGTCTCCGAGTACGACCGCCGAAAGAACAAGTCGTTCTTAGGTGTATTTCCGGAATACAGGGAGTTTTACCGGGAGTGCAAAAGGTCAGTTCTCACGACCTAATTTGGACAATGGGCAACTCAGGTTGACAGTACTACGAGCTAATCAGTTGAGGCTTGATGGTCGCCTTGTGTAAGATGAGGGAACCGATTACAATTAAAGAAAAGAAACGACTATTTTATGAAAAAGAAACTACCTGGACTTGTCAATAATGCGGGTTTTTCGCTCGTTGAAGTCATGGTCGCCGCCGGGGTTTTGGGCGTCGTGACGATGGGATCGATGCAGTTGATGAACACCATGAGCGATGGTCAAAGACGAATGTGGCAGATGCTGAATCTCACTGACGCCATTGCCGAAGTCCAGAACGCTGTGCGCAATCAAGAGACCTGCCTAGCGACTCTGAACCCCGCTGGTCCTCCGATACTCATCTCTACAACTGGTGGAGCCAGCAACTTCACAGTCCTGCGAAGGGCGGACGGCACGGCTTTAGTCACGGCGCCTACCGAATACGGAACGGGCGCAGGGCGAATTCGCGTGGACGTTTTCCAACTTACGAGCACCGGTCCAAACAACGTCGGACAAGCAAAAACCGCCTCTGTCGTACTCCGCTATAGAAAGCGAGAGGGCGCGGTTTGGGGCGCGCAGTTAGTGAGAGACATCCCAATTAAGGTGATTCCGACTGCCGCCAATCGAGTATCGCGTTGCTACTTATCGGATATGTCGGGGCCGGCATGCGACGCTTTGGGCGGCGACTTCGATGAACTCACCGGCCGCTGCACCACCATCGACCTCTCCTTGCAGGCAGGCGCAGACCTGAGACTTCCGGCCGACGGCGAGATTTGCCGAGGAGGCGTCTGCCAGACTGTCTTCAATTCAAATCAGACCTGCCCATGGGGCTCCATGAACGCAAGATGTGTTAACGTCGTGGGCATTTCCCCAGGAGGTACCCTCATGTGTGGAGCCGCGCCGGCAGGAACAGCGTGCACCCCCTGATACGCCGCGGTTTGCCTCGCGGTCGACCGAGCTGGAACGTTTTTGTTTTGATTTTTCTGTCAGTGATCGGAGCACTCGTTTACGGGCAGTCGCTCGGCTTCGGGTTCTTCATCTTTGATGATGCGGTTCACATCACACTGAATCCGCGATTTCGACCGGTTTCGCCCGGTAACCTGTGGTGGATCTGGACACATTCACTGATGTCGGTGACGTATACCTTCTGGGCTTTCCTTGCGTCCCTCTTCGGGACGGCAAATCCTGTCCCTTACCGGGTCGCGAATCTCGGATTGCATATCCTGAACTCTTATCTGGTCTTCAACTGGATCAGAACTGTCCTGGAGCAGCTTCATAAAACAGGTGAACAGAAGAAACTGACCCTGGCTGCCTTTCTAGCTGGTTTCATTTTCCTCGCTCATCCTGTTCACGTTGAAAACGTAGCCTGGATTTCATCGACCAAGGATCTCCTCAGCTTCTTTTTTGGGATGATTTCGTTTCATTTTTATTTTCGCTCCAGAAAAGTCATTGGCGATACGTTCGAGTTAAAAAACGTTTTCTGGACTTACGTGTTTTTCCTGGCTGCAGTCCTTTCCAAACCAGCTGCCGCGATTCTGCCGCTCCTCTATATCTGGCTTGACCGGGTTCTTTTCGCGCGCCAGGTACAGAAGTCCATGCTCGAGTACTCCATCGCGGCAATCGCTTCCGCATTTGCCGTGCATGCCTATCTCCGCGTCGTTCCCATGAGTAATCTCGGATTCGTTCCAGATTTGGGCTGGCGCGCCCTGCTTTCACTGGACGCTCTCGGATTTTACCTCGCGAAGCTTTTGCTTCCATTCGAATACTACTTTGATTACGGTCGCACTCCGCTTGAAGTGATTCGTCAGTTCGCGCTGAACCCAGCGGCCCAGGCGCTGACAGTCATTGCGAGCTCGCTCGTGGTCGCCGGCTTCGTGTTGTCTTATTTTCGAAAAAATCTGCAAGGCGTCCATGTCGCACTGGGCGTGATCATTCTCGGACTGCTGCCTTACCTGGGGCTGATCCCCTTCGCCTTTCAAAATCTGTCCTCGGTCGCCGATCGTTATCTCTATTTTCCCTCGCTTGGGCTCTCACTGGCAGCATCGCTGGCCTATTTGCATGCGAGTCGCCCACGCGCCGCTCTGGTGATCGCAGGAACATTCGGGATTTTCCTGAGCATCCAAACAGTCCTGCAAACCTCTACCTGGAAATCCTCCATCAGCGTTCTGTCGCATTCTGTAGCGAGGAACCCATCCAGCCCCCATTCACGCAAAGCGCTTGCACATGCATTGTTCGCAAGGGGACTTGTGGAGGAAGCCATGAACGAGATGAAGGTCTTGGAACTGTTGAAGGCTGAACGACTGAACGAGTCTTCGAATTCCGAATAAACGAGTGGCCCAACCTCTCGGCTGAGCCACCTGAACTACTGCAAGTTACTGAGTAACGCTTTCGTCCGACTCTCCAGACTGACCCTGGCCCATGCCCGGCTCAGGGAACGTCGTATCACTCGGCTGTTGCGTCATTTCCTCCCCTGTCTCACCGGCCTGGTCATCACTCGGAACGCCACTCGTATCCGTACCCATTTCCTCGCCCTCACCCAGCTCTCCTGCAGCTTGAGTCCCGGTATCAACTCCGAGTGCCGAGAGCGTCTTTTCGTCCAGCTTTCCGGTCGATTCCCAGCCCTGGGATTTCTGAAATTTCTCGACCGCGGAGCGGGTGTCTTTACTGAATTTTCCGTCGACCTTGCTGATCTTGTAACCCCGATCCTTTAATGACTGCTGAACGTCTTTCACGATTTCAGGATCTTTCGAGTACTCCTTGCTCACACTCGCCTGATCAGGTGATTTCATTTCCTCGGATTGGCCCGGTTGATCGTAACTCTCGCCGTATGTCCCGCCCGCCTGGCCGGAGTGGTTTGTGCCGCCCGTAGCCTGCGCAAGCGTCGGCATTACAGCGAGCGCGAATGTCGCCGCCAACGCCGCCATCCATGTCGATTGAGTTTTCATGATTGTCTCCTTTTTTCGTAGTTCTTATTTGCGTCTGAAACTGCAATTTGCGGACAATTTCGTGGCGCCTGACGGCCGAGTCTGGCAAACAGAAAACTCAAGATGGAACATATCTGGCTGCTTGTGATCATCGGGTTCCTGATTGGAACGCTCGGAACCATGCTTGGCATCGGAGGCGGCTTTATCCTGATGCCACTCCTCGCTTACCTTTATCCTGATTGGCCGCCGGAACAGCTGACGAGCATTTCTCTCGCCGTCATCTTTCTGAATTCGATGTCCGGTTCGATCGCCTACGCGAAAAAAAAACGGATCCATTACCGCAGCGGCGTTCTATTCCTGCTTGCTGCCATTCCAGGCACCATTGCTGGCGCGAATCTGACCGCGCTGATCTCGCGCGCCGCGTTTGACCCGATTTTTGGTTTATTTCTTCTGATATTCAGCAGCTTCCTGCTTAAAAAGTCCCTGTTCAGAAATCCAGCCACGCGCACGCCGGAGCCACAGCCGGTTGAAAAGCCACGCCACCTGAACATCACCTATAACATGCCGATGGGACTCCTCATCAGTATGATCGTGGGTTTGATCTCCTCGATTTTCGGAATCGGGGGCGGCATCGTTCATGTGCCCGCGATGGTTCACTTCCTCCAATTTCCCGTCCACGTGGCAACAGCCACTTCGCATCTGATCCTTGCGGGAATGTCTTTTGCCGCGACTTTGGTGCACATCGCCCGTGGAGATCTCGATCACACTTATAAGATCGTTCTCCTCCTCGCGCCCAGTGTGATTCTGGGAGCCCAGATCGGCGCACGCATGTCTCATCGCGTGAACGGAACCTGGATCATGCGAATACTTTCGGTTCTCCTCGCCTTCCTTGGACTCAGACTGCTGCTAAGCAGCGGATAAACTATATAAATATTTGAAATTACACCAGGTTTGACAATTGATACTCAGGGATATAGGTTGCGGCCAATTTATGTCTTCACGATTTTTTTTAGTCCTGATCCTGTCGCTCCTCAGTTTCTCAAATGCGCGGGCGTTCACGCCGGCCCCAGCGCCAGAGCACACCGAACAGATCCCGACTTCTCCTGATTATCGATCCGTAAACGGATACTACTACGGCCTTCAGTTCTCACCCGAATGGGGCGGTGGTCTGTTCCTGGGCCTGGACATCTCCAATCGGATCATCAATCTGACCCCCACGGCACTGTCTCCGGGTCATGTCCCGGAACTCAGTTTGGATGACTTCAGAAACGGGCTTCGCTTCACGCGCACCCGCGGGTTCGATGCCGCGCTTGGGCCGAATGGCTTTCTGGAATCCGCCGAAGATTGGGGCAAATGGACCCCGTTCGTCGGCCTCATGCCCGTTTACGGACGAAGAAGCACCTCTTCTCAGTACGTCAGCGATCATCAGCAAATGTCCGATCTGCCGAAGCTGAAAGTTCCGGGCGCACCGACGGACCTGGAGCAATGGAACCTGAATGACTGGCTGGTTTATGAAACAACCGGCGGCGTAATGTTCCATGGAGGATCCGGGAGCACGGTTCTGGCTGCTGCCGAGCTTCGATTCATGGCTGCGGGAGAGTGGAGCGTTGCGATTGAAAAAACAGGAATCCGGACCGTTTACGTTCGCATCGGGAAAAAGAATATTCAGTCCTTTACGCAGATCATCGGAGCGCTGACGGTCGTCATTGATAACAACCTGTTCCAAAACAAGGACGAAAGCTTTTCGTATTCCTTTGATCTGGATGATCCTGAAGCCTTGGTCGCCTATCATTATATGCTGGGGGGCAATCTCCTTCCAGCCGAAGAACTCTCTGTTCGCGCTACTGGCGCGGTACGAGCCGTGGCATCAACAAAATCGAAGGGGGCTGGGCGCCTGACCACTCTTCGGTTCGGATTTCCCTTCTTTTCTTACACCGGCAAAACGAAAGGAAGGATTCAAATCAGCCAATTGCGGGCCGAACATGCAGACGGATCGGAGTCCTCGGTGGAAAGCGGAATTCATCTGAATGAGCGCGCGACAGGCGGGGTTCTTCTGATTCAGAGACGAACGGTGAACGATTTCATCGCGACCTCCGCCGTGACCAAAAACAAGGAACAGGTGGTCACGCAGAATACGTATTCCGGAGAATTCGTCTGGGCCTATGAAAACGAAAAGGCAAGCTACAAGCGGGTAAGGAAGCAGCTCGATAAGATCGTGGCTCAGACCGGCCTTCGAGACGAACTGGCCGTCATTATCCCCAATGTCCCCCTGGGCTACTTCCAGACCTCGCTTCGCGTCTTGATCGACGAGAAAACGACGAACGAGCTGATTGAAGCGAGTCGTGACAGGCTCTCGGACGACGGCGGAGTACGAAGTCTCTCATCCAGCTTCGTACAGCAGTACTTCGCTGACGGTGATGACAAAGACAGGCTCTGCGGACGGATTCACCGGATCCGCGGGTCGCTGGCAAGGTGTGCGCGAAAGCTAGAGAAGGATACGGGCGCCGCGTTGAAAGAAGCGGCCGTCTGGCTTCAAGAGATGGAAAACGCCAAGCGGGCATCGAACAGGCGTGCTTTCGTCGCGGCTTATGCTGCCGCTGGTAAATTCCTGTTCGCAAACCAATTCACGGTCAAAGCAACGCTCGCGCTGCTCCGCAACCGACCGCCCGCAATTCAGTTCGCGGTTGCAGGAGAACGCGTTTCCCTCCTGAAAAAGACTATTGAGCAGAAGATCACGATACCGTAGTTTGCGTCCATGTTCAGCCCTGGTTCAGCTCGCTCGCTCTACGTGCATTTTCCTTTTTGCGAGAGCAAGTGCCATTACTGCGACTTCTATTCAATCGGTCGGGACGACCTGAACGGCACGCGTGAATTCACGGAAAAAACGCGATTCGAGGCAGCGCTTCAGATGGAAGCCAGCCGAATGACCTCGTTTCTGGCAAAACCTCTTCAGACGGTTTTTTTTGGAGGCGGAACGCCCTCGCTGACCACGGCGGAGTCCATGCGCCGCGCCCTTGAAGCCGTTCTCCCGACGGGAAGCCCCTCACTCGAGTGGACAATGGAGGCAAACCCCTCCTCTCTGACGCCGGGATCACTCCGTGAATATCGGAATCTGGGCGTCAATCGCCTGAGCCTGGGCATTCAGTCCCTGGATGCCGATCTCCTGCTCAAGTTGGGGCGGGTACATTCTCGAGAACGGGCGCTTACAGCGCTAGATGAGGTTTTTTCATCCGGTTTCACAAATGTGTCCGTCGATCTTCTTTGCGGGGTCCCGGGTCAGACCCGGGACCATCTCGATAAAACCGTTTCCGAGCTGCTCCGTTTTCCCCTCACCCACCTGAGTTGTTACATCCTCACACTGGCACCCGGTAATCGTCTTTTCTCGCAGCTCCCCGGCGATGAAGAACAGCTTGGGCAATATCTCTGGCTACATGAGCGCATGTGCCAGGATGGATTTGAGCATTATGAGATCTCGAACTTCTCGAGGCCAGGCTATCGGGCCCAGCACAATCTGAACTATTGGCGCGGTCGCTCTTATCTCGGGTTGGGACCCTCGGCTCATTCTTATGACGCCGAACGAAAAACCCGCTTCAAGAATGCCTCATCCCTGGAGTCTTATTTTCAGCTCATCCAAAACAATGGGAATGCACGGGACTTCGAGGAGCAACTCACGGAAGAGCAGGAAAATCTGGAACGCTGGATGCTTGCCTTACGCCTTGAGGAAGGGATTCCGTCAGATTGGCTCAGCACTGCGGAACGGCAGGCCTGGGCAGCCGAGCTTGAAAGACAAAAGCTTCTTGAGCCGCACCCGGTCATCCCGGATCGCAAACGCCTGACCCCAAAAGGTTTTGCCCTGTCGGATCAAATCATTGCGGCTTTGGCTTAGAACGAAAATTCTGATTTGACTCGCGATATTTCGTCCCCATAACTAGGGGCAAATCCAGTTCCTGGAGGGAACCCGTGTCTTTTTCATCTCCGCCGCCAGCAAGCAACGAACCCAAAAAAGAGCCGACTATCGATAAAAACGATAATGATAATGGCGTTGACCAACTGAACAAAGAGCCTGGCACACCCGAATCCGGCGTTGATGAATCGACCCTGGTCGCTCAGAAAAAAATCGAGGAGCTTGAAGGAAAACTCAAGGAGCAGGAATCCAAATACTCGTACCTTTATGCCGACTTCGACAATTACAAGAAACGAGTCATTAAGGAACGCGCCGACCTGCTGAAATTCGGCTGGGAAGCGCCCGCCCGCGACCTGCTCCAGGTGCTCGATAACCTGGAAAGAGGGCTTGCGCATGCTCCGGCAGGCACGGACAAAGCACTGACTCAAGGCTTGGAGATGGTGGTCAGCCAGTTCAAAGGAATCCTCGAGAAGCAAGGGATTCAGACGGTTACCTCTCTCGGGAAGCCCTTTGATCCGAACTACGGAGAAGCGGTGGCACAGGAACCTTCAGACCAGCCATCCGGCACGGTCATCCGGGAGCACAGCCCGGGTTACACTCTCCACGGACGCCTTTTGCGACCGGCGCGTGTTGTGGTCAGCAGTGGAAAAGAAGGCGGCGGGTAGGATCAATTTTTTGCGCGGCATCATTGACTTAGGAATTTGAGAACCCATTTTCAGTTGAAACGAGGAAGTTATGGCAAAAATTATCGGAATTGACCTTGGAACAACCAACTCATGCGTAGCGATCCTGGAAGGCGGCGATCCGAAAGTGATCCCGAACGCGGAAGGCGGGAATACAACCCCGTCTGTGGCGGCTTTCACGCCAAGCGGTGAGAAACTCGTCGGGCAGACCGCCAAAAGACAGGCCATAACCAACCCGGAAAAAACCGTTTTCGAAGCCAAGCGGCTGATCGGACGGAAATTCGACACCCGCGAAGTCCAGGAATTCAAGAAAGTTGCTCCTTTTAAAGTCGAATCGAAAAACGGCGATGCCTGGGTGAAAATCGGCGATCGCGAGTATTCTCCTCAAGAGATCTCGGCCCTGGTCCTACAGAAAATGAAGAAGACCGCTGAGGACTACCTCGGCGAACCCGTCACCGAAGCCGTCGTTACAGTACCGGCCTATTTCAACGACGCCCAGCGCCAGGCGACGAAAGACGCAGGCCGCATTGCGGGTCTGGAAGTGAAGCGCATCATCAATGAGCCCACTGCTGCGGCCCTCGCCTACGGGCTTGATAAAAAGGGCAAAGACGAAGTCGTCGCGGTGTTTGACCTGGGCGGCGGTACGTTCGACATCTCGATCCTCGAACTCGGCGATGGTGTTTTCGAGGTGAAGGCCACCAATGGCGACACTTTTCTGGGTGGCGGCAACTTCGACCAACGGATCATCGACTGGCTTGCCGACGAATTCAAAAAGGAACATGGCATCGATCTGCGCTCAGACCGCATGGCCCTGCAGCGCCTGAAAGAAGCCGCTGAAAAAGCAAAACACGAACTCTCCAGCACGATGGAGACCGAGATCAATCTTCCTTTCATCACGGCGGACGCAACGGGCCCGAAACATCTGAACACCCGCCTCACACGCGGTAAACTCGAAGCACTCGTAAACGACCTCATCGAGGCGTTAGTTGCCCCTTGTGAAACCTGTATCCGCGATTCCGGAATCGCAAAAAACCGCATTAACGAGGTCATTCTCGTCGGCGGGATGACCCGCATGCCACGAGTTCAACAGAAGGTGAAGGACATCTTCGGGAAAGAACCGCACAAGGGTGTGAACCCCGACGAAGTCGTCGCGATCGGCGCTGCCATTCAGGGCGGCGTGCTTCGCGGTGAAGTCAAAGACGTTCTCCTCCTCGACGTGACCCCGCTTTCGCTCGGCATCGAAACCCTCGGCGGAGTCTTTACAAAACTGATCGAGAAAAACACGACGATTCCAACCAAAAAGTCACAGGTCTTCTCGACGGCCGCGGACAATCAGTCGGCAGTGACAATTCACTGTCTCCAAGGCGAGCGCGAATTCGCCGAATACAACAAATCGCTCGGGCGTTTTGACCTGGTCGGAATTCCTCCCGCGCCACGCGGCGTACCGCAGGTGGAGGTCACCTTCGACATCGATGCGAACGGCATCGTCCACGTAGGAGCTAAAGACCTAGGCACCGGAAAAGAACAATCCATCCGGATCACCGCCTCGGGCGGTCTGACGGAAGACGAGATCAAGCGCATGACCAAGGAGGCCGAAGCTCACAAGGCGGAGGACGAAAAGCGCAAGGAACTTGTCAATGCCCGCAATACCTTGGATGGGCTCATCTACACGATCGAAAAGACCGTGAAAGAGAACGCCGACAAGATCGAGGCCGATACCAAGAAACAGGTCGAAGACGCCGTCACGGAAGCGCGCAAGCATCTGGACAGCAAAGATGTTTCGGAGCTTCAGAAAGCCACCGAGCAACTGACGACCGCCTCGAATAAAATGGCTGAGCAGATTTACAAGACAGCCGGCGCTCAAGCCCAGCAGCAGCAGGCCGAAGGCCAGGCGCCCGGTGCAAATGCAAAAGGTCCTGAGCAGGACAGTAAAAAGCCCGACGATGTGATTGATGCCGACTTTAAAGAAGTCTAAGATCTCTTTGCATCCCTTTCAGCATCTGTCTCGCTGATGGGCGCGGAACCCTATGGCGAATAAACGGGATTATTACGAAGTACTCGGACTTGGTCGGGACTCCTCAGCTGAGGAGATCAAACGGGCTTATCGTAAGCTCGCGGTCCAGCACCACCCGGACAAAAACCCGGGCGACAAGAGCTCCGAGGATAAGTTCAAGGAAGTGTCCGAAGCGTACGAGGTTCTCTCGGATCCGCAGAAGCGCCAAATGTACGACCAGTTCGGGCATGCTGCCGCGGGCGGCGGCGGACCGGGTGGCTTCGACTTCCAGGGCTTCGGGCAGCAAGGCTTCGGCTCGATGAACGATATCTTCGGTGATATTTTCGGCGACATTTTCGGAGCTTCGGCCGGCGCAGGGGCCGGGGGGCGCGCACGTGGCCGTCGTCGAGGCGGCCGTCCGGGGGCCGATCTCAGAACGACCGTGGATGTCACCTTCGAAGAAGCCGCGTTTGGCGCCGAAAAGGTGATCACGGTTCCGAAAGCCGTGCGCTGTGACACCTGTGAAGGAAGTGGCGCGAAGCCGGGGACGTCCGCGCAGACCTGCGCCCAGTGCGGAGGCAGGGGCGAAGTCGCTTTTCAGCAGGGCTTTTTCGCAATTTCACGTCCTTGCCCTCAATGTAACGGAAACGGGCAGATCATTCCGAACCCGTGTTCGAGTTGTCGAGGCAGCGGACAGGTCAAAAAACGCACCCAAATCGCTGTGAAAATCCCATCAGGAGTCGACAGCGGGCAGCGCCTGAAACTCACCGGCGAGGGCGAAGCGGGTGAACGGGGCGGCATGCCAGGCGATCTGTACGTGGTCATCAACATATTGCCTCACGACCTGTTCAGCCGGGACGGCTTTGATGTGATCTGTGATGTGCCGCTCACTTTCGCCCAGGCCGCAATCGGTGACGAGATCGAAGTTCCAACACTTGAAGGCAAAGTGAAGGTGAAGATTCCAGCCGGCACGCAGCCGCAAACCACGCTGCGGCTCAAGGGAAAAGGGATGAACCGACTGGGCTCGTACGGTCGCGGCGATCAGCTGGTCAAAATCTCTCTTGAAGTCCCGATGAAGCTAAGCAGTGAGCAGAAAGAGCTCCTTAAGAAGTTTGACGAACTTGGGAGCAATTCCTCTCAACCCCTGCATCATAACTTTTTTGAAAAGGTGAAAAATTTCTTTGGCTGATAATCGCTCTGCGAAACCGCAGCATCGCCAGAACCTGGTATTTCTGTTTGCAGCGCTGATTGCTGTCGGTCTCCAAGGCTGTGCGACTGCCGGCGGTCCGCGCTCAGGCGATCCGGGCGCACGCGCAGCCCTCCCTCCGGGAGAGACGCCCGCGAACGAGGCAGCCGAACTTCGGGATATCCAGACGCTGTATGTGAAGGGAGCGCACGAAGCAGCCCTGCTCCGCCTCGACGCATTCGAAAGCCGATACCCGAAGAGCGCCTATCGTGGCTATTCAGATAATCTGCGCGGACTCGTTTATCTCGCGAAGAAAGATTACGCCAAAGCCGCGAATCTGTTCACCCGTGCCCTGGGGCGCAAGGGATCCGCGACCGGATTCGAAAATTACGTCCTGTATAATCTTGCCAGCACTCAGCTCGAGTTGAACGATGTCGAAGCAGCCATAGGAACTCTTGGTCGGATCCGCGCCGAGCACCTCGATCCGGACAATCGGCTCAAATACCACCAGCTGAAATCGCAGATTCATCTTCGTCGTGAACTCTTTTACGAAGCGGCTAAAGAAGCCCTGCTGGCCGGAAAATATTTCTCAAAGGATCAGATCGCCGCGGCACACGAGGACAATTCGAACATCGGTGGACCGCTGGCGAGGGCCCTTTCCCGCACGACGAATACTCTGGCGCTGGATCAGCTTTATCGAGAACTCGAGGAGAGCCCCTTGTCCGATATGGTTCTCATCGAGCTGATCTCGAAAGAACTCGTAGCCGGCAATTTCGGAAAGGCGCACGAGTATTACGACCTTCTCACGCGCAATCATCCCAAGAGCATGCTCCTGTCCCGCGCCCGGGATTTGGTCGATGATTCCCGTAAAGAGATGCCCGCCGATATGAAAGTCGTCGGACTCCTGCTGCCGATGACCGGAAAATTCGCGCGCTTCGGTGAACGTACCCTTCACGCAATTCAGCTCGGCTTTCGAATTTTCAACGAGCGGGAACCCAATTCAGGAATCACTCTTGTGATCGAAGACAGTGGCGAAGAGCCGGCGCAGGCCATTGCTGCACTGAACCGTCTGGTCCACGAACACCGTGCAGGCGCGGTGCTTGGTCCGATGACCAGCAAAGGACTGGATCAGGTCATGCGGCGCGCGGAAGAGCTGGGAGTTCCGCTGATCTCCATCGCCCGGTACGGGGGCGCGCCCGGCCAGCACGTGATCAACGGCGGCATCACCATGAAAAATCAGGCGCGGGAACTCGCGCGACACGCCATAGACCAGCTCGGCATAAAAAAATTCGCCATTCTCACTCCACAAGACAAAACCGGACAAGAGACCTCTCAGCACTTCTGGGACGCCGTCGAGGAATTCGGAGGCGAGATAACAGGTCATGAATCCTACCCGGTCGGTGAAACGGACTTCCGACAGGCGGTCGACAAGCTTTCGGGACTCCACTATACCGAAGCGAGACAGCGAGAGCTCGACGAGCTGGCGAAGCTCAGAGAAGAAAACGAGATCACGAAACGCAACCGCCGGACCGAGCAGTTCTTCGCACTTCCGCCGATCGTGGACTATGAAGCGGTCTTCATCCCTGACGAGCCCGGCGTGTCAGGGCAGATACTCCCGACCTTCGCCTATCGCGACGTCGACAAGGTGATTTTCCTGGGGACGTCCGCCTGGAACTCAGCCGAGCTGCCAAGGCGAGCAAAACAGGAAGCCTCCAAGGCTATTTTCGTCGATGCTTTTTATCCAGACTCAAACGCGCCGGCCACTGTGAGATTCCTGGACCGCTACAGAGCGACTTTCAATCAGGAGCCCGGAGCCATGGAAGCGACGGCTTACGACGCCGCACGCATCCTGGAGCAGGCTCTTTCCACGGGCTCGGGCTCAAGGGATGACCTCCTCGAAAATTTGAAATCGTTACGCGATTTTCCGGGCGCGACAGGAACTATTCGTTATGAAGACGGTACCTTACCCAGGACCATTCAATTTCTGACTTTTTCAGGCGAGAAGGTCGTCCCAGCCCCCGGCAAACGCTAGGAAATATCTGCCGCTTGCGGCTTTTTTCGCAAGTCTCCATACTAAGTGAAGGGGTGGGACATCACGGAGCAGGACGCTTCCGTGCACCTCGCGCTAGCCGCGTCAGGAGGACGGGTGGGGCTTCGATTTGACCCGATGGGTGGGGGTCAGTTTCAACAAGCCATCAAGCAGATTATGGAAGCCGAGAGCCAGCCCGTGCGCCAGCTCGAGGCCAGGAAATCGCGCGAAGAGTCGCGCCTCAAGCTTTTCCAGGAATTCAAAACCAAATTCGCCAGCCTCGAAAAGTCGATCGCCGATGTGTCGAGCTTTTCCAAGCTCCGCGAACTCAAGGTTGACCTGGGCGACGGGCAGAACAACGTTTCCGTAACAGTCGATAAGGAAAAAGCGCAGGCAGGCTCCTACTCCATTCAGATCGACGACCTGGCCGCGCGAACCTCTGTCATATCCAATGGGTTTGAAGATCCGGACGAAAAGATCCTGGGTATCGGCTTCGTCGTGATGAACCTCGAAAACGGCGATAGCGCCGAGATTTTCGTGGACGAGGAGCACGGAAGTCTTCGTGGTGTTGCCAATGCCATCAACTCAAGGGAAAACTCACCTGTACGCGCGTCCGTCATCAAGGATGCCACAGATGCGGATGAACCGTGGAAGCTGATCCTGACGGCAAAAAAGGAAGGACTTCAAAACCAGATTGATTTTCCGGAGTTCTACTTTCTCGACGGCAGCTCCGACCTGTACATCGACGATGAAAAAGAATCGAAGAACGCGATCGTAAGCATCGATGGATTTCCGATTGAACTGGAAAGCAATGACATCCCGGATTTTCTGCCCGGCATGAACATGCATTTAAAACAGGCGAAGCCCGGCCAGCCCTTCACCATCACGGTCAGCGAGGACCACCAGAAGGTCGCCGGCAAGGTGAAGGCCCTTGTCGATCAAATGAACCAGGTTCTTCAATTCATCGTTCAGCAGAACACCATCGATGCGAAAAGCGATACCCGGAACACTTTTGCGGGGGACTCAGGTCTCCAGAACATTGAATTCCGCCTTCGTAACCTCATGCACGAGGGCTTTCCCGCTGGAAATCCGGAGACGGGTGATTTTAGGCTCGTCCACATGAACCAGCTGGGCATCGAGTTCGATAAAACCGGCGTCCTCACGTTCAAAGAAGAGAAATTCACAAAGGCTCTCGAGAAGGACTTCGAGGGCATCGCGCAGGGCATTTCCGGAGCCATGGGATTTGCCTTTCAGCTTCGAAATGTGGTCGGCAATTACACCCGTCCAGGCGACGGGCTTCTCTCGATGCGGGAGCAGGGACTGCGAAACCGCGTGACCGAAATAGATCGCCAGATCGAGAACAAAACCCGGCACCTCGAGAGAAGACAGCAGTCACTGACTGAGCAGTTTTCAAGGCTGCAATCGTCGCTTGCGGGGATGCAGCAACAGCAACAATACCTGAGCGCAGCCATGGGGGGCGGCGGCGGGAATGTGATTTCACAACTGATGGGATAAATTAGGGGAGAGATAAATCATGTACGGTGCGAAGCAATACAGACAGACGCAGATCACAACGGCTAATCGGGGCCAGGTCCTGCTCATGCTCTATGAGGCGGCGATTCAGAACGTGAGGAAGGCGTCCATCGCCATAGACAAGAAGCATGTGGAGGCCAAAGGCATCGCCATTGGCAAGGCGCATGACATCATTAACGAGCTGGTGAACACTTTGGACTTCGAGGTGGGCGGAAACATTGCCGTTGAGCTGGAGCGCCTGTATAATTTCATGATCGAACAGTTGATGAAGGCAAACCTCGAAAACTCGAAAGAGAAGCTGCTTGCGGTTGAGAAGCTGCTAGGAACCCTTCTCGAAGGCTGGCGCGGTGCAGTCGCTCAGGCGAATAAGGAAGGGATCACGAAATAGATCCCCTGTCCGTCACATAAGGAACACATGGAAGTGCTGAAACTGATCCGCTCCCAAATTCGCTGCCTCGAACGCTTCAAGGAGGCGTCTTCCTGCTTTCTTGCCGCGGCCGACGCAGGTGACTTCGGGGGGCTTGACCAGTTTGAGAGAAATCGCGCCTCCCTCCTCAAGGGATTTGACCTCTTCGACAGGAAAATAACTGAATCAGTCGCTCAGATGGGCCCAGGGGACCGCACACCGGCCCTCCTGGCCGAAGCTGAGGAACTGCTTTTCACGAAATCCTCGCTGATTCAGGAGATCATGGGCATTGATGACCGGATCATCGAAAGGATCTCTACGGAACAACTGCGGATCAGCACCGAAATATCCCGTACGCAGCGAAGCAATTCGCTGATGAAGCGCTTCAAAAGCGGCTGGGTCCCGGAATCCGGGGAACAGCTGGATGAAATCTTATGAACGACCAGACACACTCGATCGCACACACGATCCAGACATTGCTTGAACCCTCTCTGAAACGGGAGAACCTCGACGTGCTGGATATAGTTCCCATCCCGAAGCAGGGCGATCGAATGGTCCGTCTTCGCACCCTCGAGGAGGCCCTGGACGATTTTGATCGTTCGGATGATGCCGGCGAAGTCATGGGGTACCTCGTCCAGTTGAAGCGGGCCGCTCCGGGAAAGCCTGAAAAGGCGCAATCCCCCGCCCCCGCTCCCTACGCGATCACCAACGGAGAAGCACCGGAACCATCCGCTCAGAAATCCGGCATCGATTCCATTTATCTGCCGGATGGCAAACTGAACGTGCCGTTTCTGAAGCAAAACGCGGATCTGCTTTTCGAGGCGGGCGAATATACGCTCGCGCGTAATGTTTACAAGGCGATCGTCCAATCAGGAGAGAAGACCGCAGCGGCCCTGTTCGGGCTCGCCCGATGCTACGATATCGAGGGACGCATCGCGGAGGCGCAGGCGCATTACGAGGAATCCATCGCCTATCATCCGCAGGTCGAGGCTTACCAGAATCTGGCTCGACTTCTCATTCGACAACAGAAAGACCAGGAAGCCGCGGAAATGATCGCGCGCGCGCTCCTCTTGAAGGAGCTGGACGAGAAACAGCGCTTTGAACTGCACAAGGCGTGCGGCAACTGCTGGACACGCGTGAATCACGTGGTCAACGCGGAGAAACATTTCCAAAAAGCGCTGGAGCTCGAAACCGCTGCCGATGAGGTTCGCGCGAACCTTGGCGCGCTTTATCTTCAGAATAACCGGCATGTCGATGCCAAACGCCAGTTCCAGGATGCCGTAGCGTCCAATCCCAGGAACACCAAGGCGCTTCATGGCCTGGCCTCCTGCCATCTCGCGACCGGTGACAAGCGCCAGGCTCACGATTTCTTTGCTAAATCACTGGATATTGAACTGAACAATCCGGCCGCCGTGTTCAACCTTGTGAAGTGCGCTTTCGAGATCAAGAGTTATGCCACGGCAGCACGAATCCTCGAAGAGTACGTTGAGACAGCTCCCATCAGCGCAAGCTTGCTTTACAGTCTGGCCGGGTTACAGTTCCACTTAGGGCGGTATCAAGACGCTAGGGCGACCACGGGAAGGATCCTGGAAATCGCCCCTCAGCATACCGCTACCATCGAGCTTCAAGCGATGATCGATCAAGTTCGTTAGCTGGAAGCTCGATAGCTGGCAGTCTGTTAGGAGGACAGATGGCAGTAAATCCCAATCTGCTCCAAGGCGAGCTGAACGACGGGACAAACGACGACTCGACACTGAAGGTTGAGCAACTCCTGGCTGGATTTTTGCGCACTCTATTGGAAGAGGCAAAGGATTCAGAGCCACAGGAGCGCTCTCCATGAAACTTCGTTGTGTTGTGCTTCAATTGGGTCCGCTGCGGTCCACGTTTCAGGCAATCGCGGCCTTGAAGTCAGCAAAGGAACTCTATCCCGGGCTGGAACTCCACGTGGTCACGACCGAGAGCTCCACGGAAGCGCTCCAGCGAGTGGCCTGGATTGACGAGGTCATCACACTTCCCGCGAAGGCCTTGGTCCGCGACATCACCTCCGGGGAGCTCCGGGAGAAACACGCGTTGGGCAACCTGGCCCGCTGGATCGGGCCTCTCGTTCAATTCCGCTGGGACTTTCTGATCAACTGGACCTATTCAGGCTCGAGCAGTTATCTTGCGGCAATGATCCCGGCTCGCGTGAAGCTCGGACTGACCCGGCGAATGAACGACCTGACCGTCTCAGCGCCCGACGGCTGGAGCCGCTATTTTCAAGCAATCGTTCAGGGCGATTTGCCACAGAACATCCATGTCACCGACATTCTGAGCACCCAACTGCTCACGGCGCTCCAGATCCATTGCGGCCCTCCGGCAACGGGCGCCAAGAGCCTTGGTATTTTCTCCGTGGATTTGGGGGCCGACGGCCGAAAACTCTCGAAAATCACGGACACCGTATGGGCTTCGCGCGATCGTGGCAAGAAATGGATCGCCTTCCAGCTGGAACCAACCGGCAAAAAACCAGGGTGGGGGACCGAAAACTGGGGCAAACTCGCGGCCAGGATTTTGCGCAGGCATCCGAGCCACGCGATTGTCCTGCTCGGAATGCACTCTGAATCCCGTGCTGCAACTCACCTGCTTTCGAATATTCGCGGCGAGGGACAGGATCCGGCAAGAGTTCTGAACCTGGTTGGAAAAACTGACTTCAATCTCTGGAGCACGATCGCGGGGAGCGTTTCCTGGGTCCTCAGCGGAAATGAAACCGCCATCCCGCTCGCGAGTCTGCTTGGCACTCGCGTCGTTCAGATATCCACGGGGTCCTCGCGGCTTGATTTCGGTCCCTACGGAAACGGGCACTACGTGATCAGCACAGCCGTTGATTGTGCCGCATGCCTTGGCGCAATCGGAGCTCCGCACGAATGTCGCCGATCCATCACACCGGACGCAGCCTACGCCATCTGGTCCTATGGCTCGAGCGAGTGGTCACATCTCCGAAAAAACAGCCTTGAGAAACACTTTTCACGCCTTGGACTGACTGACGACATCCGCGAACTCCGCGTCCACCGTTCCAGAATCCGGACAATTGACCAGGGTGGAGGCATGGAATTTGAAGCCTTGACCAAACGTCCTACCCATATACGCGAATGGACAGCGATGGTGCTCGAACATCTTGCCCGCGAACTCTACTGCGGCTGGACACCTGAAATTCCGCAGCAACTGGCAAATGTTCGCCTCGGAACCGAACTGTTGCGCGAACTTCGGGCCATCAAGGAAAAGGGCGCAGCCCTGGCGAAAATCGGTGCCGAGGCGAATCGAATCTCGGCAAAGCTTTCCGGGCGATCCGCCGCACTCAAATCCGAGAACGTCATGAGCCTCGATGAGCGCGCGGAACTACAAAGTCTTTCGTCCGAGCTTCATCAGCTGGAAAACCTTTTAAAACGTCTCGCAGAGGGCCAGCCGGCCATTTCCGCGCTCGTGCGTCTTCACGCGGTCATGATGCACAACCTGACTGGTGCCCAGCTCGCGGAACTCAGCTCTGAGGCGAGCCTCTGGTACACGCAGCTTGCTGACTCAGCGGAGCGCTTGAGTGAATGGGCGAAGGAATCCCTTCTGCTTGCCCGGCCTGTGGCAATCGCTTCGTCTCAATCAACCCACGTGTCGGAGCGGACGTTCCCGGTCGATACGCTCGAATAGGCTTCTTAGTTTCACGGGAAGTTCGTGCGGCTTCGCCCAAGCCAGATTTTTCGGCAAAACGTCCAACACCCGGTGAAGCGTCTGTTGCTCCAATGCGCCGCGGACCATCCCTAGCATCGGCGGGTCGGCGATCAAGACCAGATGGTCATAGGAATTATGAGTTCGTCCCTGATCCAGTTTTTTTGCGATTTCCCGCGCAAATCCCAACGCGGCAGCCTGGTCTGGCGGCATCGACGCCATGTAGCCATGCCGACTCACGCTCGTCGGGCTGAATCCGCGTCCGGGCTTGTCTGAATTGATGTCGTGCTTCCTCAGTCGTCCCTTTGGATTTTCCAAGAGATCAACCAGCTCCAGCTCGTGAGCATAGGGCCTTCTTCTAAATATTCGTGCTCCTGTCTGACTCGCGATGACTATCCATTCCATGGAGATCAGAAGTGCAAACATTCGACCCAAATTGCGCCGCCGGACGGGCATATGCGTTGCTACGTCCCGAGTATGGCGAAGCTAGTTGAGGTTCGGAGCGGGCGCCCGTCGTTGGTCTTTATTTTTACCACGGGCGTTATCGCCGCTTTCATCGTCTCGCTTTTCATCGCGACAGGAATCTGGATGCACTGGTTTCCCACGCCGGCAGGAGCTGGACCGATCACCTGGATTCTGGGCCTTTTTCTGCATCTTCTGATGGGTGGGGGTTTCGCTCTCATCTACTCAGCGCTTTTCCGTTCACTTGCGAAATCCGGCGCTGCCACAGGAGCGGTGATCGGGTTCTTCCACTGGGTTGTCGTAGGCATTCTGATCAGCTTGCTGCTCGGGCCCTCGAACAGGGCCTATTGGATCATGTATGGGCGGCCCACATTCTTCAGTTCGCTGACCCTGCACCTTTTATTCGGAGCAATCGTGGGTGGCTTCCATCGGTTTGCAATCCAGGCGAATCGAAAACAGCAGACCCTTCGAAGATCGGAGCGTGCAGCGTGAAATGGATATTGATCTCCTTGCTAGGTGTTTTCGTGTTATCCGGGTCCGGTTGCAATCAACCCCGCGACACGGACGTCCCGGAGCCCATGGTGCAGGCCGAACCCGAACACACGCCGATCCCTGTCACAAGTCCCGAGTTAGATTGAGTTAGTGCCCGGCTGCCGCTAGAATCCAAACCTGGAGCCATTTATGAATCCTGGAACGATGGAGATTCTGGCCACGGTCATTTTTTCAATCGCCGTTGCCCACACTTTTCTCTGCAGCCGATTTCAGCACCTCGCCGGAAATTATCCGGAAGGGTCCATCGCTGAAAATGTCTTTCATCTTCTGGGTGAGGTCGAAATCGTCTTTGGCCTCTGGGCCGGCGTTCTGGTTATCGCGCTGTCCCTTTTCGTAGGCACCCACGAGGCCGTGAGATACACCGACAGGCTGAATTTCACTGAACCGCTCTTTGTGTTTGCAATCATGGCTGCCGCTGCGACCCGCCCGGTGATTGATTTCGCCACGCGATCCGTCCTGCTGTTTGGGAGAATTCTTCCCCTGCCCCGTGAGTTCGCCGTCTATTTTTCAGCTCTGTCGATCGCACCGCTTTTCGGAAGCTTCATAACCGAACCGGCGGCTATGACCGTGACCGCCCTTATTCTGCGCAAGCGGTACTATGAAAAGAACATTTCGGCCTACTTCAAATACATCACGCTTGCCGTGCTCTTCGTGAATGTTTCGATAGGTGGAGTCCTGACCCCCTATGCGGCTCCTCCTGTCCTGATGGTAGCGGGCAAATGGAACTTTGACTTGGCATTCATGCTGGGCCACTTCGGATGGAAGTCCGCCGTAGCCACCATGATCAACGCATTCGGGGCGGCGTTCCTGCTTCGAAAGGAACTTGGCTCGCTGAACGGTGCGCCCGAAAACTCCGTCCGGGCTTCCGTACCGATCTGGCTCACGGTCATCCATCTTCTATTTCTCGGTCTTATTGTCATCAGCGCTCATCATCCGGTCATTTTCCTGGGTATTTTCATGTTCTTCCTGGGTGTGGCGACGATCACGCGCGAATACCAGGACGAACTCAAGATTCGCGAAAGCCTGCTGGTCGCGTTTTTTCTCGGGGGCCTGGTGGTGCTCGGCGGCCTGCAGGCCTGGTGGCTCGAGCCTCTGATCCGCGGCCTGGATACCCTGCCCCTTTTCCTGGGCGCCACCGCGCTCACTGCCTTCACCGACAACGCCGCTCTGACGTACCTTGGGTCCCAGGTCCCCAATGTCTCTGACGCTTTCAAGTACGCCCTCGTGGGTGGGGCGATCGCGGGCGGAGGGCTCACGGTAATCGCAAACGCTCCGAATCCCGCGGGCTATTCCATTCTTCAGGACCGCTTTGGTCCTGACGGCATCAGCCCCGCAAAGCTCGCTCTTGCCGCACTCGTACCCACGCTGGTGGCAATGGCTTGCCTTTGGCTGCTTCCCTCGTTTTAAAAGGAGACCGGCAGCACGTTATTGCGGCAGGTCAAATGCCTTTTTCCTTGAGTTCGCCTTCGCCGGCTCGTAACAAAGGGGGACCATGATTTCCTATCCGATTTATAAAATTATTCACATCTCGGGCGTGCTGATGCTTTTCCTCGCGCTCGGTGGAATGCTCTTGAATCGAACCCGGCCTCATCCCGAAAAAAAATTGATCTCGATCACTCATGGGATTTCGCTGGTCTTTCTTCTGATCGGAGGTTTTGGCGCTCTTGCACGTCTTGGCTTCGTTGGAACGCTGCCGGGCTGGGCCATGGCGAAGCTTGCGATCTGGGTGGTTTTTGCCGCTGGCACCTTCTTCATGGCTCGACGCCCGACGCTTTCGCTATCTTTCTGGTGGATCACATTATCGCTTGGCGTGGTTGCTACGGTGTTAGCCACAACCAAGCCGTTTTGACAGGAACAGACAATGGAAACCGCACCACTCTCAGCATGGATTGGCTTCAACATTTTCGTGCTCTTGATGCTGGCTCTTGACCTTGGTATTTTCAACCGCAAGGCACACGAGATCCGTTTCAAGGAGGCGATGGGCTGGACTGCCGTGTGGATCTCACTCGCCCTGATCTTCAACATCGGACTGGGGCATTGGTACGGCCACCAAAAAGCTCTCGAATTCCTGACCGGCTATCTGATCGAGAAGTCGCTGAGCGTGGACAATATTTTCATTTTCCTCGTCATCTTCTCATATTTTCGCGTGCCGCCGAAGTATCAGCACAAGGTCCTTTTCTGGGGCATTCTTGGCGCACTCCTGATGCGCGGCGCATTCATCTATGCGGGCGTTCAGATGATCCTGCGATTCCACTGGATCATTTACGTGTTCGGCGGGTTCCTGATTTTCACCGGGATCAAGATGTTCTTTCACAAAGAGCAGGAATTGGACCCGGAGAAGAACCTCGCTGTACGACTCGTCAGAAAGATTCTCCCCGTCACGATGTCAGGCGCCACTGATGGAAAATTCCTGATTCGTGAGAACGGAAAGTGGATGGCGACGCCTCTTCTGCTCGTTCTTGTTCTGGTTGAAACGACGGACCTGATTTTCGCGATGGACTCGATTCCGGCGATTCTTGCCATTTCACAGGATTCGTTCATCGTTTATACGTCGAACGTTTTCGCAATCCTCGGGCTCCGGTCCCTCTATTTCGCGCTCGCGGGTCTGCTGCAGCTCTTCCACTACCTGCATTACGGGTTGAGTGCGGTCCTCATTTTCGTCGGTGCGAAGATGATCCTGGCCGACTGGGTCAAGATTCCAACGGGTATCGCGCTCTCCGTGGTGCTTGGAATTCTGCTCATCTCTGTTGCAGCTTCCTTCGCCTTTCCACCTAAGAAAGACGCGCCTGACTCCCATGAAACCTGACTCATTCAGTCCGCCTATCATTGTATAATTACTTCAGTTTTTATATTCAGTGTCCGAAGAGCCTAGCGACCCTTCCGGTCTCATTACCCAACCAGCAGTACCGAATTTAGAGGACGACAGGATGAAATCGATTCTCGCACTTGCCCTCGGTCTCGCGTTTTTGGGTCTCTCAATCCCCCAGGCCAATGCTGAAGGAAGCACTCCTGAAAAAGATTGGACCCTGATGGTTTTTCTGAACGGTGACAACAATCTCGATTCGTTCGGAACCGCGGATATGAAAGAGATGGAAATGGTCGGCTCGAATGAACGAGTGAACGTCGTCGTTCTTCGGGACACAAACAAATTGAATGTCAGCTCCAAGATCTTTCACGTCGAAAAAGGAAGCTCCCGAATGGTGAAGGACTACGGGTCCAACATCGATATGGGAGACTGGCAGAACCTGGTCGAATTCTTCAGATATACGAAAGAGAACTTTCCCGCGAAAAATTATTTCGTGGATATCTGGAATCACGGTGGGGGCTGGAAGAAAAAACTGGAGGAGAACGACCCGCAGCGCGGGATCTCCTACGATGATCACAGCGGCAATCACATCACGACACCCCAGCTCGGAGAGGCTTTCCGGCAGATGCAGCAGCTGAACGGTGGGAAAAAAATCGGAATCCTCGGAATGGACGCCTGCGTGATGCAGATGGCGGAAGTTGCGTATGAAGTGAAGGATTCGGCGCGGATCGTGATCGGATCGGAAGATAACGAACCGGCAGATGGCTGGGCTTATCAGCTCTTTCTGACGGAGCTGCTGAAAAAACCTGAAATGTCCGCCGAAGAGCTGGGTGTTATCGTCGAACGCGAATATGCCCGATCCTATGACGGAGGAGTGCAAGGCAGGAAGACGGTCCAGGGCAGCGCGGTCTCGACGGAAAAGCTGACGACGTCAGTTGAAAGCCTGAACGCATTCCTCAGCCAGGCCATTGCGCTGGCGCCTATTTATCACAGCCAGTTCAAGGATGCGATGAAGCGTGTGCAACAGTTCGGAGAACCCGCCTTTAAGGATCTTCAGCACTATTTGATGCTCCTCCGCGGAACCGTGGACCCGGGGCTTCAGCAGCTGATTGATGATGCTTTGAAAGCTCTCGGCGAGGCAGTTCTTGGGAACTTCATCACGGGCAGCGGCCTCGGAAACTCTCATGGCATCGCAATCTGGATTCCAGATGCCACTTATCTTCAAGCCAAGCGTTCCCAATATGCCGAACTCAATTGGGCTCGCGACAGTCTCTGGGATGAGTTTCTCGACGCCATCCTGGTTCCAAAGTTCCCTCTGCTAAGCATTGGAAACATGAACGTGCGTGACCAGGACGGCGATGGTTTCCTCAAGCCTGGTGAAGCGTTCACCGTTGAAGTGGAGATGAAAAACGAATCCACCACTGCGGCACGAGACGTTCGACTCTCAATGACAGGACCGTCCGGGGTCGCCGTGATAAGCCCGCCGATAGTGATCCCTGCCATTGAGAAAGGCAGCATGAAGTTTGATGGTCCCTCCGCGATTCTGGATGCGGGGGTTTCTCCCGGAAGTTACTCGTTTCGAATTCAGGCGGAAATCAACGGGATCGGTATGATCGAAAAAGATTTCCAGGTCCAGGTCGACAAGGAATACACACTCGAGGACTACGCTGTTTCCACTCCTCATCCATATCCCTCGAATATGAAACAGGAATGGGAGATTTCGAAGGCCGGAGCGGAAGGAATTCGTATTCATTTCGCGCGTTTTGAGACCGAAACCCGTTTTGATACGGTGCAAGTCTTTGACAAGGCCGGCAATCTCGTCCTGACGCTGGATGGCATAAAAGACGCGTTCTGGACTCCCGTGATTCCCGGGGATCTGGTCCGCATTCGGATACAGACCGATGGTTCTGTTGCGCAGTACGGCTTCGACATCGATCGCATCGCTTACTAAAAAGAGCATCTGAAATTCCCTGAGCCAAGACTCTGCATGTCAGGGTCTTGGCTTTTGTTTTTCGTGCTTTTAGAGCCATGAATGGCTATGCTGGCCGCATGAAATTCGATCACTCACTTGTTCAAAGATTCCTCTCGGCGGCTCTGATCACGTTTGCGTTGGCCACTGTCGCTCCGGTTGCACAAGCCGCTGACCTGAACCCGCCCAGCACTCCGGTCAATGTACGCGCGTGGTGGGTCGAGCCTGATCACATTTACCTGAAATGGGATGCCGCGAACGATGATGTGGAAGTGTCGACTTACCGGATCTATCGCAACGATGAACTCGTCGCGACCACGATCAAAACCTACTTCCTGGACATGGAATACGACCGGGAGATCTACAACAGCTACTCCATTACGGCCGTCGATGCGGCTGGAAATGAATCTCCGGCTTCGGAAATCATCGACTCGCCGGCCGATCCGATTTTTGACATGGCAAATTGACCGCCGGCTAAACCAGCAAAGAGGGAAGCTTTTACGGAAGCTCTGTGCTAAGGTTTGCTGACGCAATGAATAAAAACGAAAATACGACTTTAGATACTACTGCCGCGCCCAGCGCGCCGCGCTCTTCCTGGACCGACCTTGGACTTTCGAAACCCGCCCTGGATCTGATTCAGAAAGCCGGCTTTCTTGCCCCCACCCCCGTGCAGGCAGAAGCCATTCCACTCGCGCTCGATAATTGGGACGTAATCGCCTCTGCTCAGACCGGAACTGGCAAAACCGCCAGCTTTGTTCTGCCCATGGTTGAAAAATTTGTCGGCCGCGAAGGTACATACGGCCTGATTCTTTGCCCCACCCGCGAAATCGCTCAGCAAACCCAAGCCACGATCGAACTGTTCGGCACTCCTCGCGGCGTTCGTTCCATCGTCCTTATCGGTGGCATTAACATGCGGTACGACACCCAGGCCTTGGCAACGTACCCGCAAATCATCGTGGCGACTCCCGGCCGCCTTTGCGACCATCTTGACCGCGGAAACATCTGGCTCGATTTCATCCAGACAGTGGTTTTAGATGAAGCTGATCGCATGCTCGACATGGGATTCGCGGATCAACTTTCCCGGATCATGGCGGACGTTCCGACCAGTCGCCAGACACTGCTGTTTTCGGCGACCATGCCTCCGAACGTCGAGCGCTTCGCCCAGCGCATTCTGTATGAGCCCAAGCGTGTTGCTATTGGCAAACCGCTGGCGGCCGCCGCAACAGTCGAACAACACCTTCTGTGGATGAAAGAGGAGTCCAAGAACCGCGAACTCCGTCGCCTGATTCGCGAAGAGCCGGGCAGCATTATCGTTTTCACCCGGTCCAAGGACATGGCGTCCCGAGTCTGGCGCTCACTCCATAGCCGCTGTGTTTATGACGCCACTTTCATTCACTCGGACCGCCCGCAGGACCAGCGCGAACAGGCTCTTGCCGACTTCAAATCAGGAAAATTCCGCATCTTGATCGCCACCGACGTCGCGGGACGAGGCATTCATGTGGACGCGGTTGCACACGTCATCAATTACGACCTTCCGCTCGAGCCGGAAGATTACGTTCACCGCATCGGTCGCACCGGCCGTGCCGAAGCAAGCGGAAAGGCCACGAGTTTCGCCACGCCTCGTGACCGCCGACTTCTTCAACAGATCGAAACGCTCATCGGGAAACCGATTCCTGCGGACTTCGCTGATCAAATCGATCTCAACGCACGCTCCTCACATAGCCCTTCTCGTGGCCCATCACGAGGGGGTGACCGCGGCCGCAGCAGCGGCTCCCGCAGTGGCCCCTCAAGACGCGGCAAATCAACCCGTTAACAAGCAGTAAGAACCATGATTCATCTCACCGGAATTACCAAACAATACGGCTCGCGCGTTCTATTTTCGAATGCCAGCTTTCAGGTCCGCCCGAACGATAAAATCGGACTTGTTGGTCCGAACGGCGCAGGAAAGTCCACCGTCTTTCGAATCATCATGCGACATGAAGGCATTGATTCCGGAACAGTTAACATCGCCGATAAACTGGTCGTCGGATACTTTTCCCAGGAAGTCGGTGAAATGCGCGGACGTTCCGCGCTAGAAGAAGTGAAAGCCGGCGCTGGAAAAGTCTCAGATCTGGCCGCGAAAATCGCCGAATACGAGGCACGCCTTCAAGACTCAGCCGAGCACCCGCTTTCCGATGACGACATGGCAACCCTGCTCGATCGATACGGTGAAGCCCAACTCGAATTCGAACAGCGTGGCGGCTATGACCTGGATTCCCGTGCGAAGGAAATCCTGACCGGCCTGGGAGTTCACCCCGAGGAACACAATAATCCGGTAGAGACCTTCAGCGGCGGCTGGAAAATGCGGATCGCCCTGGCCCGTATTTTGGCCCTGAACCCTGATGTCCTCCTGATGGACGAACCCACCAATCACCTGGACCTCGAGTCGATTGTCTGGCTGGAACAGTGGCTCGTCGACTTCAAGGGCGCACTGGTGATGACGAGCCATGACCGGGATTTCATGAACCGCATTGTGAGCCGAATCGTGGAAGTGGCAAACAAGAGCATCACCACCTATAGCGGCAATTACGAGTTTTACGTACGTGAACGCGACATCCGCAAAACCCAGCTTCTTGCTGCGCATCAGAAGCAGCAGGACATGTTGGCGAAGGAAGAGGAGTTCATCGCACGATTCGCGGCGCGCGCATCCCACGCCGCTCAGGTGCAATCGCGGGTGAAGAAGCTCGACAAAATCGACCGGATTGAGATCCCCGCCGAGGAGAAGACCATCCGCTTTGATTTTCCCATCCCACCTCGCAGTGGCAACGATGTCGTCAAGATGACGAACCTGGCCAAATCATGGAAACGGCCTGATGGCACCCTTAAACCTGTTTTCAACGGCGTGACGGGAATCGTGAAACGCCTCGATCGCATCGCCGTGGTCGGCGTGAACGGCGCCGGAAAGTCCACGCTCCTGAAAACAATCTGCGGCATGACTGAAGCCACCACGGGCGACGTGAATCTAGGCGCGAATGTTCGCCTCGGCTACTTCAGCCAGCACTCGCTGGATGTGCTCAATCCACAGAAATCCATGTTTGACGAAATTCACGACCGAATCCCGGAAGCGACGATCGGATACGTCAGGAACCTGCTGGGCGCCTTTGCCTTCAGTGGCGACGATGTTTATAAAAAAATATCGGTACTTTCAGGCGGGGAAAAGAGCAGGGTCGTTCTCGCAACGATCCTCGCGTCACCGGTGAATTTCCTGGTCCTCGACGAACCAACGAACCACCTCGACATTCGCTCTCGTGAAGTACTGCTGGACGCAATCCGCAACTTCGATGGAACGGTCATGCTTGTCAGTCATGATCGTCACTTCCTCCGTTCAATCGCGAACCGGGTGTTTGAAGTGGGCCACGGCGAACTTCGCGTCTACGAAGGCGGGTACGAATATTACCGCTCGCAGACGGTTCACTGAGCGACTTCAGAATCTCCAGAACGCAAAGACGTGCGGAACGTAACCGTCCACCCCGAATTTCAGCTTTGTGACGTCATACACGTTCAAATTGAGCGACACGTTTAAGTGGTCCCACACGAAAACGTAGGCGATGTATCCACCCACCGTGCGCGTTTCGAACATGTATTGGGGACCGTAAAGTAGCCTGTCCCAGTTATCGAAGATGTGTTGCGATCCTGTCCGAATGGAAGACGTCAAGGACGCCAGCACATCGCCCGGGCGGGTCACCTGTCGATAAAGGTCGGGCGGCGATGCGAGCGTGATAACGGTATGCGAAATCGATTTCGTATTCGACTTCACATCATAATAAAAGGATAGCCCGGCGCTATACAGATGCAGGCCCTCTTCCGCTGCGTAGCCGGTCCCGACAAGCGAAGTCCCGAGTGACAGTGTCGACCACGGACGAGACCAGACCCGGTATTTGAGACCAACATTCGGGTACGCAACTGCGGCCACAAGCACGGTCGATAGCGTCACATCATCACTGACGCCGTAAAAGACCCGGCTCGCGATATCGAGAAGGACTTCATGCTTATCCAGCGTTTCCGCGGTTTCACCGGTGATACCAAGATACGTCAACGGCTTGTGACGCCCCTTTCGGCCCGGACCGGACATGAGCAAATCCGTCCGCCCGGGAAAGGCCTCAGCCCCTTTTTCCAGGATCAGGAGCCGATCGCCGGGACGTATGAGACCCTGGCCCTCGTGAGCGATGAAACCGAGGGTTGCCTGCCAGGTGTCCAGTGTGGCGCAATTAGATCGAAGAACTTCTGTATAGCCGAGGATCGCCTTTGTTTCGCGCCCTTCGACTCGATAGCGCTCACCTCGGACCGGGCACGTTCCAGTTCCCTGAGCCTGAAGTTCTGTTTCAGAAAGAACCGCTGAGATATGCGCATCCGCAATAGACATAGCATCGGCAAAAGCGAAAGAGCCAGAGGTCGCCGACAAGAGGAGCGCAGCAGTAATAATAGATTGAGCGATACAGATCTTCACCAGCTTCGCACCTGTCTCAGTCCACGGGGTCACAAGATACCATTAAACTACCTTGTGATCCCCGTGCCAAGCCATTCCAGTTCGGACTTAGGCTTTTCGCTGATCAATGATCCGCTTCAGCTTCCCCGTACGCGGATTTGTAGTCAGGAGACGCGGATCCACCCATTCGATCTCCAGCGGATGGATCAGACCCTTGGCCACGGACTCTGCAAACATTGGACGCTCCGTACTGAACTCCGCGATGACCTTTTTCTCGAATGCCTTCAATTCATCGATCTGGGCCGATGCGCCGATCCGCACAACCAAGAGGTCCCGGCCCATTCTGTGCGCGATGACGAGTTGAAATTGATTGAAGTTCATGCCCAGAAGACGTGGAGCTAGAAACGCTCGCATGTCCTCGTAATAGATCGAAACCGGCCCAACCCTTGCGGCCTCTCCCGAGCGCCCGAGAATAACGTACTTCCGATCCCGAAAACCCGGGGACACTTCCTCGACCCACTGAGCGCGATCGCCGACCGGGTAACGAATGATCGGCATTAAAATACGCGTCCGGTTGGTGAGAAGAATCCTTCCAGGCCGTTTCGGCTCGAGAATGACTTCACCTGTATCCTCATCCACGATTTCCAAATGTGTTGCGTCACCGAAAACACGGTGTTCATCCTGACCGCATTCCGGATCGGCATAGCCGATCGGTCCGGCATCCACGCTCGCATACCCGATTGAGCGGATATCCACGCCCGGGAAGATCTCCTGCAACCTCTCGCGCTGATCTGAATACATGGACTCTCCGCCAAAGAGAATCTTCCTTGGCGACACCTTCGGATATCGGGATTTGTTGCGTGAAAAGTACTCTGCCAGGACCAGCAGGGTGGTTGGCACTCCGGCGATCACATCAACATCAAAATCGCCGACTATCTTAAGAACCTCTTCCGGGGAGGTAGTGCCCGCGATGGGAAAATGAAGAGCCGGCTCTACGGCTTGCTCGATCGATTTCATGATGAAGATGAAAGAAGCGTACAGCTCACCCACGTAAAACAGATTGGCAATGCGTTGGCCCGACTTCAACCCGTTGGCAGACAAGCCACGAGAAAAGACCTCAGTAAAGCTGTCCCACTCCTCCTGCGAGAATACGGAAAATTTAGGACTGCCGGTGGTACCACCACTCTTGAAAACGATTCCATCAGCCATTGGACGTGTCAGGAGCTGATTGTGCTGAATTGTATTCGCCGCCCAGAATTCGGTCTGATCGACAATTGGAAGCTGAGATAGTTCCGGAACCCTACCGTCCGCGAACTCGGCCACACCCACGTATAACTTGCGATAGTAGGACGACTGCTCACGAGCTGTCCGCAGCAACTCTGCCAGTGAGTAGATTTTCACCCGCGGCTCCTGTCTTCCTCGTCGCGTTCATCGATGATATGCCTGAGCTTGCCGCTTCCAGCGGTCTTCTCGAACTGTTCCGGTGTTATCAACTTCACCTCAAACTCAAGAATACCGTCCTGCGATACCGATTCGTCCAGGTCCTTGTACTCCGCCAACAAAAGCCCCCTGACCATTTCAGCAGTGAGGCCTCGGTCGCGAAGCACCGATAGCTCCAGCTTTTCCAGGCCTCGGATACCCGATCCTTTCAAGCGAATCTGGAGTTCCTCCCCATAATCGCGATGATCGGCCAGGATTTTCAGGAATTTCTGGTAACTATAGTAGGTCGCCCCGATACGGAAAACGTCTCCATGCCTTCCCAGCAGTTCAAAACGCGGGGATCGACGCCCGCAGGCACAGTCACCTGTGATCCATCTGCCCACATCACCGATTTCATAGCGCGTCAGGCTCTGCCCCTTTCGGACAAGGGAGGTGAAGATCAGCCTGCCTGCCGTGGCGCCTTCCACCGGCTGATCATTATCGAGACCAAGAATCTCCAGTCGATGCAAGCGTCCATGAAGGTGGTGAACGCCTCCCTCCGAGTGCCGGCACTGATAACCCAGCGGGCCAGCGTCGACACTGCCATAAGTCGCCGATTTGATCAGATTAATTCCGAACGCGTCCATGAAATAGCGTTTTTGAACTGCATTGAAATGCTCTCCACCATAAAATACTTTTTCGACTCCGCGGTACGTGCGAAAAAGCTCCTCGTTTTCACGGAAGAGCTGAATCAGGTAGGACGGCATTCCAAGAAGGACATTCACCCGATGCTCCACTATCGTACGCGCGACCATCTTGAGGTCGACATGCGCTCCCATCGGAAACTGCACCGTCCCGAGGTGCTCCAGGATAGTGAAGAAACTCACAAAGCCGCCGTAGAGCCCGCCCGCGAAAAACAGGTTCATGCAACGATCGGCGGCCGGATCCAGCCCCGCTGCGTACAAACCTTCCGCTGCCAGCTGCATCTGGCGGTGATAATCGTCATACGTGAACACCGAAAGTTTAGGATCTCCTGAGCTGCCTCCACTCTTGAAGAATAGCTCAGAGAAGCGCGGGTCCACGTCCGCGTTCTGAAACATCGCCTTTGTCAGTATCGGGCCGACGTTAGCCGTCTGGGGCTGCGCCCCTGTCTCCAGATCAGCAAAGTTCGAAATCCCTTTCAAGGACCCGTCTGATTGGAAGCTCACTCCGCGGCAATACCGTTGCAAGGCATACACACCGTCGTGGGGTTCGCCCGTATAGCCATCAAGCATTTTGCCGGACTCGGTAATGCGAAGGACGCCTGCACGCAAAAGCAGTCCACCCAGTTCGCTCGCTCGCGAGGCATCGCAAGACAATGCAGCAGTCTGCAGATAGGCGCGCAAAGGCCGCAGAGCGGAGATAATCTTGTTCTTAGGCAGCGGCTTCAGCCACACGGTCCGATAAAGCGGAGACGCCCTCAAGCCTGAGGCGAACTCAATCAGGATTCTCCAGGCCCCGTCCTTTGCCTCCATGACTTGCGTAAAATCCAGACAGGACTCCAGACGGCAGAGTTCAGTCACGGAAGTGATCTCAGCCTGTTCGGCGATGCTGGGCTCGACGGGCGCAACTTTCGGCGACTCAAGGTCCATCACGCGCGCCAGGCGCTCGCCAAAGCGCCTCAACTCACTCCTGTCTTCCGTTTCGACGTACACACATTGCGGACTCGAACACGCCTGCTGCTCGATCGCGCAACACTCGCGAGCGATTTTCTCGATTAACTGCTGATCTTCCAGTCGCTCACGTGCAACATAGACGAAAGAGATTTTTGGCCCCCAGTCCACGAAGCGAGCGGATGAAGGCGTAAGCTTCCGAGCACCCTCGATGCCAGCCTCTCCACCCCACGCGGCAACACCATCCGCATTGGCCAGAATCTGTTTCAAAAGATCCCGGCCTTCCTCGGTTCGCGAGGAAATGCGCGCGCAATAGATATAATCCCTGAGCATTCCCGCTGAGTCGCTGTCCACGAGCATGCGAAGCAGGGTCGGCGTAAAAAGAGTATCGTCTCCGCCAATTTTTAGAAAATTCACGTTGCCGGCGAGCAGACCCTCAATGACGCTCAGAAACCCGACGCTCGGCGAATTCGTTGGCGCAAGGTGAACCAGACATCCCAGAGGAGCCCAGCACTCAAACAGATGTCTGGAGTATTCCACACGGGCAAGATGAAACGGATCCGCTGAGCCCAACTCCCTTCTTAGCTTCAACTCCAAATTCTCGCGGCGAAGAAAGTCAGCGATTCCGGAAATCGTCTCAGCGACCTCCGCCTCGGTTACCCCCCCGCCCGCCTGCAAGATATCCGTAAGCTTTCGCGTCTCTGTTCCAGAATCAAGCGTCTTCGACAACGCAGCACACGCATCTATCAGCGCGCGGAGATCGAGAGGCGTACCGACAGTTTCTCCGATCAAACCGGAAAGCCCTGAAACGCGCGACTTAAGCTCGGACTCGGAAATCCATTCGCCTCGCCACAGATGGGGAGCTATCGACCCGTTCATCGTGACCCCTGGATGAGCTCTGCAGCCGCTACCGCACAGCTCTTGTTCTTGGATGTGCCCGCACGACCATGGACCGCAAAATACGGCGTTCCGGTTCCACAAGAACAGCTGCTGCCCTCATGCAGGGAAGCGAGATCGCCCATCAGCACGCTTTGCGCCGGCATGGAAGTGATATAGGGCGAAACAAAATGAAGGAAGCCACGCTCTCCATACGGCAGAACCTTGAGCGTTCTCACATCCCTGATAAATACCCGCGACCAGACGGGAATATGGAACTGATGGGCCCGGCACTCAACGTAAGGAATGCAGTGCTCCACCGAACCAAAGCCGTCGCGCAGCCGTGCATTCGGAATTCCCAGCTGCTCTTCCACTTGCGCATAGAGCTGGGTCTTGTTGATTGCCTGATCGGCGTGTCCCTTCCAACCGCCACCCAGAAATACCAGGGAATCCGGCGAGAGCCTCAAAGGCGGAATTCCAAGATCCTTCATCCGCTGCACGGTGAAATACAGGAACGCCGGAAAACCGAAAATTCTGACCGGCAATCCCTCCTCGGCATAGCGCTGAAGCGCCCCAATGCAGCCGAAGACATCAAAATCGTGCGTCCCGGTTCCAGTCATCCGGAGCGCGTAGAAGCCATTCTTCACGGGAGCATATTTGCACAGGAAATTATCCGTGTACGCCGTACCCAGCTTTGATCCCGTCTCGGTTTCGTAGCTGTAAAGAAGGTAATTGGCGCTTTGGCCAGGAGTGACCCAGCCGTACTTATCAAAGATAAAATCCACCATTCGCTGTGCGCTTCGGATCGACCATTCATCAAAAAAAACCTGCGACTTCTGGCCGGTTGTCCCGGAAGACGTAAGGTGAAGAAATACCTCGTCGCGCCCGACCGAAAGAGCTTCATGCGCCTTGAAAAAGCTGGCCAGAACGAATGGTACGCGCGCGCAATCCTCAATTTTGTGAATCGATTCCGGATCAAACGCCCTCTGGTCCAGCAAACGACGATAAAAGGGACTTTTCTCCGCATGCCACCGGATATTTTCCCGCATCGCCCGGACAAAGAGTCGATCAATCTCGCCTGTTCCGTAACCGGCATACGGATCAGAAAGCGAACAAAGCTTTTCGACAGCGGCCAAACGGCGGCTGTCGGGCACGCATGGTATGCGCGGCTCATTTTCGCTCATTGAATATCTCCAGGGTGTTCAGATACATGTCTTTCCAAAGTTCGATGTACTGCGCGACATAGGGTTTGAACCTCTTCTCGATTTCCATTCCACGGAAATTCAAAGGCTCCATCGTGCGGCTCAAGACCACAAAATCGTGCATAGCCCCATCGACTTCGCGCATGGCCGGATAAATCGCGACGGGCAGGAACTGTGACTGCAGGAGAGTTTCCAGAGAACGGGTGTGTTCGACGCCCATGAGTACCTCGAGATAGGAAACACCAAAGCCTCTGAGTAAACGCAGCAGCCCCCTGAGCCGACCTTCCAGCGTGTAAACCGGCTGATCGAGCGCAACGATCGCGCAATAACCATCCACCTTTGAAAAATAGGCATAAATCTCCACCTCGCCGTTTTTCGATGCCATCAGGAGATTAGGGAGATGGAACGGGTAAAATCGATCATAAGGATCCTTGAACGCCTCATTGAAACGACGGAGCACATAATCGGGCGCGAAGACCAGCTCAAACTCGAGTTCAGGAGCCGCGGGCGCCGGAGTCCATTCATCGCGATCCGTCAGCTCCTGACTCTCTGTTACTCCCAATTGCGCATGCAGGACTTCGTAGATCTTTGCCAGTTTGCGCGGAATCCTCTCAGGCCTTCGTCGCCGTTCGAGCACACCCGGCTTGAACTTGGCCAAAAGGGTCGTCGTTTCGAACTCGCGCAACCGATGTGCGTTGGGGAATATTCCAAGAGGGAGGTAACCATCCCTGAGGAAGGTCAGCTGCGGACCGACGGAAAGCGTGCGAGTCGTTGTGTATAACGTGTTGAGCGGCCCCGCCTCACTGATCAGGTCCCGACCACCCACGGAGACGAGAGTAGAGCCAACACTTTGCTTGCGGTAATCAGGGTGGACAACAAGAGCGGCTACTTTGCCCACTTTATTGATGGGATCGAGATCGAAAACAACGGATCCGGCAATCGCACCGGTTGCCTTGTCTCTCGCCACCAGCCAGTTGTGATCCACCGACGAGATCGTGTCAGCCATTACTTTGGGATCATTGTAAGAGAGCGGATAGCTGTTACCGTAAACGACAAAATACAGCTTCAGGAGTTCGTTGATATCCGCTAGATAGGCGCTTTCGATCGAGAAAGGCATGATTAGATCTCCCGAATCCCGGGAATCGCCCGGGTTCCTGCGGCCAGAGCCATAAGAATCAATGCGCAAACTACGGCAAATACCTCGACCTGAATCGATTCAATGAAAAATCCGATTAACCCCATTGAAACGGGCAGCGAGGCAACGCTGATCAGATTCACCAAACCCATGACTACGGGAACATCTTTCTCTTCGGGACGAGTCTGGAAAAAGTTCAGTATAAAGATGTTCGCAAGCGCCAGGAAAAGGCCAAGAAATCCTATAGCTATGCAACCAAACATCAACTGCGGCGCTAGAGTGAACCCCAAGTAACTGGCAGCCATCAAGACCAGACTTGCCAAGATCCTGATTCCCAATCCTCCGGGCACTCGACCAAACGAAAGCCACAGGCTGCCAAGCACGCTGCCCAGCCCCATGAAGAACTCCAGCGTGGCGAGAGTTGAGATCTGGCCGCCAAAGACATTCTTCGCGTACCACGGCAGGAACACCATCACAGGAGCCAACACAAGATTCATCAGAAGAAAACTCATCAGCATGCCGCGGATCACGCTTTCCTTTTTAAGAATTCGGAAAATACGCGCGGGTGGCTCCGCCTTCTGTTGAGTGGACGATTCGGGTCGCGGCGGCCGGATACCCATCTCCAAAATGCCGGAATAAATATAGCTCAGTCCGTTTACCACGAGCAGCCCCGGAAGCCCGACCCATTGGTAAACGAGCACGGAAAACAACGGGCCGAGCACATTTCCCAAAGAGAAACAGGAGTCGACCATGGCGGTCAGTTCCTGCAGAGATCCAGCAGGAGCAAGTTTCACGGGTAGAGTGAGAATCGCGGGATTAAAAAGGCTGCCCGCCATGCTGGAAACGAAGGAAACGAAGAACAACAGGGCAAGGACGCCGGAAAATGGCAGGGACTCTGCGCCTGACACAATCGGCAGAGCGGCGGCCGCAAGAAGGAAGAGCGCGCCCCGGAAAAAGTCAGTCAGGATCACGGTTCTGAGCGGCCCGATCCGCGCGACGATGCGGCCGGAATACGGTGCCAGCAGCAGATGAGGCAACGTGCTCACTGCGATAAACCAGGGTATCCACTTGGCCGCGAACTGATCCGAAATGATCCAGATCAGCCCGAGTGACATGACTTTATCGCAGACCTGTGAAATCAGCTGTCCTGCGACAAGCTTTCTGGAATTCGCATCACGAATCACGTCAAACCGGAAATGGGATTTCATTTTTTCGGCTCAGCCACTCGAATCACGCGAACCCGGTCTTGTGAGTAGCCGCCCGTAAGCGCGGAGATAAGAATACCGGGTTCGGTGCCGGAACGGACAAAGTCGATGGGAACCTCGACAAAGTGTTCGAGCAACATACCCATCACATCGTTGTTGCCGATTCTTGCCAGATCGCTCTCGGATTCGCGGGTTGTATAGGGATCGGCCAGCACGGACCTCGGCGAAGCAATGAAGGTTCCGCCGTTCTGAAGGACAAGACCGGCAAGGTTCTTTACGAAGAGAGTACCTTTTTCACTCTTGGCCACCTGGCAGGAGACAAGATTGATTCTTGCGTCTTCCGCAAACAGATCTTTGGGCCATTCTTCGACGAAGGGACGCAAACGTCCAAGGGCTTTCTGGTTCACCTCTCCCCGGCTGTCGAACCATTTCCAAGGCTGAACGATGTCCTCTATACCACCCGAACGAAGATCAAAGTTGCCCTTGGATCCATGCGAGGTCAGAACCACCTCCTTGATTCGGCCTCTCTTTTGTAACTGTCCAAGTTTTTGAAGCATCTCCTCGGGCGTGGAGACTGTCATCGTGACGACTTGAGAGTCATCGAGTTGATTATACCTGGTCCTTTGATTCACAAAAAAGTCTGAGCCCTTTTTTGCGAGCTCCGCCGCGCCGGCCGGCAAAACGACAACCATGAGTTCGTCTTTTTTAAATGGTTCACCGGGAGGCACAGCCTGATCCAACTCATTGATGAATGTCGTCCCGCGATCTCGCAAAATGGAGGGCACGTTGTATCCAGCGACGGTCATCGCTGAATAGCCCACGGCGTACGGTACATTCTTGTAGATGAGCTCGGCCGGCATGATCAGGATTTCCTTCACCTTCTCCACGGACCGATTGGATTTCCTGGCCAACATCAAAGTCTTCCCGAGCATCACAGGAGGAATGCGAACACCGTCCCAGAGAACGAAGGCAGGCGCGAAACTCGTGCGGATTCCCTTTTCCGCCAGACAATACGCGAAGTCAAAACAACGATAGCTCTTCTTGAGAGCCTGCTTCGCCGGAACCGGGAGTCGGTTCAGCATCTTGTTATTCAAAACAGCTTCGGCATCGGACCGATCACTTTTCAGAAACTCAACGATGGGTGCGATTTCTCTTTTCCAGTGCTCGGAGGCACGGCTTTTCATGCTCGGTATGATTTGCTGAAAAAGCGGTTTCACGCACCCGGATTGTTTCGCGGCAAGATCCTGGTCCGCAAACGAAGGCACGCCGTGAGGCAGGACCAGGAGCGCCAGGAACACTATGATGCCAATGGAGCGACGGAGCTTCACAGTGACTCTTCGGACATTGGTGAATAAAAACTCAGGAAATATCGAATAGCATCGCCTGGTTCCATCCAGTTCGGTCAAAGAACTGACGCTGCCCGTAATTTGTCAAGCAGCCGGTCAGATATTCCGAAAGGAAATCGGAGCAAGGAGATCACCATGGGAGAACTGAGAACTGCAATCATTTGGACCGCCGTTTGCGCCGGGCTCTTTGGCGCTTTTCCGACAGCCGGCGAAGCGGCGGAAGTCGATTCCGCGACACCCGAAGCAGCTGCTTCGCCGAGCGTACCGGAAACTGCAGCAATACCGGCCCTTGCCCCTGCGCCAACGGATACGCCGCCATCTTCGCCGGTAACACAGGAAACGAGAGACGGCCTTGCGCTCGGCGGACAGATTTTTCTTTCCATTCAGAACTGGTCCAAAGTCGGCATGGCCGGTGATGCGAAGCTCGGAATCGGGGTGGGCGGCTCGCTTGGACTCGGCTTTCGGCTGGGTGACATGAAGGTCACCGTTGGTCCGGCGCTTTGGACCAACTCCTGGTCAGCCGACTATTCGTCAAAGGCCCAGAGCGCCACAAGTCGCGTCTATGTGACAATGAACGACGCCGGGATTTCACTCGTCTCTTACCTGGATGACATGTTCATTGAGCTCGGAACGGGGAACTCAACCATCAAATCGGGGATGATGGTCAGCGGAGAAGATATTCCCTACCCCTATGACGGGACCAGCTATTCCTATAAGTGCTTCGGAATTGGCTTCAAGAATGAGTCGTTTTTGGTCGGTCTCGGAATCAAGAATTACGACGGTTACGCCAAGGCCGCGAACCACGCGAATTTCATGATCGGACTGGGATTCTAAAAATAGTGGCGGAGAGAAAGGGATTCGAACCCTTGTTACGGTTGCCCGTAAACACGCTTTCCAAGCGTGCTCCTTCAACCACTCGGACATCTCTCCGCATTTGAAAAGGGTTGAATATTAGCTGGTTAGCATATTGGAAATCTGCGGTCCACTACTTCTGAACCGTTGGTAAAGATTCCGGTTTTTTTCTTTTGGCGTCATGCCGGCGCACATGGCAGCCTGCTCTAAAATCGCCTGTCCTCAAAATATTATGACATCGGAACGGTTTTCCGAAGTTCAACACCGTGTAAACTGAAATATGTGCCGAAACTAAGTAACTATGGCGACTATCTATCAAAGTCGCCGCTTCTGGTTTTCCTCATCTCTGTTTTCGGAGTGTTTACGTTCGAGTTGCTGATCATGCTAATGATCGACGACTGGAATCTTTCTGTATTTCAAATCGCGGCGCTTGATTCCACCCTTCTCAGTCTGGTCACTGTGGCGCTCTTCTGGTTCGTCATATTCTCTCCAATGAAGGCATCTCTGGTGCGACGCCTGGACGCGGAAAAGCAGAAGGAAACACTTCAAAGTCAGCTCTTCCATTCGGCCAAGCTGGCAACTATCGGGACAATGGCCGCGGGAATCGCGCACGAAATCAACAATCCCCTGGCGATCATGCTTGGGAATGAGGAGTTACTCAGGGAGCGGATTAGAAAACTGGAACACCTGGACCCGCAGCTCCTGCGGCATCTCGATCGCCAAAAGGAAGCCGGGGAGAGAATCGCGCGGATCGTGAAGGGACTGAGGGCAGCGGCTAGAGCAGAAACTGATTCCTCCGAATCCGTCGACTTGCGGGAACTCTGGCCAAAGCTGACCGAAATTGCCGAGGTACTGCTGAGTTCCACTCCGATCCAACTCGTGCTTGAGGAGTGGGAGGGGGAACGATTTGTTCAGGCAAATCAGGATGAGCTGATGCAGGTGATTGCCAATCTTCTGTCGAACGCGAAAGACGCCTTGAAAGAGCAAACATCCGGATCGATCAGGGTCAGCGCGCGGGAGCTGGACGATAAAATCGACATTCTTGTCTCGGATACTGGCTCAGGTATTTCAAAAGAGAATCTTGCAAGAATATTTGATCCTTTCTACACGACGAAGGCACCAGGAGAGGGGACCGGTCTCGGGCTTTCGATATCCCACAGAATCGTAACCAACTTTGGCGGCACTATTACAGTTGAGTCGACACAAGGAGTTGGTACGACCTTCCTGATCCGTCTTCCTCGCGCGGCTGATCGGCCTAAACCAAAACTCCCGCCTGAGCAGCTTCCGCAGGGCCAATTCTTGAAAAAGAGTCGCGTCCTGGTGGCCGACGACGAACCTGCGGTACGGGAAATTCTTTCGAAATGGCTTTCGAACAGCGGATATATCGTTGAGCTGGCCAGCGACGGCCACGACGCGCTTCGCAAACTTCAAAGCCAATCTTGCGACATTCTGATCACGGATCTGTGCATGCCTGGAATGTCCGGCGAAAAGCTGATTCAGACTATCAGAAACTCAAGCCTCTATCCCGAAATGAAAATCGCTGTAATCACGGGCGGGATTTTTCCCGACAGCTCAAACTCCGAAGGCACTTCTCAACCACCTCTTGCCGATGGATATCTCGAAAAGCCATTCACCCGCGACGCTCTTTCAAAGCTCCTGCTGTCTCTCCAAGCCCCTGTTTAGGGAAACCGAATGCGCATACCGAGCGTGGACTGATATTCGTTCTGGCTCATGTCCGGAAACTTGTTGAAAACGACAGTCACCCCCCCGGAGAGCTCAAAACCAGGGATCATCTTGGAACTCAGGCCCAGACCCGCATAAGGACGGTAAGTGATATCGCCCACCGTTTGGGTCGTGACTCCGCTCGCTGTCTCCTCATGCGTGTTGCGTTTGGCCTGGCCACCCGCACGCGCCTGAAATGACAGTAGTGAACTCACGTTCATAGAGCTGCGCAGGCCGACTTTCAGTTTGTCATCCATGTCCTTGGTCGTCAGCGCTTGTGCGGGAAAATCCTCTGTATCAGTGCCGCGCGTGTATTCCGCCTCCCCGGACACGAGGGGAATTCCGGCAGTCACGCGTGCCCCGTAGGTCAGGCGGTCTTTCGTATGCCGCTCAGGAACGAACTTCTGCACGCGTTCGTAGCCGATAATCGGTTCAACGCCGATCGTGACCGGCGAACCCACCGCGTGAGCAGAACGCGCGGACACGAAGCCAAAAGAGAGCAGCGCCACCAGTACGTAAATTGTTTTCATACGCCTCATTGTAGTAGAAGCATGTCTGTGGCTGCGCAAATTATCGATCAGCCGCCCGCGAATGCCGAGCACTCACCCTTCTCCGGCAATTTGTTGACGCCAGAGACGCTTGAAATCCGATCGCCGCTGCTGTCCAAGCAGAAGTGAAGCCTTCACAAAGCAACTCTCCAGCGTCATTCCCCCCGCCCAAAGGCAACCCTCCTCCAGAAGTATCTGACCGGCTTCATACGTCGAAGGGTCCGCGCCGGAACCGCCTTCGGATACGACAATCACGGGAGTGCTCGTGCGCTTTGCCGCACGCAGCATTTTACGAAACTCCGGATCGTGCGTGGGCGCAGTGCCGGATGCGAAGACGTTCAAAACGATTCCATCCAATTGCGGAAGCAGATGTTCTGAAATCACACGCGCAGGGAAGCCGGGCGTCGCATGAACCAGAGCCACTTTTGAACTGAAGGAGGGCCGCAGGCGACTTCGGCTCACTTGCCGTTTGCCAGTCGTGGATTTCCGGTAACGGATATCCGTTCCGACAGTAGCGATGGGTTCCACGAAAGGACTGTCAAAAGCGTGATAGTCCGTCGCGCTCTTCTTGTGCACCCGATTGCCCTGAAAAAGTCGATCATCGAAGAACACGGAGACCTGATTCACAAGCGGCCTCGGACCGGACGCCGCGATCTCGACGGCCGACACAAGATTCCTCCGAGCATCACTTCTCAGCGCCGCGAAAGGTCTTTGCGCTCCCGTGAGAATCACCGGCCGCGGGCAGGGCAATAGAAGAAACGACAGCGCGCTTGCCGTATAGGCCAGAGTATCCGTCCCATGAAGCACAATGATGCCATCGTATTTCATCCATCGGGATCGGATGTGATCGGCGATCTCACACCACTCTTTCGGTCCGATGTGCGCGCTATCACAGTTCATGAGCACATCGACGTCACATTTCGCAAGTTCCTGCAGTTCCGGAGCGCGCGTCAGAAAGTTCTTTCGCAATATCGCGGAGGAAAGCCTCGGGACTGAGAGGCGATCACCCTTACCCGAGCGGGTGAGCTTCATACCGAAAGTGCCACCGGTGTAAACGATCAGAATACGGGGAAGCATTCATTCTCCCAATGGGTTCTCAAGGAGCCGCGATGTACTCATCCAGAACTTTGCCATCCATGCCGATTGCGCGGTAGGAATTTCGGCTCTGAGCCCCCTCATTCACATCAACGACCCAGAAATGCCGAGTGGCCGATGAGGACGCAACGTACCAGGGCCGAGCGGCGGAGAGCACCCTGGGATGAATACCCCAGGCTCCGTCACCGAAATAGACGGTGCCACCGGCGCTCACCTCACGACCCTGTTGAAGCATTTTCGTGCGCTTCAGCGCGTGATCATGACTTTCAAAGCCCGCAGTAAGCCCGAAGAGATCAAAAAGAGGAAGCCACTGATCCCGACCCTTGCGGGAACCCATCGAGTTGAAGTCTCGATGACTCGGATACAGAGGGATATGATAAAGCGCGAAGCGGTTTTTTGTTGAAACGTGTTTTGTCAGCTGCCCGAACAGCCAATCCCGCTGCTTGCCGCCATGACTGAAGATGTGACCCGTATCCAGAACATGAACAACCGTGTCGGCTCCGAAGGTGCGGGTAAAGTAAGTCTTTTCGCCGTTCTGCTTGAAAAGTCCGATGAAGAACGGCGCCTGGGCGAAAGCACGCGTCCCGAACAGCCCGTCCACTTCATGGTTTCCGACCGCGAGCACCATGGGAACCGTGAAGCCCTGCGGGGTAAGCATTTTTTCGCCCCAGTATTTCAGCCACATATCCCATTTCGGAAAATTGCTGATCTTTCCATTGTCACGGGCGATGTCTCCCCCGATCAGCGCGAACTGCGGCTCGAGGGCTGCTGCGTGCTGAAGTAGCTGAGGAACACTCTCATTCACGTCCATATCCCCCCCGACCACAAACCTGAGAGGGCTGGAATCGTTGGGGATCGTACGAAACTTCCGCTCGGCACTAAAGCCCACGTCCGCGTCACCGGCGGCAAAGAAGTAGGTCGCGCCGGGGGTGAGGTCTTTCAGCTCTGCGGAATGAACGTGGACGCCGGTCTTTTCAAAATCCCAGGACTCCGCTTTCACCTCATGGCGGTAGAGCGCAGGCTCGGTACCCCGCGCTTCAGTGTCGTAGCGTACGACCGGCGTGTTCATAGTCCGGCCGGCATCGATAAAGAGTACGGTCATCGTCCTGCTTGTGTCTTCACTCTTCCAGGTCAGATAGACATGAAAGCCGCCCTGGATGGAATCACGCGGATCGCAAGAGCCGGTCCCGAAGCCCAGACCGAGCAATCCGATCAGAATGGTGAATGAGGTCATTGTCTTTTTCATCGAGCTGCTCCTGAGCGGAAAGATCAAACACGTCCGGGTGCGAAAAACCAGTCGCAATTGGCGCGTTATGAACCGTAACGCAGAGCGCCGGTGCACTGTTAATTTTATCAAATTTATTGATATATTTATCAGTCAGACATTAAGATGCCGATATGTCTCAACAATCTTACGCCCGCACTTTCTCCGAAACCGAAGTTCAGATCCTGGAAGCCTTCCTGAGATGCTGCAGCCGAACGGGAGTCGAGAGCGTCACTCTGGCGGAAATTTCGAAAGAAGCGGAACTCGCGTTCGGCACTGTTCACTATTATTTCGGAGGAAAAAAGAGACGGGACCTCCCCCTTTCGGCCGCGGTGCATGTCGCACGGAAGGCACAGGAGTTCACATCCCGGCTTGTGGACCAAGCCTCCCACCAGGAACACTATGACCCTATTGCCAGCTACATCCGGTCCACCTTTGCCTGGGCGCGAAGCCACGAGGTGCACGCGAGCTATTGGATTCACCATCTCTATTTGACCTCCATCCGATCGAAGCTTCGCGAGATCAACGGGACTGTGATTTCCAAAAGTAGAAAGAAGGTGGAAGGCCTACTGTTTGAGTCAACCGGCAGAGGCCGGGCGACTACATCCAAGAACCCGGCACTTCAAGCGTCCCAGATTCATTCACTTCTCATGGGCTGCCTCACTCTTGGGCTCACCGATCCCACTCCCGGCGCACTGGACCGGGAAGAACGGAGCGCACTCTCTGGAGTGAACGCCATGATGTCCGAGGCCGGCCGAGCGCTTTGATTTTATCTCTCTACTGAATCGGTTTCAGAGATCTTTTTTCAGCCAGAAATCAGGCAGTTTCTTTGGGCCTTTTTCGTTAGACTTTTTCAACATAATCCGAGAGTTTTGACCCATGACGATCCTCCGAAAAGAGGGGCGAGAGAAGGCCCGGGGTGCGGCCTTTTACGTCGACGATATCGCCTTTTCCAACCTCTTGCATGGCACGACCGTGAGAAGCTCGATTGCGCGTGGGTGCATCAGCGGAATTTCATACCTTCCGGGTGTGCCCTGGGACGAATTCACGATCGTCACGTCCAAAGACATTCCTGGAAAGAATTGCATCGCCCACATCCTTCACGATCAGCCCTGCCTTGCAGACGGTCTGATTAATCACCCTGAAGAACCCGTGGTGCTCCTGGCTCATCCCGACCGCCACGTTCTTGAGAAGGCAAGAAGGCTCGTCCAGATCGAAACAAAAGAACTCCCTGCGGTCTTCACGATCGAAGACTCGCTGGCGAGGAAGCAGGTCATCTGGGGAGCGGACAACCTTTTTAAGTCCCTGCTCATCGAAAAAGGCAATGTAGATTCCGTCTGGGCTGGTGCGGACCGGATCATCGAGGGAGAGTATTCAACCGGAGCTCAGGAGCAGCTTTATCTTGAGCCCAACGGAATGGTGGCCAAGGCGGACAACTTAAGCGGCGTCACCGTCTGGGGTTCGATGCAATGCCCCTTTTATGTGCACCATGCCCTGGTAACCGCACTGGGATTGCAGGCGGACAAAGTCCGGGTGATTCAGACTGAAACTGGCGGCGGCTTCGGTGGCAAAGAGGATTACCCTTCCGTGATCGCCACCCATGCGGCCCTGCTCTCCCTGAAAGCAGGAAAACCGGTCAAAATGATTTACGATCGGGCAGAGGACCTCGCCGCGACAACCAAGCGCCATCCTTCGCGCACGCGCCACAAGACAGCCGTGAGCAAATCCGGGAAACTTCTGGGAATGGAAGTGGACTTCGCTATCGATGGCGGAGCCTACGCGACGATTTCATCGGTGGTGCTCTCACGTGGCGCCATTCACGCCGCCGGCCCTTACCTCTGCCCAAACGTTCGCATTCGCGGACATGCGGTCGCAACGAACTCGCCCCCGAATGGGGCTTTTCGCGGCTTCGGAGCGCCCCAAAGCATCTTTGCGCTCGAGCGCCACATGGACACGATTGCGGCCGAGCTTGGGATCCCTCCCGAGGAACTCCGCAGAAGAAACTTCCTGCACCAGGGTGACCAGACAGCGACCGGGCAGGTCCTGCGCGAAAAGCCGGATATGGAAGGACTGCTTGAGAAAGCGCTGAATGCCGCTGGCTATCACGAAAAACGAAAGGCGTTCGCCGAAGCGAACGCCAATCCTGAAACTCGCGTGAAAAAAGGGATCGGGTTTTCCGCCTTCATGCATGGAGCGGGATTCACGGGCTCCGGAGAAAAGATGCTTGCATCAGTTGCGGCCGTGCAAGCCACCGCCGCAGGTCGTATCGAAGTGCTGGCATCCAGCACTGAAATCGGGCAGGGCGCGAACACGGTATTCGCCCAGATCGTATCTCATGCGCTTGGAATTCCTTCGGACTGGGTGGACGTCGTCAGGCCTGACACTTCCATTGTACCGAACAGTGGCCCGACAGTCGCATCGCGGACGACCATGATCGTTGGGAAGCTGGTTGAAAACGCCGCACTTGGGCTCAGGGAGGTCCTTCGACAAAGCGGTCGCCTTGGGCTGAGTCATACCCCGAGCGATTTCCAGCAGGCGCTGAGTACCTATGTCCGCGAAGTGGGCCCACTTCGCTCGGACTCGACCTACAAACAACCCTCTCACATCGAGTGGGATGACATGAACTATCGGGGCGACGCGTACGGGACTTTTGCCTGGGCGGTTTACGTGGCCGAGGTGAGCGTCGATACCGTGACCTACGAGACGAAGGTGGATCACTTCGTCGCCGCGCAGGAGGTTGGAAAGGTCATTCACCCCATGCTCGCGGCCGGACAGATTGAGGGTGGCGTCACCCAGGGTATCGGCTTCGCCATTTACGAGGAAGTGGTCAATCGGTCGGGCAGGATGGCCAACAATCGTTTGACGAATTACATCATCCCCACGTCGATGGATACGCCTAGAATTCAGGTCATATTCGCGGAGAATCCGTATGCGCACGGGCCGCAGGGCGCCAAGGGAATCGGAGAACTCCCCTTGGACGGAGCGGCTCCCGCCATACTGAACGCCGTCTCGTTTGCGACAGGAGCCCCCATCCACCAGATTCCGATGACTCCGGAACACCTGCTTCGCGCCCTGCACGGCGCGAAACCGGAGGGCCAACAGTTATGAGCGCTCCCAAGAAAATAAGCCTTCACTGCACGGTGAACGGGGAGCCACGCGAGCTGAACGCTTATCCGATGGCAAGACTTCTGGATGTTCTGCGCGAAGATCTTCGACTGACCGGCACGAAGGAAGGCTGCGGAGAAGGTGAATGCGGAGCCTGCGCCGTTATCCTGAACGGGGAACTGGTGAACAGCTGCCTGGTCCCGGCGATTCAGGTTCAGGGCGCTGAGATTCTGACGATCGAGGGTGCGGCAAACCATCCGATCGCGGCGCAGGTGCAAGAGGCATTTCTCAGGCATGGAGGAGTCCAATGCGGCATCTGCAGCCCTGGAGTCATTCTTGCGGCGGCCAATCTTCTATCTCACGACAAAGCACCCTCCGAAGCAGACATTCGCGAATCGCTCGCAGGAAACCTCTGCCGCTGCACCGGTTACTCGAAAATCGTTGATTCGGTGGCGTATGCCGCGTCAGATCTGAAGGGAACGCGGTCATGAGGGGTGACCCTGGAAATTTCGAAGTACTGACCCCGACCTCTTTACCCGAAGCGCTTCGGCTGATGTCGGAAGCGGCTCTCGATCAAGACAGTCCATTACTGAAGCCGCTGGCAGGCGGGACCGATCTCATGGTGCTCATGGAAATGGGCGCACTCCAGTGTGAAAGGTTTCTGAGCCTGCACGCCATAGACGAGTTGCGATCATTTCGCCCGGAAGAGGACAGCGTGGCGATCGGGGCCGCGATGACTTTCAGTCGCATTCGAACAGAGGCCATTCTCCGCGAGGAGTTTCCATTGCTTTGCGAAGCCGCAGGTCAGGTTGGTGCGCTCGCGATTCAGAACCGCGGCACTCTCGGTGGTAACATCGCGAATGCATCCCCGGCCGCGGACTCCGCTCCGGCGCTCCTGGCTTACGATGCGGAGCTTGAAATCGTCTCCCAGTCAGGTACACGACGCATCCCCTACTCCGCTTTTCATACGGGCTACAAGGAGATGCAACTCCGGCCCGATGAACTGATCAGATCCATCCTCCTTCCACGAAAGTGGAAAGGCTGCCATCAGTCTTTCAGAAAAGTGGGCGCCCGTGCGGCTCAGGCGATTTCGAAGGTTTCTTTTGCCGGCGTCCTCCGCATTTCCGACGGACTCATTCAGGAGGCGCGCATCGCGATGGGCAGTGTCGCTCCGACGCCGCTTCGATGCGTACATACGGAAAGAGCGTTACAGGGGAAGAAACTGGACTTTTCTGCCATCGGACGTGCGAAAGAGGCGCTCTTCAAGGAAATATCTCCAGTAGATGACATTCGGTCCAATCGGGAATATCGCCTTCGTGTGTCGCTGAATCTGATCGAGGATTTCCTGCTCTCGGCCAGAAAATGATGTGACGATGATGTGGAACTGGATTACCCGAATTCACGACCTGACGAGAAAAGGCGATTCTTTCGTGATCGTCACGGTCACTCGTTGCAACGGGTCCACTCCGCGCGAGACCGGCGCGAAGATGCTGGTATTATCCAATGAGCGAATTATCGGCACGATCGGCGGAGGCCAGCTCGAACAACAGGCTACCCGTGATGCTCTGGAGTGCCTGCGGCTGGGAACGACCAAAACGATTACTTATCCGCTTTATGCCAGCGTCGGGCAATGCTGCGGCGGAGTCGTGGAGCTTCTGATGGAAACAGTGAATCGCAACCCGGTCCTTTATCTTTTCGGCGCAGGGCATGTCGGCCAGGCGCTTTGCAGGTCTCTTCATGGAACCTCGTTTGAGGTTCACGTGATTGACGAGCGTCAGGAGTGGATCGAATCCGATGCGCTTCCCGCCGATGTGGTGAGACATTCAGGACCCTGGCAAAGCGTGCTCAACGAAATCACGTGGGATGAGGAACGGGCTTACGTCGCGATCATGACCCACGACCATGGGCTGGACCTTCAGGTTCTCCAGGCTGTGATTGCAAAACCATCGCGGTACCTGGGAATGATCGGCAGCCAATCGAAATGGAAGTCATTCCAGAATCAGCTGCAGACGGCTGGCATAACCGAAAACCAGCTGGCACGCGTGCGATGCCCGATCGGAATTGAGATCGGCGGCAAGTCCCCGCAGGAAGTCGCCATCAGCATCGCTGCCGAACTCATTGGCGTGCATCATCGCCAGATTCAACCCGGAGCGAGTGTTGGAAAATAGAATCATCCAAACTCCGCTGGTTCTGCTCGCGGGAGGTCAGTCCTCCCGGATGGGTGAACCCAAGGGATTGCTTCGGTTCGGGAAGCGCCGCTGGATCGAGGAGCAGCTCCATCGTTTCTCCTTTTGCGGCAACAAGGCCGTCGTGGTGCTGGGCTACGACCATGAAAAATACCTGGATGCGATTCCTGCGTTTCAAGACGCACTCCAGCTTTGGGCCCCCTGGCCCCTGCCTCACCGTGAGGAGCTTCAGCTTTCCGTTACCGTGAACCAGAAGCCGGAAAACGGCCCGTTTTCATCCCTTGGCCGCGGTCTGAATCGCCTTCTTCCGGATTCGGACGCTTTCATTTTGCCAGTGGACGTTCCCGTTGCAGTACCGGAAGTCTGGCGCCTTCTCGAGACGAGGGGGCGCCAGCGAAAACTCAGCGCCTGCATTCCGGAGCACCAGGGTAAGCGCGGGCACCCCGTCTGGCTTTCATCCCGATTTGCAGCTCACCTGAGGACGCTGGCGCCTGAATCGCCCGACAGCCGGCTCGACCAGCAGATCGCTGCCCTGGCCCAGCCACTAAGGGACACGATTGAGGTCACCGATCCCAAGGTGACCTGGAACATGAACACTCCGCAGGAATTCGCGGACATTAAGCAGAGACTTTCAAAGGAGTTCGTGCCGTGACAAAAACAATCGAACCGCTTCTCGTCCGGAATGGCCTGGTGCTCACGCTTGGAAAGACAAACCAGGTCCTTCCCGGACACTCTGTATTGATCGAGGCCGCAAAGATTTCTCGAATTGCTCCTGACGCTGAGTTTCGGACGTATAAGGGCGCTGAAATTCAGGCCCGGGGCAAAGCCGTGCTTCCAGGATTCATCAACACCCACATGCATTTTTACTCCACCTTCGCGCGGGGCCTGATCAAGGCTGACCCTTCGCGCGACTTCAATGAGATTCTCCGGAATCTCTGGTGGCGCCTGGATCGAAAACTCACCCTTGAAGACAGTTACATGAGCGCCATGATCCCGCTCATCGACTGCATCCGAAAAGGCACTACAACCGTCATCGACCATCACGCCAGTCCAGGGGCGATTCGCGGATCGCTGCAGGCGATAGCGAACGCCGTTCAGGAATCCGGTCTTCGCGCTGCGCTTTGTTACGAGGTATCGGATCGGGACGGGGCCGAAATCACTGAACAGGGCCTTCTCGAAAACGTGGAATTCATCAAAGAGTGTCACAGAAACCCGAGCGACAAGCTGAAGGGCCTGTTCGGGCTTCACGCATCCTTCACCGTTTCAGATCAAACGCTGAAGCGCGCGGTGGAACTCGCGTTCCCGCTGAACGCAGGATTTCACGTCCACACGGCCGAAGCACTGAGCGATCAGGAAGAGTGCCTGCGCAACCATGGCATTCGCGTGGTGGAACGTTTCCGGAAGTTCGGAATCCTTGGACCGAATACCATCTGCGCACATTGCGTTCACGTCGACGAAAACGAAATGGACCTCCTCGCGCGCACCGGAACCAGCGTGGTCCACAATCCTCAATCCAACATGAATAACGCGGTTGGCGTCGCGAACGTCCCGCGCATGGTCGAGAAAGGAATTTGTGTTGGGCTGGGAACCGACGCCATGACGGTGGACATGCTGGAAGAGGCAAGGAGCGCTGTGTGGGCCCAGCGCCTGGGCCAACGCAATCCATCGGTGGGCTTCGTGGAAGCCATGCAAGCACTCACATTGAACAACGGGCGGATTGCGGACCGCCATTGGAATCTTGGTCTTGGCGAACTGAAAGCGGGCGGCGCCGCTGATATTGCCATCCTGGACTATATTCCTCCAACTCCGATCGGGCCAGAAAACGTGCTCGGACATATCTGCTTTGGGTTGGCCGAATCCCAGGTGGATACCACCATTTGTGGCGGCACCGTCCTGATGCAGGCAAAAGAACTTAAAATTCCGATCGATGAGGAAAGAATTTCCGCTCGGTCGCGCGAACTGGCTTCCTCACTCTGGGCGCGGTTCTGAGGCAAGTTGCGGGAAATGCCCCTTTCAGCTATGTTTTTCAGACTTTCCGTTTATAGGAGTTCCCTTTGAAATACGTTCATCTGAGTGACGCCCAACTTCGGGCGGAGATCGAGAAATGTCTCTACTGCGCGGACAAGCCTTGCCTTGAGGCCTGCCCCTCGCACTGCTCCCCCGCTGACTTCATCATGGCGGCGAGGCGCGGAAAGGAGACGGACTTCGGAAGAGCGGCCGAGCTGATTCTGAGCAAGAACCCGATGGGCCATACCTGCGGAGTTGTTTGTCCTGACACTCTCTGCATGGACGCCTGCTCGCGAAAACATTTCGACGCACCGGTGAACATCCCCGCCATTCAGGCAGCGCTCATCGAGCGCGCACGCGGATCAGGGAGAATCAGAACACCGGAGCCAGCGGCTTTGAATGGAAAAAGGGTCGCCGTTATCGGCGCGGGCCCCGCGGGCCTGGCCGCAACAGCGAGCCTGGCAAGGAAAGGGTATTCAGTGGATCTCTTTGATTCACAGAAGAACCCGGGTGGCGCATGCCTCATGATTCCGGAAGACCGGCTTCCACGTACCGCATTGAAAGGCGACACGGACTACATCCTCAAGCTTGGGGCGATTCAGACCCAGCTCGGAAAACCCGCGCCCGATCCTGCAAAGCTCTTGAAAGATGGCTTTGATGCCGTGCTCGTCGCGATCGGACAGCCTGAATCGGTCGGACTCGGAATTCCAGGCGAATCCCTTGCTGTTTCCTCGATCGAGTACCTCAGGAATCCATCAAAGTACCGCGGACGAAAACAAGTGGCGATTTTCGGAGGCGGAGCGGTAGCGACAGACTGTGCGATCATCGCGAGGAAAAACGGCGCTGCCTCGGTTGAACTCTTCGTCAGACGAACGATCGGTGAAATGCCTTTGACGGCACACGAGCGGCAGCAACTGCTCGATCTGCAGGTGGACATCACCACACGCACACGCGTACTCGGCATACGGCCCGCCGGAAAGAAGTTCACTTTGCGAACGGCAAAGCTTGAGCCCATTCCAGGGAAAGCAGATGCCAGAGCGCTGCGCGAAATCCCGGGCACAACGGTGAAACGACCCGGATTTGACCTGGTTGTGCTTGCGATCGGAAGCACCTGGAGCGGAGCAGACAAGAACAAGAAGATCATCCCGCTGGTTTTTTATGCAGGCGATTGCGTCGAAGGCGCCTCGACGGTGGTCGAAGCGGCAGCCTCAGGAAAAAACGCGGCGAACGAAATCGATCTCGCGCTGTCGAAGGCTACCACTGCCGAAAAGGCCGAACTCAAGAAGAGCAAGACACCCGGCTCGAAAAGCCGGATAAAAAGCCGCAGCTCCCTGGCCGGAATCGCCGGTAATCCGGTGGATCCGAAAGCGGATTTCTTCGGAATCCCGATTCGAAGTCCTTTTCTGCTCTCAGCCGCGCCTTCGACGGATGGTTTTGACCAGATGGTGAAGGCGTACGAAGCCGGCTGGGCGGGGGCCGTGATGAAAACCGCTTTTGACGGTCTTCATGTGCACATTCCGGGCGGCTACATGTTCACCTTCGGTGAAGGGGAAAAGACCCACGGCAATTGTGACAATGTTTCTGATCACCCGCTCGATCGGGTTTGCAGCGAACTGAAACAGATCAGGAAATTGTATCCCGACCGGCTGACCATGGCGTCGACGGGCGGTCCGGTCACCGGAAACGACGCGTCCGATGCACGTGTCTGGCAGGCAAACACGCTGAAGCTCGAGCAAGCCGGCGCGATGGGTGTCGAATACAGCCTTTCCTGCCCACAAGGAGGTGATGGCACCGAAGGTGACATCGTTTCCCAGAACGCGGCCATCACAGCCAAGGTCATAGACTGGGTGATGCAGGTCAGCGATCCAGCGGTACCGAAGCTCTTCAAACTGACCGCCGCAGTCACCTCGATCAAACCGATTCTTTCGGCGATTCGCGAAGTGTTTGCCCGCTACCCCGGGAAAAAGGCGGGAGTGACTCTGGCTAACTCCTTCCCGGTCCTCGGGTTCCGTGAAGCCCCCGGAAGAAAGTGGCAGGAAGGCGTCGTTGTGGGAATGAGCGGCGAAGGCGTCGTTCCGATCAGCTATCTGACGCTGGCGAACGTCGCGAATTCCGGCGTGACCGTCTCCGGAAACGGCGGCGTCATGAATTATGAGGCGGCTGCAAACTTTCTCGCACTCGGGGCGCGTACGGTTCAGATGTGCACGATCGCGACTCACTACGGGCTCGGCATTATCAATGAACTGGAATCGGGCCTGAGCCATCTTTTGAAAGCCAAAGGCCTCAGCTCGGTGAAGGAACTGATCGGGATCGCGCTTCCAAATCCCGTTACCGGGTTCATGGACCTTCCTGCGACAAAACAGGTCTCCGACGTTCAACCCGATATTTGCGAGAGCTGCGGCAACTGCACCCGCTGCCCCTACCTTGCCATCACGCTCGACAAGAAAGGTCACCCGGTCACGGATGCCTCGCGCTGTGTGGGCTGCACCATCTGCGTGAAATCCTGCTTTTCCGGCGCCCTTTTCATGCGCGATCGGAAAGCCGGCGAACCCGCTCATCCGACTGCGTGAAGTGACCTGACGAGACCCGAAGGAAAAAACATATGGAATTCACCCTCAACGGAACAAAACGCACTTACTCCGGCGATCCGAATCTCTCGCTTCTCGAATACCTGCGCACGATCGAGGGAATCACCAGCGTCAAAGACGGCTGTTCGGGCCAGGGCTCCTGCGGCTGCTGCACGGTGAATCTCGAAGATAAGGCGATTCTTTCCTGCACCACGCCGATGAAGAGGACTGAAGGCAAATCGGTGGTCACGCCCGAGGGCCTTTCGCCCAAGGTCCAGAACGCCTTCGCGGATGCTTTCGTCGCCAAAGGTGGGGTCCAATGCGGCTTTTGCACACCTGGAATCGTGATGCGCGCCAATGCTTTCCTGAACTCCCAGCCTGACCCGAGCCGCGGTGACGTATCCAAGGCGATTCAAGGCAATCTTTGCCGTTGCACGGGTTACAAGAAAGTCGTCGACTCAATCATTGCCGCGGCCGAGGCCATTCGCCTCGATAAACCGATCGTTCCCGAGAAACTCAGCGGAAAGGTCGGAACCCGGACGGCGAAATACGATGTTCGCGAGGCGGTGCTCGGCTTCCGTCCTTTCGTGGCGGATCTGCGTGAGCCTGGAATGCTGTATTCAGCCCTGCGCTTCAGTGAACATCCACGCGCGAAAATTCTCTCGATCGACACGAAATCCGCCAGCAAACATCCCGGCGTCGTTCGGGTCTTCACGGCAAAGGACTTTCCCGGGGACCGCATGATCGGACTGATCGTTCAGGACTGGCCTGTCATGGTCGCTGAAGGAGAAACCACCCGGTATGTCGGTGATGTGCTCTGCGGAGTCGTGGCGGACTCCGAAAAGACCGCGCGTGAAGCAGTCAAGCTCATCGAAGTGAAATACGACGTTCTTGAGCCCGTCTGCGATCCGCGCGAAGCCATGAAACCAGGCGCCCCGCTGGTACATGCGGGTGGAAACGTTCTTGCGACGACGGAAATCAGAACCGGTGACGCTGACCAGGCGCTCAGGAGCTCGGCCTATACCGCGAAAGGCACCTTCACCACCCAGCGAATCGAGCACGCGTTCATGGAAACCGAATGCTGCCTCGCCAAGCCCTGGAAAGCGCCCGATGGAAGCGACGGTCTCGAGGTTTTCTCGCAGAGTCAGGGCGTATACGAGGACCGGAAGCAGATCGGGAAAATCCTGGGCCTTCCGCAGGAACGCATCAATGTCATCCAGGTTCAGAATGGTGGCGGTTTTGGCGGCAAAGAGGATCTGACGGTTCAAGGTCACGCCTCCCTTTTCGCATGGCTCCTGAAAAAACCGGTGCAGGTCGCGCTCTCGCGCGAGGAATCCATGCTGATGCATCCGAAGCGCCATCCGTTTGAAATGGAATACGAGCTTGGCTGCGATAAATCCGGAAAACTGACCGCGCTCAAGGCTACGATGATTTCCGACAGCGGCGCATATGCGTCCGTCGGCATGAAGGTGAACGAACGCGCAGTCGCTCACTCCACCGGAGGTTACACGATTCCGAACCTCCTGGTGACAGGCCACAACGTTTATACGAACAACATTCCCTGCGGAGCAATGCGCGGATTCGGCGTGAATCAGGCGGCCTTCGGCATCGAGTCCTGCATCGACGAACTCTGCGAAAAGGGCGGCTTCGATCGCTGGCAGTTCCGCTGGGACAATGCGCTCAGAGAAGGCACGAAGACGGCGACAGGCCAGCTCATGAAAGACGGCGTCGGCGTTCGGGCCTGTCTGGAAGCGCTGAAGGACAAGTTCCGTTCCGCACGTTTCGCAGGAATCGCCACGGGCATCAAGAATACCGGCATTGGCTGTGGAATGCCCGATATCGGGCGCGCAAAGATCGTCATCGAATCCGCCGATCGCGTGGTGATTCACCATGGCTGGACGGAAATGGGCCAGGGCGTTCACACGATGGCGCTTCAGACGCTCGTGGAAGAAACCGGAATCGAGCCCTCGAAAATCGAAGTCAAAGTG
>MEPR01000036.1 GCA_001769835.1 Bdellovibrionales bacterium GWB1_55_8
TACGAAGAATGATATCACCGGGAGTTGAAACCATCGCGCATACGTGATTGGCACTATTGAAGGAAACGATCTTCTCGCGAGCCGGAAAAAGCGGTTCAAGAAAATCGAACGCATCACTGAGATCGTGCTCATTCGAATATCGGGAAAGCAGTTGCAGGAGAAAGTCCTTTGTTTTTCTGATGCGCTCGTCGAGCGACACCGGAAGACCTTGAATGAACGGTGACTCCGCCAGAGAAACCAGACGCTCTCCGATAGAACGGGCAAAGGCATCAAGCTCACCGGACTCCAGCTTTCTTCGGCGCTTCCCTTGCAACTTGATTTCTTTCACGAGGCCATCAAGCTGGTCTCGAAGATCCAGGATAACGAGGTCTTCGGGAGATCTCGGTTTTGGCGCCCCGGTTTCCGGGTCCGTCTCATCAATGCTGCTGACATCGTAGGTGCGATAGTTGAAATCTTTCCGGAGTTGCTTGGCGGAATCCAGAAGACCGTTCCACAAAGCGGCGGAATCGACTTCCACAGTTGCCAGTTTCCGCTCGGCCTGAAAAGGCGCGAAACTCGTCGCAAAGGGAAGGATCGGCAGAATCATTGCTATAAGGATTAGATTCTGAAGTGGTTTCAATTTGGGCTCCTAATTATTAAAGAAGGGCCGACCGTCCTGGTCAGCCCCTCTTCTTAACTTACGATTGGCCCTCGTAAGTACGCTTCGGGTCTTTCGTGCTTTCGCTCTGCTTCCGCATCTGCTTATTTCCGACGTGGGCTTCGTCTCAACTCTGCTTCTACTGGCCCCAGCTTAACTTCCGCTTCCGCTACCGCATCAACTCAGCTCTGCGACCCGGTGGAGGAGTATCCACTTATTGAACTGTTTCCTCAGGGGTAGATGATATATCCGTGCTGGCTGTTGTTCAGGTACAGGAACACCCGGATATTGAAGAGCTGGGTTTCCTTATGTCCTGTGTCGATCGCGATGCCACTCACGCAAACCTGCTGGGTGGGCGTCGTCGGAACAGGCAGAGTTCCAGGATAAGTCGGATAAGTCGGGTACGTAGGATAGTAACCCGTCGTTCCACCGAATTTATAAATGATGTCCTGCTGAGTTTGCGGGTTGATCGCAATGAACCCGGTCACGTTCGCAGTCGTCGGCGTCATCGGCGTCGGCCAGTAACCACCCGTTGGGTAACCGGGTACCGTGGGCTGAGCAGCGTTATTCAGCATCACATTCATGCTGATCGTGCCGTCGACTCCGCTTCGCTGGAAGGGACCACCGGCTCCAACCGTCGTTACGTTCATCTGGCCCATTGTCTGAGTACCAGGAATCGCACCGCCACGAATGCTGGCGGAATCGACGTAAATGCCTGTACCAGTGAATCCGATCTGTGCGCTGATCGGCATACATTGGCCTGCGATACCTCCCCCGGGCAGCAGCTGCTGCGGCGGAATATATCCGACAGGTCCACCGGTGACCGGCGTTGAACTTTTCCCACATCCCGTAAGGGCTGTGAGACCAACAATTGCCAGGGCCGTGGCAACTGATTTGCCTCTATTGAATTTCATAACTACCTCCACTCTTCACATTCACAACTCGTGGCGATCACTTCATCCATCGGCAGTCGCCACGATCAGTTCTCTCGGGTTGGTACTAGAGCAAGGCAGGTGCCAAATGCGCCCACTCGGACACATGCAACACAAGTGAATGATATTGAAGGTTAATTCTGAAGACAGCCCCAAACAAGGGTGTACCTGAAGCCGACGGGCACTGTTAAATAACTTTACACCTGCCAAGCGAAGTAGTCGCTGCGGGGGTCCCTCGAAGCTTCAAATGCTGGGCTATCGCTCGCGCAATAGCGGCCCCCATGAGCTCCCGTCCCTCAGGAGACGTGACAATACGACGATCCCGGGTGTTGTTTAAAAAACCGGCCTCCAGGAGAGCACTGGGCATATCCGCGCCTAAAAGAACGTAAAACAGAGCCTGTTTCACACCCCGATCCCGCGGTCTGACGACAACCCCTGCTTTTTTTGCAGTCGGAGCCAAACTCAAACGCGAGGTCGCCCTTACCAGCGTCTCCTGAATACCGCAGGCCAAGCGCTTGCTTTCCGACAGGTTAGCGTCGAGCCTCAAGTCCTTGAGAATCAGCGCCACGTCCGTATTTTCAGCCAATTCCTTAGGCATTTCACTCGAAGGCCCAAGCACCATGTTTTCAAAATGCGCCAACCGCTTGGACGACTCATCTGTCGTGTTGTTGAGGATGAAGGTTTCGACCCCCTCCGCCTCCGGTGCATCAGGCTGGGGAGTGGAATTCATATGGATCGAGAGAAATACGTCAGCTTGAACTCGATTTGCGAGCGCCGTGCGCTGCTGTAAAGACACCTCAACATCCTGGCTGCGAGTAAGGACAGTGGAGATGCCCATCGATTTCAGATGCCGCGCCACCCTGATGGCAATCCGAAGAGTGATGTCCTTTTCGGCCACCCTTCCAGTGCGGTCCTGATACACAGTCCCATAATCTGCACCGCCGTGACCGGGGTCAATCACGACCCGAAGGGGCTTCCCGGCAACTCCAGGGGCGGCCTGTGCCAGCGCGACCGGCAATAACGCCATTCCAGCTGAAAGAAAAAGCTGTTTAATTACAGTCACTAAACTTAATCTGAAAACCAATCGGAAATCCCTCTTGAAACCGCATGCCGCGGCATCTAATAAGTCTAGGGGAGGGTGGGGTGAACAGCAAGTCCGTCAATTTTTCCAGCGGCCAGTTTCATGTCTCGGTCCGGCGTATGGCAAGCTGGTTCGATCGGCAGAAGCGCGTCTTGCCGTGGCGCGAAAACCCTACCGTTTATCGGGTCTGGGTTTCCGAAATCATGCTCCAGCAGACCCAGGTCGCGACCGTTATACCCTATTTTGAGCGTTTCATGGCGCGGTTCCCCACGCTCGAGACCCTGGCCGAGGCCCCCATCGAAGATGTTCTGAGGCTCTGGGCAGGACTAGGCTACTACTCCCGCGCGAGAAACCTGCACCGAGCAGCCAGGACTTTCGCCTCCAGTGGCTTTCCCGAAACCCGCGAGCAGTGGCTTGAGGTTCCTGGCGTAGGTCCTTATACAGCAGGCGCAATCCTCTCAATCGCGCTCGATCAGCCTGAACCCATTCTGGACGGCAACGTGGAGCGGGTCATTTCGCGCATTCGCAGAACATCGGACAAGGGCCGCCTCTGGCGCCTGGCTCGTGCGTTCGTGGAAACAGCCCATCGTCTTGAAATTCGCCCCAGCGTCGCCAATCAGTCCATGATGGAACTCGGCGCGACTATTTGCACGCCGACAAAACCCAATTGCGGAGCCTGTCCACTTTTTGATCTCTGCCGTGCCTGTGCCGAAGGTGATACGGAAAGCTTTCCCGAGCGGAAGAAGTCCAAGGATTGGCTCTCGGTCAAGGAAGAGCTCCACTGCATCGTGGACTCGGACGGCCGGATCCTGCTTCGCGAGCGCGCTCCAGATGAATGGCGCGCAGGCCTCTGGGATTTCCTAGACAATTCCGACAAGGAAACCTTGAAGAAGACAGGTGGCAAGCTGGTTGAAGTGGGCAGCGTTCAAACACGCCACATCGTCACTCGTCACAAGATTCTTCGAACGACGCACATCTGGAAAGCCGGAAGCGAAGTTAACATTCCCGGGCTGCGACGATGGATTTCGGTCAGCGATCCCCAGGTGGCGGTGGGTTCGGCACTTCGTCGCGCGCTTCGACGGATCCGCGAGAGATTTCCTGAAGTCTTGCAATGAAGTTCAGCGCCTGAAGAGGGGTCATCTCATTCAGGTTGGCGTTCTGAATTTCCTCGAGCACCGGATCGATTTTCTGTTCAAAAACCGGCTCTGAAACAACGGATGTCTCCTCGACAGGATCGGCGCTGTCGAACAGGGAGAGCTGACCGCCTCCCGGCAATCCCGTCGAATCGGGGGAATGTTTTTCAAGTTCCTCCAGAACCTTCCAGGCACGGCTCACGACGGAGCGCGGAAGTCCCGCGATCCTCGCGACGTGAATACCGAAACTTTCGTTCGCCGCCCCTTCGCGAACTTTATAAAGGAAGCGAAGCTTACCTTCGTGTAATTCGCGCCCCCCCTCCACGGCCATATGTACATTCGCGGCCAAAGGGAGACTCGAAGTGAGCCGCGTGAGTTCGTGATAGTGAGTCGCGAACAGGGTTCTTGCCCGTATTCGGGTGCAAAGCCATTCAAGAGAAGCCCACGCCACGCTGATGCCATCGTAGGTGCTCGTGCCGCGTCCGATCTCATCGAGCACGATTAACGAACGCTCATCGGCGTAATGAAGGATGTGAGCAAGTTCGCTCATCTCAACCATGAAGGTACTTTGGCCTCGGGCGATCGCATCCTGAGCACCGATACGGGTGTAAATCGAGGACACCGCGCCCCAACTGGCACTCGACGCCGGAATCGGAGCGCCCATCTGTCCAAGAATCACGATAAGCGCCGTCTGGCGCATGACCGTGGACTTACCGCCCATATTGGGGCCCGTGATGATCAGAGTGAGCCTGCTCTGCGCCGAAAGCCGCAAATCGTTGGGCACGAACCCGCCACGCATCCCGGCATCCACGAGCGCGTGTCTTCCTTCCTGGATCTCAAGGTCCAGTGAATCGTCGATCTTCGGAAAGCTCCAGCCTAACTGGTCAGCAAGCTTGGCCAACGCATGCAAAGCGTCGAGTTCAGCGAGTGCGCGAGCGGAATCCATGATGTCAGCCGTTTGCGCCCGGACCGCCTGCAGAAGTTCGGAAAAGAGCTCCTGTTCGAGAGCCTTCTGCCGTGACGACGCATTCACGAAGTCATCTTCGAACTTCTTCAGTTCTTCCGTGAAAAAGCGCTCCGCACCCACGGTCGTCTGTTTACGCTGATAGTGATCCGGAACGCTCTTCAGATGCGCCTGAGTGACTTCGATGTAATACCCAAACACCCGGTTGTAACGGACCTTCAGGGAAGGTATCCCGGTTGCTTCGCGTTCACGGGTCTCAAGTTCGATCAGCCACCGCTGACCATCGTTCGAAAGCGAGAGCAGGCGATCAAGCTCCGGAGACACACCCCGATTGAAAATACCTCCATCGCGCGAAATCAAAGGAGCCTCTTCGCGCTGCGAGGAGGTGATCCGTTCAGCCAGGCCGCGAATCTTATCCCACACTTTATGAATCCGTTCCGAAAGCTCACGAATCGTGGTCGAATTCGTTTCTTCGAGCGCGGACAAAAGCATCGGAGCCACGGAAAGGGATCGCCCGAGTGCGAGCGTATCCCGGGGGTTCGCAAGACCGGTGCTCACGCGCCCGAGAATTCGTTCGATATCGTAAACCTCAACCAGCGCACGGGTGAGCTTTTCAAGCCGGCTCGATGCGGATGCAAGCTCGCGGACAGCGAACTGCCTCGCGGCGATGTCTTCCGGATGAGCGAGAGGCGCCAGCAGCCACCGTTTCAACTGTCTGGCTCCGATCGCCGAACGCGTTCCATTGATCAGATCGAAAAGGTTCGGTGCCGCATCCGCGCCCGCAACGAGGTCGAGATGCTGAGCCGCTCTCGGCCCAAGTATCAATGCGCGCGGCTTTCGCAGAGGCACGGGAGGGCGAAGATGCGGAAGAACTTCCTGTTGCTGCGTCCGGAGCGCATAGAGCACGACGGTGCCGAGTGCGCGTACAGCTGCACTGTCCGGAATAAAAGCATCAAGGCGATCGACGGCATAATGATGCCGAAGCAGATCCTGCGCCTGCGGATCAGAAATGTAATTGGGGGGAAGATTCTCAATCAGGACATCGCTGGTGCTCGACACCCCGCTCCCTTCACCTTGCAGGAGCTGGCGAATGGGGAGCGCGGAAATTTCAGCAGCAAGCGCTTCTGAATCGAGAATCCCGCTGATCAGGGTTTCTCCGGTTGAAACGTCCAGGCAGGCCAATGCCCATTTTCCAGGACCTCCGGGCGCAATGGCCGCAAGATAGTTCGCCTCATTCCCTTCAAGATCGAATTGCACCCCAGGCGTGAACATCCGGATGATTTCACGGCGAACGATCTTCGGCCCCCCCTTGGTTCCGACTACCGCGGGGTCCTCCATCTGTTCCCCGATGGCTACTTTCTTACCGGCCTTCAGAAGGCGTTGAATATAGCCCTGCACACTGTGGTGCGGAACGCCGGCCATCGGTACCGGATTGGGCTTGTTCCGATCCCGTGTGGTGAGCGTGATCTCAAGAATTCGCGCTGCTTCAACCGCGTCATCGCCGAAGAGCTCGTAAAAATCGCCCATCCGAAACAGGAGCATCGCGCCGTCAGCCTGAGCCTTCAACGCATGGTACTGCTTCATGAGCGGCGTGGAATCATCAGATACTGCGGATGACAACTTCCAACTCAGTTCTTTGAATGATCGGTCGAACGGTCCATCAGGCTGCCCACGCGGTGCACCTTCACCATATTCGTCGTGCCCTTGCGCAGGGTGGGGACACCCGCGGTCACGACAACAAGATCTTCGGTCTGCGCCCAGCTATTCCCGACCAGCACCTTCTCAACCATCGAGAAGAGGTCGTCAGTTCCGACGATCTTCGGAATCAACGCTCCACGAATGCCCCACACAAAAGCAAGCCTCCGCAGATTTTCCTCGTTGTCCATGATCGCAAGTACAGGCGTTTCGGGGCGATATTTCGCGAGCGTCCTGGCTGCTACCCCGGAATGAGTGATGCAGGCGATAGCCACTGCGCCGACCTGCCCGGCAATACTGGATGCGGCACTTTCAATCGCTTCAACCACGGACCCGGGCATCGGATTGGTGCGGCGATGGCGGGAGTAGGTCTCCATCGACCGTTCCGCCTCAAGAATCACACGTACCATCGTTTGCACGGCTTCTCGCGGATACTGCCCTGAGGCCGTCTCGCCGGAAAGCATCACCGCATCAGTACCGTCAAAGACGGCATTGGCTACGTCGCTTGCTTCGGCGCGGGTCGGGGTCGGCGAACTGATCATGGACTCAAGCATCTGGGTCGCGGTGATAACTGGAACGCCCACCTCATTGCAGGAGTGAATGAGCTGCTTCTGGACAGCTGGCACGCGCTCGGCACCGATTTCGACTGCCATGTCGCCGCGGGCGATCAAAAGCCCGTCAACGACTTCGATAATCGAATCCATGTACTCGATTGCCTCTTCGCGCTCGATCTTGGCCACAACATGAGGAAGCTTCATTGTGTCTTTTCTCATGTACTGCTTCAGGATTTCGATATCCTGAACGTTTCGCACGAAAGAAAGCGCAACCCCGTCCACGTTCTGTGAGAGGCCGAACTTGAGATCCTCGATGTCCTTCTCAGTCAGACAGGGCATTGAAAGCGGCGTGCCGGGCAGGTTCATTCCTTTGTTGCTGGTGAGCTTGCCGCCCACTTCGACTTCAACCACCAATTCCGGAGGTTCCACCTGAATCACGCGGGTGGCGAATTTGCCGTCGTCAAAAAGAATGCGGGCACCCACCTGAGTGTCGACTGCGACGGCTTGCGCGATTTCCGCTGAAATCGGGATCGGGATCTTCCCGTGCGTGGAAAGCCTGGGAGTCGCGCCTTCCGGATAAAGCAGGACGATGTCCCCTGCTTTGATCTCAATACCTTCCGGACCCACCTTGCCCAGGCGGAGCTTCGGGCCCTGAAGGTCCTGCATGATCGCCACCTGCTTGTTCGCGGCGCGCGCGGCGTCGCGAATGGTGGCAATCAGTCCACGATGGAAATCATGCGTGCCATGGCTGAAATTCAGCCTGGCGATATCCATCCCGTCGTCGATCAGCGCACGGATCATTTCCGGACTGCGCGAGGAAGGGCCGAGCGTACAGACGATTTTAACTTTTCTTCTGAATGAGGAGAGCATTCGAACGCCTCAATTTCTCCAGATCTTGTTCGTAGTTCTGGGTTATGACGCGCTCACGTTCCTTATGCTGGACCTCAAGTTGAGCAAATCTTTGCTCATAGAATCGCTCCTGCTCATCGAGAGCCTGACGATTCCTGCGTTCACCATCACGTAGCTGTTGCTGGGTTTGGGACTTCAGTTCGTCCAGCGATGCCTCGTAATCCCGCATTTGGTCCGCGAGCTTTCTGTCGTACTCACGGATTAGCTCATTTTGTCTTATGGCGAAAGCCCTGTGAGCCATTTTTGAATTGAATTCTGTTTCCTGACGGAGCGCTTGAATGCGAGCAACCGCGTCATCACGCTGAGAAACCAGCATTGCTTCGTACTCCTGCCGCTGTTTTTCCAAGGTATGCGAGTTCCGCTGCTCGGTCGTTTGCTGAAGCCGCCGCATCTCTTCATCCTTAGCGCGGAGCGTCGAATCCTTCAAATACTCAGACTCGCGCACATGACTGAGGAACTCATTGCGCTGACGATGTTTTTCCGCAGCGTGGGTTCTGGAAAGCGCGGACTTCTCGTATTCACCTGCCCTCACCGCGCGCTTGAAACGCCCGACATATTCCTCGCGAACGTCATCACTCCCTCGCTGATTTCTCTGCTGCTCAGCCCGCAAGACCTTTTCGTGGTCCTCAGCGGCACTTTTTCGGATCGCGGCCTCAGCGGCCGGAGAGATGAGGGAAGTGTCAGCCGAAGTCTTTCTTTCGTTCAACTCATTGCTCAGTTCGTCGATCCGCTCGCGACTCGACGTGGACTGATTCTTCAAAGTCTTCTGATAGGCATCCGCCTGATTTTCGAGCGCGGAGGCAAGACGCCTTCCCGACTCGTCCGCCGCACGTTCCTGACTCAGCTCGTGTCGCTCGCGCTGGTGACCCATGCGCTTTTCGAGTTCCCCGATGTTGCGGTCAAAGTTCGCTTCCCGCTGAGTTATCTGCTCCTGATGATCCTCGTTCTGTTCGGAAATCACGCCTGCAAAGTACCTGTTCTGGTCGCGCAGAGTTTCGTCTTTCAGCCGGTTAAGATATAACTCCTGCTCACGCGTCCCCTGCTTCATCTGCTGGAGCTGGTCTTCATAACCCTGTATCGCGACGCGCTCCCTGTGGCGCCAGTCATTTTCGAATTGCCGGATGGCATCGGCCGTCCCCTGGCCTTTTTCCTTTCCATACCGACGATCGGCGTCTATCAGATCACTGACCTGCGCTTGCAAACCCTTCATCTGGAACTGATGCCCCTGGCGCATGCGATGCGCCTGGTTCCGCAAAGCTACGTCGGTCTGCTCCCGATTTTTTTTCATCCGCGTTTCGACATTGCTATGCATCGCTTCTGAACGCTTTTCGAAGTCGCGCTCGGACTCCTCGATCTGACTCAGTGCGAGGTCGCGCAGGCGCGAGGTCTCCGCTTCGGCCAAGGTACGGCCATTCCGGTCATAGTTCTGTTTTTTGAGGGCATCGAGTTCGGATCGGGAGTAGGCTTTTTCCTGAAGGACGGACTCTCTTGCCTGCTCCTTCGCTCGGCGAATATTTTCCTCGGCACTGAGCTCCTGCTCCGCCAGCTCGCGCGCATGGCTTTCCTCGAGTCCGGTTTCACGGTTCTTCAACCGCTCGCTGGCACGACGAGACTGTTCGCGCATCTCGTCCTCGAGATCGCTGATCAGTTTGGTGTAGTAGCTGCTTCCGCCATCCGATGGCGATACGCCGGGCATTCCTTCGCCTCCACTCGGGTATAAGGCAAGCGGCATACCAACTGAAATGCCACAAATTCCAACGGTTTTCCTGGAGGGCACCAGGCAATCTTTTCCATCCGGGGAAAATATTGCCGGTCAGAACTCGACGTTCTCGAGTTCTTTTTTAATGCGCTCTTCTTCGATCTTCGCCAGCTCGGTCTTCAAATGGATGGTTCGCCCTATGCGATACAAAAGCGTGTTCTCATCCACCTCATCCGACTCCACGGACCTCCAGCCCTCGAGCACATCGCGCTGGACGAGCTGATCCTTCTGCACACTGACTTTCACGGACGGCTTGCCATTGTAAAAGCCTTTGGCGACCGTAACCCGGAAGCGATACTGGGCCTTGAGATAGGAATCCGCGCTTCCGAAGGAATCCGTAAAATTCCGCTCGGCGGTGTTGTCGGTCCATTTAGTGAGGACAACTCCGCCCTCGCGATTGGACACATCCAGCCGACTGCTTTTGAGCGCAACCAGGACGGATTCCCACGCGATGTTGAAGTCAGTGAGGAAAATTCGCTGAAAAGTGCGTACGGAGTCGCTACCCACACTTTGCTTGTAGGCACTGACACAGCCCGGAAGAACGGCGCCAGCCACTGCCGCCGTCACGGCTGCTGCATTCCTGATGAAACGGACCCAAGCCACACGATGCATGCATTCCCATTGTGCGCGAGACGGTTTCAGCTGGCAAGAAACACATTGCACTTTGCTGGCGGTAGGTGCAGACAATGAAGACCTATGGATATGCCGACAACAGACATTCTCGCGGAAATCACGAGAGTTCTCACGCTGGAAGGGAATTCCATCCTCCGTTGCGCCGAAAGAATTGTGAACGACCCGGTTGCAGGCAGGCAGCTTGAATCGGCGATCGCCCATATGAACGCCAGCCTTTCCCGGGGAGGGAAGATAGTCGTCACCGGCGTAGGTAAATCGGGCAAGGTCGGCCAGAAAATCGCCGCCACTCTCTGCAGCACGGGGAGCCTTGCCGTGTTTCTGCACCCGACAGAGGGGCTGCATGGGGATCTCGGGATCATTCGATCTGAAGATACGGTCCTGGCGTTGAGTTACACGGGGAACACCGACGAGCTCGTTCGCCTGCTTCCTTTGCTCAAGAAAATGAACGTACCCGTTATTGGCTTGGGTGGAAATCGCGGTTCCCAGCTGGCCGCGCAATGCGACGCATGGATCGACGGGTTTGTTGAGCAGGAAGCATGTCCGCACAATCTTGCGCCCACCGCAAGCACCACGCTCGCACTCTCACTCGGCGATGCGCTCGCGATAGCTCTGATGCAGCTCCGCGGATTCGACGCTCAGGCATTTGCCAGAAATCATCCGGGAGGATCGCTGGGAAATCGTCTGCACCTCCGGGTCGAGGATCTGATGCATCAAGGGGATGCGGTCCCTGTCCTTTCCGCTTCAGCTTCAATGGATGAAGTCGTGGTCGCATCCTCAAGGAAGAAATTGGGAGCCGTCCTGGTGGTGGATGGTCCTAAACTTCTCGGCATCATTACAGACGGCGACCTTAGGCGCGCTCTGCAGCACCGCGAAAAATTCTTCAGTTTCAAAGCGGAAGACGTGATGACGCGGAACCCCGTCACGGTCACACCTGACCTTCTCGCAAAAGCGGCTCTCGACCTGATGGAAAACCGCCCAAGTCAGATTAGTGTGCTGCCAGTAGTTGATAATGATTCAAAATGGATCGGAATGGTGCGGTTGCATGATCTCGCACGACTCTTCTGACATAACTGATCCGGCAAACTGTCCAAGCTGCGGGGGCCCTCTCGCGAAGCGCGCTCTGACCCCCTATCCGGTACGGCTCCAAATCATTTTCGCGCTCAGCTTCGTACTCTTTCTACTTATGTCGAATCACCTGACCTCTCGCCCCGCATTGATCTGGCTCTGGAGCATTTTTCAAATCACATTGGGCGTTCTTCTGATGCGGAGCCGCCTCCGCGCTAGTCGCACAATTTTACGTTGCATACGCTGTGGGCAGGCCGTACCATAGGTCGAATTGAACAACTCACTAGATTGACAGGAGAATTCCGAGTGCAGAACCCAAAGAAAAAATATCTCTCATTTACATTGGTGACAGCGTCTACCGTGGCTCTTGCTTTTGCCGCCATGTCGGCCTGCACCGGAAATCAGGCGACTGCCAAGCCGAACTTCATCACCAAAGATCCGCCGAAACCCGGCGTTGTCGCGAAAATCGGTAATGAGGAAATCACCGAAGATCAGCTGATCGGCCAGGACAAGCTCGACTTCTTCGAACTTCAGAAGCGCGAATATGAACTGAAGATGGACCGCCTGAACAAGCTTCTTGCAGACAAACTGATTGGAGCGGAAGCCCAGAAGGCCGGAATGCCGATGGAACAGTACATCGACAAGAAGATCGTCGGCGGCGAGATCAAGATCTCGGACGCGGAGTACAAAAAATTCGTCGCGGAAAAACATATTCCTGAATCCCAGATCAATCCGCAGATCAAGGAACGCATCAACAGCTTCCTCCAGGCTCAGAAAAAGCAGGACCTCGTTCAGGCGCATATCGCGAAGCTGACGAAGAGCAACCCGGTTGAAGTTTATTTCAAGAAGCCGAAAATGCAGGTGGAAGTGGATGCTGGCCAAGCACCCTTCTTCGGCGGCAAGAACGCGAAAGTCACGATCGTCGAATTCTCTGACTTCCAATGCCCCTTCTGCGGTCGCGCAGCAGAGACTGTGAATCAGCTGAAGAAAAAATACGGCAACAAGATCAAGGTCGCCTTCAAGCACTTCCCGCTGCCCATGCATCGCGAAGCGCGCCCCGCATCCGAAGCCTCCATGTGCGTGAACGAACAGAGCACGGATAAATTCTGGAAATTCCATGACCTGGTCTTCAAGAATCCCGAGAAGCTCGACACCGCCAGCCTTGAAGGCTACGCCAAGCAATCCGGAGCGGACGTGAAGAAATTCAACGAATGCGTCCAGGCCAAGAAATACGCCGACTATGTTCAGAAAGACATGGAATACGGCGAGAAGATCGGCGTGAAATCCACTCCGACGTTCTTCATCAATGGCCAGATCGTGAGCGGCGCCGTGCCGATCGAGACCTTCGCCGAAATCATCGACGAAGAGCTCGAAGCGAAGTAATCGGATCCATCATCTAGTTGTTAAGAGGCAGGTTCACTCCGGTGAACCTGCCTTTTTTATTTTGATTTCAGCCCAAGCCGACAATCTGTCCATTTTCATCAAGATCGATCTTGAGGAAATTCGGGCGCGAGCCCAGGCCAGGCATGGTCGTCATTTCGCCAGCAAGTGCATACAGGAATCCGGCCCCAAGACTGGCGCGCACCTCGCGGATCGGGAAGATATAGCCGGTGGGCACAAGCTTCTTCGTCGGGTCGTGCGAAATCGAGAGATGTGTTTTGGCCATACAGACCGGGATCTTGTTAAAGCCGAGTTTTTCGTAAGTAGCGATTTGCTTCTCGGCGGTCTCTGAGAACTCAACACCTGCCGCGCCGTAAATCTTCGTGGCAATTGTCTCGAGTTTCTTCTTGATCGGCATATCGAGATCATAAAGAAAGCGGAAGTCATTCGGCTTGTCGCAAGCCTTCATGACCGCTTTCGCAAGTGTCTCGGCGCCCTTGCCGCCATCCATGAAATGAGTGCTCGGAATCGCGTCTTCGGCCCCAGCCTGAAGGGCGATCTGGCGGACAAGTTCCATTTCGGCGTCGGTATCGCCGTGGAAGCGATTGATCGCAACCACGACCGGGACGCCAAAGCTCTTCACGATCTGGATGTGTTTCGCCAGAATCGGTCCGCCGGTACGAATCAGCTCAAGGTTTTCAGTCGTGTAGCTCGGATCCAGCGGTTTACCGGGAACAACCTTCGGGCCGCCACCGTGCATCTTCAGCGAACGCGTCGCCACGACCAGCACCGCGCAATCAGGTTTCAATCCGGAGTAACGGCACTTGATATTGCAGAACTTCTCGAAGCCGATATCCGCGGCGAAACCTGATTCGGTGACCACGTATTCGCCCAGCTTGATGGCCATCTGATCCGCGAGAATCGAAGACTGACCGTGCGCGATGTTTGCGAAAGGCCCCGCATGAACAAACGCCGGCTGGCCCTCAATTGTCTGCATCAGATTCGGCATGATCGCATCCTTCATCAGGACGGTCGCAGCGCCGGCAACACCGAGATCTTCCAATGTGATGGGCTTGCCTGAGCGGCTCAGGCCCACGATCGCGCGACCGATGCGCTTACGGAGATCCTTCAAGCTCGTTGCGAGCGCAAGAATCGCCATCAGTTCTGAAGCCGGTGTGATTTCGAAAGCCGTCATGCGCGAGTGATTCCCGCTATGGCCGGTGGCGCCCAGCTGAATATCCCTGAGCAGGCGATCCGCAGTGTCCAAAACGCGATTCCAGGTGATGCTGCTTGGATCAATGTCCAGGCGAGGAAGGGCGACCTTCGCCCAATCGGCGTCGTTCATTCTGTTTTCGTGGTAAATACGTGCATCGAGCGCTGCGGCAACGAGATTATGCGCGGCCGTGATCGCGTGCATATCGCCAGTGAGGTGAAGGTTGAATTCTTCCATCGGAATCACTTGGCTGTAACCGCCTCCGGCGGCTCCGCCCTTGATCCCGAACGTCGGGCCCTGGCTGGGCTGACGAATGCAGCAGATCGATTTCTTTCCAAGGCGTCCCAGCCCCTGCGTGAGCCCGATGGTGACGGTGGTTTTTCCCTCTCCGAGCGGTGTCGGCGTGATCGCGGTCACGTCGATATATTTTCCATTCGGGCGCGACTTCAGCGTTTCCAAAAGCTCCAGCCTGACCTTGGCCTTGTACTTGCCATAAGGCTCGAGAAAGTCAGTCGAGATTCCGATGCGCGAAGCAATCTCGGTGATCGGAGCGGGCTTTGATTTTTGTGCGATTTCCAGGCTCGAAGGGAATGCTGTAGTGGACACGGAAACACCTCATTATAGTTTTCGAGTAAGCGATCTTACTTGAAAACCAGGCGCCCGAAAACAGCCAAAAATGTGAAATTCTAGAGAAACTTCTCGCTGAACTCGCCGCCGGCGAAAGTCATCAGCTTCTTCTGCCCTTCGACTTCAGTCTCGACGTTCACTGGTCTTTTCCAGATATGAGCCAGCGCGTTCATGGTCTCGCGGGCCCATTTCATATCCAGATCCATTCCCTGATGTTTATGCCAGAGCGCCAGCTCTCCGCGGTTCTGAAAATTACCATCCGTGACATAAATGAAGGGTTGTCCGCGATTCGTGAGCTGAAACAGCAGCTTCTCTTTGATCTTCCTGAAATCCCTGTCCACGATTTCATGCTGATTTGTACGCCGGTTGAAGGCGTAAGTGTACATCTTCAGACGATCGACGAACTCCTCGGTCAAGTATTCATCAATGAAGGTGATGTCATTACAGACCCGTCTCACCTCAAAGATTTTCTGCCGGCCGAGCCCGAGTTTGCGGTCCCAACGCGCCTTGGTTTGCATGTCGTCGCACTCGTCGTACTCTTTTCCAAATTTGCCGCGGTCCCAACGCTCCTCGATATCCCGGAAAAGCTCGATCCCGATTTTGTAAGGATTGATCTGCCCAGGCTGCATCGTGAGAGTGCCGGCGTGGTGATCCGCGAAATCAATGATCTCCGAATCCTTGAGGACCTTCTGGGTCATGATCTTGGAGTGCCAGTATGACGCCCAGCCCTCGTTCATGATCTTCGTCTGGCCTTGCGGAGCGAAGTAATAAGCCTCGTCACGCACCATCGCGAGAACATCAGCCTGCCAGTCTTCCAGCGGTGCGTTTTCTAGCAGGAATGCGAGCACGTCTTTCTGCGGATGCTCGGGATTGCGGGTGCTTTTCCTGGATTCCTCTTCGAGCTTCTTCCGCTGCTCGTCCATGAATTCGGGAGGATTGATGTAACGGTCCATGTACTGACGGTCCGTTTTCAATTTGCCAGGTTCCCGCTTGGCTCCTTCAACTTCTTTTCTCGATTTGGGTGCCGAGAAAGGCAGAAAAGGATCGATCAGATTCTCGATGCTCAGGCAATGATCGATGAAGTTCTCGACGGTGTCCTGGCCGTATTGATCCATGAATTCACGGATCCGAACGGCATGGTTCGCCATTGTATCGAGCATCTTCCGGTTCGTTTTCGAGAACCAGTAATTGTTTTTGAAAAAATCCACATGTCCGTAAACGTGCGCCATGACGATCTTCTGATCGACCAGGCTGTTGGCCTTCATCAGATACGCGAAAGACGGATCTGTATTGATGACCATCTCGTAAATCTTCTGAAGTCCCCAGGTATAGCCCTTGGAAAGCTGATCATACTCCATCCCAAACCGCCAATGGGGGTAACGAACGGGGAATCCGCCAAGCGCCGCAAGGGAATTGATCTGGTCGTAGTCGACCATTTCAAAAATCACCTCGAAGAAATCCAGACCGAAACCTTCGGCGTGCCGACGGATCTGGTCACGAATCCTCGAAAGCTCCGGAGTCAGATCGCTGCTGATGAAATCGGTGGCCATTTACTTGCCCTTCCCGAGAAAGTCCTTGATCGACTGCAGAATGCCTTCTTTATTCTCGACCTTCGAGAGAATGACGGATTCGTGGTCGTCCCCGTATTTTTCTTTCAGGTCTTTGTAGAACTGCCCGGACCCATAACGCGATTCCACCTGTCCGTAACAGAACACGTTGGACATCCGAAGCAGCGATTGGTCCAGAAGTTCAAGACAGAGCTTTGTGTCCTCGCCCGACCAGTTGTCGCCGTCCGAAAAATGGAAAGGATAGATGTTCCAGTCTGAAGGCGGATAATCCGTCTGGATCATTTTCTCGCAAAGCTTGTAAGCCGAACTGATCAACGTACCGCCGGATTCGCGGGTCTTGAAGAAAGTCTCCTCATCAACTTCGCGAGCCGTGGCGTCATGAATGATGTATCGGGTCTCGATCCCTTTGTATTGTGACCTGAGCCAGGTATCGATCCAAAAGGCTTCCGTACGAACGATCTCCTTCTGCTCATCACCCATCGATCCAGACACGTCCATCATGTATATGATGACCGCGTTGTTCTCATGCCGGGTCACGGCCTTCCACGACCGATAGCGCATGTCACGCTTGATGGGCACAATCAGAGGCTTTTCAGGGTTGTAGGCACCCGTTGAGATCTGTCTCCTGAGGCTCTCCTTGAACGTGCGCTTGAAGTGTCGAAGAGAATCCGGGCCCTGCATCGCGATCCCGGTGTACTTGTCCGTTTTCGATTTCACGGTCTTGTGACCGCGCGGTTCAATCTTCGGAAGCTCCAGTTCCTCGCCGAGAATCTCCGCCAGCTCCTGAAGGGTCAGATCGACTTCAAGAAGGTGATCGCCAGCCTGGTTTCCGGCCTGACCCTCACCTTCCTGCGGATCCCCCTGTCCTACCGGATCGCCGGCTTTACCCTCACCCTGGCCAACCCCGCCCTGCTCCTTGTCGCCGAATCGAAATCGGGGGATTTCGATCTGGGGAATCGGAATGGTGACCAGCTCCTTGCCCTTGCGGCCGATCATCTCGCCGTGGGTGACGTACTTCTTCAGATCCTGCTTGATCTTGCCCTTTACGATGGATCGAAAACGGGCATGATCGCGTTTAATCGAGTTGATCACCGCCTTTTCACGTCTCCCCGGGCGAAGATGCTCGCAACGAAGTTCAGCACGTCGGTCGAGCAGATTTCACAATACCCGTAGTTCTGGATCAGGCGCGTCTTGACGATATCGATCTTCTCCTGCGTGGACTTGTCGACCACGTTTGAAACGAGCGACGTCAGCTTGATCGTATCCTTCTGGTCTTCGAACAGCTTCAATTCGAGCGCCTTGTGCAGGCGCTCATTGGTCTTGTAATCGAAAGTCCGGCCCTCGATCGCGAGCGCGCCGATGTAGTTCATGATCTCGCGGCGGAAATCATCTTTGCGACTTTCCGGAATATCGATCTTCTCCTCGATCGACCGCATCAGCCGCTCATCGGGTTCCTCGTCCTGCCCCGTATACTTGTTCTTCACCTTTTCGCGCTGGGTATACGCCTTGATGTTGTCGACGTAATTGGCACAAAGCTTCGAGATGGCGTCCTCGTCGGCCGAAATCGCACGTTGAACCTCGTTTTTCACGATGTCCTCATACTCCTGCTTCACAGCCGCGAGAATTTCCTTGTACTCCCGGCGCCTCTCGTCACTTCCGATCAGGGCGTGATGTTTCAGGCCACCTTCGAGTTCATTCATCACCATGAAAGGATTCACGCAGCCCACCTCACCCGCCTTGTCATTCACAAGGGCGTTCGAGATCTTGTCCTGAACATAACGAGGCGAAATACCGTCCAGTCCTTCCCGGATCGCTTCCTTCCTGAGTTCCTTCACGTTGTCTTCGGTGTAACCGGTCAGGGTTTTGCCATCGTAAAGTTTTAATTTCTGAAGCAGTGACAGGTTCGCCTTCTTCGGTTGCTCCAGGCGGGTCATGATGGCCCACATGGCTGCCGTCTCGATCGTGTGCGGAGCGATGTGCTTGCCCTTGATCTTGTTGGCATTGAAGTCCTTCTCGTAAATCTTGACCTCCTGTTTCAGCTTCGTGATGTATGGCACGTCGATCTTGACGGTACGGTCACGAAGAGCTTCCATGAACTCGTTGTTCTGGAGCTTCTTGAACTCAGGTTCGTTCGTGTGACCGATGATGACCTCATCAATATCCGTCTGCGGGAATTTCTTTGGCTTGATCTTGTGCTCCTGGGACGCGCCAAGCAGGTCATACAGGAAGGCCACATCGAGCTTCAGAACCTCGATGAATTCCACGATACCGCGGTTTGCGATATTGAACTCGCCATCGAAGTTGAAGGCACGAGGATCGGAATCCGAGCCATATTCCGCTATTTTCCGGTAATTGATATCGCCAGTCAGCTCCGTGGAGTCCTGGTTTTTTTCGTCCTTCGGCTGGAATGTCCCGATACCGATGCGGTCACGCTCGGACAGGATCATCCGCTGCACCTTTACATGCTGCATGACCTTGTTGAAGTCACCTTGGTAGCGTTTCATGAATTCGCGCTGAACAAAACGGCAGGCCGGGCACAGGTCACCCGTAATATTGACCTTGTACGGGGATTTGTTGCCTTTATTGAGCTCTTCCATCAGCCTCGGACGCATTTCCTCAGGGAAAAGCTTCAACGGGTCCTCGTGCATCGGGCACGCCATTTCAGTCGCATTTCCAAGGATGTGGTCCCCGTTATCCTTGCCATCCACCCAGCGGAACGTATAAAGAGCGCCTTCATCGGTCTTTGAGTACCGCTCCAGGCCCTTCTTGAGAAGACGCGCGATCGTGGATTTCGCGGAACCGACGGGCCCATGAAGAAGCAGAACGCGCTTTTCAGTACCATAGCCATAAGCCGCCGATTTGAAGAAGTGAACAAGCTTCATCAGCGGTACATCAAGGCCGAAAACGGCATCTTTTCCGCCGTCGATCGGATCATCGAAAAATTTGTAACGAACGATGTTTTTCTTGTACTCGACATACGATCCGGTGCCCCAGCCCAGGATCATGTCGTACATCCGCTGGAAAGCGTTACGGGCGATGTTGGGGTTCTTTTTCACAAGGTCCAGGTAGTCGAAGAGCGTGCCTTCCCAGTGAAAGTTTCTGAATTCTTTTTCAGCGCTGTTATCAGTTAAAATTCGGAGCCAACCGTTATCTGAACCCGTTCCGCCCATATCCACCACCTTCCGTTGCCGTGCTACTGCTGATGATAATAATCTGCCGTTGGGCCCGAGCTTCGTGCGTCGGCCCGTCCCTACCCGTTCATTTTAGCCGCACAAGAAAGCGCCTGTCCAGCTGAGGCTAAGGTTCTGGGCGGGGAAATCAAAAACGGACCCAAAGACTCAGAGATCAGCCCCTCGCTTCAGTCAACCGCTCAATGTATTGGAACTTTAGTCGAGAATGTCGGATATTAAATAGATGCGCTTCAGCGTAGGCTACGCAACAGACGTCGGCAGAAAACGCGCCCAGAACCAGGACAGCTTCGCGGCTGTCCCTGAACTGGGTCTTTTCATCGTTGCAGATGGAATGGGCGGCCACCGGGGAGGCGAGACCGCAAGCGCCATGGTCGCGGATGTTGTGCCCGCCAAAATGAAAGCTGCAGCAGGTAATACAAAGCAAGATCCTCATGACGCCCTTGCGGAATCCATCAAGTCCGCAAACGCGGCGATTCACAAACGCGCTGCACAGGATCCCTCTCTGCAAGGCATGGGGACGACCACGACCGCCCTCCTGTTTCGCAACGAATCGCTGATCATCGGACACGTCGGCGATAGCCGCTGTTATTTTTTTCGGCCCAGTTCGATCTGGCAGATCACGCGGGACCACTCACTCGTGCAAGAGAAACTGCGCGCTGGCCTGATCACCCGGGAACAAGCGAAGACGGACCGGATGAAGAACGTCATCACGCGCTCGGTCGGGTACGAACCCGGCGTCGAGGTCGATCTATACGATATGCCGGTTCTGCCTGGCGATGTATTCCTCCTCTGCTCAGATGGACTTTCCGGAATGGTGGAAGACGGGCAGATTCTCGAAACCGTGCAAAAGTGCGTCATTGATGGAAACGACCCGAAACGCGCCGTAGACGAGCTCGTTGACATGGCAAACAGGAACGGCGGGGACGATAACGTGACGGTGGTGATCATAAAGGTGCTGGGTTCGAATGGCGGATAAGTATTTCACGATTCTGATTGTTCCTGAGAAAACCTCGAAGGTCCGGAAGATCCTGGTGCCCGGCTGGATACTGAAGGGAGCCGCGATCGGACTCTCTTTCGTTGCGCTCGTCGGCATCATCATGGTGCTCGACTACTGGTACGTCATGAACCAGATCGGCGAGAACAAGCAGCTCAAAATGGAAAACCGGCGACTGCGCCAGCAGGTGCAGGTTTTTCAGAACAAACTGACGACTATCGAAAGCACGATGGAGCGCGTGAAGACGTTTGTCACCCGCCTCAAGGTCATCACGAATATCGAGGATCGGAGCGGCCTGCTCGAGAACCTGAACAGAACGAAGCTGCCCGAAGCCGCCACGAACATCGGTACTCAGGAAAACACGACCGCCGACTCGACCGCCGGACCGACCACCCCGCCCACGGCTTCCTGGAACTCCGCCGACCCGCGCGACCCGGAGGACGTCCAACTCAGGAAGGAATATGAACAGCTCGATACCATGTTTTCCGAGCTGAATCAGGACTCGCTGTTCGTTGAACAGATGCTTCAAGATCAATACGAACTCCTGGCCGATCAGAAATCGTTCCTTGCAGCGCGTCCAACCGTGAAGCCCGCCATCGGATATTTTACGTCAGGTTTCGGCGTCCGCCGCTCGCCTTTCGGTGGACGGGCAAAGATGCACGAGGGTCTGGACATCGCAAACCGTCCGGGAACCCTGATTCGCGCGCCCGCCAATGGGACGGTGATTTTCTCGGATACCAAAGCTGGATATGGCCAAACGGTCATCCTTGACCACGGATATGGCGTCGAAACCTGGTATGCGCATACGCGGAAGCTCCTGGTCAGCAAAGGCCAGAAAGTGCGGCGCGGCGAGAACATTGCGCAGCTCGGAAACAGCGGACGGTCGACCGGTCCGCACCTGCATTACGAAGTTCGGGTGAATGGAACTCCGGTCGATCCGCTCACCTATATTTTGGAGAATTAGCTCGTGACAGCTGAGCCTGGGACCGTTAAAGTCAGGCTCAAAAGTTATGCAAGCCCTTCAAAAAATTGGCAGAAAAATCTTCGGCACGCAAAACGAGCGTGAACTAAAATCCATCCGTCCGATCGTGGACCGGATCAATCAGCTGGAGTCGAGCATCAAGCCGCTCTCCGACGAGCAGCTGCGCGGGAAGACCGCTGAGTTCAAGGAACGCCTCGCAAAGGGTGAAACACTGGATCAGATCCTGCCTGAAGCGTTTGCAGTGGTACGCGAAGCCGCGTGGCGGACGATCGGCCAGCGCCATTATGACGTCCAGCTGATCGGCGGCATCACTCTTCACCGCGGACGAATCGCCGAGATGCGCACCGGTGAAGGAAAAACCCTGGTTGCCACTTTGCCGTGTTACCTCAACGCGCTGACCGGAAAGGGCGTGCACGTCATCACGGTCAATGATTATCTCGCCCGCCGCGACGCCGGCTGGATGGGTCAGGTGCATAAGTTCCTGGGCCTCACTACCGGTATCATCGTTCACGGACTCAGCGATATTCAGCGCAAACAGAACTACGCCTGCGACATCACTTACGGCACCAATAATGAGTTCGGATTTGATTACCTGCGCGACAACATGAAATTCCGCCTGGAAGACTATGTCCAGCGCGAGCTTCATTACTGCATTGTGGACGAGGTGGACTCGATTCTGATCGACGAGGCTCGGACCCCGCTCATCATCAGCGGACCGACCGAGGATTCGACGGACCTCTATTACAAAATCAATTCCTCGCTCATCAAGTCGAACCTTATCGCAGGCAGCTCAAAGCGCGAAGGTGATGACCGCGTCGAGGAAGGCGACTACGTTGTCGACGAAAAATCGAAGACGGCGGCGCTGACCCTCGAGGGTGTCAGCAAGATAGAGCAGGTTCTCGGAGTGTCGAACCTGTACGACCCGATGAATATCGAGCTTCTCCATCACGTGAACCAGGCACTCCGGGCCCACGTGCTTTTCAAGCGGGATGTCGACTACGTCGTCAAAGACGGCGAAGTGATGATTGTCGACGAATTCACCGGACGCCTGATGCCGGGGCGCCGCTGGTCGGACGGTCTTCATCAGGCGATCGAAGCCAAGGAAGATGTGTCGATCGAGAACGAGAACCAGACACTTGCCACGATCACCTTCCAGAATTACTTCCGCATGTACGAGAAGCTCTCTGGCATGACAGGTACCGCGGACACCGAAGCCACGGAATTCAAGCAGATCTACAAGCTCGACGTCACGGTTATTCCCACGAACAAACCCATGGTTCGCCAGGATCATGCGGACATGATCTTCAAGTCCGAACAGAGCAAGTACAAAGCCATTCTCACGGAGATCAATCAGCTTCGGGAAAAGGGCCAGCCCGTGCTCGTCGGAACCGTATCGGTTGAAAAATCCGAACGCCTCGCGGCCCTGCTGAAACGCGAAGGAATCAAACATCACGTCCTGAACGCGAAACAGCACGAACGCGAAGCCGACATCGTCGCGCAGGCCGGGCGAAAAGGCGCATTGACGATTTCCACCAACATGGCAGGCCGCGGAACCGACATCCTGCTCGGCGGAAATCCCGACGCTCTCGCCAAAGCCGAAGTAGGCTCACTCGCATCTGATGCGACCCCCGAAGAGCGGGATGCCTACGAAAAGACATTCAATGAAACCCTCGTGAAATGGCGCGAGAAGTGCGCAAAAGAGAGGGAAGAGGTCCTGGCCGCCGGCGGTCTTTTCATTCTGGGCACCGAACGCCATGAATCCCGTCGCATCGACAACCAGCTTCGTGGCCGTGCGGGACGTCAGGGCGACGCGGGCCAGAGCCGTTTCTATCTGTCCCTCGACGACGATCTCATGCGCATCTTCGGCAGCGTCAATATCGGACGCTTCATGGAAGAAGACATGCCGATCGAGCATCGGTGGATCACGAAAGCGATCGAGAATGCGCAACGAAAAGTCGAAGGTCATAATTACGACATCCGTAAACACCTTCTGAAATACGACGACGTCATGAACGACCAGCGAAAGGTCGTTTATGGATGGCGTAAAGAAGTCCTCAAGCGCGAAAATCTCAAGGAGATGGTCTTCTCGATGGTCGACGAAATGTCGAGCGCCATCGCCACTGATTTCTTCCCGAACGGAAAACTCCGCAAAGTCAACGGACGCCCGTTCCTCGACCGCAAAGAACTGAATGACGCCGTTCGCACCACACTTCAGATCAACGTGGAGATCAAGGAAGAGGACATTCACCCCTTCAACGACGAGGGGCTGCGCAAGCTGATCAACACCCTTGCGGAACGCGCTTACTCGACGAAAGAACAGCAACTCGGGGACGATACCGTCCGGCAGATCGAACGCATGATCCTGCTCTCGACGATCGACCATCTCTGGAAGGACCACCTTCTCGCGATGGACCACCTCCGCGAGGGCGTCGGCCTGCAGGGCTACGCTCAGAAAGATCCGCTGATCGAATACAAGAAACAGGGCTACAAGTTCTTCGAACTGATGATGAACCAGATCACGGGAGACGTTGTGCGCAAGCTCTTTGCCGTCCAGCTTGCGCAGGCCGAAAACGAGTTCATCGAAGCTGAAGATGAATTCAGTCCGTCGAACATGCAGTACAACGTGACGGAAACCGGAGACCTCGTTCCGCAGCCGTCCGGCGCTATTTCAGCCGCACCCAAGGCTGCGCCTGAAAAAACCGGCGGAGCCCCGTTTATGATGCCAATGCGGGCCCCTCGTCAGATGACTCTGGGCCGAGGCCAGATGGCCAGCCCGATGGCGGGCGGCGGGATGGCCGCACCAGCTCCGGCACCGACACTGGGTGCGGGGCTTCCGGCCGGCGGACCCAAAACGGGGCGGAACGACCCATGTCCCTGTGGCAGCGGCAAGAAATACAAGAAGTGCCACGGCGTTTGAGAGGCTAGTCATTTGGCTCGTCGACATTCAGGTGCTATCCTGATCAAGAGCACCTATGTCGCCAAAAGACGATCTCACAGGAATTGAAGAATATTCGCGGAACTCGGAGGAGCCGGCAGCTCAGGCCTCCGACAACGACCTGTTCCCCACGACAGTGCCGGAGACACCCGAGCAAGTGGACGATTTCGCGCCGATCAGTGCCACAGACGAAATCGACCCGAGCAGCACCTCGCAGCAAAGCTCCGCATTCAGCACAGTGACGGAATCCGCCGCCACGGAAACCGTGGGCGAGGAAGACCTTCCTGACCTTTCCCAGAATTTCAGCAGCCACGAAGCGCCTGCCGCACCCACCTTGGAAGCCGAAGAACCGACCATCGAGGAGTCCGGCGCCACGGAACCTCTGGAACAGGTCCGACGCTATGCCGAACAACTCAGTGAACGCCGCGAAAGCGTTCCAGCTGCATTTCCGTTCAGCGTTCTGATTGAAGGAAAGCTCCTTCCGGAAGAAAAAGAGAAACTGGTCGACGTGCTTTCACGCGAACAAATGGGAATCCGCGAAGTGGACCTCGAGCCCCAATTTGAAGGCGATCGCATTTTGATTCCGCGGATCAGCGAATTTGCGGCGGTCCTGTTGATTCAGGCACTCAGGAACGTGCGCGCGAATATTCAAGCCGGGCCGTCAGACGAGATTTTCTCCACTGCGGACACCCGGGACGATGCCCGCTCCACTTCCAGAGTGAAGAAAGGGGCGATGCAATCAGATGCTGGCCATCCCGCAGAAGCCCTGCCAATCACCGCCGGCCCATCGATTCCCTGGATAGCGAATTACAAGATTCTTGGCGTGCTCACGGCAAGCGCCTCTTTGAAATCGACCTCCATCGAAACCGAAACCTCGACGGAGTATCTTGAACTTCTTGAATCACTTCAGCTCGAACTTCGTTATCGAGCGCACCACAAAGGCGCTTCAGCGATCCTGAACTACTCGATTCAGCTCACGCCGCTGCAGATGTCGAGTCACTACCGGGTATCCGTGTCGGGCACGGCGATTAAAACCTAGGGACTTAAGCCCAGGTCCGTGGCATGCAGCAAACTCGCCTGTTTCCGGGCCTGCTCCATCATGGTCTGGGGATCGAAAACGCGTACCTTTCGCATCACCACCGAATCTTCGCGATTCACTCGCAACACGCGAGTTTCCGCCGCTCCTACAATGGCTTCCTTCAACTGCGCCGAAGAAAGGACCGGGAATTCAGCTGAAAGCATGGTAACGGCGGCAGTGATCGCGGGCGTTGAACAGGAGGTGCCGCCGGGGCACATTCCGGTATACGACTCGTAAGCATACACATCGACGCGTTCACCATGATTTGAGTAATCCGCGATCCGCGCGTTTGATCCGTTCTCACCTCGGGTGAGGGCGCCTACGCATAGAATGCGGGAGTCATCCCGCCAGTCTCGAGGAAGATCACTGAAACAGGGGGCAATAGGATCTAATTCAACTTTGCTGGCGGAATTGCCTGCTGCCATCACCCATAGCCATGGCGACCGGGCAATACTCTGCTCTCCGCCGCTTTGCTCAATCACCCGCCTGAGCTGCGCGCTCAACGAAACAGACACAATCTTTGGAAGCTCTGTAGCGGAGCCGGAATTCGTGGAGTAGCTCCGCAGAGCTTCCTGCGCGCCAAAACGGCTTTCCCAGGAAACGAGACCGAAAGGTCTGTCTTCAAGAAATTGACGCAGCGTCTGAACTTTCCAGAAGCGAAGATCAACCTTTCGCGCGGAAAGGAGCGAAGGACTTTCCCTGCTGATCACGCTCAGTAAAGTGGCCGTGGTCGCACTTCCGTGAGCGAAGTCCTCGCGAATTGCCGGAAGCCACGGATTGGAATCATCATCAGCGTAATCACGCGAGCCCCCAAGATAAAGCCCGAGCTCGGGAAACCTGAGGAAATCGAGTCCGGAATCAATGAAAGCGACGCGGACTGCATCAGCTGCCGGTTCAGAATGCTTGGGTAATTCGGGATTATCGCGGTCCCGGAATCGGGCATAGTATTCAGCGACACGTTTTCCAGCATCACCTCCGCCGCCAAGATCAGACACCGCAGCCTGGACGACGCGCGCAGGATCCTCACGCGTTCGATGAAGAAAGGAAAACTCACGTCCTGGCGCCGGAACCAGCGCAAGTAACGCGTAGGGATGCAGAAAGGGCGCCAGGTCGTCAGCGATGACAAGGTCACGTCCCAGTGCCGCTCCCAAATCACGTGCGGTATCCAATCCTCCGCTGCCATAAGAATCAAGCAAGGCAAGAAGGACGCGGTACCGGTCCATCTCCTTTGCATACGTTTGAAGCAACTCACGGTATTTTCCGGCAATGGAAACGATCGTCGCCTCAGCGATGGAAAAAGCCCGCGCCCTGCGGTCCACCAGAACAAGAAGACTCGACAACTCCTCGTCGGAGAATTTGCTTCGCAGACGCTCACCAATATAAGGCGGGGTTAAGCCAAGACGGATGTCGAGCCAGCCGGGTGAGTTCGGTTTCCGTGCGGACAGGAAGCGATTCACCTCGATATCGCTGGCGTCGGAAAACGAAAACGTGGGCTCCGGTATTTCAAAAAGCCTGAGATAGGCCATGAGATCACCGAGACGCTTTCCCGGCGCGAGAAGGTCTCTGAAACAACTCATCAGTTCTCGCAAAGCTTCGTCACCATCGGTGTGAGCGAGCATGCAAGTGTCCGGCAGCCTATCCAGAACAGGCCCGGTGCTTAAGGCTGCCTGATCTGGGTTCAGAGCTTCGCTTTGCGCGGTTGCTGCGCTACTTTCTTCAATGGCCTCCTCGATGGCGCGGACGACAGCGCCGGACTGCAGGTTTTCGACAGCCTGTTTGATTTTTTCCTGATCAGAGCGTTCAGGCGAGCACCCACCTGCAGCGAAAGCCAGCAAAGCCATCGCAAACGCAGGGATCAGCTGAATTCGAGTGAAAACAGGCAGGCGCAATCCAGTCCTCCTTCGGCTCAACAGGCCGACGACCGTTGAGCAAGCGTCGTGCCCAGAGCCGGCGAAAGAAAATCTACGATTTCAGCGTCTTGTGACCGCTCAGGGCGGCCTTTTTGATCAGCGATCGAGGGACTGTATAAACTTTCGACAATGTGGGGCATGAATTGTGATAAGAACTACTCATTGGGGACGATCCGGCTTCGACGGGAGTATTGACGTCCCAGATGCATGTCGGGGTGCCGTAGGCCCCGTTAAAAAACGGCAACCTGTAATTGGCAACGATTACGCACTTGCAGCTTAATTAAGTTTAAGCAGCACGTTTTACCGGGTCTCGCCCATGGATTCGGATAAAACGTCATTTAGTGGGCTAGCTTCCACGGTCTCGCAGATGCCGCGGTCGCGAAACCAAAGTCTGCGGAGGGTCAGTGCAGTCTGTTTGTGGACGTCACCGGCTCAATCCAAAGCACAAACTACACATGTAGATTCTGGCGATTGATTGCTTTCGGACCTGGGTTCGACTCCCAGCGTCTCCACCATTTTCAAAACGCCCGACGCTCCGGCCCTTTCAGGGCCTCGGCTCTCGGGCGTTTCTTTTGCTCAATGTACTCCTGGCAGCCCTATTCATTTACACGAAACAAAGTATTCCAACCTCTTGATCAGCGGCAGCGCCAGACGATCCGCCTCATAATCGAAATAGGAGACATTCCGATAATCACGACCTTCTCGGTAAGCCACCGGATCCAGTCCGTCCCCCTCTTTTTGAGAGATATCCTTGATCGCGAAATAGACGTTCCTGCCGCACTGAACTCTTGCTTGATCCTCATCGGCCAACTTCGTGCGGACCCAGCGCCCCACATACCCTGTCGTCTTGTGCACGAATTTTCCGACGAGAGACTCGGCAACCGAAAGGCGCGACTCAGGTAAAATGTGAACCGGAGTTGCGAAGGCCCAATTTGCATTCGTGATGGGCTCAAAGGCATACCGAATTTCGTAGCTGGCATAGTCGTATTGCCAATCGACATATTTCCCGTTGAACCCTATTTCGAAAACTCTGTCATTCGGGAGATACATCACGGACGGGGAGTTGATCGTCTCATTGTTCTGCGGCTCGGGATCATTCTGAAACTCGATCTCGTCGTAATAAACCGAGAACTCCGGCTTGGCGAATCCTTGGTATCGCTTCACCGTCAGGTAGAAGCGAAACAGGCTCTCCATGTACGTTGCTCCGATGTTTCGAATGCTCTTCTTCGGCAAATGGGTGAAATTACCCATTCCGTTGTTATGCTGAGGGTGGTTGTCGACGATCAGATGCATCCATCCGCCCCCTTGCGTGTAGTAATAGTGATACCAATGCCCCCCCAACAGAGTCGTTTCGGTGTTGTCCGCGATGACGAGGTTTTTGGGTACATAGCTGTAAGGTCCTATATCCACCGTCGAATACGGATAGCTGCCGGTTCCGCTCTGCAGGTCCGCGGGGGCCCTGAAATAGAGGCTCAGGCGATTCGCCCCTTTTGCCTCCGAAAAAGGAACAGGAGAACTCGTTGATGAGGTATTCACGAAATAGACGTTCGGCGTCCCGACCACGAGCGAGCCATCCACGGGATTACTTCCGCCCGAGACGAGACTGAGAAACTCCTCTTTCGTATGAACGGGTAAGCCATTCGCAAGACAGGTGGGACCATTCCCGTTCGGACAAGTCGTGGAATTCTTACCACCTGTAATCACGTGCCTGAGACTGTTTCCTTTTACGGCCGTATCCGAACTCAACTCCAAATAGCCGAAATGGTTGAACCCCATGTGCGATGTGTTGTAAGCGTCGCCCGCATACATATAGAAATAATTATAGATGTCAGGCCGGGAAGCATAAGCCATCGTATCGCGAAAGCCCGCGACTCCGTTGCTCATGGGAAATCGGTTATCGCGATTCGTCACGTCTGTACTGTAGACCCAGGTCCCTCCGGGTCCAGGAATTTCAGAGGCAAGAGTCGCCGGAAAGTCATCGAAGTTTTGAAAGAATGAAACACTTCGGACCGAAGACTCCCCGTCCTCGACCGAAGACTCCCCGTCCTCTTCGATCCCGTAAATGGAACGGGCGCGCTCGCACCCGACAATCAGCAGCAAAACCAGAAGAAATGCAAACCACCTGGGTGAACCCACTCTCTCATTATGACATCCCTACTTTCGGAGCAAAAACTGTGTCTTCTAAGACACCTCCAGTCAAGTGCCGGCGTCCGCTGTGAACGGGACGCCCCATCTCGTGGGCTGGCATCACTTCCGCAAGGGGATTTAGATCTCTATTTAAAAGATTGAACCCCGCGGATCGGAGACAGATGAGAACATTATTAAAAATTTCGATGGATGTAGAGAAAGCGAGCAGGGCCATTCAAGACGGCAGCATGCAGCGGGTGATGAATTCCGTATTGGACGAGATTCACCCGGAAGCCGCTTACTTCACTGCTGAACACGGAAGGCGAACAGCCTTTATCTTCTTTGATTTGGCAGACCCATCGCAGATTCCTGCGATCGCTGAGCCGTTCTTCTCGACGCTTGGTGCCGAGATTGAACTAAGCCCTGTCATGAACCGAGACGATCTCAAGAAAGGGCTTCAGAACTTTAGCGTGAAAAAGGCGGCTTAGTTTCCGCAGCCTCTCACAGTTCCATCAAGGACAACACCATGGCCGAAAAACCAGATACTCTCAAACTCACTCGTACCTTCGATGCCCCACGCGACGTCGTGTTCGACGCCTGGACAGACCCCAAACTGATTGAACGCTGGTGGGGCCCGAAAGGTTTCACGGTACCCGTCTGCAAAATGGATCTCCGCATAGGAGGCGTTTATCTCAACTGCATGCGATCGCCCGAGAGCAAGGATTACTGGAGTACCGGTGTCTATCGTGAAATCGTCCGACCGGAGCGGCTTGTCTGCACGGATTCATTTGCTGACGAGACAGGCAAGGTGGTCCCCGCATCCTACTATGGGATGAGCCCGGACTTTCCACTGGAACTGGTCATCAAAATCACCTTCTCTTCTGACGAAGAAGGTAAAACGAAGCTCACCCTTGAACACGTCGGCATGCCTGCCAGCGAGCACGAGATGTGTTCATCGGGATGGAACGAATCATTCGACAAACTCGAGAACGTCACGCGCGAGCTGGCTGCTTCCCGCAAAGTCGCCTGAGTGAACCCTTTTGTCAGAGCAGAGCTTCTTCATTTGCGCCAGGGATTTGATGCGAAGAACGCCCACGTCAACGATGGACCTGCCCGGTCCGCATAGGTCCTGGCTCTGATCCGCGCCGTCTCCCAGAAGCGTGATGCCAGGCTGAATGATGAGGCGGGCCCGCCGCCCCGACCAGTAAGAGCGGTTCACCTCAATGGCAGCACGAAGATCCTTGATGGTCGCTGCCGCGCCAACTGTAATCAAAGCATCGGAATCGAGCTTGAGACCGGACCCCTGGATCAGGACTTTACTCTCCATCTTCATCATTCCGCCGACCAGAAGTTCAGTATCCTGAATCAGAGCGCCAGATTCCAACTCCAATGTGTCCCAGCGGTACAAGCCCTTCACTATGGAGTTTTCAATCCGGGCGCCGGCCTCCATGGAAAGATCCCTGAGACTGATCTCACTGTTCTCAAGCGCGGCACCCGTTTTCACTTCAACTGAACTTGCGATCTTCAGCTTTGAGGCTCTGATCGCGCTTCGGGCGCCAATCGTCAAAGACGCCATGTTGTCAGATGCGCTGATTTCGGATTCCGTGAGCGCCGAATCGGGCCCCACGTGCACTGTCAGATGTGAATTTCCAGAAGCTCGAAGTTCCGCATTTTCGACCATCGCGCCATCCTCGAGATGAAGGGTGACATCACGATCGACGACCGTAGCTATGACATGAGCATTGGATCCCAGCCGTAAACCAGTCGGAGCGGCCGTACCTTTCGGGATGAAGCTCGATCCCGATCCGATCAGGCAGCGGCCCCAGCACCGGAGACGAAGGGCGACGCTTTCCTCGCCCAGCATGGAATTCGGCCCCAGAACACTTCCCAATCCCAGAGTCGCGGAAGGGTGAATGTCAGCTTTGGCAGAGGCGACACCCGCTCCGTTCCGTACTATTTTCCAGAGGTTTCCTGAAAGATCCTTGAATACGGCGCCCAGCTCGAGCTGAACGATTCGCCTCATGAGCAAATTGAGAGTGTCGAGCTGATGATCGGAGAGGGTCACCCGTTCGTTCCCCCGCAACTGGGAGTTCATAATCTCGAGGCCGAGCTCCACGCCGTCGGTGACATCAGCAATGAAGGATCCGGGAGCCGCCACTTTAAGGGCCCTCAGTCGCTCGTGAATGATGAGCTTCGCCTGTTCGCGAATCGTCATCTTTCTGAAGTCAGGCTCAGAGATGAGTGTGAGATGGCCTTCCGTGCACGCCACAAGTTTCTGCTCTCCGCCCGCAGGCACGCCGCCCAGCTCTACCCGACGGCAATCCAGTGGGCCGGTTGCGTAGCGGTATTCGACATAGGGGTTCAGAACGTTTGCGGAAAGGAAGGTGTTCTCTGCGCCAAAAGCTTCCAGCACCTCGCCGGCTCGCAATAGTTCCTCTTTCAGTGTCGGATGAAATTCCATCGGTTTGCCCGGTCGGACAACAAAAGGATCGGCCAAAATGATTCGGTCATCGGGCAGGATCAGGATGTCGCCGCCGCCGCTACTTTCATTGCCGGCGAAACTGTTCACCGGCGCCACAAGCAGGGGCGAGATCGCCAGAAGAAAGACTGCTTTTTTGCAGACACTTGAAAACGACATTTGAACACCTCGGGCAGACCTGCGCCACGATAGCGCAGGGGAATATCATACTGACTAAATTAGTCAAGTAATGGCGAACACCATGAATTCATTTATGATTGCAACATTATGCGAACGCTAAGGCGCTTACAAAGCCTCTCTAAGGAGCCGAAGGACCCTCGAGGCCGTCTCCTTTACGTTGAGCATCGACTGAAGTGCAGCAGATTTCGCTGCCTCGAACTGGGTTGGTTTGTAGCCCCGGCAAAGAGCGGAAACGACGTTGTCCCGGAGGCGTTCCGATTTCATTTCAGAAATCATTTCGTTGAGCGCCACGCGATTTTCCGTGTCTTCAGAGAAATACGGCAGGCGCTGCAGGTCCCCGTTCAGAGTGGCGATATTGAAGCAGGCTTCCGCGAGCGAAGCGCCGACCTGCTCGGAGCCCAAAGTGAGCCAGCTGAGTTCCGCCTGATTCATCAGGAGATAGACCTCTTTTCTCATCTCCTGTGCGGGAAGCGTCGTCTGCGCCCAGACGCATGGCGCGGCGGCAAAAAGGCCCACTGCTGTGAGGATCGAAATACTTCTTTTCATGGGTGACTCCTTCGTTCTTTTGCTCGTCGCGAGAGCGGTTAGTAAGTTTGCCGCGACGCAGCAACAACTACAGGAGCCACCTCGGTTGCTCTAGAAGAAATTAATAAATAATGCCGTATAAAATTTAGTTATAGTGCCTTAAACTAATCAAGGCATTGAAATCATGAAAAAAGATATCTTTCAGTACCGTGACTATAAAGCGTATATCGAGGATTGGATTACGGCCCAGCCCGCCCGTGGGCGGGGCCTCAAAGCAAAACTCGCGGAGGTCATGGGGTGCAACACGACCTACGTTGCGCAAATCCTGAACGCGAATGCCCACCTGAGTTCCGAGCAGGCCGAGCGCGCCTCGCGATTCATCGGTCACAGCTACTCTGAAACGCTTTTCTTTCAGCTCTTGGTTCAGCACGCGCGTGCGGGCACACGTGAATTCAAGGCGCTGATACAGAAACAAATCGAGCAGGCGATCGAAAACCACCACAACCTTTCAAAGCGGCTCGAGTTCAAGAAGGTGCTCGGGCCTGAAGATCAACTCACCTACTACAGCGCCTGGTACTATGCGGCTGTTCACGTGGTGCTCTCGATTCCGGAGTTGCAGATGAAGGAACCAATTGCTCGATATTTTGGACTGCCGCTTCGGATCATTTCAGATGTTCTGAATTTCCTCACGGCTGCAGGCCTTGCCACTGAAAACAGTGGCCGATACACAACGGGCCCGGTCAGCATTCACCTTCCGAAAGATTCTCCGGCAATCACGAAACTTCACGCCAATTGGCGTGTTCAGGCCATTGAATCCCTGAACCGACGCAACGAGGAAGACCTGCACTACTCATCAGTGATCGCCATCAGCAGCGCTGATTATCCCGCGGTGCGCACGATTCTGATCGAAGCGATAGAAAGGATCAGGGCCGTGGTGCGCGAATCGAAAGAGAACGCGGCGTATTGTTATTGCCTGGATCTCTTCTCCCTCAGACGCGAAAGATAGGACCGAACCGCTCTATCACCGCACTTCCGGACCGGAGCATTCCCGCACTGTGCCACAATCGGCGCTTCCCAATTGAGTCTTGCCGTATCGCCTTTGCCATACTAAACAGCACTCAGGTTCGTTTCACCGGAGGTCGCTATCATGAAAAGATCCGTTTTGTGCGCGTTTGGGCTCCTCGTTTCTTTTTCGGTCAATGCCGCGGATTGGAAACACGTTTTTCTGACGTCAGCTGACGGGACAAAGATCTCTCTGGATTATCAGTCTAGAGAGGAAAACGTTGCATCGCCGGGACGTTCGCCCGTCATGGAGACGTCGGCACATCCGTTCTGGATTAACATTGTGAACCCTGCATTTGATTCGCAAGACCGCGTGCAAGCGGTTTTGATTACTTTCGCCATCAAGGAGGGCGGCGCCGTTTTGCAACACGACGTTAAAACGCTCGACCTGAGCTACGCCGGAGACCATCGCTTTACGGCGGAAACTGATCCTGTTTCCATTTTTCGGACGGACTTCAGCACCTATACGGATTTCATTCAGGAGCTCTCGATTTCAGTGAACGACAACGCAATGGGCGGCGCCTCTCGTTTCCACTTTCAACTCGAACGTTTTTGATAAGGAGGTCGGCGGAAGGTAGGCTGCGGATCGCGCATACCCCGGAGATGCACGGTTCGAGTTTTAGAAGTTATTCGCCAGCGGCTTTGTTCGCTGTGGTCCCGGCCTTCACCCGTGCTCCTTTGCTTCCACCCGCTTCTGTGACGGACTTAGTGTCACTGGCAGCGCTGATCATCGGACAGTCACCCACAAGGCCCACTTGCTCCCCGGTAGCAGTTTCTTGGCCCTCGACTCCTTCCGGAAGCACGCCTGAAGGAAGGCCTTTGATGCCGGAGGCGGTGCTCAAGACGGGGTTTTGCGGCTTACAGTCGCGATTCTCTCCGCGCGTTTTAAACTGAACGATGTAAGATGCGGTCGTCGAAAGTCCATCGCTTACCGCCGCCTCGCCCTGAACCTGATAGTACTGATGTCCGCGGACCATCAACTCCGCTCTTTCGAGGGACCTCAGGCTTTTCGAGAAAGGTAAATCCATCCGGCCCATTGCATCGAGCTTCAGAGGAGCCCGCGCGATGATCTCCTGGTTCTCATCAACGGCGATGATTTCAACATCCGTCTGCCAAAGAGTGATTTTCCGGCCGTCCGGGGCTTTCTCCTCTCTCTTTGCGTCTGCCGCGATCGACTGCCAACGATAACGCGATCCGTCCCGTACGCAACGCAAGTAGGACACACCCATGGACACGGAGTTCTGCCCCTCTTTTCGTTTCAACTGCAAAATCCTGTAGGCGGTATGGCCGACGTCCGCCCGGCTCTCGCAAGCACCCTTCAAATTGACCTTCGCCTCGAGCACCTGCGCGTTCACCCCTGAAGAGTATCCCGACAGAAGTACGGCGCAGGTCAGTAAAAGTGCAATCGGACTCATGAGACCCCCTAAAATTTTGCGAAAGCTAAACGAACGACTCATATACAAGAATACCACAATCCGAAAATGGCTCCCAATTTGTTACCGTTGGTGGTTACGTCGCCCATCCCTGATTTGGATACCCCGCCTTCGAAGCTCCTCCAGAAACTCGCCGGAAGGCGGCGTTTTTCGGAATTCAAAAATCTCCACATCGTCCAAGTTCAGTGGACCCCAATATTGGAGCTCAATATAGCCACTTGTATGAGGGCCTCGCAACGAACCTATGGACGTGCCTAGCCAATCGGGTTTCGGAGCGAACGCGGAAATCTCCATGTAGAGTTTCTTTTCTTCACTTTCATCATATGCCTTCAATATTTTCTCATACGCCCTGTACTCATCGCTACTCTCGTATTTTCGTTGCAGTTTTGCAGCTTCTTCTTTCCAGGAGTTCAATTCAGATAAATATGATTTGAACTCCTTGCTCTCTCGATAAGCGTCTTCGGCTTTCTGCCTGGCGCGCAGATACTCGTTCTTTGATTTGAGAAAAGCTTCGTATGCATCCGTTTCCTGATACCGCTGATCGACGGCTTTTACTCGCTTCAGATACTCCTGATATCGTTTGCTGGATTGGTGTTTTTGCAGGGTCTGAGAAGTGACCTTTGCAATGTCTGTCATTTCTGCCTTGAACTTCTGGTACTCCGCGGTTTGAGCATAGCGCTTCAAATAGCTGGAAGTACTCTCCCCGGGCAAGCGAACCGGCCCTTTCGGAAGTTGAGGCTTGTCAGGAAAAATCGGCATTGGCGGCGGAAGGGGATAATCAGGCACTGGCGGTGGAACGGGGTAAGGAAGCCTGGACTTTGGAGGTGCCTTCGGTTCAAAAGACAACAGAGGCCTCGGCGGAGGCATTGGCGCGCCGGTTCCATTGACAAATTCCGCACTAAATCCCGTCTTCTGCAAGCTTACTGCATCGAGAATGTCTGGAATCATGAGCGTGCGATTTTTCCATGGCACGAAGAAGTCTCTCCAGTTTTCAGGCTGGGTCTTTCCATTTGCGTAGCGAGCGGGGCCAAAGGAATCTCCAGCGGTCCATGTGAGTCGATCCCTGACTCGCCCTTTTTTGAATATGTACGTGTCATCTCCGTAATGGCTCGCCAGTTGGCTGGGAATAAGGCCGGAATCGGGGCCAGGCTTCAGATAACCATAACTCGGTTTTAGATCAGCATCGAAAGTCTTATATTCGCGTGGCGAATAGCCCGACTTTACCGCTTCGACCAGATCGCGAAGTTCTATTTCCTCAGCGTTGGCCACTGGACCATCGGTCGCTCGCAAATTCCTGAAACCCTTGCCCGAAATTGCTGAACGAGCGCTTTCAGGTACGTTCGTGGCGAACTCAATGTGCTTTTCATTTTGCAGCCAGTCAGCAAGCATTGCGGCTGGTTCGCTATAGACTCGGACTGCATCGTCGAAAGCCGCCTGATCAGCAAACCCGGTGTCCTCAAAATAGCGCTGAAACCGCGCCTCTTGTCTGAGCACGAGTTGCTTTGCTTGCGAGACCAGCTGCGAACTTGAGACCGGGCGCTGCCTGTAACTGCTTTGCAGCCCATCCACAATACAACCTGCGCCAGCATCCGCGTTCAGCGCGCCAAGAGCCAGGCTCACCAGGAACAAAATCACATGTTTTCTGTGATTTGAACAAACCGGATCATGTGACAGTGCTGGCATTCCCCACCCTGACTTAACTCTACAGGACACGCCCGGCTTTTTCAGCTAAGTAGTTCGGCGGAACTTTCACCACGGATTTCATCAAGGTTCCGCATATATTCAACAAACTGTGAACGCTCCTGATGCCACGGAACAGAATCAAAGCGGGCCAGAATATACTCGTATTTCCGCCTGATCAGGGAGACTACACGCTCATCCTCCCTGCCCTCCAGAATCTTCAAATGATTTCCGTAAGCATCACTCAAAGCGGAGCGTTCGGAAAACGTGAGAACATTCGGACTCAGAAATCTTGGCGTCTCGAGCCAGTTCACTTTCCAGATTCCTCCCGGCGAGATCATTCCGATTCTGAGCCATTCATCAACCGCCGCGACCAGATGAAACAGATTCATTGCGCTGACGGTTGTTTCAACAAAAACACTCGCATCGGGACAAAACAGGCGGACCTTGCGGAAATTTCGCACAGTTCTGGCCCAGTTCTGTCCCTTTCTCATCAATTCGCCGGCGGCCCCGATCCCGTCCAAACTCGCCCCGACGTCAACTTCCTTAAAATGGTTCCAAAGCGGTAATATGCTCGTGCCATTCAGGGACAAAGTGGACAGATTCGTGTTGTACGCAAGCCGTATATCCCCGGCCGAGCCGCTCGAAATGAGAAACTGAAGGAGCGCATAATGCTCCGGATGAAGAAGTGGCTCGCCGCCGGCGAAGTAAATCCACTTCAGCTCAGAGGAAACCTGTTTCACTTTATCGAAGATAAGAGTTCCAAGATTTTCAGCCCGCTCAGGACCATAACGAAAATGCGCCGGCATTAACATGCGGTCGCGATACCAGGCTGTACTTGAAGCCGAATCGCAGATCCTGCAGCTGAACTGACAAAGGTTGGAGAAACGAAGGTCCAGGCCCGCGATCCGGCCCATCGGCATATTTCCGGATCCATCTGAACCAAACGCGGCCCGAACATCATCGACATGGCGTCTGTTCATGGCCTGTCGCCAGCTTTCAACTCCCGCGCGTTCTTCGGCGTAGCAGCCGCTGCACATCGGTAAGGGATCGCCTGAAAGAAGCTGCGCCCGCAGTGAGCAGGCGATCTTGCTGTTCCAAAGCTCGGCCAAACTGTTTACTTTCAGATTTCCGTAACTGGTCGCACCCTGGGCGCGGCAGCATGGATAAATGTCCGCTGAGGTTCCAATCTGCATCTGAATCCAGGGTACAATGCAGAATGTCTGGAGTCCGCGATCAGGGGCGGATGAATTGACCATCATTTTGCTCTACCCCGGGCTGCATTCGTTTTCAATTTATTGAGTTACGGAGTTATGGAATGATGAAGCGAAACATGACTCATAAGCCTGAAGATTGTCTGATTTTGTTCGGTTTCGCACAGGACAGTCCTGCGCCTTTTCCACCAGGATCGATGAGCCTCAGGGATCTTTCTCCGGGCTATTCCGAAACGCTTGAAAATTCGAAGTTATCTCAAGCGTCGATCAGTGCGCTCAAACTCGCCGTCGTTCAGGTCATCCGGGCCCTCGTGCAACAGAACAAACGGTCCGTCGTGATCTTTTTTGGTGAGAAAGAGGCTGCTTCGAACTTTTTCGTACTTGCCCAGATTCGCACAGCGCTTCCGGACATCCGGATTTTTATGGCCGGCACAGGCCTGAGTACATTTCACGTAACCAGGAAATTGGCCCAAGGCCTTATCGACGTTTCAATTCGTTCGGACGACCTTCCCACTATCCTGGACTGTAAGAAACGGCTGAAAACAGGCGCAAGTCTGGCCTCGGATCCCAGAATCTTCTGGAAATCGGAAGAAAACTGGATTCGATGGAACAGGCCCGAACCCGGCCCACCGAAACTCGGAACGGTCTTGCTCGTGATCATGCCGGCTTGGAATGAAGAGTTTCCTCCGTATGGCTTGGCGCACCTGAGCGCGAGCCTGAAGGCCGCTGGATATGGAGTCAAGGTTTTGGATCTGAACCTTGAGTTTTGGAGAACCCAGAGGAAGGAAGAAGCGGATATCGTTTCGCTGCAAAACATTGTCCTCTGGTCGCTACCCGAAAGATTTGAGAGTGGTCCCAAGCCGAGGCTCGTTGGCATTCTGGAGACCCTCGAGCGCACGCTGAAGTCCGAGGAATTCTGTGCGGTTGGCTTTTCCCTGTTTCAAACCAATCTGCTGGCAAGCGATGAAGGCTTTCGAGTTGTCCGCAAAGTCAGTCCTAAAACAAGGATCATCTGTGGCGGCCCTTCCTGCACTCCAGAATGGTCAAAACAGGCCCTGGCTGATGGTAATACCGGAAACGTTGATGCCGCCGTTTTCGGCGAAGCGGATACAAGCCTGATCGAGCTCCTTCATCAATGGGATAAAGAGAATCCCGAACCTGTGAAAGGGGTCCGTTTCAGGGGTCTCCGAGGCACATTACTGGAAGGAGGCGCGCGGGAACCTGAGTGCCTTGCGCTTTGCCAGAACCCGGATTTCTCGGAACTTCCCGTTTTCAATTATTCACGCCTGGTGCTGCCTGTTCATTTCAGCAGAGGATGCGTGGGAAAATGCGCTTTCTGTTTTGAGAGCTTCTACTGGAAAAAACATCGGAGCGTTCCGTTCAATAAAGTGCTCGAGATGATCGCAAATGCCCAACGTGACTACGGCGTGAACCACTTCATGGTGGCAGACTCCTTGATGAATGGTGATCATGCAGCTCTGGGGCAACTTGCAGATGCGCTTATTGATTCCGGAATGAACGTGAGCTTTTACGGGTATTGCAGAGCGGATCAGCGGTTAACGCCCGAGCTACTTGCAAAACTCAAAGAAGCCGGATGTTCGGAAATCTTCTTCGGGATCGAAAGCGGCAGCCAGCGGGTCCTGAACCGGATGCGTAAAGGTATCCGCCTCACGCATGCCGCCAAGGTACTCAGGAACACAAAGACGGTAGGAATAAGAAGCTGCGTTTCGATCATGGTGGGCTTTCCGGGCGAGACCTGGTGGGATTTCTGGAAATCCGCCTATTTTGTTTTGAAAAATAGCCGTTACTTCGACAATTTGGTTTTAAACATTGCCGCCCCTCCGGAAGGAACACCGATGTTCCAGGAGCGGGACTCTTTTGATATCGAGTTTCGCGATACTCACTCCCGCTTCTGGAAAAGCAAGGATGGCAGGAACACTTTGGACGTCCGACTTCTGAGGCACCGTATTATCCTGAGGCTTTGGCAGGCACTGAGAGGTCGATGGGCAAATGCGGCCATCTGGGATCTCGAATATGAGACTCTTCGCGAGTAAAGGCTGCCCGCCTGATTCCGTTCAACTTGCGATTGCAAGCGGCCATAGATAGCGGTAAACGTGCGCCACGAGGTTATTCATGCGCCTTGCTTTCATCAGTCCAGCGCTTCTCGCGTTCTCGCTGTTTTTCTTCTCGGGATCGTGCCAAGCCGCGGCACTCCGATCAAACATTGTCGGCGGCGAGATTGTGACGCAACCGAACCTTCTTTCCCAAAGTACCGTGCGCCTCATCATTATGTTCGCGAACGACGAGCGAGGCCTGTGCACCGGAACCCTGGTCAGCGAGTCAGTCGTTCTGACGGCCGCGCATTGCGTTTCCGGCTATCCGAATGTCATCAGAATCGATTTTTTCGGATCCAAGGGTATTCAGGAATATCGCCTTGGCTCTCGTTATCTCGTGCATGAAGCCTATGACAGCCTGAACCTTGGAAATCGCAACGATCTGGCATTAGTCCTGTTTGAGGGCGGGGTTCCGCTGGAAAATAGACCGGCCCGCTTTCTCTCGAGCGACATTCTCGATTTTTCCGATCATGATCCGCAGCCAATCACGATGATTGCAGGTTACGGCCTGAGCTCCGCCGAAGGCGAACCTGACGACAATCTCCGCAGCGCACGCCTGGGACTGGGTGAGCGCGCGGGCGATTGCATCGAACTGAAACCAGAGGATCACATTGCCAGCGGCTGCAGCGGAGACTCCGGCGGACCTGCATTCATTGAAATGGACGGAGTGCCGTATGTCTGGGGAGTGGCGAGCTATGTCACGGCCCCTTACTGTGAGGCGAGCACCTACTACACGAACCTGGGTCTTTTCCATGACTGGCGAAAAGACGCCTCGGTTCGCCTCGTTTCAGCACCCGCGTCTCCACCAGCTCCTCTCAAGCTGTTGGGAAAACGCACGGTTTCCCGGTTCATCCACCGCTACTCAGATCTTGAAACCGATCAGGATCGAGTCAGCGCCGTTCGTGATTGGGCGGAACAGTTGAAACCAGGCACCGGAATAGACGTCCCGACCGCGATGGAAATCCTGATGGCTTTCGATCAGGATCGCCTCCGCCTGGAAGCTTATCTCGTACTCTCGGCGCACCTTCAATTTGACAGCCTGAAGCAGGGGCAAACCTTCATGTATCTCTTCAGCGATCTTACGTTGCGTAGCGAGGCTGAAAAGACCCTTATTCCGTTCGGAGTGCAGTACCTGCAGCACTGACCTCTGACTTGCCCAGAAGCAGATCAATAAAACTCACGGACCAGGCGCCTAACTGCACCTGAATCACGAACGCCACCGCTATGACGATAGAGCCTTGCGCGCCCTCAGGTCCGAATGCCATCAACGTCACAGCAAGCGCGACGGTGAGGTTTCTCATGACCGTCCCGTAGACCATCGCAATTCCATCAGCTCGATTGAGGAACATCCTCGCGATTCCGAAGCTCAGAACAAAATTGATAAAATAGAGCAGCAAGACCGGGCCGATAATGTCCAGAAGCAAACCGGGATCGGCAGCGATATTGCGAGCTCGTAAGGCCATCGCCACAAAAACGGTCATGAGCACGCCAGCAGTTGAAACCAGCGGAAAGCGAGGACCGATTTCTTTTGAGAACTTCTCCACGCCATAACGACCGATCAGGAAATTGCGGGTCATCTGCCCGAAAACCAGAGGCAGCACCACCATGCACATGATCGGCCTGATGAGTGTCAGGCGATCGATTGGAAGACTTTGCCCAAGAAGAAGCGTGACAAATACCGGTGTGGCAAGCGCACCGAGAACCAGCCCGAAGACTGTCATTTTAACCGCAGCCTCCACGTTCCCCTTGGAAAAACCGGTCCAGGAAATCGTCATTCCGCTCGTTGGAAGAAGGCCTGCGACCAGAAGCCCGAAAGCCAGATACGGCTGTTCCGGATAAAAGATTTTTCCAATTCCCCAGGCTATCAGCGGCAGTATGAGGAAATTCACCACTTGCGCCAATACCTGTGCTCGGCGGTCCCCACCTTGAAGGGCCTTTCGGATGTTCATGTTGACCATCATCGGGTAGATCATGACGAAGCCAAAGGGCACGACCAGGTACTGCAGGGAATGTGCATCCGTGAGCAGACCGAATATGAAGCCCAGGATCATCGCTCCGGGGATCGCGAGCACCAACCGGTTTTGAAGTGTTTTCAGAAGTGTGATCATGGGGACCTCTTGCTCTTAGTTAAAGCATTCAATACTATATAAATCAATTGATTTCTTGATCAATCACCTGAGAACCAATACTCGAAATACAAAAAGCCGCCCCGGACCAAAGGTCGGGGGCGGCTTAATATCAGATCCGATGTAACGACTGGTTACAGGCCGCGATTGCCCCTGCCACCCCTTCGTTGCGCAGTGGAGCTTCCGCCAGAGCCGCCCACGTCTTTGCACACGTCTTTGACAACCCTGAAATGTTTTATGGACGTTTTGATATTCTGGCTTTTGACGTCGCCATCGTCTTCCATCGCAAGAATGTTTCCGTCCCGTTTTTCAAGCAACAGGATCTTCTTGCTGAAAGCCTTACCTGACTGGCCAAAGCATTCGACGGTCGACACGTCCGACACGTTTTGAATCTTCATGGGGAGACCGGAATTCTTCCAGGCGTGGAAAGTACCCGTACCGTCGAGAGCCCAGTTTACGTACTCGCTCTTGGTACTTGGAATCACACCATACTGATACTTGCCGCCATCCTGCTTGACGTTGCCCATCAGAGCACCCGTATCGGCCGGCGGACAGTTACCTTTGCGTGCTCCCTTTTGCGAATTTTTCACGAAATGAAGGTCGCCACTCTTGATGAAATACGCCGTTGCGGCGTCGTTTGGATGTTGTGAGATTTTAAAGTCCGACACGTTACTCGTAACTGCACAGCTCAGATCTTTGCCGCGCGCTCCTGACAGAACACGGGAGAAAACGCCGTTAGACTTGAGCACGTACTTTTCGACGACGTCATTTGACCTGGCCGTCTTCACATCATCAGCAAGTGCCGTGAAAGAAAACGAAAGCGATCCCAAAACCAAAACTGCAAAAAATTTATTTCTCATGTCCCCAGCTCCATTTCTTTTCGTTTGTATCCTCAGACTCACTGCACCAGCCGTGCCCGGGATCAGGTTGCGCTAGGTACTGGAAATGATTAAATGGAGGTCAAAAAAGACACATGCAATGACTTTACAGCTGTAGACACAATCCTTGAGGGATTTTATGCGAACCAACAAAAGAACTGGCGATGAAGGTTTGGCCCTGCTTCAAACTCTGAGCAAAGACGATCTGATCCGCATCATCGTCGACGACGCAAAAAATTGGCTGGCACATGATGGGGTGTGGTTTCAATCCATTGAACAAAAATACGGGATGGAGGTCGCTGTAGGCATCGATCGGGATGCCTGGCGATTATTCACTGTGATTGAAGCAAAACGAATCATGGGACGACTCAAGATGGAACCGGGAGGCGGCATTCCTGCACTCGTTGAATGCCTGAAGCACCGCTTTTACGCCCGCCTGAACCTTCAGGAATGTATCGAGGTGACGGAAACACGGGCTGTGTTCCGCATGCTCGACTGTCGAGTCCAATCGGCGCGAAAACGGAAAGGTCTTCCCGATCACCCCTGCAAGTCAGTAGGGATTGTCGAATACGCCGAATTCGCCAAAACCATTGATCCGCGCATCCGGACGTCTTGCATTGCCTGTCCGCCGGATCCGCATCCGAATGAGTTCTGGTGTGCTTGGGAATTTAACCTGGCCCCTGGCCCGGCCCTGGCCCCGGCCCTGGAATGACCGTCACGATCCGTGATGGTGCCCCTGACCATGCCCACCGTGGTGATGGCCGTGTCCACTGCAAGCCATATGGGGAGTCACTTCAGACAGCGCGTTTCCCTTGAACGCATCAACCGTTTCTTTGACTGTTTTATGAGCTGTTTTAAACACTTTTATATTGGCGGCCTTCAAGCGGTTGAGCGCTCCAGCTCCGATGCCGCCAACAACGATGCCGTCGAACTCCTCGGACCCGAGAACTGCAAGCGGCTGACACATTCCATGCGCATGGTGCTGGTTTGTGTTGACGATGGTTTTGCAAAACAGTGAATCGGTATCCACGATCATGAAAAAGGGTGCAGAGCCAAAATGTCCGCTGATCGTGCTGTCGGTTCCGTTATTGGTATTGGTAGGTATACAGATTTTCATATCCTAGCTCCTTATGTTGTTTTGTTGAGCCTGAGTGCTTTGCCATTTATCAGCGCATCGCTGATCTTTTTGTGGCTCGTGTCGATAATTCGGCCAAACGTTTGCCTCGAAATGTTCATCTTCAAAGCAGCGTCCTCCTGATAAAGGGACTCCAGATGAGCGAGCCTGAGAGCTTCAATCTCATCGGCTTCGAGAACGACCTCTTCAAGATCGCTCATGGGAATGCCACGGGGTTTGAAATAGGTGGCATTCACTTCACAGCAAGTATGTCGATGTTTTTTTGGCCTCACCGCATGATTATGGGCATATGCTCATCAATTGGACAAGCGGTTCGGCGTTAAGACATTGCCAGGCCCGACGCTTCCAGACGGCCCTCATTCAGCCGTCGGCATACTGCGGCCTGCATTAGAACTTCGCATGTTGACTATTTCTGTCAATTGGTTACGGTCCTTGCAGATGAATGCATCGTGAGCAAAAATCGCAAACAGGCGGCAAAGCCTGAAAGCTTTCCATTAGTGGGGATTGGTGCATCGGCCGGCGGCCTTGAAGCATTCTCACAGCTGCTCGCTGAACTTCCCACAGATACCGGGATGGCATTCATCCTCATCCAACACCTTGACCCAACCCACGAAAGCTTGTCGTCGGAGATCCTGTCCAAGGTCACTAAAATGCGTCTTCAGGAAGCCAAAGACCGGATGACCATTGAGCCGAACCACGTTTATGTGATTCCTCCCAATTACGACATGGCCGTTATGCGGGGAGAGCTGATTCTTCTGCCACGCCGCGAAATGCGCGCACCGCACATGAGTATCGATTTCTTCTTTCGGTCGCTCGCGCAGGAAAAAAAAGGCCAGGCCATCGGCGTGATCCTCTCCGGGGCGGCGTCGGACGGAACCGATGGTCTGCGCGCGATCAAATCGGCGGGCGGCACCACTTTCGCACAAGATCCTAAAACAGCACGTTACGATAGTATGCCTTCGCATGCCATCGCAGCTGGCGTCATAGACATTGTCCTTCCACCTCAGGCAATAGCGCGTGAGCTCGCCGTACTGGCTGGTCACGAGTATCTCGCGACAGCCCAGGGCGAAGGTGCCCACGAAGCTGCGGAGCGCCATGATACTTCCCCCCCTCAGGCTCAAGTTGTTCAAAGGAACGACCCGCTCCGCGACATATTCCTTCTACTGAGGAGCCATACCGGAGTCGACTTTTCCGATTATAAACGAACGACCATCCTGAGGAGAATTCAACGACGGATGATGGTACAGAAGAGCGAAACGCTCGAGGCCTACGCCGCTTTTCTTGGTGAGCACCCGGACGAAATCAAAACTCTCTATTCGGATATTCTTATCAGTGTCACGGAATTTTTCAGGGACCCTGATTCCTTCCAGGCCTTACAGGAAGAAGTCTTTCCAGTCCTCGTCAAAAAGAAGAATGCTGGTGCAGTGATCCGGGTCTGGGTGCCTGGCTGCGCGTCGGGAGAAGAAGCCTATTCCATTCTCATTTCGCTGCTAGAGTTTCTGGGCGATACGGTAGGACATGCCCCTGTGCAGGTATTCGCCTCGGACATCAGCGAATCTGCACTCCAGAAGGCACGAGCCGGTGTTTACCCGGAGACGATTGCCCAGAACCTCTCGCACGAACGGTTGAACCGGTTTTTCACCCGAGTTGATGGCGGATATAAGATCAATAAGGCCATTCGCGATATGTGCCTGTTTTCAAGGCATGACGTAACAAGTGATCCGCCCTTTGCCCGGATCGACCTCATTTCCTGCCGCAATTTGCTGATTTATTTCGCGCCCGTGCTCCAAAAGCGGCTCATTCCCATTTTCCATTACGCCCTCAGTCCGGGAGGTTTTCTCTGGCTCGGCAACTCCGAGACGCCAAGCGGAGCATCTCAATTATTTGAGACGATCGATAAGACAAACAAGATCTATTCAAAAACAAACATCCCCACTCCGATCGCTTTGCGATTTACCGCCAGCACCTTCATTGCCGACACGGTACAGCAGCAGACACCTAAACTCGCCGCCATGTCGGATGCAGGAGATCTGCACAAAGCAGCCGATCGCATCCTTCTTTCCAGGTTTGCTCCGCCCGGTGTTCTGGTCGATTCCAGGCTCGAGATTCTGCAGTTCCGCGGCAGAACGGTGCCGTATCTGGAACCCGCCCAAGGAAGCCCATCCAACAGTCTCATGAAAATGGCGCGAGCAGAGCTGCAGCCGGCGCTTCGTATCGCGATGGATTCAGCCCTGAAGGGAACATCACCCATCAAGAAGGCGGGCTTATCCTTTGAGGACCAAGGAAAACGAAAAACAGTTCAGATTGAGGTCATTCCGGTCAATCCGCTTGCGCCGGATCGTGAGCGCAAGTTCCTCATCCTGTTCGAGGAAGCGACCTCCGTACCGGCTCCCTCCCGGCCCGTCTCCGATTCTGCTGTCGATCGAACCGATGACTATCGAAACGAGACCATCGCCCGCCTTGAACAGGAGATTTCATCTCAGCGCGAATATCAAACCGCGCTGAACGACCAATTTGAGACCACCCAAGAAGAGCTCACCGCGACTAATGAAGAACTTCGAAGCGCGAACGAGGAACTTCAAAGCACCAACGAGGAGCTCCAGACAGCCAAAGAGGAAACTCAATCAACCAATGAAGAGCTAAACACGGTGAACGATGAGCTTCGGAGCCGTAACGCTGATCTGACAACGATAAGCAACGATTTGAACAACTTTCTGGCAAGCGCGGAAATCCCCATGGTGATGGTCGATGCGAGTCACCGCATCCGGAGGTTCACACCCAAGGCGCAGGAACTGTTCAGAGTGATTTCCTCGGACCTCGGTCGCCCCATCGGGGATATCAGACCAAACTTTGATCTGAATCTCGAAGCCCTGGTATCCTGGGTATCCGCCTCCGTTGAATCCAAGGAAGTCGAGGTTCAGGATCGCAACGGGCACTGGATTCGCGTACATGTTCGACCCTACAAAACAATGGACAATCGGATCGACGGCGCCGTCATCACGGTTGTGGACATAGCCGCCCTCAAGGAGCAGGTGCAAGAGACCATGGCCTCGTTCGAGTATGTCCGCTCCATTTTGGACACAGTGAGGCTCCCTTTGGCGGTACTGGATGCCAGCCTTCGACTGAAGTCCGTCAATCGCGCGTTCGTGGAACACTTCCATCATACAACTGCGGCCATCGGTAGTGATTTCTTCGGCAGCCTCGGCATACAGAGTGAACGCGTGTCGCAGCTACGCGTGCTTCTTCACAAAGCAGCGGGACAGGACTCCGAACTGAATGACTTTGAAATCGAATGCCAAACCCCGGGAATGGGCTTGCGCTGGATACTTCTTTCCGGAAGGAAGATTCAGCCTTTAGGCGATGACACGAAATCGCCCATTCTGCTACTCGCTCTGAATGAAATTACCGAGCGGAAACTGCTCGAAAAGGAACGAGCCAGCCTGTTGATCCGAGAGCAAGAAGCGCGCGCCGAAGCTGAACGTGGCAATCACGCGAAAGATATTTTTCTTGCGACTCTTTCACACGAACTTCGCACACCACTCACATCGATCCTTTCCTGGGTTCAGCTCTTGCGCATGGGAAAGCTCGATCCTGCAAAATCAAAACGCGGCGTCGAAATCATCGAGCAGAGTGCGAAGGCGCAAGGGCGGCTGATCGACGATTTACTGGACGTTTCCCGAGCACTGATGGGCAAGCTTGCCCTGGAGATGAAGGAAATTGATCCCAGGACTATCGTCGAGGCCGCGATCGAATCGGTCAGGCCATTGGCGGATCTGAAATCAGTCCGCATTGAGCCGAGGTTTGAATCAATTTCAGCTACTATTTCCGCTGATCCCGGCCGTCTCCAGCAGATCATCTGGAATCTCCTTACGAATGCCATCAAATTTTCGTCAAATGGCGGCAGTATAGAGATCGTTCTCGAACGTTACACGGAGGTCACCAGGCAGTTTATGCGCATCAGGGTAACCGACCATGGCAAGGGAATTCATCCCGAGTTTCTTCCTGTCATCTTTGATCGCTTCAGCCAGGCCGACAGCGCGAGTACGCGTGTGCATGGTGGCTTGGGATTGGGCCTGGCAATCGTGCGGAGCATGACCGAGATGCAGAACGGCTCGGTTCAGGCCGAAAGCCGAGGCGAAGGGCAAGGTTCGACCTTCACCGTTAATTTTCCTCTGAACACCGATGCGGACCAGGCCAAAACGCCAGGGACAAAAGAACACCCAATGACAGTCCTGGCGTCGAAAACGCCTACCGCAGAGCTTACCAGGCTGGACGGGGTGCGCGTACTTCTGGTCGAAGACGACGAACAGTCACGGGAAGCGATAGCAGTAGTATTGAAGTCTTTTGGTGCAGAAGTCCTGTCCGTCGAATCGGCAAGAGATGCCCTTACTAAACTTGAAGAGTTCAAACCGAGCCTGCTGGTGAGCGACATCGCCATGCCCGTGGAAGACGGCTATAGCTTGATTCGCAGGATTAGAGCCCTTGGCCCTGAACAGTTTGGCAGTATTCCAGCCATGGCTTTAACCGCATACGCCGGCGAAGAAGATGAAAAACGCGTACGCGCTGCCGGCTTTCAGACCCACCTTTCCAAACCGGTGGAAGTGGATGTTCTGATCAGAGCTATAGCCCGACTTATCCCTCGCCCGACTTAGCTTAATCCCCAAGCTGCAGCACGCCCGCAGCAGCGTAGCCTTCCTTATAGCCCGTCTTGTAGCCAATCTCGACGATGTCATTCGCAGCCTCTGTGGCAGCCTCTGCGGCAGCCTCTTCAGCCCACTTGCGCTCATCGTATTCCGCCTGCGCAAGGCCATCGGTAAACCCGTCATTGTAGCCTTCGTCATAGCCCTTGATGTAACCCGTTTCGTATCCGCGATCGTAGAAGTCGCTGTAAGCATCATAGTAGGCCTTGTCATAAGCAGTTTCGTAACTCTTGTCATAACCCGACCCGTATCCCGAGTCATAACCACTGGCGTAAGGGTTTGTCAGGGTGCAGTTACTCGGGATGAAGCTCGACGTACAGCTTGTCTGCGGAAGCTTCTCCTGGCCAGTTGTCATGTTCTTCATGCAGCGAGTGACACAGACTTCGGTTCCGGCATGAGAGCTGAAGTCATAGCTGCAGGAGACCGATTTAGCCCGCTCCGTTGTTCCGCATACCGCCCATACAAATCCTTCTTCGCGAAGCGAAGACCGCTCCTCAAAGGCCGCCTGGAGCTGCTCTTCCTTGTTCGCATACTCACTTCGAAGATCTTCCTCCCTCTGTTTATGATCTTTCTCGAGCTTTTCGGTTTTCCTCTGCCAATGCTTCTTGGCCGAGGAGACAGCAGCCCACCCGACAAAACCGGCGACCGCCACTGATAGAACGATGACGAGAACCACCCTCCAGGTGTCGCGTGCCTTGGTGTTCATCAGGCTCCGCGTGAGATTGAGCTCCTGAATCAGGCCTTCGCGATCCAGCAGCCCAAGCCTTTTCATCGTCACGGATTTCACCTGCGACAGATCTCCCCGGACGAGTTCGAGCAGAATGTGCCTTTTTTCCGCGGCACTGTAAGCGAGATCGTATTGAAGCCGCAAATCCGGGTGATACTTGCCCGTTTTGAACGCCTCGCCAAACACGGTATCCATGGACTCGACCGGCATCCGCTCCAGCAGAAACTCGAGCTCGATCAGCTGAATCTCTTCCTCCGCTAGGAGTTGTCGCAGAATTTTCTCGCGCACTTGCTCGATCTGGACATCCGGGTTTTTCAGTTCCGCGATCAGCTCCTGAACGGATGCCAGGGCAATCGCCTTGTTCTCCAGTGCCTGCGCCGCAGTGAGATCCTCTTCCGCGTAGTAGAAAGCAGGATTCTGGCTCACTTCCCGCTGCATCACCTTCAGGACGCTATTTGCCTCCGCGGCAACGGGAAGAAAAACCATTTGGAATGTTAGCATCGCAACAAAAAGTCTTTTCATGACAAATTCCTTTCCTTAATTCCAGCTTCAGAGCCGAGTTGTGCCTGACAGCAGCAGTTTTGCGTCATTTCTGCCGTCACTCAGTCCGGCCTTGTAACCCTGGTCGCGTGCAGCCGGACTGGTATTGGGCGAAGCCTGCTTGAGAGTCATCAGCATCGGAGCGCCCCAGAAGTAATCCGTATAGCCCTCGTTGAACCCGATGGCGTAACCGTCGTCATAGCCATCCATCCAGCCATCCTCCTGGCCGTCATACCAGCCGTCCTCTGATCCCTGCTCATCGCCGTCGTATCGGCCATCCGCCGACCCGTCGTTTGATCCATCCGAGTAGCCGTCATCCCAGCCCCGGTCATATTCGCTGGGATCGTAGCAATCCGCAGGAATATACGGTGAAGTACAGGTGGGCGCTGAGTGCATCGTCTCCTTTCCGGAAGCCGGATGGCGATAGCATTGAACACTGCAGAATTTGGTTCCCTGAAAGAGCGCGTAATCATACCCGTTGCACAAAATGGAATCCGGCATTTCGTAGTTGCCACAGGTCGTCCAAACGTACCCGCTCTCTTGAAGGTAGTTCTCCTGCTCCTGCGAAAGCCGCTGATTCAGTTCGTTGTATTTGGCCTCGAGCTGCGCGCGGGTCTTCTCGAACTCACGGTCCAGTTCCGTTTTTCGGGTTTGGTACCGTCCCGAATAGACACTGTTGGCAACACCCCAGCTCACAAGACCGACAGCGGCGATTCCCAAAACCGCATAGCCCAGAACCTTGAGCCAACGCTTATCGCCCTTGGTGTTCATAGCCGATTGCATACGCTCGAGATCCAGGATCCACTGCGCCTGGGTCATTCGTGCTGAACGTTTGTTCATCATCGAAAACTGATGATCCAGATCAGAGATAAGCACCCGGGAAATCACATCTGCCTTCTCCTTCCGGGTGAACGCGGCCATGTATTCCTGTTGAGCTTCCGCATAGGACCGGTTGCCCTCCATCACGGAGGCGATCTCGTTCAGGGTTTCGATAGAAAAACCTTGAATCTGCCTGATCAGCTCATCTTTCTGTGTCTGCAAGGCCTCTTGATTAAGCTTCAATACCCTATCCCGGAACTCGGCGGTGGAAATCTGATCGTCCTTCAATCGGGCGATGCTCTCGGTCACTTCACGCGCAAGATTCGCCTTTTTCTCAATATCCACCCGATTGACGAGTGCCTGCGGAATTTTCGCGAATATACGATCATACCGCGTCGAGATCGTGTCGAGCGTCGCGTTTAGAAGCGTCTCCTGTGAGCGGGCCTGAACCACCGGAACAAGAGCCGTCTGAAAGACCATCGCCACTGCCACAAGGGCGGCCACCGCCCTTAATCGTTTACCTAGATACATGTCATTCTCCCTTTTTTTCATAAGCCATCCGCTTCTTTTCAAAGTCCCAGTTTGGAAGTTCCGCCCATGCAGGCGATCGCTCCAATTCCAATCGGACCAGATCTCCCTGATCCGCTTCGGTGTTCCACGGCAACATAAAACTCAGTGATCCCGAGCGCCCGCTTGTCAGCTTTTTCACTGTTGCCAAAAAATGCTTATCCTCTGCGGAAAGGTTCCACGCGAACGCACGAAGATCAGCGGCAGCAGAATCGCTCAACACCGCCCCAGCAAGGCGTGGCCGAACACGGTTCGCAAATTGCCTGCTTTCTCGGCGGCTCATCTCAGAGATGCTCCAGACCCATTTCTCGAAAGCCGAATCAAAATACGTTCGCAGGTCCAAAAGCTGAGAGAGATCAAAGATCGTGAGCGGCGAGCGAATACCACCCTTGATGCGTTGATAATCAGCCGTGTCCGCCTGAATTTTCATCAGAAACTCCAGAACAGCCAAATCCTGCTTCAGTTGAACCGATCTGAACTGGATCCCTTCCAGTGGGAGCTCGAATTGCGAGGCCATCAAATAGTGCGTCTTCCCCTCAAACGCAGTCAGCACCTCCAGATAAGCCATTGCGCACGTATCAAATAGGATCGCGCTGAACTCGCCGTCTTCAATCATGCCGGCAAGATCCAGGTAACTGAACCGGCTCTCCGGGTGTGAATGGTCATACGATGAGATCGGCCGCCAGCCGTCGCCGTGTCCCCAGAATACGAGAATTTTGTTGGAGTTCGGCTGAACTGATTCAGCCCTGAGCAGCTGTCGAAACCAGCGTGGGTCCGCACTATCCGTCTCACCAAAGTTCCGATCCTCCGATATCACGCCATCGGTGAGTCTTCGGATGACCGTGCCCCTGGCTGACGCGGAGATCTCGTCGTTCGGATCATAATAGATATGGACCCGCGTTCTTTCGCCGGCATTCCGCGCTATGTTGTTCCAGAGGGCGAATACGTCATCAGCCTGGTGAACGATCTTTCCCTCGTCAGTCGCGTAGAGCAGATCATTGTCACCATTGATGTAAACGTACACTTCCAGTCCGGCGCCATCGGTGGACGCGGCCCCGCTCGCCAGAGAGGGCAATCCGAGAATGAGAAGAAATGGAAGCATGGTGCGGATCATGTTTGTGCTCCTCTCAGATCTCTTCCCAGAATTCCGAAGGCAGTTTCTTTTCCTTCGACCCTAGAAAGAAGGCCTTGCCTTTCCGGACCTGTTCCATCGCCGCTTCGAGCCGCTTCCGGTCCTTGCACCAACGCCATTTCTGGAAGCCCTTGAACTGCAAGCACGAGCCCTCATCCTTGTAGACGCCCCCGAAGACATCCGCCCGGTTCGATCGAACCTGCACGATATTCGTCGCGAGCTTCAGGTTTGCAGCTCTCACTTCTTCTGCCTTCGGCTCGAACTCCTTGGCAGCGTCAAACTTGCGCTCTAGAATTCGTTTTTTCCATTTGTTGACCGTATTCACGACCATCTCGCGATGAAGCCGTCGTTCCGTATCCGTAAGATTTCGATTGCGCTCGATGGCTTTCTGCATCGTCTTTTGCTTGTTGAAAAAGAGTTCGAACTCCACTCCCGAGATGATGCTCTGTGAATGAAACACCTCCAGATAGATCAGCTGGATAAGCTGATAGACGGAATTGACCTCAAGGACATTCATGTAAGGGATCTGGCTGAAGATCTGAGATGCGAGGGCGAAATTGTCCACCAGAATGTTCTGCACCGATGATTCGCGGTTCTGCAGACGCTCAGCGACGCAGGCCGAGTCTTTCTTGCAATCCTCAACCAGCTTATCCATGTCCACCTGCTGCTTGGGTTGCTCAATCTTGGTGAAGCCCTCCTTATTGCGGTGATCGACCGCTTGAATCAACTGAAGAAGCATGTTGTTGGCATGTGCGCGAAGCACCTTGATGCGGTGCTGGTAATCAGCGACCTGCTCGGTTGTCTCAAGCTTGTTGGCTTTCATTTGAAAGAAGGCATCGCGCTCCAGCAGCAGCGTTTTTTCTGAGAGGTAGTATCCAGACAGCGCGGACCCCGTCTGAAACGGGTTGGAAGCGAAGGCGTCCACCTGCGATCCAGCCTCCTCCATATCCTCCTGGATGCGGTGCATGTGTTCATCGTAGTCCTCGTCGTAAGCGCCCTGAGCGCGGAAACCCAGGAATCCATAACGCTTCCGGTACTCGTCGATCTCCCTTTGCAGGTCCTCATTCTCTTTCCCTAGATTCGCGAGCGGCGTCTTCATCGCGTCCGCGATCACCACCCGCCTGGTATCCGTGAGATTCACCCAGCGCAAGGCCATGTTCAAAAGGAGCTGCGCATGAAACTCCTTCTCTGCATTGGAAATGTATTTATTCTTCTCGATGAGTTCCAGGCTGTCGACCGTACGCGAGGCCAGCATGTTGTACTGCGCTTCTATCAGCTTCTGCTCGACGATGATCACATCGAGATAGAGAAGCATCAGGTACTGATAGGTGTTTTTAACTTCATGCGTTCCGAGGAACTTGCTGACGTCAAGGGACTGCTTCGCATCCACGATCAGATTCAGGAACGAGTAATTGATCAGTGAATCGTCCAAGGCAGTGGGCACGCACCCGTTCTGAACCGAGCACTCTCCCGAAAGAACGTCCTCCACCCGCTTGATCTCTCCTTCCAAATTCGCGAACGCCTTATCGTTCTGCACGGCCTCGCGAACGGAAATCATGGCCTTATAAAGGTTTCTTTTAACGTGGAGCAGATAGACGTAGTAGAGATTGATCTCGCCGAGGTCCTGCGGCTCATACCCCTTGAAGAAATCGACCAGGCTCTTGATTCCTCTCACGCCATAGACACTGATGTACTTGGCCAGAAATCCTGCCGCAAACGCGAGCGGCACATTTCCCGTCAAAGCAGCCCCGATCGTGACACCACTCGCGATCAGATCAGTCGCTATCTGATCGCCTAGTTGGCCATCCTCACCGGCGTGGGCGGTTCGGGTCCCGCCCGGCACGAAGACCGTACCGAGGAATGTCATGAGCACTACCCAGGCGACACATTTCCGCAGCCTAATCAGCATCGAATCCCCCAAAACCCCACTCATGTGGAGCCATTCGTTTAAAACGAAACCCCGCATGAGCAGTTTGGATGCCAGAGCTCATCAGAACAGGGGTGCCAGCGGAATTAGGGTCGTTTGGAGCCTTTTTCGGCTCTATTTGATCTAAGTCGAACCCGATATTCGACAGGCACCCGATGATGAAATAAATCCTTGGGGTCATTTGGAACCGCAAATGCGGTCCTCAAAAGCACCGCGCGCCGCGTCATTTCACCGGAGTTACGGAGGCCGGGACAGGAGTTCGCTTTCCACTCAACGGCAGAAAGAATTCATAGGGCCGATAGCGCAACCTTCTAAACAGGGCGGAAAAGATTTTCCACAGCCAGGTAGGCTCGACATTTCTTGCGCGCATCGCGGTATACAGCGCGAGAAAAAAACTTACCCCGAAGTTCAGAATGCCGATCAAGGCAATACCGAAGAGAGCGGATCCCAGTTCCAGCCCGCTGATTGCCTCCAGACCGATTCCACAGACGGCGAATGTCAATGCACCAGCCGAGAGCGTGACATGCCTCACATCCAGGGGCAGCCCGAAAAACCTACCCATGACCGGCGTGAACGCGAGAAAGAAACCAAGCGACACGTTTCCGGCGAAGCCAGCCACATTCCTGACCAACCAGTTCGCCACCCAGATTTGCCCCTTTTTCGGTGCCGCCGAGAAGGCCTCGGGAATTCTTCGGTAAACCACCCAGTTTTCAGCCCAACCGGCCGCAATACTGGAAAGCCAAAGCAAGACGCCGGTAAGCGCGGCATAGGGAACGGTCATGCTCGTGAAAGGATTGAGCGACTCCAAAAGCTTTTGTCCATAAGCGGCCGCGAGCACATGCTGCCCGAAGGATAGGAAATAGATCCGATCAATCAGGATCGCTCCGGGAATCACCATCCCGAGATTACCCAGGGCGGCGACGAATTGGGATCGACTGATCTGCAGAAGCTCGTTCACGAACTGGGAGATCTGAGATCGACGACGTAAATCACTTAACTTTCCCGCCAGAGCGGAAGCGGTCATGGAAGGCTGCTTGGTAGCGAGAGTGAAGTGAAACAGCTGCATCGTCAGGAAGCTGCCCGAATAATTGAGCCACAATAAAATGCCTTCAAAAAAAGGCGCCGGCTTAAGCCCTCCGACCAGGAACTTGCAAAGCGTCGTCCCCACCGTCAATACGCCGCCCCCCATGGCGGAAAGAAGCATCGTGAGGTATTCCCTCCTGTTCCGGACAATGTATTGCTCGCCGGAAACTCCTACGCGCTCCACAACCTTGCGGGCCATGAGATGCAAATTATTCTGGATCAGCTCGCTCAATTTGCGGTGGGCGAAACTGCCGCGCACCAGATCGGCGAGGAGTTTCTGCCAATGGGTGCCCGCTTCCAGAAAGAGGATCGCCAACAGCTTCTCACAACGCTCAATCGTCTGCTCCAGCAACTCCAAACGGTACACGATTGACACCGAAACGCCATATTGGTTCAGGTGATCCAATGCAGCTTTGATCTCCGATCGGCAGCCTTCCAGAATTCTTTGAAGCTTCCGCCGCTCTTCTTCGGATACGGGCTGATGTTCATCAGTACTGCAGAGCGCGTAAAGTTCGCAGCCCATCTGGAAAAACCAGGACTTCGATGCAACCCGGACTTCAGATCGCTCCCGAATCTCCGGCGAAAGCCCGACGGCAGAGATCTGGGCGGCGAGAATAATAAGCGAGCTATTGATAGACGCACGAAAGTGCTCCTGAACATGCGCTTTACTGCCCGAAACAGGAAACAGAACCTGATGCAACTGGCCGATCGTTTCATCTTCAAGATTTTCGACCCAGTCCGCATCTTCCTCACTCCTGAAGATCCGTATAAAAAGCTCGGAAAGATCGGAATCGATCCGGGGTGAGGGCAATATTTTCCTTAGTAACCTGTCGCTCGCCTCAACAACGAGTGAGCTATCGCGACCCAATCCGACCTGAGAAAACAGGCCGACGGGATCGGTTTCCAGCAGGATTGACTTGAGCGTTTCCGCCACCGCGTTCCTGAGCTCCGGGCTTTGCTGCTCCAGGTGAATGAGCAGAAATTTCACTCTGCCGTCCTGGATGTGCTCGTGCCGGCTCTTCTTTTCTTTCCTCTGCTCGAGCGCAAAAGGCAGACGAATCCAGCTGATTACCTCTTCCAGCCACCGGATCCGTTCGCTCAGCGGCGCCTTGGGATCGGCCTGAGTAAGCAGGGTTTGCAAATCCGGACGAAAGAGGGGGATCTTTTCCAATCCGAAATGCCTGGAGAGAGTGCGACGAAAATTCATGGGCTTTCAAGTTTACCATTTCTTAAAAATTGGGTAAGCGAAATTTCCAGACGCCAGCTTGAATCCGCCCGGTCGTTAGCTCAGCCCTCATCATCAATCGATTCTTTCGCCTCTCTCTCGAGCTCTTCCAGTATCTCTTTTGCCCTGCGGAGATCTCTATCGTGAACTTTGAGGTCCACGCCGAAAAGAAAAGAA
>MEPR01000037.1:0-61898 GCA_001769835.1 Bdellovibrionales bacterium GWB1_55_8
CGGCCGGTGCCCGGCACATTGAAAACGATGCAGCGTCAGCAGCGGCAGAAGATGGCCTACGTGCAACGAATCCGCAGTCGGATCAAAGCCGCAGTAAAGTGTGAGTGATTCTTTCGAGAGAACGTTTGCGATCTCGGGGTCCGTGGTCTGTTTGATCAGGCCGCGGAACTCAAGGTCTTTGAATAGATCGGGAAATGTTGGTGAAGCAGGTGTTGCGGACATGCTTCAGACAATAACTCAGACTTCACGTGTGAGCTAGTGGGCTATTTCGGTCCTCTTCCGGTCCTCTCCCGATGTTCCGGAAGCAGGCTCGGCATATCCGGCGCGACGCCGGTACGCTTTCTCTCCTTCATGTGGATATGGTAGGCGGGGCCGTAGTCGCCCTGAGTGGCGCCTTCATGAACATGAACGTAGCCCACGAATCCGGCGGAGATGGTCAGCTGCGCGAGCCAGAGTGCCCCCAGGGCCGCACGCCATTTGTTACGCAGGCTTTCCGGGCCGGAAAGGGCCATTCGCGAGAGCCAGACGTATTCCAGCGGAAAGGTGATGCACATGTAATAGCGGCGGATATTCACGCCCGTCAGCGTTAAAAGGACACCGAATCCCCAGAGAGATGAGTTCTGCACGAAAGCGGTCTGCGACCCTCTTCCAACTGAAGTGTCAATCAACTCCGGCAGTCCTCCATGAACTTTTTTGAGCCCCCTTCCGATTCCTTTGGCCAAGACGGAAATCGAAACAAGCAGCGCGAGCAGGTGAGCGGCTCCGATCAGGAATGTAGGCTGGCCTGCGATGATCGGGTAGCGAATAAAGTCACTGATCTGCGCGATTTGGGATTGGCCCCGCAGGAGCCCCAGCGGGTTTCCGAGCGTGAGGCCGGTAGGATCCGTGATCCAGAAGACCCAGAATTTGAGTTGAAGCATCTGGGAAAGTGATGCGGACGCCTGACCCTGCAGGGGGGCGCTGAGAATGTGAAGGAACCAGGGAATGAGCGGCAGTGCGCCCAAGACGGAGCCAAAAAACCACCCTTTCCAGTGCACCTGACGGCGGCCGAAGAACAAGGTCCAGAGCACCAGTGCCAGAGCGAAGAAGAAACCCGCCATGTGGATCTGGCCCAGCCAGGCTCCGATGAGACCCCAGAAAAAAGCTCCCCAAGCCGTGTGCCGTCGCCACCAGCCCATGAGCGTGGCCATGGTGAAAGCAGGCAGGAAAGGCTGAGGCCAGAGTTTTCTTTGATACAGGATGAGAAACGGATTTACGCAGGCAAAAACGAATGCCCAGAGCCAGGGCTCTCGTTCCTCGCGATCGCGTATGAAGCGGAACGCAAAAGGAATAATCAGTCCCACTCCGAGCATCGCAAACAGCCGAACAGCCGTGGCGAGCCCTGTGGGAGTCGTGATCCCGAAAATCTTCGCAAGTGCGATGAATACCCAGACGCTCATACCTGGATTGCGCCAGTAAACGCCAGAGGGCATCCCAACCCAAGGCCAGCTGGTCATGTCGCCCGCAAGCTGGGTTTGGATGAAATTGTATTCCTCGTCTTCCTTGTACTCCATGTCCTCGGGGTAAAGCAGTCGGAGGGTCAGTCCGCAGAAGAATGAGAACAGGAGAAGCCATTTCCAATGCCGGGCAAAAGTCTTCATGAGCGACCTCCTTGCTGCGTTCCCGTCGAAAACTTCGCAAGCTGGCGAAAAGTCAGAAACTCCGTCACCCGTCCCGTCACGTAATCATCGGGGTTTTCAAAGAGGTCTCCGTCGACCCAGGAAGCCGGATGAGTGATGACTTCAGTTCCGGGTATCGCGCGGGCAAGTTTCCTCGCGAGCCCGGGAGGGTCCTGGAAATCACCAGAGAGAGGGTAAAGGAAAGGGGAGAATTCCAGGCCCAAAGAACGGAAGCTGCCTCTGGAGAGCCAGGAAAGAATCAACAGAGGAAATTTGGAGGAGGCACAGAGCTTCCAGTCATGAGGTAAACGAGTGCCTTCAATTCCGACTTGTTTCATGTCATCTGCGATGCAATTCAGCAAACCGGGGATGACATGAACGTGATGATGTCCGTCCAGATAAACGGGCCGGACACCGGCGGCGGCAAGCTTTTCGAGCTGCGCTCGAAATTCAGCACGTATATATTCCTGAAGCCGGCGTTTTCTTCCGGGAAGAAACCAGTTCAGAAGAAGCACGAACGGGGTGGGATATCGCTTTCCATAAGTCAGATTGAAATGTATGCCGAGCCCGACGTTTGGGAGTTCGAGAAGATCCTTCAGCTGAAATGAGAGATAACGTGCATCGGCCATCAGAGAAACCCGGCTGATGACTCCGCGCTTCGCCAGTTCAAGAATTCCGGCGTTCACCGCCGGCGACATTCCCCAATCGTCCGCGCTGACCGCGAGGTCAGCGAAGTTGACAGCGGAGCCCCGATAGAGTCCGAGCCCTTTTCTCCTCATGAGCGCGGGCATACCGAAGCTAATGGACAAGGTTTCGTGGATCATTCGGTTGATCGGTTTTTCCTGAGACAGGTGAATGGTCACCGGCAGTTCCGTTTCCTTGAGCTCCTCTGCCCGGGTCACAAGACAAACCTCGAGGTCAAACAGAAATCCGTTGGTGCTCTGCTGCGAGAAAATCGCGATCGCCGCGCGCCTTGTGAGTGCCAGAGTTCCGGAGTGAGTGTCGGTCGTTTTGATTCCAAGCAGAGCTCTTACCAGGCGATTAAAGGTGAGCCCCAGGCGATGTCTTCCGTAAACGAGTGAAAGAACGCGTACGGGTATCCGGAACCGCGATTCAGGGTGCCGCCGGTTCGCCCGCACGATATCCAGTTCAGGTTGCGAGGCCAGGCGATCGAGCGCGAGGCGGAAGAACTCAGGAGCACAGGGCTGGTCAAAATGGGCGAAGAGAAGCGTCCTGCCGGAGGAATGCAGAAAGCCCTGGCGCAAGGCCGCGCCTCTGCCCCAGGCCTGAGGCGTCGGCAGAATGACCGCACTCGGGGGGACGGTATTCGCTTTGAATTGAATTTGCCCTGTCATCCGCGCATCAGCAGCGGTCTCAGAATAGGGGACGATCAGAATCTCAAGATCGTTTATCTCGGTCAGTGAATTTCGGACATCCTGCGCGATCCTCGATGCGTACGAGAGACTCGTAGCAGGGTCAGAGAGCGCACGAAGGGGAAGAGGGAGAATGAAAGAGACCGATCGGGCAGGTGCTTCCGGTTCCTTCAGCCAGGGACCAGCCGAGGGTGCGCCGAGGATCCCCCGCGTATTCAGAACCCAAGGGGCGGGACGACTTTCATTGAACGCCTGACGAATCACCGCAATGAATAGGATGATGGTGCTGAATAATGGAACGGATGCTTTCTGCAGTCCGAAAAAAAGTGTGTCAGGCATCAGGTCTTTGCCTGCCAGTGAAAGCGTCAGGAAGCCGAATCCGATCGCGAAGGTTGTGAGCTTTGACCTCGGGGAAAGAAAAAGCAAAGCCACCGGAATGCCAAGAGCTGTCAGGGAATACTTGAAGGTTTCCGGCATGAACCAGAGATAGGCAAAAAGGCCCGTCGAAAAGAAAAGGCCGCGTCCCAGGGCGGTGACAGGTGTCCTCATGGCCCATAAGAGCAGTAGCGCGAAAACGCCGGAAACAGAGGTCACCAGCCAGACCGCGTTCGCCGCAGCACCGTCCATCCATCCGGCTCCTGCGAGACGAAGCAGCAGGCTTTTCAGCGACTGGCTTCCGTAATGGGAAGCATCAAAATAGGCGGAATCAGAACGAACGATGTGGATCCATCCCTTCCAAAGGTCTGAAACGGCCGATGTATCGGCAGCAAAGGCGATCCAGGCTGCGCTCATGGCAAACAATCCGAGGGCCAGCAGGACGGCAACAATCCAGGCGCGAATGGCCCTTTTCCAGCCATCGAGCGGCAGCAGCAGGTACTGGATGCCTGGGCCGATTTTCAGAAGCGTCGGAATCGAAAGCCAGGCGGCCGAGCGAGGAGTGTCGCCAGCCATGAACGCGTGAAGGCCTGCGGCAAAGCCCAGGAACATCAGGCTCGAGATCTGACCGATCGTAAAACTATCGAGGCAGAACCGAAGAATGAAGAGACTTGAGGCCGCAGTGATCCAGTTACTGGTGGATCGCGGAGCTCCGGCTGCTTCAAGAGCCCGTCGGATGAAAAGAAAACCTGCCAGAAACCAGCTGTACTGAAAAAGATACCAGACAACGCCCGCCGTCTGAAACGAGAGCAGCCCGAACGGCAGAAAAAAAGGCAGGGCCAGCGGAGTGTAACGAAAGGGAGACGCCCCGTCCTGAAGTGAATAGATCGCGTCCCATTCGCCTGCGAGTGCGCGCGTGGCCGCACGATGATAAACCAAAAAATCGGTATAGCCGGTTTTACCGAATACCTTGTATGCGTAAAGCGGCAGAACGATGGCCGCGAGAACCAGCGCCAGCCGGATGAAAGCCTTCTGGATACCCGTCCTGTTCATGGGTTTCCTCCGGCTTTGCGGCAAACGAAAAGGACATCAGAAAAAAAGCTGCTGCTGCACGGTTCCGAATGGACATCGAAGCCGGCGCTCCTGAAGAGTTCTTCCCATCCGGCACGCGAGCGGAAATGCAATTCAAGTTCATTGGCCTGAGTGAAGCCGACCCATGTCGCCAGGCGTTCATAGAGCCTGTTCCAGCGCGCAATAATCGCGGCGAAGCCCTGAGGTGACGGTTCAACCTCACGAACCAGAAGGACGCCTTCGTTTTCCAGGTGATCAAAGGCGTCTTTGGCCATTGCGGCCTGCTGAGCGGGTGAAAAATAGTGAAAAACATCGATCATCGATATTCCCGTGAACGGGCCCTCCGGCATCGGTGATACGCCACCTACGCGGAACTCGAGATTCAGAAGTCCTGTTGCTGCCGCTTTGGCCTGTGCAATTCGACTGGAGTCATGGTCGATCGCGAGAATTCCGCGTTGGGAGGAGCCGAGCGCGCTCCAGATCGAAAGAAGACCATGCCCGCAGCCGAGGTCGAGGATCCGGCCTTTCCGCGGCAGCCAACTGGCCATCGTGCGGTAGGGGGTGAGCTTCCAGCGAACCCAGAGAAAAAAGCGGGTGCCTAGGTCTGCCCCGGTAAAACGCTCCACGATCCATTCCCGCTTTTTGTCGCCACGGTAGGCCCCCGCGTGGTGCCGCAATACGATTCGACTGAGCCAGTAGCCCGCGAGCACGGATTGCCTCATCACGCGAACGGTGCTTTTCTCGCTTCGGAGAAAGAGTTCCACTGTGAGTTCCTTCTGGCGGAACCCCTGCGCGCTGGCGGTGAGGAAGAACTCGAGATCGAAGAAAAAGCCCGGACAGATCTGCCTGCGGAACGCCTGATTCGCGAATTCCCGAGTCATGGCTTTGATGCCGGCTTGCGTATCGGTCGTTTTAATCGGCAGAAGAAAGCGAACGAGGCTGTTGAACCAAAGTCCCAGACGGTGACGGCCGTAGGCTAGTGGAAGTAAAGTGACCGGCACTTCGAACTGGCTGTCGGGCAGACGCCGGTTGCCTGTCACAAAATCACAGCCATTGCGGAGATCCACCGCCGCCCGAGTCAAAAAAGAAAGATCGTACGGGAGATCAGCGTCCGTGAAGAATATCCAGGCACCTCGTGAGGCCAGAAAACCTGTACGTAAAGCGGCACCTTTTCCGGCGGTGCCCCGATGAGGGCAGACCCGCACATGTGGATGCTTCTTCCGTATATCCTCGGCGACCTCAATGCTCTGGTCGTTTTCCGATGAGCCTTCTCCAGGATTCGGGATCAGAATCACTTCGTAATCGTCCGGGAACTGCTGATCGAGATGCCGGCAGGCCTGCCGCACGGTTTCGAGCAGTTCAGAGCCTACGGCACGCGCCGGAATCAGCAAGGTTGCAGCAAGCGCCGGGCCGGCCTCGTCAGCGTCTCCTCGGTGATCAGCGGGCTTGAGCCCTCGCATCTCACGAATAATCATCGGCCGCCTCCGATTCGATCATGGACTTCATCGAGGAGGGCCAGCGCAGCTTCGGCATCTTCAGGCGTGTGGAGAGCCAATCCGCAGGCCGGGGTGAGGAGAGACGTCTCCAGGAGATTCCGAATGCGCTCCGGTTCGTCATGCCAGGCTTCGTCGAGGCGCTCGCGGAGTTCACGGACCAGATCCTCGGAGCGCAGGGATCGGAGCTGCGAAGTTTGCCCGGTAGGGATCACCCCGAGCGCCAAACGGCCGCCAGCCGCGAGGAATTTTTCGGCGGACTTCTTGTTTTCTCCTGCCAGGAGGCCTGCCAGGCTCAGGCTCGTGTCGATGGACAGGATGTCGATACCGAGGCCCAAAACGGCACCCCAGTCGGTGTTGCTGCAGACATGAAGCCCCACCCGGTTGCCTTCTTTTTTCAGAGCCTGGATAAGGAGTTTCAGCTCGCTGAGTGCAACGACGTGCCTGGGATTCGACAGCGAGAGAGAATACAGGCCGGGCTCATCCAGGAACAAGATGGGCCGCACCCCTGTCTGAGCAAGACGTCGACACATCCCGAGTGATCGAGCGAGGATCAGCCGGAAAATCTGTGTATCCAGTCCCGGCAGATCTCCCAGGTCGCATCCCTCCTTGGATCGCAAGGCCCAGCGTGCGGTCAGAGGACCGGCGATTTGGATTTTGGCTTCCTTCGGGGTTGCGATCTTGCTCTCAGCGAGTTCCCAGACGAACGCCTGCCAGCTGCTGGAAACCGATGTGCCTGGTTCAAAGCTTGAAAAGGCAAATGCATCAGAAGGACTCTTGATGAAAGCTTTCTGCAATCTGCGCTCAAGGTCTTGCGCGCGGCTGGCCCAGATGTCAGGCGCGATCAAACAGGTGCCATCGGATTGGGCCTGGAGCCCGGGAATTCCTTCGAGCGCCTGGGCGAGCATGAATTCCCACGGATTACGGATGGGAATCTGCGGAAGGAAGGGAATTCCCATGCGAAAGCTGTGGTCGAGCGCCGCGTCCACATTGTGATGAGGAAGGCTGCCGATTCCGGTCGTTCTTCTAGCGTTGGTCTTCATCAGACCCCCCTTGGGTTCCAACGGAAAAATAAACGGCGGCCGGATGATGAAATGCAATACCTGAAACGCTCGATTCCGGATCCATCATCATGCCCTCGGTCAGCTGAACGCCGATCTCTTCGGCCCTGAGCGCTTGAAAGAGGATCTGCTGATCATCGAGGCGTGGGCAGGCAGGATAGCCGAAGGAGTAGCGCTTCCCCCGGTAGCGAGCCTGAAACCGCTCAATTGAGGAGAGTTCGACAGGATCCGGATATCCCCACATGGCGCGCAGCCGCGCGTGAAGCAACTCGGCATAACCTTCCGCTAATTCGATGGCGAGAGCCTGCAACACATGAGACCGAAGGTATTCGCCTCGATTTTTCAAGGCCTCCGCGAGTTCTCTGACTCCGCGCCCCACGGTGACGACAAAGAGCGCGACTGAGTCGGCACTGCCACCCTTGGGCGATACGTAATCCGCGAGGCACAGTCCGTTGTTTCCTGGCTGACGAGGGAAGCTGAAATTCGCGCAGGTCTTTTCATTTTCATCGAGAAGTTCAATGGAATTGCCTTGGGAAAATGCGCGGAAGAACTGATAGACCGCGGCAGGTTGAAGGACTTCGGTGTTTCGGAATTCATTCTTGATCACCTCAACCGTGTCCGCCACTTCGAGTGAGCCGGGATCATTGATTTCGAGTTCGTGGCGAATCTTTGGATCTGAAATGTGAGGAAGGAGTCGCGCGACCGAACCTTTGACTCCGAGATGTCTGCCATAAAGCATCAGAGGATTGATGAATCCCCAGATCTGCTCAAGAGGCGTGTTTCGAATCAAGTGCCGTTCAAAATCCGGAGGTGAAGGAAGTTCGGGGAGTATCGCGACCGCAGAGGAGCGAATTTGCGATACGGAGGGAGGAGGGGCGGCTACAGGTCTGCTTTCAGCCAGTTTGGCGCGTCCTTCAGCGAGTTCGCTTCGAAATTTTGCGAATTTTTCCGAATTCACGACGGTTTTCGCGAGTTCCAGACCGTTCATCGCGTCCGAGGCGTAGGTCACCGTACCGCCTTCGTAGACTTTGGCGATATGACGATCAACATACGATCGTGTGAGCGCCGCTCCTCCCAGGAGAAGCGGTAACTTGATTCCGGCTTTCGCGAAATCCTCGGCGGTCGCGAGCATCTGGTGCGCGGACTTCACCAGGAGTCCCGAAAGACCGATCATGTCCGGCTGGTGCTTGCGAGCCGCTTCAATGAGCTGCTCGGGCGGAACCTTGATGCCGAGGTTGATTACGTCAAATCCGTTGTTCGTCAGAATGATTTCGACGAGATTCTTGCCGATGTCATGGACATCGCCCTTCACCGTGGCCAGAAGGACTTTTCCGCGGGATGCGCTCGCGGATTTTTCCATGTAGGGCTCGAGGTGATTTACCGCGGCTTTCATCACTTCCGCCGACTGAAGCACTTCCGCGACAATCAGCTGGTTCTTATTGAAAAGACGCCCCACTTCGTCCATTCCGGACATCAGCGGTCCGTTGATGATCTCGAGCGGCTTCATCGATCGAAGAGCCTGATCGAGGTCGGCCTGTAATCCGTCTTTTGCGCCTTCGATGACGTATCGGGAAAGGCGTTCAAGTAACGGCAGCTGAGCCCTTTGGCTCAAGGGCTCAGGAGTTTTCTTGTTCCGAAAATGCGCTGCGAACGCGGCAACCCGGTCACCTCCGCCGCGCACGAACAGAAGATTTTCCGAGAGCTGTCGTTCCTTCTCGGGAATGCCCGCATACCGTTCCAGTTTTTCCGAATTGACGATGGCCAGATCCAGACCGGCTTGCACGCAGTGGTAGAGGAAAACCGAATTCAGTACCTCGCGCCCCGCTTGGGGGAGTCCGAAGCTGACGTTCGAAATGCCGAGGACCGTTCTGCATCGCGGGAAGGCGGACTTGATGGCGCGAAGGCCTTCGATAGTTTCCACTGCCGAGCCCGTGTATTGAGCGTCTCCTGACGCACAAGGGAAGACCAGCGGGTCGAAATAGAGGTCTTCGGACGCAAAACCGTATTTCTTCGTAAGGAGGTCATGCGTTCTTTGCGCAATCTCGAGTTTCCGCTGGCGGGTGAGGGCCATGCCTTGTTTTGCATCCTCATCGATGGTCCCAACGACCAAGGCGGCGCCGAACCGACGAGCGAGGGGAGCGATCTGGGCAATGCGCTCTTCGCCGTTTTCCAGATTCACGGAGTTGATGATGGATTTACCCTGGCAGTAGGTCAGAGCGCTGGCGATCACGCCCACATCCGTTGAATCGATCATGATCGGGGCGCGTACCTTGCGAACCAGCTGACCCATGAAGCTTCGCATATCCTTAAGCTCGTCACGATCCGGATTGGCTACGCACACGTCAATGATTTGAGCACCGTTACGAACCTGCACCCGGGCGATCTCGGCCGCTTCCTCGTACTTTTCAGCGGTGATCATCTCCTTGAATTTGCGGCTTCCGATCACGTTCGTTCGTTCACCTACGATAATAGGGCGCGTCTCATCCGTGATTTCAAGATAATCGATTCCCGAGAGGCTCGAGCGGCTTGCTGCGGAAAACGTGCGTGGGGTCTGGCCTTTCGCGAGCATTGAGAGAGCGCTGATATGTTCGGCGTTCGTGCCGCAGCAGCCTCCCACCAGATTCACCCAGCCGTTATTGATAAACCGCTTCACAATCGCGGACACCATTTTTGGGGATTCAAGGTAGTTTCCGTTTTCATCAGGCAAGCCCGCATTCGGAACGCATGCGATAGGAAAAGGGCTGAGCGCGGCAAGTGTTCGGAGGTGATCGGTCATGAACTCAGGACCAGTCGCGCAGTTCAGGCCGACATAAAGAAGATCAATATGTGACAGGGAGGTGAGGAAAGCGTCCACTGTCTGGCCGGCAAGCATGGCACCCGTTGCTTCAATGGTCCCCGAGACTGCAATCGGAATCCTTCGAGAGCCTTCGTCAAAGAGGCGTTGGATCCCAAGAAGCGCCGCTTTCACATTCCGGGTGTCCTGACAGGTTTCGAGCAGGAAGTAATCGACGCCGCCCTCCAGAAGAGCCTTTGCGTGATCGTGAAACTGTCTTTCGAGTTCCTCGAATTCAATTCCACCCGTGACGGAAATGGCTTTCGTCGTAGGTCCGATCGAGCCCGCCACAAAACGGGGCTTTTCGGGCGTGGAGAACTCGTCGGCTGCTTTTCGGGCCAGCTTCGCGGCAATGCGGTTGATCTCAAAAGCGCGGCTACCCAATCCGTACTCTTCGAGCACCAGGGCAGCGCCGCCAAAGGTGTTGGTTTCAATGATATCGCAACCGGCCTCAAGATAGCCTCGGTGAATGGACTCGATCACGTCCGGACGCGTAATCACGAGATATTCATTGCAGCCCTCGAACTCGGGCCCACCGAAATCTTTGGCCTTCAGATCACGGGCCTGAATGGCAGTGCCCATCGCCCCATCGAGGACCAGAATGCGTTCTCTGAGGGCGTGAATCAGCAGGTCTGAGCGCATCAAAGAGGAGCCTTTCACAGGGAATAATGGTGAACGTGAATGAGGTCACAAGAAAGCACAAAATCGCTGATGTTATCAACTCTTATTGTCTTTATAAGGGGCATGTGACATGGTGCGTTGCATGCGTCGAAAGCTGAGTCTGTCATTTTTGGGATTACTCTGGTTCAGTAGTTTGCAAACGGGGGCCTTTGCCGCAGTTCATCTTCCGGGGTTTGTTGAGGGCCTCGAAAAACATCGGGCTCCCACTGCCTATTTGAGAACTTCGCTGGCTGCTTTGGGTTCGTTGCGGTTTCAAAGGTTTCCGGATGGAATTCTTGCTTCTTATAATCGCCTCACGAACCAGATGACCCTTGATGTCGCCATGAAAAGCACGACGGGAGGCGGACTGAAACCGCTGAATGAGCTTACCCCGGATCAGATCTCCACCCTTTATCACGAACTTTGGCACTGCTACTTCAGTAAGGTGCTGAGGACCACGGATCCGCTGTATCTGGACTGGTTTCGAAGCGCACAATCACTCTATACCCATCACCACCGGGATTTTCATGATGAGGCATTTGCCGAGTTCATCAGCGAGGTGACGGCGGCATATCTTCAGATGCGGCGCTTGATGGAAGCGCGCGCTCCTGCGGCTCGCGAACGGATGCGCGCGAACGCAACGCTGAAAAAACTTTACGAGGATTCATTTGAATCTCAAATTGAAGGTTATTATCGGGCTTTTTTGGGTGATTTTGTTTCAAGCGGCGTGAATTTGCCTCACGGCGATCGGCTTTTGATTCTTGAAAATTTACTGGAAGGCAAGATCCAGAAAGTTTACCTGGACGCTTTTGACGAACGGCAATTTCGTGGCCGGAAATAAAAAAAGCCGGCTCGCTTTCGCTTACCGGCTATTAAAATTGGAGCGGGAAAAGGGGTTCGAACCCTCGACCTCCACGTTGGCAACGTGGCGCTCTAACCAACTGAGCTACTCCCGCACCCCTATTTGTGAGACATGTTTTAACCATGCTCAGCTTGAGCGTCAAGAGTTCTTTGATTATGTTGCGATAAACTCTGAGAGGTTCCAGTGAAAATTTATACAAAAAAGGGCGATGCGGGTGAAACGGGCCTCTATGGAGGCCAAAGGGTACCTAAAGACCACCTCCGAATCCGTGCGTACGGCGCCTTGGATGAGCTGAACGCGATATTTGGACTGGTGCTTTCCGAACCGTCGCTTGCCACAGACCTCAGAGAGCGGCTTCTGCGGATCGAAAATGAACTTTTTCAGCTGGGTTCCGAGCTAGCCACGCCGGCTGATAGGAAAGTGCCCACTGAGCTCCTGGAATCTCCGCAAGTGGAGCTCCTGGAGCGTGAAATTGATGAAATGGATGCAGGTCTTCCCCCTTTGACCCATTTTATTCTTCCTGGGGGGTCTCGAAGGGGTGCGCTTCTTCATCTGGCCCGTACTACTTCCCGAAGAGTCGAACGTGAGATGATCGCGCTCCACCACGTTGAATCGCTTCGAGCTGAAGCGCTCCGGTACATGAATCGTTTGAGTGATTACCTTTTTGTCTGTGCCCGGTACCAGAATCAGCTGGACGGGGAACCTGAGACGCCCTGGCAGGCCCGAAAGTAACTCAAGTCACTCTTTTCTTCGCCAAAGCAGGAATGCACTCCCGAGCAGGCCCAATGCCAGCGCATGCGGTCCGAACCAGTCGCCCCATTTCAGCATCAAAGTCGAAACCGGCGCGATCAGGGGTACCGAAACGTTCATGATCTCGGGTTCCCCGATGCGGGTCTGATGACTGATCGTCCCGTCTGGAAGGATCAGTGCGGAGATTCCCGTGTTGGTCGAACGGAGCTGAGGAAGGCGCGTTTCAATACTCCGGAATATCACCAGTGACAGATGCAGCTGGGGTTCCTGATAAGGCCCGAACCATGAGTCATTGGTGATGTTCAGGATCATCTGGCTACCCATTCTGGCGGCGTCGATGACGTAATTAGGAAAGAGCGCCTCGTAACAGATGATTGGTCCCGTCTTCAGAACTCGATCCGTGCGATCGGGGTGTTCCGGTGTGGGTGCAAGCGGTACATTGAACACCTCGGGCCCCTCTCCTCGGCCGAAATTTCCGATTTGCGGGAAGAGATCCTTCAGGAACTGAATATGCTCCATGCCGGGAATGTACTCCCCGAAAAGAAGCAGGATGTTCTTGTGATAGACCTGCTGGTCCGATGTTTCGCCCTTTTCCAGCTGCACAGGTTGTGGGTGCAGGAAAAATAGCGAATTGAAGTCCTCGCCGCCCATCCGGTCGTACCCGCCAAAGAGAAGGGGGATCTGACGTTCCTGTACGAAACGTTCAACGAGCTGATCTCGAGCCAGCTCGTCAGGGGTCTGAGGAGTACGGAATGTTGAAGGATAGGAGGTTTCAGGCCAGATCACGACATCCGGCTTTCTGTCGCCCGTTGAAAGAGCGTGATCGGACATTCCGAGAAGAGTTCCTACCACTTTCTCTGCCGCGCTCCGGATCCCTTTTTCAGAGGCGAGCTTTTCGATGTCGCCGATGTTGCCCTGGATCACGGCGGCCTGGAGTTTTTCCACCGGATTCTGAATGATTCCCTGAAGCGCGGAATAACGGGTTGAGCCGTAAATCCACGCTGAGCCCGATGCAATCGCTGCTACGATCAGGAGGGGGGTTGCTGGTGGCAGTGCTCCGCCGAACTGCCAGACTCCGCGTCGACGAGTTTGCTGGAAGTTCAAGGCAAGCCACCAAATGGCGTAGTTCACAAGCAGGACGATGAAAGTCAGGAGGTGAGCCCCCCCGATATCCGCGGCCTGCCTCAGACGGTGGGCCTGATAAAACGAGTGTCCCAGCGTATCGACGAATAGTTTCGGCAGAATCCAATCGACTCCGGAATAGGTGAGGGCAAAGAAAGCGCCGGCTGCAAGCATGGTGGGACCGGTCCGTCTCGAGGCATCCAGGCGTTTATGAAAAAACGTGAACGCAGGCGCGAAAATGAGAAATTGTGGCTGGCAGATCAGGCCGAAAAGCAGCAGTCCGATGATCGCCACGGCCCACGGCAGCCCCGCGAACTGGTGAAGTACGAAGGCGACCCAGCTGAACCCCCCGAGTGTCATGAGAAAGCTGAGCCAAAGGCCTTGGACGAGAGCTCGGCGTGGTGTGCTGGCGCCGTGTAACACGAAAAACCAGGGGACCAGCGCAAACCAGATCAGGAAGTACAGGTCGAAAGGTGGAAACGAGAGAACGATGAGCAGAGCAGAAACAATCGTCCGCCAGTCTGGCGCGATTTGCCGGAGCGAAACTTTTCTCATAGGCCGACGATCTTAGACTGAAAGATCCGGGGGATCAATCAATCGGCAAACCCGGGAGCCTCGGTGATCGTGTTCAGGAGAGAAACCGGGCGTCGAGCGACCAGCTCGCTGGAGGCCCGCTGCGTCGGGCGACCGGGCTTCCGGGTGTTGGCCTCACGCAGAGCCAGGAGAGCTGAGTAAGCATTCACACGCCCCCCGGTGGCCAATTTACCTAGAAGCTGCGGCATCGGGTCGACGGAATTCATGATCAGCTCTCGTAGCTGAGGAGGCGTAAGTCCGGGATTTTTTGAAAGCAGAAGTGCGGCGATTCCGGAAACGAACGCGGTTGCCTGCGATGTTCCAGTCATGGTGCCATATCTTCCACCAGGGAGTGTGCTGTAGATGTTCTCTCCAGGTGCAGCGACATCGACCTGCCGTTTGCCCCAGTTTGATGAGGGCAGGAGGTTGTTGTTGATGTCTGTCGCAGCGACGGAAATGATGTTCGAAAGACGATAGGCTGACGGGTAATACGCATTTTCCGTCAAATCGGTGTTCTGGCGTTCGTTGCCTGCGGCGGCAACGAACAGAACTCCCTGGGCTTCGGCGCGCTTGATCGCAAGGAATTCTTCTTCAGAGAATTCGGGTCCTCCGCCGCTGTAATTGATGATCTTCGCTCCGTGGTCGACCGCATAGGTGATGGCTTTCACCGTATTGGAGAGGTTCACGGCACCGGAGTTCGTGTCTGAGTAGTATTTCACCGCCATGATCGAAACATTATGGGCAACGCCGCTGACACCGTTTTTCGCGTCTGACCAGGCACCGATGATGCCGGCCACGTGGGTTCCATGACCATGATCATCCTTGGGGTTAGCTTTGTTATTGACGAAATTCCATCCGTAGACAGGCGTTCCAGGTGAGCTGGGATCTTTCCAGATGTTTTGTTTCAAATCCTTGTGCTCCGGATCGATCCCGGTATCGATCACGGCAACAATGATGTTTCGATTGCCCTGTTCAATTTTCCAGGCATCAACCGCCTGAATATGGGATTTCGCTTTCGTGTTGAGCAGCCCCCAGTTCTTGAGGACGGTTTTGGTCTCGGGGACATATCCGAATACGGTTAGGCTGCTTAAACTGAATCCGGTTACGGATATCGAATACAGCACCCATTTCAACACGCGCATAATACCGCCTTCTCAACTTCAACTGATGCGTGCCAAACGCAAGTTCGGCATCCACAGAGAGGGAACTGAGCAAGTCGCGTGCCTTCGTTGAGTGGAAATGCAATTAAATTTTACTCGTAAAATCAGCTAGTTGAAATTTTAACGGTGTCATTTTCTGTTGAATTGCTGACTAAAGTTTTGACATCTGTGGCCAATAAATTCGTTTAGTCAGGTATTCAGAAAAACCAGGGAATGTCCGATAGAAACAGTATGGTAAGATCGCTGTTTCTCATCGCTATCCTATTCTTTGCCCTCGGATGGAGGGTTCCGGGGCCGGTGCCCGATGTGATGGCCGAAGATCGCATGCAGACCGCGATCGAGGTGCTCGCACGTACAGCCACAGGTCACACCCTGTTAGACAGGGCTGCCGCAAACTGGGGAGTTCGGCGCAGCGATTTAAAAAAGAAGTTTCGATGGGGAAATGTATCGCGCACGCACGCAGTTCTGACGCGCCGTCTGGATTCAAAAACGGGAAAGGAAATCAGAGAGCGCGAGATCACGATTTATATTCGAAGAGACGGTTCCCTCGAGGAACTGGTGCTCGACATGGCTCATGAAATGGTCCACGCCATCGCCCGACCGGCATGGGACCCCTATGACCCGGCGCTCACGGCTGGACGTTACATCTCGGCTGCGATTGAAGGTGAGGGGGGGGAAGTGGACGCGATGGTCACCGAATGTTCGGTGCACCGCGAGCTTGAGACTCGAATTCCCCTTTCAAAAAGGTGCTCACGTTATCTTTCCTCAAACGGAGTTCCGGATCGCGCGCGAATCCGGAAGGATTTTTATCAGGTCGGAGAATACTCTGCTGATTTGAGCCAACGGCTGGGACGAGATCGCGATCGATTGCCGCTTCTTTCTTCGTCTCCACCTGAACTGCTTTCGTCCACCGGGCGGGCCCCTTATCCGGTCGCTCTCTTTGAAGAGTACGAGGAGCTTATGCGCGTGGCTTGCGAGAATTCCCGAAAACGGATTGAGGTGATTTCAAGTCAGTCGCTGCGTACGCCGGCCTCGATTTCCCATCCTGTTCGCGAAACCACCGAGCAGTTCATCAAAAGCCGCTGCGTTTCTGGAACCTAGCGGCGAGTAGGGGCACGTCCGTTGCAATTTCGCCGGGCAGGAGGTGCCTATGAGCATCCTCGGATGGATTGTATTTGGATTTATAGTGGGATTGATCGCCCGGGCTATCATGCCTGGAAAAGATGCACTCGGCTTGATTGGCACCACCGCGCTCGGTGTCGTTGGTGCACTCCTTGCCGGCTGGATCGGCCAGGCGTCGGGATGGTACCAGGCAGATGAAGGTGCCGGATTCATCTCGGCGACGATCGGTGCAGTGGTCGTTTTGGCGATCTACTATGCGATCACAGGGCGACGTCGGCGACGGCTCGGCTCGACTACAGGCAGCCGTGATCAAGACCGCCGAGTAGCCTGATCCGCTTTAAAGAGCGAGTCCCAGGGCGTACACCCATACGCCCGGGACAAACTCGATTTTTTCAATCTCTTGAAAACCGAGACGTTCATAAAACGGGACTGGCTTGATGCCGCAGAAAACGTGAATGCCTGGGATAGTTCGTTTTCTGAGATCGGCTGAAAACCTGTCAATCAAAGCGCGTCCCGTTCCTTTGCCGCGAAATTCAGCATCAGCATTGATGTGAAGATGCGCCGGATAGCTGGAAAGAATGGTTTTCCACGCGCTCTCTGAAAATCTCGCTTCCGGCCAATCATCAAGTCGAAAAGTCCTTTTGAGAAAGCGTTTGGTGTCCGCGTTTGGCGGGAACCGTTTTGAAGCGATCTTGAGCGCTAATTGTAAATCAAAAAACAGTTTTCTCTTTTTAAGGAGAGCTGTATCCGGGCAACCTGTCAGATAAGCGCAAACATGAGAGCTCTGCGCAGCTACGTAAGTCCACTCAGGCAGCAGCTTTTGATAGGGACCGACCCACTGCTCGGAAAAGAAACTCCACCGGTCCGCGGCAATGGCCTCGCCGGAGTTTCCTGTTTTGCAGCAGATATCGCGTATTGCCGGCCAATCGCTGGGCTCGGCTTTCCGGATCAATAGCTGAACGTCATTATTCAGAGTCTTGCTCATCGTCGAATGTCATGAGGTGCTCGACGCAGGAACCGGGGGAAGGCGGGGCGATGAGCCGAATCGTGAGCGGCTTCATGTTCCGGATGCCCTGCTGAACAAGATATTCCGAATTGCGTCTGAGCCCGATGAACAGATCCACGCGGTCTTGTTTGATGGCTCCGCCGACATCTTCCGCACGCCAGATGCCATCGTGAATGGAACCATCGGGAAGAACCATTCCAATGGTCTCATCGATCTGAACAATCGACCCGAGGGCGATTTTTTTCGGATCCACGGCAATGCTTTTGAACGGGATGAGGGGACAGGAGCCGACGCCCAAACCCCATTCGCTCGAAACCACCCAGTAGCGGATCTCGCCATTGATTCTGCCGGCGTAATTGACGGTACGGCCATCGCGCAGACGCCCGGTGCCTTCGATGTCCATCGCTGCACGGAATCGACTCGGTACTTCCGCAAGGACTTTGCCGCTCATAGTGCGAATCACGGTATCAATCGGATCCGACGCGTAATCAGATTCTAGGACGACATAATAATTGGTATTTCTGAAAGTCCCGATCAAATCCGAAAATTGTGCGGAAGCAGTCGAAAAAGTGGCAAATGACGCTAAAACCAACAGACCCTTCGCCAGAAGCTGTTTCATGAAATCCCCCCCGGGTTATCTTTAAGAATGCGGAATGCGCGCGATCCTCTATGCAAATGCCCAACTTGTAAAGGGGGCGAATGCAAAAAAGATCTCCTGCGCATATCAGGCTTTTTTAGCGTTTCTGGCAATTCGAGAGCGAATAAACCATTGCCACGGGGCGTTCACCGTCCTGGTTGAAATAACCGATAGTGCCTAGATAAACCTGAGCCCGGCAAACATAAGTATTTCTGAAGCTCAGCGCGCCCAGGGCGTCGGCAACCTGAGGGTTTGCAGGAAGAACGTTGGCGCTATAGGCGCGTTGCAGGCCGACGGCAGTCCAGACGGTCTGGCGATAATCGGTATCGGCTTTGATCGTGATCTCACGGGTTTCGAGCGCCAAGGCGCTGGATGATAGTGCGAGAACGAAGAGAGCCAAAACGAATTTCGATTTCATAAAAACTCCTGCCTTTGGCAAAAAAATGATGGATACCGCGGCAAGCAGTAATGGAAGGCAGGCGCTTGGTCAAGACCGGTTCTGGTCTAGTCAAGCTGAGGGGCTTTTGTAGAACTTAGGTTAACATAATATCTATTATCAGACGTTTATGGAGCCTCTGTCATCTGTTAGTGAGCGCCGCTGTTAGTGCTCGTGTTTTGAACATCGGGCTGCTTCTGCGCGTCGATTGCCCTCCGCGAAACATAGCTGACCGCGAGTGCGATCAGAACTCCTAAGATCGCTGTGCCTATGAGTACCTTTTGATCCCGGGCTTTGTTCATAATAGCCGCCTTCCCGCCGAACCCATTCCGGCGAACGAATGAAACTTTCAAACAAGTTACCACAAGTCACATGCTGCTTTCCTGTACTTCGCCCCTCTGCATGCCTCCATCACAATTGTGTTGGTCTAATGAGCGCGTCTGAGCAAGAGATACGTCGCGTTCTCATTGTTGGCATTCCGCTGAACAAGCAGCACGTCGCAATTCTTCAGCATACGCAGCGGCTGTCTCATCTTTTCAAGATGAGGAACGCCATATTCGATGTTCTCTGCAAATTCTCCGAGCGACTGAATTTCATAAGTTTCAGTCCTTCCTGACAGGAGCAGCGCCAATCCTGCTAGTTTCGCCGTAATTTGTCGTGGACGCGCTCCCGATTCAAACAAGATAGTGGAATCCCAGATGCCTTCCGTATTGAATTCGGTATGTGAAATATTGTCACGGTTCTTGTTGTACCAACCGATGACCTTCCACAGGCCGTCGAGTTTATTGCGTTATTGTCAACACACGGGGCGCTTATTCGGCGTTGCCTGTCGTCCCCTCTCCCTCAAAACAATTATCTACGAAACGTGAATTGAAAATTATGACTGCCGTTCATAGGGTCCACCAGCCAGTTTCCGCGTGTAAGTTCGATGGCCAGTTCCTGACGACAGCTCACGGAAAAACCAGAATTCGTACTTTGAACGAGTACGTTCGTCAGGTCTCGAGCGTAGAACTCTGCGGCCGCGATATCACCCCTGAGAACACATTGATTCGGCAACACGGTCCCATTCCCGCGATATCCGCAGTCGAAGGCATATTCGAAAGTCCGTTCTGTTGGATACGCGAAGGATCGGCACTTGTTAATTAACACAACACGGGTTTCCCCTGGAATTCCATGCTCTACCTGCACGCGCACCCGGGTGGCTCGAATCGAGTGCGTCTCGCCTGCTGCTTCTTGCTTTTGTTGAAAAGAAATGCGGACGCTGATTCCGTCCACGGATTTCAGGTTGAGTGTATCCGCGCTTGCGATAGTTCCGGCGAATATCCCGGTAACAGCCATAATGAATTTTAAAAATTTCATGATTTTCCCTTTCCTGCATGCGCTATAGCGCAACCCATCAGAAGAGCAACGTGCCGGTGACTGGATGGTGAAAACGCATGACTGTACCGTCGTCGCGCCTGGGTCAGCTCTGGAGTTCATAAAATCAGAGCTTTCGTTTGTAGACGCACTTGAACTCTTCATCGCTCCAAATCCCGAGAATGCCGAAAGGGATTTGCGTCAAATCATGTTCAAAAATGATCACGTCAGAATTGGATCGCTTCTGGCGAATTCCCGTAAACTCTCGGATGTAGCCCACAATGGTCAGAGGCTCGGTCAGCGAGTCACTGATTTTTCGTTCAGAGAACTGCGTGCAGGAGACTCTGACAGGGCCGATATCGCCTTGCCTCCTATGGCAGCCTGAGCTTTCCAGGTAGAAACTTTCACGTCCGAACCGGACAGCGCCGGGTTCCACGATGAGTTCCATCTCCTTGTCGCAATGATATTGAGAGCCTCCTCCGGAGGCTCTCACAAGCGTGTACGTGCCAGGAAATTTTGCCGAGATTCCCAGAGCTTCGGTTGCTTCATTTGCAAATACCAAAGAACAGGAAAGGAACACCATGCCGAGAAGGAGAATGAGTCGCATGGGCAGGTTTTTAGTATATTTTGCGCGGTGTGTCAACGGGTGCGGTTCGGGGCGTGAATCGCTACTCGCATAGGGCTCCCCTATTATCGTGCTGTATTTGTTTGCCGCTGCTCTTCGCAGCTACCTTAGCCGATGCTGTGCATTTGAGTTTCCGAGCACGGCGGGTGCCTTGGATCTTCGGACTGCTTTCCGATTGCAGAACTGCGTCGGATGTTCGATCGAGGATATCATACGCAGACAGCTCTCCTTCTCTGGGGCCGTGTGCGAAAGCTGTCGCACATCCGAACAGAAGAGCCATTGAAGCGTGTGATATTTTCATTCGTTGCCTCTGACGGAATTCTCTGTCTAAAGGGACACCCAGTCAATGTCGCTCAAGAAGGCTGCGAACGCGATAAGGTAAAGACCGTCAGTCTCGCAGCATTTTCAATACTCGACCGATCTGAATGGCCGAATATAGGTCATTCAGCCTGGGCGAATCGGACTCGACCCATCTGAATGGCTCTTTTTCAGTCATTCATCGGGGCCGAGTGAACTTTAAACGTAAAAAATGGGGGTCTTTCCTGGCTTGACACGTCGTGTCATTTTCGATAAACAACACTCCCCGATCAATCCGATCGGCGTGATGTGCAATGGAGAAGATTCATGACCCGTTCCCTTCTGATGCTGATGTCGACTTCGGCCGCGCTGATCATTTCTTCCATCTCATTTGCAGCCTCCACGGCTTGCATCGATAAAGTGCGCTCAGATACCGGATACAATAATGAACGTGCCGCCACGGCTTGTGGCAGAGCTTCCGTTGCCTGCATCGATAAAGTGCGCTCCGACACCGGATACAACAACGAACGTGCCGCCACCGCATGCTCAGCTGGGGCAACTGTTGAGTGCATTGAAAAAATTCGTTCAGATACGGGCTATAACAACGAGCGCGCTGCAAAAGCGTGTGGGAGAGCAACGGTTAGCTGCATTGAAAAGGTCCGTTCTGATGCGGGCTATAATTATGAACGAGCCGCCACGGCCTGCTCAGGTGGAGCCACCGTTCCATGCATCGAAAAAGTTCGTTCAGATGCAGGGTACAATAACGTTCGTGCCGCTGAGGCCTGCTCTGAATAAATGATCAGAGCTCTCCCACGCAGCTCTCGAAGTACCACTCCGCGAAAGCGAGGCCGCCATGGCTTGGCTCCTCAACAAGGCCCAGGCGTGCACCCATCCCTTTTCGAACCAGAGTATAGGTTTTAAAGTAAGTCCTTACTTGCAGAAGTCCCTCTGAACGATAAAAGCCACCCGCGAACTCCAGGCTGCCGTCGTCCCTCAATCCATTCCCTTTGATGCCTCTTGACTGGAGGTAGTCGATGACTCCTTGATCATGAACGATTAAGGAAAAAGCGACATTTCCCCGGCTTTCCCTTGTTTCATGCACGGTGAGCGCACCGTTATTGCAATCAAGCAGCACGCGATCCTGCGCGAAAGCTGCGTTTGACGTCACCAGCACGACCATCATCAGTAACGTTTTCATAACAGGGTCCTAGCACTCAGTCTTCCTGACGCGTGAGTACTAATCGTAATCTAGGAGCCAGGTTAGAAGCGGAAACGGTAATTGTACCCGTTTCGGCTTTCCCAGTTTCCGTGGTCATCCAAGGAAACGGCAACAGAAACGTCCCAGAAATTGGGCAATCCATCGCTTCCATACGCATACTGCATCAGCTGCGGGTAATCCTGAAAACGGAATACCTGGGTGGCTGCACAGAGGTACTGAGCATTGCCGCTGGTATCATGTCCGTATCCGGTGCCCGACAGGGATCGGCATTCGTAGTATCTCGCCTTGGCGTACTGGGCTTTCCCGTTGAGAGAAATCCAAAATCCGATGTTCTTGTTTTCGGGCTCACGGCTGTTTATTTGAACCCACCGGTAGGAAACGCGAAGGCCGCTGCTTGCGATGTTCCAGCATTCCCGTTTAGGCGCCTTCTCGGCCGTGACTTGAACCGGGTGGTCGCTTTGAGTTCCAGCCCAAAGCGGCGAGCACCCGGAAGTATCAACCGCGTGTGAATTTATCGAAAACGTAAGCACAGTCAGGAAAAAAAGAATGGTGCGTAACATATATGCGCCGAGTCATACCTGCGAGCGTCTCTGTTCACAACTGTTTTACGGAAAAGATTTTGTCATGCTTCATTAGCTTGATTCCTGCAGCACAGAGCATATGGCAAACATTCATGCAATCCGAGCAACGGAAAACCGCGACGAAGCGGAGGTAAGACAGGCGATCGAGGACTTTGCGCAGGCGTTTCGCGCGAAAGACCTGCAAGGTATTCTGTCCTGTTACGCACCTCGCATCGTCGCATTCGATCTCATGCCGCCACTGCAGCACTCAGGAATAGCTGCCTGGCGAACTGTCTGGAAAAAAAGTTTACCGATGATGACAGGCGACATCACGTTCGAGTTCAGTGATCTGAACATCGATGTCAGTGGCAACCTCGCCGTCTGCCATGGGCTGAACCACTTCATGATGAAGAACGGCGAGGCCGTGGATATGTGGATACGCTGGACAGGTGCTTTTCGTAAGATTGACGGAAAGTGGCTCGTTACACACGAGCACACTTCGGTCCCGTCTGACATGGATAGCGGCAAGGCGTTGATGGATCTCAAGCCATAACGAAGGTAACTCTGCAGGAGTTCAACCCCCGCAGAGTTCGGAGCGATTACTGTTTCGGAACCGGGACACAGGCATCCTTCGCAGCGAGTTTTTCCTGCGCAGCCGGGTTCTGAACGGTAATGGAACCATTTTCCTTGATGACCTGAACGGGCGCATAGGGAGGGTTCTCAAAGAACGCGCGCGCGCCGTTCATGTCCGGGCTGACGATCGCTGATACAACACTGACCGGGACCGATGTGCCGTTGCTGTATTGTAGCTCCTGACGAGCCTGATTGAACTCGCCTTCCTGGCAAATTCCACGAAAGCTCGTTTCGGAAACTGAAATCAACTCACAAAGGAGCGGCGCGCCAGGTGCGCTGGGCGCACTGCTCGGGTTCTGCTCCGGGACGGCGAAACAGAAGAATTCTTTGGACGACGATTCGGTGGCGGACATCGTCTGTGCGGTCAAAAGGAAATCTCCTGAGTCGCCATTTGCCGCCATGTTCGAAACGTTTCCACATGCGCTGAGCAGTACTGTGGTCGTCAACAACATCACACTGATCTTCATCTGAACCTCCAAATTATTAGTTCCTGTACGCATAGACGTACGGAGCGGTTAGACGGTTCAAATATTCGTATTTCGGTATCCCTTTCGAAGGCTTACCAGCGAGCCGACAAGTATTTCAAATCGCGAAAACGCCGTCCTTGATGACGGGGAACGATTTGCCCGAATCATCGTAAGCGGTGACGGAGATTTCCTCCGAACCGATCATGAAATCGGTATGCAGCAAAGACTGATTGCAGCCCATTTCATCCAGTTCAGCTTCCGTTTTTCCTTCGCTTCCCTGGATCGCTGTTGGGAAGCCGGATCCGAGTGCAATATGACAGGAAGCGTTCTCATCCAGCAGAATGCTATTAAATACTTTTCCCGTTTTGAAGATGGCAGACCCGGAATCCACCAGCGCCACTTCGCCGAGAAAACGCGCTTTGGGATCGATTTTCAGGAACTCGTCCAGCAAGTGGCTGCCGTATTCGGCCCCGTATTCCGTGAGCGCGCCGTCTTTGAAAACCATCCAGGCGCCGCGGATCTGATCGCCGAGAAGATTGACGGGGCGGGTGATCCGCACTTTTCCTTCGGTTTTCCGGTAATCCGGACTGGTGAAGACTTCCTCGGTCGGGAGGTTTGCCATAAAATGATGGCCGCTTTTTGAAACCGAGCCCCCACCGCTCCACCTGGACTTGGTACTCAGGAAGATATTCAGGTCAGTTCCTGGGCCGCTGAAGTGAAGGCGATTCACTTTACGTTCATTGAGAATCTCGGTCCGGCGTTTCAGGGACGCTGCATGATCCTGCCAAGCCTTCGACGGGTCTTCCTGATCAAGTTTCAGCATCGGCTTCAACACAGCCCAAAGCTCTTCTTTGGAAGAGAGCCCAACTTGCCTGGCCCAGCCTTCAGTCGCGGCGGGAGCAATGCACCAATGGAGGCCCCGATTCATGATTTCATTTGTCAGGGGTTTTGCAGCGGTTCTCTGGGCTTTCACGGTAACGGAATTCCGCTTCTGGTCGATTTCCTTGGCGAGATCCGGGTTATCCATTCCCTCGATTCGAAGGAGACACCATTTTTCCCGCGCCATTTGCTCAATACTCGCGCGCTTATAATCCGGGACGTAGTCCAGGTGTTCTTCGGGCTGCAAGCGGCTCCGATTCACCTGGCTTTGCAGATGATGGAGCTCAAATTCCACGAACTTAGCGCCCATTTTATAGGCTTCCGCTTCGATCGCTGTCGCCAGCTCCCAGTGCACGGACTCCCCGCGAATCACCAGGCACTGGCCTGGCTGAAGATTGACACCGGTTTTAAGAAGCATCTGTGCGTATTTTGTATTGAACATGAAATCGATATAACTTGCTGAGGCTTCCATGTAAACCGGTTGAAAGCCGATTTCAGACATGGGATAGGCTTATTTATGCGGAAAAACGCCGGCATTCGCTCGTTTTCAAAGATTCCACGTCTGATCGGCGTTATTCAGCTTCCCCCGCTCCCGGGTGCACCGGGAGCTTCCGAATCTGCCACCTTCGCGTTGCAGCATGCCGGCGCCTGGGCGGTCAAAGAGGCGACTCAACTCGAAAAAGCCGGATTTGAAGGCGTGATGCTTGAAAATTTTGGAGACGTCCCCCTTCTATCGTGACAAAGTTCCGGCAGAGACTGTTGCCGCGCTCGGGATCATCACAGCTGCCGTACGCGAGGCCATTCGCCTGCCACTCGGCATCAACGTACTTCGAAATGATGCCCGAGCCGCTCTGGCAGTCGCCGCGGTGGCAGGTTGCCAGTTCATTCGCGTGAATGTCCTCTCAGGCCTGGCCGCGACAGATCAGGGTTGGATCTAAGGTCATGCGGCTGAACTGCTTCGGGAAAGAAATCGCATTGCCCCGGAAGTTGCCATCCTCGCTGACGCGCATGTGAAGCACGCCAAGACTTTATCGTCTGATTCGATCGAGCTGGCGATCGAAGACCTGAGCCAGCGAGGGTTTTCATGACGGCTCCCCTTTTTTACGCACTAAGTAGCAATATCAGTGCCCGCATGAGAGTGGAGATCCCTTGGTAAATTCCGGCAATTTGTTGAAGTTTTTGGACCGTCGGAATGATCGAGCGTCAGGTTTCAGGGGGTGTTCAGAGATTCTACACTCAGTCCAGCCTCACTCACCGAGTCGCTCGCGCCCGTGTTGGATTGGACACATCTTTCGAATAGTATGTCGATCGCTGATAATATGCGTATATCTTCATAAATTCCGCCACGTTCGTGGACGAAGATATTCCTGGGGGATGAATTGTGCTGAACGCCACGTACCGGAAGATCTTGATTCTGGCAGTGCTATCGTTGGTGGCGTGCGCATCTGAAGTAGCGATCACTCCGATGGCAACGCGAAATCCCGAGGCCCCGTCTCAAGACTCCTCACGGCCCGAGATCTCGGTGTTCTCGCTTCCTCTCAATTCCACTTCAAACATCGTCACAGGGATCACTTTTGTTGCGAACGACAATCTTGGGGTGACCGGTTTTTACGTCAGCGAAGATCCGTCTGCGCCAGCAGTCAATGCGAACGTTTGGATGATATCCGCGCCGGCGAGTCACACTTTCTCGAGTAACGGCTTCAAAACGCTTTTCGCGTGGACCAAGGACTCGGCAGGTAATATTTCCGAACGCGCCGAGGCGAATGTGACCATCGCGCTTGCCGGCAATAAGACCTGGTTCATCCGCAGCGACGGCGGGACGAGCGCCCAATGTACCGGTCTGTTCGATGCGCCGTATACAGGAAGCGGTATCGAGCAGCCGTGCGCTGTGAACCATCCCTTTTGGTTGTTTCCGCCTCCCGCGAAACCGCCGCTTGTTCAAGGGGGAGATATCGTCGTCATCGGGCCCGGCGAATACATGATGGGTTCCAATGCCACAACCGCCAGTCCGGAAGATACGGCTCCGAACACGGGACTTTGCGCGAAAAACACGGGCGTTTTCACGTGCATGATGGCGGCAATTCCATCGGGGCCTGATGCTGAACATCCAACGACCGTTATAGGAAAAAATGCAGTTTCAAAGAGCACTCCGGCTCCTCAGCTCTGGGGCGCGGGACGTGTGGATCATGTGCTTGATCTCACGGGAAGCAATAACGTGGTGCTGCAGTATCTTGATCTGACTGATCACGCTGAGTGCGGTTATAACTTCACTTCGAATCCGGAACTCTTGTGCAACCGTTCGGTGGCGCCCTATGGATACCAGGCGGATTACGCGATTTATGCGAAGGACAGCGCAAACGTTTTATTGAAGGACGTGAACATTCACGGCTTTTCAAACGGCGCTCTGCATGCCGGAAGGCTCACTGATTGGACCTTCGATCACGTGACGATGCATGGAAATGCTTTTAACGGTTGGAACGGGGACATCGGCCATGGCCCTTATGGGTCAGGAACCGATTCCTCGATGCATGGAGCTATCGTTTTCAAGAACAGCAAGGTGAATTACAACGGCTGCATTGAAAAATATCCGGTGACCGGAAGTTATCCCTTTATTCCTTCTGGCGGTTGCTATGGACAAGGACAGGGGGGCTATGGGGACGGGCTTGGACTGTATTTCACCGAGGCTGACTGGGTATTCGAAGATACCGAGGTAATGCACAACACCCAAGACGGCCTGGATCTTCTTTACCACACGGGACAAACGGGAACGGTCAGGATCAAAAGAAGCCGCTTTGAAGGAAATGCGGGACAACAGCTTAAGGTCGGAGCCCGCACTGAAATCGAAAATACGATCGTTGTCGGAAACTGTAATTTCTTCCACAACAATCCCATTGCGATAGAAGCCGGATTTCCAGATTGCCGGGCCGCGGGGACCCCGATCGTCACGACAGGATGGCGCAAGAATCACTTTGTCACCATGGTCAATTCCACTGTGGTCGGGCCCAATAAGATCTTCATTGAAGCGGGATCAGGCGGGAGCGCTGGAAACGCTCTCGTGACAGGTAATCTCACACCGGTGGCAAGTGCCGCCGCGATCACTGCCGTCAATCAATATGCCATCGACAGCGCGCAGGATGCGATCTGGGTCAGACTCTCGGGGTCGCTTGATCCAAACTCAACCCAGGTGGTTCCGAGAAAAGGTCCCTCCGACTTTCCTCTGAGCGGCGCATGGGTGCCGGATGGCGCTAATATTTACCGTCTGAACGGGGTCGGTATATTGACCGCGGGCAATTACAGTTTTGATGGGGTTTTTTATTCGGATGTCTCCGGTGGGAGCGCGAGTGTTGTGACTGACAACCAGTACGCCGTCAATCAGGCACAAGACACCCTCTGGTTGAGGTGGGCGGGAAGTCAGGATCCAAACCAGGGACAGGTTGTTCTTCAATGGCATAACTATGGCTCTCGGGTGACGCTGGGCGGAACGTGGACGCCCCACGGAAGCGGCATCTATTCGCTATCGGGGATCGGAGCACAAACCGGTGGAGTCTACGCGTTCAACAATCTCATCAAAGCCAATGTCTGTGATGGAAGTGAGAAATTCATCAGCAGGAATAACCTGTTTGTCGGTCTTGAATGGTGGAGCACTTCCATCCAAGCGATCGTTCCTGGAACTTATGCCGATACCTTCTATCTCAACGGCTATGACGGCAATGGCAACGGTTCGTGCGCGGCTACTCATCCCGTTCAACATGATCTTCGCGATTCGATCGTTTTCAACTCGAAATTCAATCTGTGTTCGCCCGCGAACAACGTGATCTGTTTGGATCCGCTGCTGGGAGGAATTCCGCCATTTGCCGGGTACGGCGATATCTACACCTACGGAGAGCGATGGGATCTTACGCCTCTTCAGGCAAGCCCTGCTCGGGGCAAGTCTTCGTCACTCCCCGGTGCATCCGTGTGGCAGGATGTCATAGTACCCGGGGACGATTTTCTGGGCATGCTCCGGTCCGATTCTTCGACGACCTGGGGTGCAAAGCGCTGATTTGGGCGAACGCGATTGATAATCCGAGCCGTCCACCGTGCCGGGTCACGTCCCGGCTTGAACGTCTATGCAGACGAATGCCTCGTCCTGAATGTTCGCTCCGAAGTATGTTGTGTCATCCGAATGCATGGGGTCTGAGGTAGATCCGCGGTGAACGCGAACGACGAGATAACGTTTGATGGGAGTTGCTAGATTGCTGAAGAGGATTTCGAATTTGGAATTCGGCGGGACTTGGGATTTGAGAAATCTCGTATTGCCGCGATAGCGTTTGAGATAGCCCCTATGAGTCAAATTGCGATCTTGCGCAATTACCTTGAAGGCGTGGTTGTCTATCCAGATGGAGGAGTCGTTCTTTCCGTCCGTTTCAACCACGAAACTATCTCTCAAGTAGATATTCTTTTTTGCGGCGTGGCAGTCGTATTGGGATTCATAGGCCTGAGCGAAAGGGGCTGTCAGGGCGGATAAAAGTAGAATGGCGAGTAGGTTCGTTTTCATTTTAACTCCGTAAAGAATTGATTCCGCCTGTACTAACGCGGCGCGTAACACCGGTCAAGTGCATTCCTACTTGGCCGTACGAGCGCTCACTGAAGAGCCGGTATCAACTCTGATGGAGCTGGGTTCCAGTCGGTCATGCGAAAATAATAATCCCGTAAAGCCCAGAGCAACGGGTGAAAGTTGTACTTGAGCATTTCGGCGTAAGCATCCGCAGGCGTCCAGTTTTGCTGAAATACACGATAAAGCCCAACCAGAAGACCGGTGCGGTCTTCGCCATGGCGGCAATGAATGAAAATGGGCCTCAATGCGGGATCTGAGAGATAATCCAGGACCAAGTGGATGTCCCGATCCTGCGGTGTACTGAAGGATCCCAATGGAACTGAAATGAAGCGAATACCTCGAGCTTCTGCCAATCGGGATTCCCTAAAGATAGGCCATCCCGAGGTTCTTAGCCCCACCACCGTGCGGACGCCGAGGGCCTTGAGCGCATCGTACCCTGCCTTATCCGGCTGAGCGCCCCGATAGATACCCGGTGCCACAACATAGAACGCATCGATTGGATTTCCGCCGGTACTGGATGGAACCGTAGGTTCCGACAGGTCGCGGCCGCGCCCGAATCCGGTGAAAACCAGAAGGCTTGCAAGTAATGCTACGGCGCGAAAGCTTTTTCTGAAATCAGTCCCCACTCCTCAGTTCTATTTCAATACCAAACGTTTGATCAACTCTATAACTCTGCCCCTCAGCGCGCCGAGGATTTACCGCGCATCAAATGAATTCAGGAAATGAGGATTACATCCGTGCTTAAGGATATGCGAAGCTACTGACTCGCGGTGACTTTTTAAGTGTTATGCCATGGGAAAGATAGCAGAACTGAGAAACTCGGGTTGAAGGTCATTTTTGACTCGCCAACATGAAAACGACGCTGTTATCACATACCCCTTCTTGAAATCTGTGGGCTGGGGGAAATGAATGGATCGAGTGGATCTCACCTCCCTGTTGCTTTCCGTGCAAGCCGCATCGGAAGGGCAACAGGAGAGTCAATCTGAATCTGACGCACGCACTCAACTTGCTCAGATTCTGGGAAATCCTCGTCCGGAACCCAAGGAAACCCCTGTCAGCTCTGCCAGTAAGGCTCTCAGTCATGCCTCCCCTACGCTGACCAGCGTCCTTCCCGCCTTGATCGTGCTAAAAACCAGGCTGATCTCGGAACTGGAAAGCAGCCTGAACCGACTGCTTTCACTCAACCCGAGCCGTCGCGAGGCCGTTGCCCTCTATCTGGACTCGCTCGCCAGGCAGCCCTCGGGACCCAGCACAGCCTCTGCCTCCGGCGATACCGCAGGCGGGCTACGACGCTGGATCGAAGGCCCCCGTACACCTACTCAGGAAGCAGCGCTGCGCGCCTATCTTGAAGAGCTCGCATTGATCGTGCTCGGTCAGACCCTGCTTTTAAAGGCCTGGTCTGATCGTGGATTAAGGAACTGGTCACGCAACGACCTTGGAAATCTGAACTGGGCTCTGAGTTCAGCATTGAAACCTCATGTACCGCTCGACCGCGAAAGCTGGCAGGTGACTCGGCCCAATCTTTACTCCTGGTACGTGCCCGCGCCCGCTCTGCAAGAAGAGCTTTGGGCACAGCTCCAGACCCACCGCCTCACCGACGAAGGTCCAGGACTCCTGACAACCCTACTTACACCGACCCAGCTCCGATCACGGGAAACCGGTTACGACTCACGTTTTTTTGAAGCGGTCTGGGCAGCCACCGCTCAGCGCGGATTCAACGTCGACGTGCCTGTCTCCGGCGCGCGTCGAAGACGCTACGCTTTTTGTCCAACCTTGCGTGAAGGTTCCGTGGTGCGTACAGGCCCTGTCTCGCTTCATTGGATTGGCACTGAGACGTCCAACTATCAGCTCATGGTAGCCGAACTGGCACAGCTCTGGTGGGGCCCGGCAGCACCTCCACTCTGGACCACTGGAAATGGTCTTGAAACCCACTCCCGTGACCAGTTGGCGCTTGCGCTGAATACGACGAAACCTTCTCTGGTCTCCCGAATCGGGGAAATGGAAGCTTGCGACCTCGCTTTCGTCTTTGAAGAACGTATTATCCGGTCACAAGGGCGCGACCTTGATTCTCAACGCCTGAAAGCGCAGTTGGACGAAAGTCCCTACTTCCGCAAGATCCGGCGCCCCACGACAAGTCTTGGAACACTGCAAGCTTGCGTTGCGCTCACAAAACTACGTCCGGGCGGGCTTCTTTGGTGGGGACGTGATGAAAGTTTATCGTCAGCCGAAGGAGATGAGGCGCTGGGATTCCTGCTGGAGCGAGGCAGCCTTCTTTGCGAATGGGATTTTTCGAGCGTGCAGCACAGCCTTCCTTCCAATCTGCCGCTTTTTCCAAAACACCTGTATTTATTCGCAAGAGAAGCGGATATCGAAGTTCGACTGATGAATCGCCCGCTTCGCTTGAGCATTCACGGGCAGGTACGAAGCCACGTGGAACTTCCACTTCTCCTGAATGATGCTTTGAAGGCAGCTCAAGCCAACGCGGATACAAGCGCCGTTCGGGGTCATTGGAAAATCCACCCTCATCGCAGCCCTGCGCCTCAGAAAGATTGGGTGGAACGATGGCCCGATCCAGCCTGCAATTCCACCATCAACGGCCTTGAGGAATTACGCATGTCCTCTCTGCCTCTGGCTCATGCGACTTCCGTGGCTCGTGCGAAGGAAAGCATCTCGAGCACACCTGAAAGCGAATGGACGGACATCAGAGCGCACTACGCGCTTCTGATTCAAGCCGAAGTGGAAGGTGATCAGCGCCACCTGAAAGTAACCAGGCATACCGGCACAGCCAACGGCAGTGGATTTCTGATCTACGTTCCTGACGAGTCCTGGATAGGCCCGCTCGGAGAATACCTGCAATCCGCCATTGTCAGGGAATGGATGGAACATCATGCGGAACGCCGTGGTGCCCGCTGGCACCTCGATGAGCAGACTGTCCGATGGATTCCGGTTCCAAAGTCGCTGTTCAAAGCCCTTGGGGTCAGCGAAACAGTACAAAATCCTGCTGAAAGCCTGCTGTCTCAGGAATCGCCGAGTTTCGCCGTCCCGCTTCCAGGTGAATGGGAAAAACTCGCTTCAGAAGTCGCTTACAAAGCCCGCGAGGTCCGCGCTGCGCTCGAGCGCTCGTCGGCCAGCCCGGATGCCCAACGGATTCATGCGTCAATTTATGTCCGTGCCTCACGAGCCCTTGAAGCCGCCAGAGCAGGGCTGGATCGACTTTCTTCAGTCATCGATTATTCAGGTCGCATCCGATGGCAGGGAATTCTCGACATCCTTCCGAAATCTGAGCCGATCGCCATCACCTTGCATCCGCAAGTCACTCTGAGAGGAAATCTTCCTCTGCATATTCCGGTCAGCCGGATAGAACGGGTAAAAACCCCTAGTCCTGGCATTCTTCTGAGTACCGAACTCGGTCTTACAATGCTTTTGGCCTGTGATGACCCCCAGCTTTTGGAAATGATCCTGGAACAGCTGCAAGGGCATGAGCACGCCACCTGGAGCGAACTGACACAATATCTGCGCGTTCCGAGACGTATGGAGTTTGCCCATGCGACTGCTTCGGACATCCTGCGCTCTCATGGAGAACAATCCGGACGAATCCAGGAATTGATCGAGCTCTTATCCGCCTGTCGACTTTTTTGACAGCGTCTGTTTGATTTCAGTCCATTCTCAGAAATTTCCAGTACCCACATCTGAAGCGAATTTAACTCGTGCATTCAGACGTTTACCCTCAGTTTCCGCCGTATTCTCACTGAGTAGCGCATTTTGGCACCGCCCCTGCATTCTGACTCAGACGAGAGAGAACTCAAAAATCGAGAGTTGGAAGCGGAGTGGCTATGAGTACTGTTTTGAGTAAATCCATCGCGAAAATTTATACTGTCGCCATCGCGTTGATACTCGCTTCGCTGGCGCTTTCCGGTTGCGGAAACAGCCCTCAAGCATCGGTCAGCCCGGCAGGCGTTTCGCAGCAACCGCCGAACACGCAGGTGCCGCCAGCGCCTCCCGCGGGGCAACTCCCAAACAGCGACCTGTACCAGATCCCGGCCACCACAACGAGCGCACTTCTCGGGACGTATTCCGGGACACTTGTGAAACAGGCACCAGACGGTCAGTTGAGCGAGCAGCCGTTTTCGATCGTCCTTCGTACTGTTTCCCTTTCAGCTCAGCAGCCCCCCTATGCTGTCGCGCATTTCAATTCCGTCGGCGCATTAGGATCCTTTGCGTTTGATTCGTACTTGAATATCGGTCTTGCCGGTTTCCCTGCCAATGGGGTGACGGCTTACGGTTTCTCGACCGCGGCTCAAAATATTCCAGAGCTGCTCGACACCCCTTTTACCCTTCATCTGATTTTATCACTCAGAAACGGTCAGTTTGATCCGACGCAATCCGCGATTTTCATCAAGGATTGTGGGTTTTCCCAAGGTGCTGCCTGCAGTAACTTCGCGCAGGACGTTTGGTTTGGCAGCGATTTGGGAAAGCAGTCCCTATAACGCCCCCTCCCATACCCCTTCCGGGCCCCGCATGATCGGATCGCGGGGCCCTTCCCTCCTTCATTCATTTCGACCTGTCTTCATTTCGCGATCATGTTCCGGTACACTCATGAAACATGAGGGAACATCCGTGGCACCTGCCCAGCATCACCGCTAAACACTATCAGCAGTTTCGCGACCTGGCTGACCTGCACGACCTTACCCTGTCCTGGCTGCGGGAACTCAGGATGGAGAGGGAATCCTATTTCATGCCCCGCGGGGAAAACCGCCAGATCGCCGAGCACCTCTGGATGCTTGCGCCGCTTTCAGATACTCGAATCGACCTTCTTCTTGATGACTCTTCTCCGGATGAGCTTCTTTCGAAACTCGAATACACCGTCTGGACCGTTCAGGCCTGGACGCTTTCAAATCTTCTGGCGCGCACCCCGGAAGGCCCTGCTCGGGCTTCCGTTGAAAGCATTCTGGACCTGACCTCCTGGCGGCAGGGCCGAAGCGTGGCTGAGAAAAGATGGAAGGGGCTGAGGATTCCACCCGGGCGTGAGTTTCGCGGAATTCTGCTGGCGCTCGCGGATACTCCGTTCGGGTCCACCGTTAACGGTGAGCACGTCCTCATCAAACGCTCCGTCCCCGATGAACTTGAAATTGAGTGGCTGAGTTGCCCACATCAGAAATCGTTCCCTGACGTGCTACCTGTTTCCGACCGCCTCTGCCATCTTCACTCACATTGGGTGCGCGGCTTCATTTATGCTCTCGACAGCAAGGTTGCCACTTCAGATCGCGTTCCTGGAACGCGGTGCTCTCAAAAGTGGTCCAATTCCTCCGCAAGCACCTGAGCCAGCCTCAACTGCGAATCCGCATCCACGAGTTCGACGGGGCCCTCTTCCGTCACTTTGAACAAAGTGAACTGCCGTCTTTTTTCGCGGATATCGGAGTAGTCATTGTGAACCACATAATCCACTTCGCTCGGTTTGGCGACCGCCTGAATTGCCAGACGTCGTTCGGCGGCGTTTGAAGTATTCGTCAGTTTGAAGCCGACTACACGAAGTTTTTCAGGTGAATAACTCTTGAGTCGCGCAAGAATTTTGAAATTCCGCTTCAAGCGAAGGACGACGTCTCCTGCTCTGGATTCAATCTTCTGAAGAACGCGCGGTACACGCGGCTGCCCGTCAAATTCGACGGAAGCCACTGAATAATCGCTCACGGCGGCCGCATGAATGACTGCGTGTATCTGGCCGGAGCGAAGCACTGTTCGAATTTTGGAATCGAGGTCGCTGAAATCCGTGTATTCGATCTCCTCGATTTCCGGAGAAGAGGGGGGCGATGAGGCTCCGATTCCACGCAAGTAGACCACCTGGTGCCCCTTTGAACGGAAGTGGTCCGCGATCAAAGCGCCAGTACTACCGGTACTGAAATTCGTGATGAAACGAACCTGATCGATGGGCTCTTGCGTGGCTCCGGAGGTGATCAGAACCTTCATTGAATCCCCAGGGCCCCTTGAACTGACCGGTGAATGACGTCGGGATCCAATAACCTGCCAGGGCCGAAGTCACCGCAGGCCTGCCTTCCCTCTTCCGTTTCAAGAACCTGAATGCCCCAGCCTTGAAGCTTCCCAAGCGACGCTTGAGTGGCCGGGTGGCGGAACATCTCCTGATTCATGGCCGGGGCGACCAGATAAGGCTTTTTCAGGTTCCAGGCTAAAAACAGGCTCCCGATTACGTCATCAGCAAGTCCCGTTGCGAGCCGGTTCAAGGTATTGGCGCTAGCGGGGCAAAGCAGTGCGAGATCGGCCCACTGAGTGAGCCGGATGTGATCAAGCATCCGGCCTTTTTCGTAAGCGTCGGTAAAAACGGGGCGCCCGCTCAGGCCTTCGAGAGTGGCCTCCCCTACAAATTTCAAAGCTCCTTGAGTACAGGCAACCTGAACTTCATGCCCGTCTTGCACCAGCTTCGACAAGAGGTAGCAAGCTTTGTAACAGGCAATGGATCCGCTCAGCTGAAACAGAATCTTTTTCATCAAGCCCCCTTCAACTTCCACATACCTTATGCGTTCCTGCCGGTCGTTTGCAATGAGTTAGCCCCTTCCGCCGAGGTGCGAGCCCTGATATGCAGCTGATTATGGTTTCGCCGCGTTACAGTCGTCAGATCTGCCTTCCCGAAATCGGTGAGAAAGGTCAGGAAGTCCTCAAAAAAAGCCGAGTGCTTGTCATTGGTGCGGGGGGTCTAGGGTCCCCTGCTGCGCTTTACCTCGCCGCTGCGGGCGTGGGCGAACTGGGCCTGATCGACCCGGATCGAGTGGATCTGTCCAATCTTCAGAGGCAAATTCTGTTTCGGACGGATCAACAGGGAGCGCTCAAGGTGGACGCGGCCAAAGCAGCACTCGTTGCGCTCAATCCCGAAATCAAGATCAAAGCGTGGCCAGAGAAACTCACCCCCGATAACGCCCGGGAAATCGCGGGACATTATGACGTCCTTCTGGATGGAACGGATAATTTCCCGTCCAAGTTTTTGATCGGAGATATCGCACAAGCATTGGGCATTCCGCTCATTCATGGAACTGTGACGGGTTTCGAAGGCCGGGTCACTGTTTTTCCTGGCAAAGACGGTCCTTGCTTTCGCTGTGTCCACCCGAAGATTCCGGAGACCCGAATCGCGAACTGCGCCGAATCTGGGGTGTTGGGAGCAGTTACCGGGGTGATCGGAAGCATTCAGGCGATCGAAACTATAAAACTGCTTCTTGGAGGAAATTCACGAAGCCTCTCAGGGAGGATGCTGGTTTTCGAGGCATGGCAGATGGAAGCGCGAGTTTTTGATATTCAACAAAATCCCGATTGTTCGTTCTGCGCTTTGAACAAAACCGCATTTGACCCAAAAAGACCCGAGTATCAGAGCAAATCCGCGTGTGCGCACAAGTCTCAGGATCATCCGGCGTTCAACTTGTCACCCGAGGATCTCGCGCATATTCCTCATTACGTTCTGGTGGACATTCGTGAACTGTCTGAATGGGATCAGGGGCGCATTCCAGGCGCCCGTCACTGGCCTCTTGCATCCGTGATCGCGGGCGCCCATGCATTCGAACCCGCCCTTCATTACGTACTCTACTGCCGCTCAGGCGTAAGAAGCGCTTCCGCGCTGGAATTTCTCCACGACCAGGGGATCAAAAACGTTTCGCATCTGCGCGAGGGCATCCTGGGCTGGAGGGGTCCGCTGGATCGCAATTAACCGTCAACGCGACCTTTTCCGTGAGAACAAGTCCACATCCAGAATGACACTCAAGTGACCCCGTTCAATCGGCAGATCGACGGCAATTTCGCTCGCTTCACTTAACCGAAGTTCCTCGAGTGCCACTTTTGTGACCGATAACAAAAACAAACCTGGATGAGATGAAAGAGAGAGCGAGCTTGCTGAGCTTTCGGGATTCACGCGTACTTCATAGGAAACAAAGTCCCCGTTCGGAAGAGGGGTTTGCGAGCGAACCTGCCCCGACCTGAGTAAAAGAGATAATTCCTCTTCGCTCAGGCGAAAGCGCATCGAGCCTGGATCCAGACGAATATTCATTTGGTGCTTCCATCCTTTTCGCTTTGAAGGAACTTCTGCCATTCCTCCGGAGTGTTTACGTTTCTAAAATCTTCCGTGCTGCCTGCTTCTGAGATCGTTTTTGCTGTGATGAACGTTTCGAACTCGCGTAATGAACGTTTCTTTGGCTCAAGCTTCGGAAGTTCGTTCTCAAGAAAATTCAAAACTTTCTCAGTAGGCCGGAACACCAGCGGCAAGGCACGGCCATCGAAGTGAATGGCATCAGCCGATCCTATCTCCAGGAACAGTTTTGTCAGGGTCGCGGGTTTGATCACGGGCATGTCGATAGGCAGCACAAGAAACAGCCGTTTAATGAAATCAACTTCCCTGGCCCTATCCCGGTAATACTTCACACAGCTGGCGATCCCACCTAAGGGCCCGAGCTGCGGAACACGATCGGGGACCGATTCGACACTCGACATTGTCTGGGCCTGACGCCCGGATACAAGAATGACGGAGTCTGGATCGCACACGTTTCTGACAACCTGAACAGCACGCTCAAGAAGCGTCTGCCCCGCGATTTCCAGGAATGCCTTGTCCGTGCCCATCCGTTCGGAACGGCCTCCCGCGAGGACAATGCCTATTCGTTCAGCTTTCAGCCGCTCCGCGGTCCAAAACGGTTCCCTTGAGCCAGGCGCTTTCGCCGTCTTCATAGTTTTCCTTCTTCCAGATCGGAACGCGACGTTTGATCTCTTCGATCGCCTGGCGCGAAGCACGATAAGCCTCATCGCGATGAGCGCCGCTCACCGCGATACCGATCGCGATTTCGCCGGTTTTCACGTGCCCTACGCGGTGGGTGATAACAACACGCCCCACTGGATGGCTTTGCTCAATCTCACCCGCAATATCCGAAAGCGCCTGCCGGGCGAGTTCCGGATGGACGTCGTAATCGATGGAAATCACCTTTCGTCCCTGGTGCTCATTCCTCACCGTCCCGAGGAACAGAATGACCGCGCCAAACTCATCGGCACTGACCTGCGCCAGCAAATCGTCGGCCTGAATCGGCTTTTCGGTGATGGAAATGGGTCCAATCATCAGAAAAATCACCCCCCACAAACCGGTGGCAGGAGGCTGAATGTCCCTGTCTCAGGCAAAGTATCCTGATCCGTAAGGAGCCGTCGCTCATCGGCGATTGCTGAATCAAGCACCAGCGATCGGGCATGGTCACCTTTTTGCGCTCCAATCACCGAAGCCAGATGCGTTCGTAGTTCGGCGATGGAAATGGCAGCGGGAATTTCGATGGATATCATCGAATCAGGGCTGCCGTATTCCCGAAGGGCGCCAAATAGTCTGAATTCTCTCATTGTGTTCATCTGTTTTCCTGTCTTATTCTAATTAACTTTCGATTAGCGCTGAAAACGGGAGTACAGCTACTGATTCGCCCTCTGAGACGCTTCTGCCCTCTTCCGGAAGAATGACCCAGGAGTCGGCACGAAGCAGCGGACTCACCTTGAACGAAGCCTGCGCCGGAATCACGTCCACGCGGTTCTCTGCCATCAAGGTGCTCAGCAGGAATGTCCGCAGCCCCTCCGGCTTTTTCGCCGGTTGATTGAGGACGCGACGCACCGGCAGTTCGGGGAAACTTCCCATCAGTGCACGAAGGTAGGGCATCACGAAAAAACGAAAACCGACCGCTGTTGAAACCGGATTACCCGGCAAGCCGAACCAGGCCAACGGCCCTTGCTCACCCAGCGTCGAAAAAAGGATCGGTTTGCCTGGTCGAGTCGCGGTTTTGTGAAAAACCGGTTGTCCTCCTAATCGCGAAAGAACGTCGGGAATGAAATCATGTCGCCCCATGGATACCGCGCCCGTGGTGATCACCACGTCAATGACGCCGTCTTTCACGAGTTTCTGAACCATGGATTCGAGCTTTTCTGGCTCTGAATCGCGAACAATCCCCAAGTAACTCGCTTCAGCCCCTGCATCCCGAAGCGCCGCAATAAGAAAGGGCGCTGAAGAATTCCGAATCGTCCCTTTCGGCAGCGCCGCCGCTGAGACCTCCATCAGTTCATTTCCAGTCGAAATCACCGCGACCCGGGGACGTCTGCGAACCAGCACTTCTCCTGCACCGGCTGCTCCCAGTGCGAGCAGGTGTTGAGAATGAATCACAGTCCCCTGCTGGCAAAGAAGAGCGCCCGCAGCGAAGTCCTCCCCTGCGCGGCGCACGTTTTCACCGCTCGAAACCGCTCGATTGATCTTGATGAGTCGAGGTCGCCCATCCGCGCTCTTTTCAAGAACCTCAACTTCCTCCACCTTCACCACGGCATCAAAAGGAGCGCCGTCAAACGAAGCGGGAAGCGGTGCTCCTGTCATGATCTCCACGCATTCACGCGAATCCGTCCCGGAACCGAGCGTCATCGGCCTATCGCCGGCAGCGATCGATTCCAGAACAGATAAAATAACGGAGCTGTCTGAACACTCCACGGAACGAACAGCGAAACCATCCATCGCGGAATTATCAAAGGAGGGCTGCGGCTCGCGACTCCTGACGTTCTCGCGGATGCGGCGTCCGATCGCGAACTCCAGCGGAATTCTTTCGTCAGGAAGAAGCCGCCTGGCAGCGGCCGCGCTGACCAGCGAGAGCGCTTCCTCGTAAAACATCAGTGCCATCAGGAATGGCCTCCACCCCGACTCATCTGAAGCAGGTGCGGTATCAGCTTCTGCAGCTGTTCAAGACCTTCCACGACGGCCTTGGGACTACCAGGCAAAAGAATCACAAGAGTACGACCCAGGAATGCCCCCTCTGAACGGCTTAGCCATGCCGTTGGGGTATGACGAGATCCTCCAGAGCGAAGAAGCTCACCCACTCCCGGAATTTTCCTGAACGGCATCCTCGACCCGACCTGAGCTGCCGCATGAGCGAGCGACTCAGGCGTCACATCGCGTGGGCCAAGCCCCGTCCCGCCGGAAATTACCAGCACATCCACTCGCGCCGTGCCCGATGTGCGCTCGAGAATGGCATTCGCCAATCCCTCTATTTCGTCCGCAACCACGATACTGCGCGAGACGCTGACACCTTTATCCTGAAGCCACCGGACGGCCGTCGGGCCCGATCGATCCTCCGCCAGTCCCTTGGAAACGCGGTCACTGGATGTGATCACCGAAGCCGAAATCCCGGCCCACTCGTTAACAGCTGAATCGGATTTTTTTTCTTTCGTGAACGGACCGCAAACCGTCTCTTTTCCCGGGTGCGCCCAGACTCCGCTTTTTCCACCCTCTTTCAATTCAAGATGGAGATCCGAGATCCAAAGCGCCGGATTCACGCCCTTCGTGAGATCATAGACAGATAGAAGCGCCGCCTGCGCTCCGGCCAGTGCTTCCATTTCCACTCCGGTTTTCGCAGTCGCCACGGCCTCACAGATGGCGCGAAGCGCGAAGTTCTCGGGCTCGAACTCGAAACGAACCAGTACCTGATCCAGTCCAAGCGGATGACAAAGAGGAATGAATTCCGAAGCCCTCTTCGCCGCCTGAACTCCTGCCACTTCGGCAAGCGCCAGGAGATCGCCTTTGGGCATTTTTCCGCTTCGAATCCGTGAGTAAGCCTCTTCGCCCACCCAGATTCTTCCGGAGGCCACAGCACGCCGCCGGGTGGGGACTTTTGCCCCGACATCGATCATATGGAAGCGGGAGCTACCCGCCGATTCTTGCGAGATCTCGGACATTTCCGAACTTTCCTTCATGCAGTAGATGCCTGCTCGGCTTGCGCCTGAGCAATTCTTGAATGACTTGCTTCAACTCCTCGCGCTGCGAAGGCTCCTGCAAGAGGCTGCGCAGCGAAAAATCAGAATCGCCAAAAAGACAAAGCCGGAGAGCTCCTTCACTTGTGATCCGAAGTCTGTTGCAGGTCTCGCAAAAACCGCGACTGTAAGGTGCGATCACTCCGACTCTGCCCAGATGATCCGAATGAGACCATTCCTGTGCCGGTCCGGACTCAGGAGTTCCGCGCTCGCGCGCCCATCCCAGATCTTCCAGTCTCTTCCGCAAGGAGTCCGATGAGACATGCCGTGACTCGAACAGATGGCCATTATCTCCCGTGCGCATCAGTTCGATAAAACGGACCGAAATTGGCATTCCCTGAGTCCATTCGATGAAACTTTCGATCTCCGAGTCATTGATGTCGCGAAGCAACACCACATTCACCTTCAAACGCTCGAAGCCAAGTTCGAGCGCCCGATCGATGCCAGAGAGCACTTCCGGGAGGCGATCATGACCGGTAATCGCATGAAATCGCTCGCGATGAAGACTGTCCACCGATACGTTCAGGGCCGTGACGCCTGCATCACGGAGGTCTTTTCCTAACGCTGCCAGTCGATACCCGTTTGTTGTCAGCGCGATCTGCCGAATTCCGGGAACCGCACGCACGGCACGAGCGATCTCGACGATATCCGCCCGAACGGTAGGCTCCCCTCCCGTCAGGCGGACTTTCCTGATCCCGAGTTCCGCGAGTGCTCCAACGAGGTTTGAAATTTCAGGAACGCTCAACTCCGAATGCCGGGCGACGCGAGTGCTCCCGTTCGGCAGGCAATAAGTGCAATTGAAGTTGCAGCGTTTCGTGACCGAAAGCCTGAGATAACGGAAAGACCGGTCAAACGGGTCTTTTAGCGTTTCCGGTAAGATTTCAGACACAAGGCTCCTTTCCAAGAGTGGGAGATCGGGATGTTTCCATCTCGACCCGGCTGAGGAGCCTTGCGACCCGTCAGCGGCCCGGTCATCCCCTGAGTCTGTTCAGGACGAAACGGGCTTCGGAGTATTACTTGCCTTCCGGGCGAAAACCATTTCCACCACCCGGCTGACGACCAGAGCATACAACGAACCAATCAGGACATCGAGTACGTAATGATGGTTCAGGTAAACGGCCGAAAAAGACATGATCAGGTAAAAAAACAGGCTGAACTTCCGTGTCGCCCCCATCCGGAATGCAAAATAGGCGGCCTGGAACGGATAGGCCACGTGAAGCGACGGGATGGCTCCAAACACATTGGCCGAACGCCCGTAAAAGTTAGCGAACAGATCGGCGCCAAGCAACGCATCAAAGCGCAGGCAGCCTGCGGCATTCGCCGGTGTATTGAGAATCGCCGGCCCCAGTCCATGTAGCGCCACATACCAGGGCGGAGCAGCCGGATAAATCAGGTAAGTCAAGTAACCCAGCACGTTCACGAAGTAGAATGCCCACATCACCTGAGGCACCAGTATCTTGAACCTTTCAGCGGGAAGTTTCGCCGTTCCGGTGCGACTCACCCAGAAAAAGAGATAAGCCGCGATACTGACAAAGATCGGGATGAATGCGAGGTAAAAGAATCCAGTCAGGAGATCCAACGCGGGATGAGTGTGCAGTTCAAACCATTGATTCGGAGTGAGCACTCCGGACTCCGTTGGTATCCCGAAAAAACGGAGATCGAAATCGTACGGCTCCTGAACATGAATCGTGCTTGATGCGAAGCGGCCATAGAAGCGCATTCCATCGTAAGTCATTGCGGTAAGCAGAAGCGGAAGAATAAATCCCAAAATCCGTCGAGGCACAGGCCCGCCGTAGCTTCCGACCAGGACAACGCCCGTGATCATCCAATGGTCACTTTTCAATCCACCTAGCGCGCCGAGGACCAGAAGATAAAAAAACATCAGCGCAACAGGGAGCACCCGTTGCTTCAGGGTCAGCGACCCCCACCAACTCTGCCATTGAGTCGCATGCTTGCGAATCTCTACCGCAATCGCTTCCAAGAAAACCTCCGGCGGCGCTCAGACAGCCTAAAAATGCCGCGTGTCGTCTGCGAAAATCTTAACATTAAATCCGGCCGCTCGCACCTGCTCCCCAAATTCCTCGAGCTCGGTCGCAGGAACCGGCAGGAGACCACTCATAGCCGGCTCTCGTTGGATGGTGGTGATGAAAATCTGAACAGGGGCAACCTGCTTGTAAGCAGCGAGAAGAGCTTTGCGGTTGCCCTCGGTCCAGCTAGCCAGATTTGGTCTTTCCTCGGCACCCCAGAGCAGGGTCTGAATTCTTGGCGCTTGAAGCAGGCGTATTCGAACCAGGTGCTGATGAATTCCGCCTATTCGCGCAATCGGCCGATTCAATCGGCGGAACAGATCCTCCTCAGCGCAATCGAGTTTGATCCAGACCTCGTCGAGCGAGTCACAAGCAGCGATCAAAGCAGTATTTCCCGGATCGAGTTCCGATCCATTACTCAGAACATTGAAAGTCCATTTGCCTGCCGTTTGCCTGCGCAAATCGAGAACATCTTGCACTATCTCCGCGAACTCGGGGTGGGACGTCGGCTCCGTATTTCCCGCCATGGTTACCGAATCGAGGTCAGGATGAGCCTTGAGCGCTTCCCTAACTCCCTTCAGAACTTCGTGCCGAGCAGGGATGCGGAGACCGGAAATCTCCCCTACCCTATGCCCAAAACCGCACTGACAATAAACACAGCTCCAGGTGCACGCCTTCTTCTCGGCATCCCCCAGATTGATCCCCAGAGACAAGCCATGCCGTCTGCTGCGGACCGGCCCATAGACGGTCGGACAAAAGTCCCGTAATTCAGTTCTTTCAGAGGAACTCATGCGGCGCACTATATCGACGGATTCAACGGAAACGAAACGAAAAAACCAACCTGGCCGTTTCCGAGGGTTTTCGCCCATGCCTGGCCGCCATGAGCTTCCACGATTCCTTTTACGATAAAGAGTCCAAGCCCAGTCCCCTGAAAACGACCCATTTTCGCTTCCTGACTGCGGTAATAACGTTCGAACAACAAATGCAGCTCGCTTGTATCCAGCTTTTCATCAATGTGGTTGGTGACCTGAAGAACCCCATGAGGTCCGTGCTGCGACAAAAGCAGGGAAATAGGCGTACCTACAGGGGCATACTTCTGAGCATTCGAGAGCAGGTTCGCCAGTACCTGATCCACTCGCACCGGATCCACCGCAGCCAGCAATTCCGTTTTCGGCGGTATCCAGTTCAATTCACGATCCCGAAAGTGAGTCTGAGCCCGTTCCGCCGCGCTGCTGACCAACTGAACAAGATCGAGCTGCTCCGTTCTGACGGTCAGCCGATTTGACGCGATCAGGGAGGCATCAAGCAGATCTCCCACAATCCGGGAAAGGCCCATGCTCGTGTTATGAATCTGCTTGGCGATGCGCTGAATCCGTTCAGGCGACGTATCCGCTTGAGGGAGTTCCTCAATCATCAATTCTGACGCGAGAGAGACCCCGCTCAAGGACGATTTGAGGTCGTGCGCCACCAGGGAAATGAACTCCTCACGCATTCGCCCCCAGAGCGAATTGATTCTCGAAATCTCGACAATGAACGCCTGCATCAGCGCTCCGGCGATCAGGAAAGCTGCAAAAGTCCGGAGCAACACGATTCTGAAACCGAAGAGCTCCTCAAACGAGCCCGCATTCAACACACTGGCGATCGGAATAGGAGCCGCCGGAACCATGATTCCCGCAGCCAAGGCATACAAACCAAATCCAGCTCCCGCCCAGATGAATCGCCGCCGCAGGCCCCGTTCCAGGCGCCCTGTTTTGTTTCGCGCCAAGGCTAAAAAACCTGCGCAAGTCAGTGCCGCGCCGGGCAAGCCAAGATGGTAACGGGCTCCGATTTCACGAATAGTAAAGGCAAGTGGGTGGCCCCAATCATAGGGAGCGGTAAAGATCACTCCGAACCCCCAACACAAACCGAAAAGAACGACACTTCCAAAGCGCGACCAGGCAGGAAAATGTGCATACTCGACGAGAAGCTCAAATCCCAATGCAACCAAAGAGACATAGGACAAGGTGATCAGGCAGAGGCTTAATGTAAAAATTGGCCCTAAAGGAGGCCCGTGGAAAACCTTGGCGATCTCGACCCATTCCGCGGCACCATGCAGAAAACCAAATAAACTGAGAAATATCATGGCCCGCAGAGGCAGGATTCTCACCGTCGTTCCAGCCTGGAACAAAGCGACCGAGCCAAGCAGAATGAAAGCCAGTCCATAGACCAGAAAAACGTGGATCATACGGTATATTTGATCTACGACGGCTGCCGGGGAATTTCAAGAAACATCAGGAAGTTCGGCAGATTTCCGTTGCGAGAAGGGTGGCCAAACCAGGTGCTTTGGGGTATTTCTGAGGCACACTTATTCCGTTGGGAGAACTCCACATGAATATCACTGGAACGCGTATCATGATTCTCGGTGGCCCTGGCCTTGTTGGAATGGCAGTGGCCCGTCGTCTGCTTGTACACAATCCGAAGGAACTGATCCTCACCGCTCTCACCCGCCGGGAAGTGGATGAGGCGCTTGTGGAGCTGAAGAACGAGGCTGGTGAAACAAAACTATCCGGACGCTGGGGTAATATTTTTGTCCGAAGCGAATTCAAAGATCTCCCTCGCAAGGACCTCCTGGGAGATCCTGTTCGCCGGGATCGCTTCATTCTGGATACCCTCGAGCCCCTTTCTGACGAGATCTGCCGAGCGTCCTTCCTGAACGAGATGATCCGGGAATCCAAACCTCAGGTCGTGATCGACTGTGTCAACACAGCGACTGGCTTGGCCTATCAGGATGTTTTCGAGGAAAGTCGCCAGACCTATGCCCTTCTCAAAAACTGGAACGAAGCCGACGAGAAAGCACGCGGTGATTTTCAGGCGCGAGTGGAAACACTGCTCGGGACACAGTACACTCCTCAGCTCATCCGACACATTCAGATTCTTTGGGCGAGTTTGACTGAAAACCAGGTCCACACCTATTTGAAAGTCGGAACTACAGGGACAGGCGGCATGGGCCTGAACATTCCCTATACTCATTCCGAAGACAAGCCCTCCCGCGTTCTTCTGGCCAAATCCGCCATGGCGGGAGCTCACACCTTGCTCTTGTTCCTACTCGGTCGCACCGCGCGCGAGCATTCGACAAAGCTCGGCTGGTCACCCGATCGAAACATCAAGCCTGAAGCCCCGGTCATCAAGGAAGTGAAGCCGGCCGCGGCGATTGCCTGGAAAGGCATCACTTACGGCGAAGTCCGCCAAAAAGGGAAACCGGTTGAAATTTTCGACCTCGACCCTTCCCAGGCGTACGGCATGAAAGACGTTCTTTCACCCGCCAAGCCCGCCTGGAAAAGGCAAGGCAGCGAGGTCCTGAAAGCGCCTTACATCGACACCGGTGAAAACGGGATTTTTTCCAGGGGTGAGTTTGAAGCCATTACGGATGAAGGCCAGATGGAGTTCATCACTCCTGAGGAAATCGCGGATGTGGTGGCGGCCGAGATCATGGGCGGAAACAGCGGTGGCGATATGATCAGCGCGTTTGACAGCGCGATCCTCGGGCCGACCTACCGCGCGGGCTTCCTCCGTCAGCGCGCAATCGAAGGACTGAGACAGCTGGAGCAGGAAAGCGGAGTTCCGAGCGTTGCGTTCGAAAACCTGGGGCCACCCCGCCTTTCCAAGCTGCTCTTTGAGCTGCACCTCCTGATGAAGGAACGAGGTCTTCTGAAAGACAACGAACTGGGGGCGTCTGAGCTTTCAAAACGGTGCGAAAACCGCATTCTGGAAGACGCGAAGCTCAGGTCACAAATCCTCTCTCTTGGACTCGCCATTGTCCTCCGTGACGGTCGCGTCCTTCGGGGACCGAACATGATCATTCCGACTCGCTGGGAAATGCCCGCCGATGGGCAGATGACTATGGATCATCTCAATCGGTACTCCCATCAGGGATGGGTCGATCTTCGGGAACCTAACCTCCAGATCTGGGTGGACCGCTTAAAAACCCTGCACGATGAGACCATGCGTCCGGAGAACAATCGAAACACGGGCTCGGGGTATGTTCGTAACCGCACTTATTGGGAAACCGTGGAGAACCAAGGCTCGCTCGGCAGCGTCATCAGCTGGATCTTCCTGCGCGAAGACGGCGAAAGGGTGAAACGTTAGATGCACGCGCCGCTTCTTCTGTTGGGAGATGAGGCAGTGGCGCTCGGCGCGGTTCACGCCGGGATCAGTGCTGCTTACGGTTATCCAGGGACGCCATCGACCGAAATTCTCGAAGTCCTGCTTCGACAGGCCAAAGAATCACGCTCACCTCATGTGAGCTGGACCACGAACGAGAAGACAGCGCTTGAACAGGGGCTGGGCACTTCGGTCGTGGGTCGCAGATCGCTTGTGACAATGAAGCACGTGGGCCTGAATGTAGCGGCTGATCCTTTCATGAGTTCAGCCCTGGTCTCCATTCATGGCGGACTCGTGCTCGTGGTTGCCGACGATCCGGGCATGCATAGCTCTCAAAACGAGCAGGACAGCCGGTACTTCGCTGATTTCGCCGGAGTACCTTGCCTGGAACCTGCAGACGCCCAGCAAGCCTATGACATGACTCGTGAGGCGTTCGAAATTTCTGAACGCTTTCATCAGCCGGTTCTCATCCGCATTGTTACGCGGGTAGCTCATGGTAAAGGACTTGTAAAAACGGCGGAAGCACTTCCGGAAAAGCCGCTCCAAAAAGCGCCGGCAGCCGCTCCCTGGATCCTGATCCCGTCCAATGCCCGCAAACAATGGGGCGAACGTCTCAAGAACAGACCTGAACTTCGTGCTCTGATGGAGTCGCATCCAGTCAACGAACTCAAACTTGAAAACACGAACCGCGAACTGGGCGTCATCACCACCGGTCTTGCGCTCGCCTATTACCGTGAATGCCAATCCGAGCTCAAGCGCCCTGTTTCACATCTTCATATCGGCGCCTATCCATTCCCCGAACAGAAGATTCGAGATCTCGCGGCAACCGTAAAGACGCTGATAGTTCTGGAAGAAGGCTATCCGTTCGTGGAGCGCTTCTTACGAGGAGTCATCCCTCCGAATATCGAAATAGTTGGAAAGATGAGCGGGAGCATTCCTGCTCAGGGAGAACTCACACCCGAGATCGTCCGGAAAACTCTTGGAATCCCCTCAATGCAGGGGCAGAAATTACCCGGAGGTCTGAAACTTCCGGGCCGTCCACCGCAACTTTGTCCGGGATGCCCTCACACCGACAGCTTCCATTCCATCAAAGCAGCTCTTGCTTCATTCCAGCCGCATCTCGTGACATCAGACATCGGATGTTATGCGCTGGGTGCCATGCCCGAGTACAACGCCATTGAAACCTGCGTCTGCATGGGAGCTTCCATTGGAATGGCAAAAGGAGCCGCTGATGCAGGACTCCATCCAGTCGTCGCGGTACTGGGAGACAGCACATTCCTCCATTCTGGAATGACGGCGCTTCTCGATGCCGTAGCCTCCAATACCAATATGACCGTCATGATTCTCGATAACGAGACCGTCGCCATGACCGGCGGACAAACCACCATCGTTCCCTCGCCTCGGCTGAAAGACGTTGTCCTGGGGCTGGGCGTTTCCCCCGAACACCTTCACGTGGTCACGACTCATCGGAAATTCATCGAGGAGAACGCGAAGTTGATCCGGCAGGAAGTGGAACACCCTGGAATTTCCGTCATCATCGCGGTCCGGGAATGCGTCGAAACAGCGAAGAAAAAGAAAACATGAAATACGACATCGTGTTTGCAGGAGTGGGCGGACAGGGAATCCTTTCAGTCGCGGCGACAATCGCCTCGGCGGCGATTTCGGAGAACCTGCACGTCAAACAATCAGAAGTGCATGGAATGTCCCAACGAGGGGGCGCCGTCACCGGCACTCTTCGCATTTCTGATTCAGAGATCCATAGTCCACTGGTTCCCCTCGGGACGGCTGACCTGATCCTTTCCATCGAACCCCTGGAGTCACTCCGGTATCTTGAATATCTATCGCCCGAAGGCCAGCTGGTCACGGCAATCGCCCCGGTGCAGAACATCGGCACGAATTACCCTCTCATGGAAGAAGTCCTGACCGAAATTCGCAGACTTCCCAACTCCCGCCAGATCGATGCTGAACGCCTGGCACGTGAAGCGGGCTCCACTCGCGCGGCGAACATGGTCCTCGTTGGAGCGTCCGCAGCAGTACTCCCGCTTCAACCTGAAAGTCTCAGGAATGCCGTCCGAAAGCTCTTTGAACGAAAGGGCTCGTCTATTGTGGAGATGAACCTGAAGGCCTTTGAAGCCGGAAGAGCCGCGTACGCCGAATGAACAAGCCAAGTTTCCCGCGCGAACAGATATCCGCAATCCTAGACAAGGTACGAAAAGAGGGTCGTTCTGATCTTCTTGAAACCGAAGGAATGTCGATTCTGCGGACGCTCGATATCGTGACGCCGGAGTTCTTTTTTGTGCCCGCGAATAAAGCGGTTGGCGCTCGAATCCAAGCATCAGATTTGACGAACCTCCCCGGCGACAGGGTTGTCGTGAAAGTCATATCCAAAGATATTCAGCACAAGACGGAGCTTGGGGGCGTCCGCATCGTTTCAAAGTCGCCTGAGGCGGTTTCAGCGGCAATCGCTGAAATGCATGACAGACTTTCGGGTGAATTCGACATCTCTGGGTACACAGTGAACGAGAAGGTCGCTTTTGCGACGACCTTTGGTTCCGAACTTCTTTTGAGCTTCCGGTGGACGGAGGATTTCGGCTCTGTTCTGACCCTGGGAGCGGGAGGAACCGCTGCCGAATTCCTGGGCGCCGCGTTGAAGCCCGATGAAGCAACCGCCATTTTCAACCCGGAAGAACTTCTCACCTGTGACAGCGAGATTTCAGCGCGCCTACGCGCCGTCGCAGCCGTGCGATCAGCTGCGCTTCCACAACGCGGTCAACCTCCGCTTTTGCGCCTTGAGACCATTCAGGACGTAATTCTGAAACTGGCCCGACTGGCGCAGGAACTCGGCGCTGAGATCGCGGATTTTGAAGTCAATCCGTTCGTCATCACCCCGTCCACGCCAGCAAAACTGGTTGCACTGGACGCGCTGGTAAAGCTGCGGGACACTGCGTCTCTTCGCGACCGTGCGCCCCGCCCGATCAGAAAACTGAAAAACCTTCTGGAACCCAAATCGCTTGCGATCATGGGTGTTTCGGAAAAAATGAACCCGGGCCGGATTATTCTGAAGAACATCCTCGCTCAAGGTTACGCCCCGGAAAACGTTTATGTGATCAAGCCCGGGCTCGATTTACTGGACGGATGTCGCTGCGTACCGGATCTTGCTTCGCTTCCAACGAAAGTTGATCTGCTGATTCTTGCGGTCTCGGCCACCCAGGCGATTGATGCCTTAGCGCTGGCGGCCGAGCAGGACAAGACTGAAAGCATCGTTCTCATCCCGGGCGGGCTTGAAGAAAAGAAGGGAAACGAAGCTCTTGTCGGCAGAATGAACGAAAGCCTGGAGCGCTCGCGAAAAACGCCCTCAGGAGGGCCCGTCATCAACGGCGGCAACTGCCTGGGTGTCCGCTCGGTTCCGGGCAAGATGAACACTCTCTTCATTCCGGAATTCAAGCTCCCACTCGCGAAAGGAAAAGCCGATCCTCTTGCCGTGATCTCCCAAAGCGGCGCTTTCGCAATCTCACGGCTGAGCAAGCTCGGTTCAGTGAATCCGCGCTATACGCTCTCCATCGGAAACCAGATGGATCTCACGGTAGCCGATTACCTGGATTACCTCAAAACAGATCCCGAAATCGAAGTCTTTGCCGTTTATCTTGAAGGGTTCAAACCTCTGGATGGCAAACGGTTCCTGAAAACCGCTCGCGAACTCACCTCTTCGCGGCGTCCGGTCATTCTTTATTCCGGCGGCAGAACAAAGGCAGGTGCGGCTGCAAGCGCCAGTCACACGGCCTCGATTGCCGGCAACTGGCAAGTCACCCAGCAACTTTGCCGCTCTGCCGGAATCCTCCTCGCTGAGACGATCGATGAGTTCGAAGACCTGACGCGCGTGTTCCTGAAGCTCCGTGGCACGCAACTCACGAGCACGCCGTCATCGAGGCGCCTTGGAGCGGGGGTCGCCGCGATTTCAAACGCAGGTTTCGAATGCGTGGGTTTTGCCGACAATCTCGGACATCTTGGACTGCCACAATTCAGTGATCCCACAGTTCTGAAATTGCATGAGATTCTTGAGCGAGCGCGAATCAACGGCCTGGTCGACGTTCACAATCCAATGGATCTCACGCCGATGGCAAACGACGAGGTTTATGAGGCCGTCATTCGCGCGACACTGGAAGATGCATCGATCGATTGTGCTGTAGTGGGCTGCGTTCCACTGACCCCCTCACTGCAAACCCTTCCGAAGTCAACGCATCATCCTGAAAACATGGACGCGCCTGGCTCGATAGTTCAGCGCCTCATCCATATCCGGGAAACTTCCGTTAAACCCTGGGTTGCGGTGATTGATTCCGGCACCGATTATGACCTGATGGCCGAGCGACTTGAAAGAGAAGGCGTCCCTGTGTTTCGAAGTGCAGACCGGGCGCTGCGTGTTCTCGACCGTTATATCGCCTGGCGCCTTTAGCACACAAAATCAACAACTCAACAACTCTCTCACGATTCCACGGGAATAGGCGCTGGCGACCTCCTGAATAAAGGTCGCGAAATCGACAGGCGACTGTTCATCAGCCGAATCCGAGATCGTACGGATGACAGTGAGCGGGATTCCGTACTCGTGACATACCTGCGCGACGGCAGCCCCTTCCATCTCGACACAGGCGACTTCAGGAATCCTGGAACGGAGTTCATCCAATTCTGATCTGCAGGCAAAAAATTTATCCCCGCTGGCAATGGCCCCAGCGACCACCCGCGAATTTGACCCTTCACGGCTTGCAAGAAAACGTGTGGACGCCTGCATGGCTGTTTTCACCCGTACAGGATCCGCCAGAAAACGGTCCGTACCCAGAAGCGGGATTTCGTGTCGTGCAAAAAGCGGGCGTGCATCCATGTCGTGCTGGTAATAGGCGCTACCAATGACCACATCCCCAACCCGGAGCGCTGGATCAGCAGCTCCTGCAACACCGGTAAAAAGAATCTCAGTCACCCCGAATTCGATGATCAGATGTGCCGCGGTGGTCGCGGCCGCCACCTTCCCGCACCGGGTATAAACCAGAACGACATCGCGATCGCTCATGATCCCCCGATCATAGACTCTCTGGCCACGCTCGATTCGCAGCGTCGATCCCTGAGTGAAATCCGCCGCCATACCCGCGATTTCCTCGGGCATGGCTCCCATGATGCCGATGATCTGCTTCTTCATGAATTCAAGAAATAGCACACCTGGCTAAGAACGCGAAATGCAAGCAGCGCGGCGGGGGTTTTTCGTGATTGAGTCCGTTCTCCGGCTCGTACTCCGCCACTCGCGCATCATAGTGACGATCGGTCTGATTCTGGGCACCCTCGGCGGCTATTACACCGTCCAGCTTTATCGGAATCTCAGGCCGGACCTTCAGGAAATGCTTCCAAACCAGGAACGAAGCGTCAAGGACCTCGAGGAAATATCAAGTCGGCTTCGTTCAATTGATAATCTGACTGTCCTGGTCTTCACGAAGGATGCGGATGCAGGCCGAAAATTCGTCGACGACCTGGCAGTGCGACTCTCTCGTGCTCCCAGTAACATCATCGCCGGTATCGAATATCGCATCACGCAAGAGCTCCGATTTTTTTCGCGACGCCGGGCGCTCTACATGGAACTTCGTGATCTCGAAAAAATCAGGAAGTATATCCGCGACCGGATCGACTATGAAACCAATATCAGAAACCCTTTGAATATCTTCAGCGAAATAGAACTACCCGTTCCAAAGCTCGATTTCCATGCGTTAAGACAGGAATATCAGTCCAGAATCGAAGGGTATACGCGTTTTCCAGAAGGCTACTACGCCACTCCTGACGGAACAAAACGGGCGATTCTCGTGAATGCGCCAGGCAGAGCCTCTGATATCGGAATGGCTCGAAGACTGAAGAAGACAGTCGACGATGCGATCGTCGCGATTGATCCCCTCAGCTACGCGCCCGATCTTCGAATTGCGTTCACAGGGGGCGTCCAGAATATCGTTGAGGAACAGGAAGCGCTCGTTCAGGACCTGAAGCGCTCCATGGTTATAGTCACAGTCATCGTACTCCTGGCCATGCTGCTGTATTTCGGCTCAGCGATGGTCACCTTCGCTCTTCTGAGCAGCGTCATCGTGGCGACTCTCGTCACATTCGGCATCGCCTATTTCCTGATCGGTTATCTGAATGCAAACTCCGCTTTCCTTGGCAGCATTGTCATTGGAAATGGAATCAACTTCGGAATCATCCTCCTGAGCCGGTATCTGGAAAGACGCAGGACCGGTGAATCAGTGAACCAGGCCCTTTGCCGGGGCGCAGGATTGACGGCAACCTCCACCTGGACTGCGGCTCTCGCGGCGGGGCTCGCCTATGGCTCGCTCATGGCAACCGATTTCCGGGGTTTTCGGCAATTCGGCATCATCGGCCTGATCGGAATGGTCCTGTGCTGGATCAGCGCGTTCACCTTTCTGCCCGCCCTTGTGAGCCTCCTGGATGCGAAAAAGAAGAGGCATCCATTGAAGGTCGTAAAAAAAGCGGACCCTCAGCCTAACGGCTTTCCAGGATTCCTTGTGCGGTTCGCGCGCCCGCTCTGGATACTGACTCTCGCCGCGACCGCTGTCTCTTTCGTGAGCATTGCCCTTTGGCCTGCCCCGCTTGATGAAATAATGGAGGCGAACCTTGCAAAACTACGAAGCCGGCGGAGCCTCACTGAAGGCTCGGCGTACTATTCACGTTTCCAGGACGAGATTTTCCAACGCTATCTTTCGCCCATTGTGATCCTCGCAAGAAACCGCCAGGAGGCCCGACAAATCGCGGGCAAGCTTCGCGACGCGAGCAAAGACGCGAATAACCTGATTGCATCAGTTCAGACCCTCGATGACTTCATTCCAGACAATCAGTCCAAAAAAATGGCGGTTATTCGCGAGATCAGAAGGCTGCTTCCGGTCCGAGTTCTCAGCGAACTTCCCGCACAGGAGAGAAAACTCGCACTGGAGCTGATTCAAACGCCGCTTTTTCCAATAAGAAGGAATGACTTGCCGGCCCTGATACTTGAAAAGTTCACGGAGCGGAATGGCAGCATAGGAAACCTTGTGATCACCGAACCTCCTATTGGCGAAGAAATTCGCAAACGCAACAACCTGCTGAGATTCGTACACACACTCAGGGAAATTACGGATTCGGTTTCCCCGGGAGCGCCGGTGGCTGGAACGCTACCGGTTTCAGCTGACACGCTTGCTTCGATATCCAGGGACGGGCCCAAGGCAACTCTGGTGTCGCTTCTGGCAGTGGTTCTCCTGGTCACTGTTCTGTTCAGGCACATACGGACCATCGGTTCCGTTCTCTTCGCGCTTGCATTGGGAGGGGTCTGGCTGGTCGCCCTGATCCTGGCTTTCGATATTCGAATCAACTTTTTGAACTTCATCGCGCTTCCCCTCACGATCGGATTAGGAGTGGATTACGGAGTCAATGTCTTCCAACGCTACCGCCAGGAAGGACCAGGAAAGATGCCTTTGGCAGTCCGCCAGACAGGAGGAGCGGTCGCGCTCTGCTCCTTCACCACGATCGTGGGTTATGGCTCCCTGCTGCTGGCGCAGAACCTCGCTTTCGTGAGCTTCGGGGTCCTTGCTATTCTCGGAGCAATCACCTGCGTAACGGCGGCACTCGTATCCGTCCCTGTCTACCGCATCACAAAAGACCGCAAGCTTCGCGATTCCGGCAAGCGATCCGACACGCAAGGCGACGCTACGCAGGAGATAAAACGAGCCGGGTAAGGAATCTAGGCTGCCTTCTCCCCCTTCCGCGTTGCTTCACCGATTTGAATCTGCTTGGAGCGGGGAGCCTCCACTTTCGGGAGTTCGATCGAAAGCACCCCGTTGTCATAAGTCGCTCGGATATCACCCTCGCGGATGGTACTTGGCAGTGCAAAAGAACGGTAAAAGCTGCCGTAACTGCGCTCGTAGAAAGACCGAGAGTCCTTTTCTTCCTTCCTCTCCTCTTTTCGCTCCCCTGAAACAACCAGCTGGTTCTCGTTCAACTCAATCTTGATGTCTTCCTTCTTGATCCCGGGGAGGTCCAGTTTAAGCAGGAAGCTTTTATCTTTTTCTTCAACGTCACAGGCAGGCGTGAACATGGAATTTTCCTGCCCGCCTTGTCTGCCTTCTTCCACAGGGCTTAGGAAATCAGCGAACAGCCGGTCGACACTCCGCTGCAGCCTGGAGATGTCGCGAAACGGGTCCTGCAGTCCACGACGCCAGAAATCCGGTAAATTTTTTGCCATAAGTCCTCCTTTTTTAAGTTCAAGAGATTACCTGCAAATCCGGAACATGACTTCAAGTGGCATCACGGGCGGCCTGATGGAGCGGATTTTTGACAATATAGTAAGAAATTGGCGTCCCCACGGGGATTCGAACCCCGGTTTACGCCGTGAGAGGGCGTCGTCCTAGGCCTCTAGACGATGGGGACGCAGAGGACGGGTCTTCGACCGTCCTGAAAATGTATCTCAATCAAAAGCGGAATTCAATCTGCGAAGTCCTTTTATAATGAGGTCCTCAGCTACGATCTGGCCAGCGGGTCAAAACTCCTACCGTCATTAAACCTATCCTTACAATCCAATAAGTGGAACACTGCCCCTGAGATGAAACCGTCATGAACTTTCGTTCAAATAGATTCAAACAGGTCATACCCGCGCTTCTGACGATCATAGGCTCGCCGAGCGCAACCGCATCACCGGATACGAGCCCGGTGACCAGATGGGTCGGCAATAAAGGTGCGGTTTTTTTTGGGTACTCCGCTGCCTATCATCCACAATTCGCTGGTTCGGATCGCTTCAACACGGGCAACGTGTCGGTCCTCGAGGGAGGAGTGGAAGCCAAGGATCAGGTCAAGATCGGCCTGCGTTACGCCAAAACAACAGTGCCATCTCTCGAAATTTATGACCCGGCAGATTTTCTCACCAGTTATTATCCGAATGCATCCTTGAACGTCATTGGTCTCTTTGTCGGTTTCGATATCCCGCTGAACCAGCCCTATGGAAAGCTCGGCTTGATTCAACTTTTCCTGCCCATCAACGCGGGGACTGCGCTGGTCTCTGTCGATGCAGGGGACTCCGCATTCAAAGCCGTGAGTCTGGACTCATCGCTCGGGCTCGGCGCGCGCATCTATACGGAATCACTTTTTCGAGCCGACATCTCGGCGCTCTATCATTTTGGGTTTCCGCTCACCACCTTCACGGACATCGCACCTTCCACTTCTGATACAAAAATTTTCAATTCCGCCGGACAAACGATGAAGGCCGGATTGTCCGGATTCGAGATACGTTTAGGATTCTCCTTCATCTTTTCCGATTCAGAGGAAAGCAAGCAATGAAAACTGTAGCCGGATTATCGCCACTGCTACTCTCATTCATCATGTTGTCTTGCTCAGACGTATCGAGCGTGTCGGAGTCGACTCTAGTCGTACGTGGAAAAGTGATGACCGGAGCACAAACACGGACTCCGGTAGCGGGAGGATTCGTGCGGTTACTCATGCCCCAGGGCCCAAATGGCACAGGGCGCTTGGTCGGGCTGAGCTTCAGCTCAACGAGCGGGGTTCCCAATAAGGCAGTCACCCACTCCGACGGGAGCTACACTTTCACAATAGACGAATCGGCACTGACCCCTACTCGCGAGTACCCACTCTTTCTCGCCGCGAGTGATTCCGCGCAGACCCTGACAATGATCGCCGAGCTCCCCAAGGACATTGCGATCCCGCAGGCGCAACTCACCATTGACATCAACCCGACTTCGACGCTGGCCGGTCAATTGATCTGTCCGGGAGGCGTTTCCCCGCCACCGGCGAATACGTGGTGTTACAGCGATCCGAACACGCCTGCGGCCAGCAGTGCTGCAATGAGGAATCTCATCGACACCGCGCTCGCCGGGAATCTGAGCGGCCTTTCAACGGGAACACCGCCGGATTGGCAGACGTTTGCGGGAGGATTCTTGAACGATCCCTCGACCTATGAGGAAATCAAAAACGTCCTGACCGGCCAAGGCATCACTTGGGGCTCCGCCACCCCCACGACGATCAAGTCAAAGATTGCCACGTTGCCACTCGTAACCCCGCCGGTTCCCGCCGATGCGAACACTCCCGTTTCCGACAACGACGACGACAGCTGCAGGATCGTCTGGAACTGCAACAATGTTGCGGGCTGCATCACCGTTTACGGAAGCAACACGGGTAGCGCGGCGGAACCGGATCTCGCTACGTGCAATGCCGTTTGCGCATCACAGGGTGCCTGCACCTGCCAGGGCTGTTGACAGAAACCTTCTGGCTCAATTCCTCTTTCAAGGGAAGGAAGGCTGATGCCAAAATTCACAGGCGACATATCGGCATCACGGACGAACTGAAGATGGAATAATGCCCGGGTGATATTGACTCTCTAATATCACCCGGGCATTATTCTTTCAAGAGGTGACCAGTGGAAACCGCCAGCACATATACGGCCTTTGAAGGTAACAGGTTGCTTTTGCGAGGTCCGCTCTCGGAAGTCGTGATGCAAATAAAGAAACGACTCGGAAAAGCGGAAAACAGCACAATTTTGATTTTCAGCGACGCCACTGGAAAAACGATAGACTTCAACTTTCGTGGCAATGAACGGGACGTTCTCAAACGCCTTGAAACTTATGTTTCTGACGAGGCTCCAAAAGTCAGTTACGGCCCGGGGAGACCGAAGCTGGGCGTGGTCTCTCGCGAGGTCTCTTTATTGCCCCGCCATTGGGAGTGGCTCGCCGCTCAATCGGGCGGCGCATCCGCGACTCTGCGAACCCTGGTTGAAGACGCAAGGAAAAAGTCCTCAAATACTGGTCACGTCAAGCAGGCTCAAGAACGTACTTACAAATTCATGTCCGCCATGGCCGGAGACTTAGAGGGCTACGAAGAGGCGCTTCGCGCGCTCTATAAGCGGGAAAAGAAGACTTTCCTCGCTCATATCCGGAATTGGCCTTCCGATGTGAAAGATCACTCAATGGAACTCTCGGAACCGGCATTTGATAACGATCGAAGTTGACGCCAACCCGCGAACTTCTCAATAGCGTTTATAAATCACGGTGAATTCCTGGTTCCGCATTGCGAAGTCCGGATCCTGTTCCCCGACGGAAATCATGAACAACTGCTCAAACTGATCGCCCTGCGGATTCTGATTATTACTGAACGGATCAAAGGCGCTCAAATCCAGGGCATAGACGGCATTGTTTCCACGGCGTCCCACAAGACTCACGCCCCATCGCCCATCCCCGGACGGCGCACCGCCGTCGATCCGATATACGCGAAGACCAAGATACCTGTCGATGTCACTGAAGCTACGGAAATATTCGGTGACATCCTTTCGATAAACTTCAAAACAGACCAACTTAACCGTCGCACGCTGCCGGGCCCAGCTGTCATAGGAGACAGTACCATTGCCCAATGGCGACGCAGGCTCGCACGGTCCGGAGTATCCGCCTCGTTCAATCTGAACAGCAAAGTTTCCGACCCAGATATCATCCGCTTTTGCTGCTCCGCCCAGAGCCGAGACAAACACCATCAATCCCAGGATACTTGCGAGTCTTTTCATTTTCGGTCTCCTATGAGTTCAGAGGCGCTTTTACGTCGATGCCAGGTCGCGCGCCACTAAATCTTGACTGAACAGTTAAAATTCGCCGCCGAATGGTGCCTCAGATGATTTCCGAGTGGAATCTTCGACTTTACGCTGTCTTGCGCACACTGATCGCAATCGGAAGAGTAACCCAGAAGGTGCTGCCCACCCCTACTTTGCTCTCAACGCCTATCTGACCTCCATGCGCCTCCGCGATGGCTTTCGCGATACTGAGGCCAAGGCCCGCATGCCCCGAGGAGCTCGCTTCAGCTCTCCAGTATCGCTTGAAAAGATGGGGGAAAAGCTCTTCTGATATCCCAGGCCCGGTATCCGCGACTTCTAAACGAACGAAATCGCCGTTTTCCCGGGCAGATACCGTCACTGAGCCCTTTTCGGGCGTGTATCGAATAGCATTCCCAATCAGATTCGAAAGGACCTGCTTGATCCTGTTAGAATCGCCCAGGACGGCTTTATCCGGCGCAAGAGAGGAATGGAAGGAGAGGCGTATCGACTTCCTTTCCGCAAGCGGACGCATCTCAGGCTTCAAGCTGGAAAACACCTCACGAACATCCTGCGGCTTCTTGTCAATCACGAGAGACCCCGCCTCAAACGCCGCAAGATCTACGATGTCCCTGATCAGGTGCTCCATCCTGCTCGCAGAGGCATTGATCGTCTGAACAAGCGATTTCGCTCTTTCATCGTGGGCGCTGAAGCGTTCAAGCACCCGCGCAGCCATTTTGATGGCGCTTAGAGGATTTTTAAGGTCATGCGACACCACCGCCAGCACATGCTCTCGGGCTCGAACTGATCGTTCCAGTTCGATCAGGAGTTCACGTCGCTCTCGTTCAGCCAGCGAGCGTTCCGTAATATCTTCAGCGATGCCCAACAGGTACAAAGGCTCTCCTCTATCGCTGATAATCGGCACCTTTTTCGTATGCAGAACACGTTCACCCTTGTTTCTGGATTTCATGGGTTCTTCGAATATTTCCAAGAGCTTTTTGGAAGTCAGTACCGCGATATCGTTTGCACGAAATGAATCAGCCTCCTGCTTGGGAAAAAAGTCGTAATCTGTTTTGCCGTACATCTCCGCGCGGGGCCACCCGAAGGTCTCCTCGGCAACGCGATTAAAAAGAACGAAGCTCAAATCCCTGGCGTCTTTCACAAAAATCATCGCTGGTAGATTTTCTACGATGGCATCGAGCAGGCTTCTTGCGGCTTCCAGTGCGGTTCGATCACGCGAAATTTGACGAAACGCTTCCCGAAACGAGCTCGCCAAGAGGACATTGATCAACCCCAGTCCTATGAACAAACCCAATCGCAACGCGCTTTGTGGCGCCATCGGGAAAAGCTTCCCGATGGGCTCGATAAAAAACACCGCCTGGGCTAATGCAGCGACCACTAAGCTCAACAGGCCGGGCCCCAAACCTCCCAGCAATGCACATAGAATGAGTCCCCCCAGTGGCAGCGCAAGAACGGTCCCGCCAAGAAACGGAGCGATGATGCCGGTCAAATAGAGGATAAGCGTAATGACGCCGAGCGGAATGACATATCGTACCGCATCGGAACGAGCCGGTTCGCCCTGGCTTGTCATAGGATCGATGTACCTGATCCAGACCAGCTGAAACCACGAACGCTTTTTTTCCCCGGACGAAGCCATAGGAGGAAGAGGCACAGCGAGCGCCTTTCAATGTTTGTACCGTCATCGCCTCTCGAACTGCCGAGGAAGCTGCCAGGCCAAACCGATCCCGATCATTGCAGCAACAATCATGAAGGAAAAAACCGTAAGCATTCCTTGAGATAGCGCCTGAATCAGTACAACACGATCATTCCCAAGCAAACCGGATTGAGAAGGATCGAGTAGCCGGTTCACAAGACTCAGCGATGAAGACCTATCAGCAACCGAGATCGGAGCTCTCTGCAGGTATCCCGATACTGTCGAATTCAGAATGCCACCGAATGCCGCGACACCGACAGAACTACCGAGTGTTCGCATGAAAATATTGTTCGCCGTTGCGACGCCACGCTGCTTCCATTCCACTGCCGACTGAATAGTGATGATGTAGGCGTTGGACTGAAATCCAAGCCCCAGTCCCACGACGAAGACAGCGAATCCCAACGCAAACGCGGACACCGGAGCAGCCATCAGGACGGCGCTCGCACCAAGAAGAACAATCATCGCGCCAAGAATTGCTGTCTTCCTGTAACCCATGCGCGCCATCATCGCTCCTGACGCAAAGCTCGCCAGCGGCCAGCCAATGGACATGCCCGCGAGGGTCATTCCTGCAATCAGTACGCTTCGCCCCAAAACACCTTGCACATGCGTCGGAACCATTGCGCTGTATCCGATGACAATGGCGCCGTTCAGGAAAGATGCAAGCCCCGCAAACAGAATCAGGCGATCCTTGAAAACCCAAAGAGGAATAATGGGTTCCGGCACCTTTCCCTCTCTGAGTGCCGAGGAGTCCCAGCTGAGCCAAGGCCATCCGACCCCGCCCTCCAGCAGAATCAACATCAGGACACCTACTCCCAAAACCAGCATCGGGGAGCCCAGGTAATCGATGCGCAAGGAAACCAAGTGGGACGTTCAGGAAAAAGATCCAGGGCCAGTGTCCCAAATCAACGATAAAAGCCCCCAATGCGGAGCCTGCAATCGCCGAAAACGCAAAAATGCTGCCAATCCAGCCTTGAACTCGATGCCGTTCTTCGGGTTTGTAAAGGTCCCCGATGATCGTGATGGCGATTGGCTGAACCGACAATGGTCACTTCAATTGCAGTCATGAAAGTAGAAAGCAGAAGTGCGGCCGTAACCCGTCCTCGATGAGCCTTCATGAATGAAATTTAACACAATGGATTTAAGCAGCCATTATTTGTTCGGTTCTGCTGGATTACCATTCTGATGAGGCATACGCTTGAATCATGCTTACCGATTATGAACTCAATCAGATGAAAGCCCGATCCCAGGATTCTGACGTTGCCCTTCTGATCCAGGAACTCAAGAACATGCAAAGGTACGTCTTCGACTACAATAATCAGGTCGAGAAGAAACTGGATCTGCTTGAATCCGACATGCTCCTCCTGGAAGCCGAAAACAAGCGTCTGATAGCTGTGAAAGAAAGTGCCACTATCGAACGCGACGCCTGCGTGGGGCTCATCGGTCAGCTAGCCCGCAGTTGTGGCATGAAAGTCGGCGTAGCAGCGGACAATCTGGTGGTCGTCGAACTGCCCAGTGGTCAGGTTTCATGGCAGTTCAGTGAAACAGAAGCGCACCTTTTCGAAACGCTGCCGCCCTATGAGGGCGATATTCAAGAGATTCCGATTGAAGAAACCTATTCGCGTGTCATGAACCCGGGTCTTGGATTGTCCCCCATTCAAACCTAGAAATTTGTCCCAATACCGCTTAAGTAGTGCGAGTGAAGATTTCGGTCATTTTTTCGCTTATCGTCCATCTATGCTGCCTGGGGCTTGCGCTCTGGATGGGGTCGCAGAGTCCGCGTCCACCCACGAAACCGACATTCCTCGT
>MEPR01000037.1:61919-62132 GCA_001769835.1 Bdellovibrionales bacterium GWB1_55_8
AAAAAAACACTCTCACAAAGCCTCATCACCCCCTCCGACCCGGCGCTTGGAGCTGGGTTTGACCGCCAAAAGCTCCGATGAAAGCAATTCCAGACAAGCATCTCCAGCCAACATCTCTGAAGGAGGTGTTTTCGGTGGCAGCCTTGATGGTTATGACGGTTACGATGTCGCCAACGGAATTGGGATAGAACGGGAAGGAGAACTTTATCCTTT
>MEPR01000038.1:0-434 GCA_001769835.1 Bdellovibrionales bacterium GWB1_55_8
CTTCATCAGATCCGAAATCAGCTCATCGGCATCATGAGGGCGGCGATCGAGCTTGATCCGGCCCGACTCGATTTTTGTCAGATCGAGCAGATCGTGAATCAACCGCTGCATCTGATTGGAAGACTCATGGATGGCTTTCGCCATGGTTCCCGCGGCAAGGTCCTGGGCGGCTCTATGTCTGGTCAGCAGCATTTCCGAGTTCATCCGGATGGTCGTCAGAGGATTTTTCAGATCGTGAGATACAGTCGCGAGCAGCTCTTCGCGCATCCGCAGACCCTCTTCGGCCTGCTGAAGAAGGCGAGCGTTATCGATAGCCAAAGCGGCCTGATGACCGACCTCGTTGACGAACTGCAGGCTGGCCTCGTCGTAAGCTGTTGCGTCCGTACGAAACAGAAGGAGCACACCCAGAGTCCGGTTGCGAGCGCGAAGCGGCA
>MEPR01000038.1:484-8128 GCA_001769835.1 Bdellovibrionales bacterium GWB1_55_8
TGTTTAGCGAGGACGGGATGTGCACTCTGCAGAATCACGTCATGGCCAAAAAGCGAACCGAGTCCGCCCGGCAGGTCGCGATGCAACGAGCCCAGGAGCAGCTCGCGATCCTGGATACCGGAAATAGCAAGCGCCACTGGCCTCAAATATCCTGGCGCATCCACCAGCTCAATCAGGCACACGTTGGCAAGCCACTCCACCGCCAGATTCGCCACCTGCGAAAGCGCTGCGTGCGGATCGGGGCTTTCAGTGAGAATTCTTCCGATGTTTGCCAGAAACGCCGCTCGCCTCTCGGCCCTTTGAAGGATGTCGCGCGCTTCGTTCGCGCGAACCAGAGTATTTTGTTCCTCGAGCACGGTTCGGTTGAGCAGCCAGCCCAAGCCAAGCAGAACCAGGAATTTAATAGCCACCAGCGTGATGATTGTGCGCAGCGTTCCCCGGGTCATTTTCTGATCTGACCGCTGGGACTCCTGCAACCGCTCCGCAAGGTTCCCATTCAGATCGGCAACCGACTTTTCAAGGGCTAAGCGGCGCGGCCGAAGCAGCGTCTCCAATATCCAGCTCGCCCGCGCGGGCTCTTTGACTGCTCGTCCGACAAGCCGGTTATACTCCGTCTCGTGAGAGCGAATCTGCTCCAATATCACCGTGCTCGCCTGATCAGACGGCGGGAGGTCCGCAGCCAATACGCCCAGAATTCGTGAAAATTCCTCTCGGGTCTTCGCATGATCCTTCAGATGCCTTCGATCGCGCGAGATGAGATACGCGCGCAGCTCTGCACTTCGCTGCTGATGCAATCTGCTGAGTTCAGCGCCCCTCGCCTTTTCGGATTCGGCCATGACCGTGGCCTCGTGCTCTCGAGCCACCTTACGGATCGAAAAAACGGTGACGAATACCGTACTGAGCATCAGCACTGAAAGCGCCAGAAAGGCCGCTAGAATTTTTTTCGCGAACGGCCAAGAACGCATGAAACGGATGCTGCAAGGCTGGTTCCTGAAACAACTCGTTGACTACCCCGCGGACCGTCGCGGCGGTTTTCTCTTTGGGGTCGCGTCAAATTTCAGGGTTACAGGAATGCTCCGGTCCCCGAAGGAATCGAGCACGAGCTTTCCCGTGTACTGAACGTCCTGATTCCCCTTGGCGAGGAGCTGAAGAACGTTCGGCGGCAATTCGAGTTCCCAGACCCCCTTTTTGACTCGGTTTGCATCGATCGTGATCGGAAGGTCCTCAAGCTCAATTCTCAGTTGCGCCCCTCCGGAGGGGATGAGCTCCTCCTCCATTGCAAACCGCTGCCGCAACGATTGCTTGCCGATTTCACGAACCTTGATCTTCAACGAGAGTGACTCCGTCTGCTCGTCAAGCCGGATGAGCCCGCCTTTCTCCGCTTTCGATCCAAGCGTCACCAAAAGAGGGGCTTTTTCCAAGGGTTTACCCGCGCATGCTGCGCCCGCCAGGACCGAGAGGCCAACAGCAAAAATGCCGATCAAGCTGATGCTGGATGCCAATTGATCCATGAAAATTGCAAACCATGATCCAACCCAGAAAATGGTGACGCGGCGGTGCAATCTGCGCTACTTTAATTCAATCGCAACTGAGGTCTTGAATGAAAACAAGCGCACATTATCGTTTCAGCTTGTACAGTCTGCTTCTGGGTTTCCTGACGCTCGCTGCGTACGCCTACGCGCCGGCGGGTGAGTTTCTGTGGGACGACGAGATGATCGTGGGCATGCTCACGAACCCGCACATCGACCCGCTGAAGCAGGTTTTCAATCCGGCCACCCTTGAGGTCCGCAACTACTTTCGCCCGATCGCGAATCTTTCTTTCGTCGCGGATTTCCACATCTGGGGGTTGAATCCGCTCGGATTCCATCTGAGCAACATCCTCTATCACCTTTGCGTCGTTCTGGCGCTTTTCTGGGTCCTGGGCCGCCACTTCAGCCTCACGGGCGCCTTCTGGTCGGCCGCTCTATTTGCGGTCCATCCGCTTCATGCCGAAACCGTCACACCGGTTTTTTCGCGATGTGGAATTTTCGAGGCGATTCTCCTTCCCGGGCTCTGGCTTTTCAGCGGAAAGAAGGAAACGACATGGCCTCGCTGGACTTTCCATGTGCTCGTTTCGCTCGTCCTTTTCGTTTTGGCACTCCTTTCGAAGGAATCGGCAGTGGTGTTTCCAGCGATCCTCACGCTCTACTTCCTGCTTTTTCAACTCACCTTGGACACGGGCGCGCGGCGGCAGAAAATCGCAACTCTGGCCGCGTTCTGGGTTCTGGCACTGGTGTTCGTCGTACTCCGGTTCTCCTGGATTCCTGTGGGTGATTCTCAGGTCCTCTCCTTGATCGCCGATCAGCCGCTGCAGGTCCGGCTCTGGACGTTTTTTGAATCTTTCCTGAAATATCTCGGGTTGGTCATCTTTCCTGTTCATCTTCATATGGAGCGCCACTTCGTCTCCGAATGGACGTCTCCGGGGGCGTTGATCGGGCTTGCGATGATGCTCGTGATTTTCATTTCCGCGTGGCGCTATCGAAGGACGAATCCACACTTTCTTTTCGGCTTCTGCTGGCTGCTGATCTGGCTGAGCCCGATGTCCAACATCGTGATTCCCCTGCCCATGACCATGGCCGAGAGATGGATGTATCTTCCCTCCATCGGCCTGTTCTGGATCCTGGCAGACCGTATTGACTGGCTTCATGAGACTTCCCGGCGCAGACGCTCACTGGCTGTCGCGCTCTCGGGACTGCTGGCGATCCTGATGGCCAGGACGTTTGCGCGCACCCTGGACTGGAAAGACGGAGCGACGCTCTATTCGCGCGACCTTGAGAAATCCCCGAACAGCTTTCTTCTGCATAACAACCTGGGAGTCATCGAGACCCGCGAAGGCCGGCACGAACGGGCTCATGCCCACTTCAACAGGGCCGTGGAAATCCGGCCCACCTATGGTACGGCCGTGAACAATCTCGGCGCCATGGAAGAGCGTTTCGGCAACGTCGACAAGGCCGCCGATCATTACGCCAAGGCGATTCAGGTCTCCGGATATCACGTGGCGTACGCCAATCTGGCCAAGATCCTGCTCCGAAGAGGCGACTGGCAGACCGCGCGCAGACTTCTCGAAGAGGGATACTCCAGACACCCTCAGGACCGCGAGATATATGATTTGCTTACCGCAATCCGAACTTCGTCATCACCCTGAACGTAAATTATGTTAGGAGAACTTATGCGGCTTACAATGATCGTTCTGGCGTTACTGATTACCGTGTCTGCTTACGCATCACCTGAGAAGCGGAATGGCTTCTTGATCAAGTCTGATCTGAATTACAGCTATGGCGACAAGCAGGTGAAAAAGTCCCAGGAATTCATCATGGATGATTCCCTGAACTCCTGGACGACGCTCACAGACCTGAAAGGTGGTGTCTTGCTCCTTGGAAAGCGCGTAAAAGCCGACAAGGAAACCATTCACATGGAATTCATCGTGGTGGACACGAACAAAACGCCAAACGGTGTCCTGTCCACTCCAAGCATCATTGCGCGACTTGGAGAACCCGCCCACATCACCATTGAAGGCAACCGTGAAAACAAGAAGGAAAAGATCGCCTTCACTCTTACCGCCACACGGACTGAATACAACTCAAGCACAACCAAGTAAGCGTCATTCGACCCGCTTATTGACTTCGTTCGAAACGGGACTCTCATCATTGGTGCTATTGATAGCGCTGACGGTGAAATAGTAGGTTATTCCTGGTTCAAGATTCGCGATGGTGTAGCGGTTTACATTTCCGACATCCAGCGATGCGCTATATCCGCCTGGAGAAGTGCCGTAATGGATCTTATATCCAGTCAGATCGGTAAGAGCAGATTCGTCATCGTTCAGCGTGGGGGCAGACCATTCGATTGTCGCCGTGCCCTGTGTAGATGCCGGAACGGGAACGTCATCCATGGATGAAAGCGAACTCACCTCGGTTGATCGACAGCCCTGCAGAAAAGATATGAGAGTCACGGCTAAGGCGATATTCAGCAAAATTTTTGACTCCATAGGGTATTCCTCTTCTATCTCACACCCGTAATCACAGGAGACTTTGGAATACGCCGAAAATGAACTGAGATCGGATTCGACGTTGTTACATTACCAGCTTCGTCGTACGCCTTCGCACTGAAGACATGCATGCCGCTACCAGTCGAGAGGGTATTCCAGTTGAACGAATAGGGCGCGACGGTTGCCGTTTTAATGAGCACACCGTCTAGATAGAACTCAACCCGGGCCACGGCAATATCATCGGAGGCAGTGGCTGAAACAGGGGTTGAGCCCTTGACTATTGACCCGGCAACAGGGGACGAGATTGAAACACTGGGTGGCGTGGAATCAGGCAACGTGATGGGCTCATCAACGAGCACATAATTTGAGTTGGGTTCGATGTTAGGCCATCCTATCGTGGACCGGTAGACGTCTGCCTTAAACCGCGCTTCATCTGCTGCATTGGCGTAGCGATTATTCCTGAACACCATGTTGATTACATAAGTATGTGCTGGAGGAGTATCCCAGGTGTAAACTTCGAACGGGTGAAAGGGCTCATCCAACACGCCAGCTGTTTGCCACGTATTTCCGGTCAATGTGAGGCTATCGACGGTGCCTTCGTTCACATAGATCCACCGGCGATTTGTAATCATGGTGTTCGAGGAGATATCCACTGCACCCGGAGCAACTTTCGAGAGCTTCACGGATGAGGCACGTGCGGCGCCGTTGGCAATCGCGCGAAACGTGTTGTCATGAACCAGATTGTTCGCGGCAGTCGGTAAGTTGTCCGGGTTGACGCGAAAGGCATGTGCTTCGCATAAATCAGCGTAAGCAGTAACGACATTTCCGTACACCTCAGCATCGTTTGTGCCTTGCATTTGGATTCCATATGCGCCGAAGGCTTCGCAACCGTTATATTCCTGATTTCTGGGCAGTTGCTGAACTTCTACAGTATTGTTGTAAACCTTCGTTCCAGGAGTGTCCGCTCCAGTAATTCCGCCTGCCCAGATTCCGCGACACGAATTATTTCCAGTGCCGCAGTGAATGAAGTTATTGAAAATTTTAGATCCAGCGGAAACGATCGCAAAGCCGTTCGTGACCCTGGTTTGAAGCGTAATGTCATTATGGTGAATTTCGTGAGGCGCCGCTCCTGGATTCGTTCGCGCATAAAGCCAGGTTTGAACTCCGCTTGCCACGGTATTGCTGTAAAACTGCGTTCCATACCCGCCTGACTCCGCGAAGACGCTGGCACCGTCGTAGTTGTCCCTTGACGTAATCGTCAAGACGGCGTGGTTGAAAATATTATCGTGAACCTGAGCGTTCTTGGCAGAATGAAGCAAAATGGCACGGGAATTAGCCCCTTTTGTGGTGATTTCCAATCCAGAAAGTTCGAATCCGGTCGCGCTTTGATCCTCGACTATGAGGCCATGGGACTGCTGGCTTAAACCGGAGCCTTGAACAATTTTTCCATTTTTAATGACGGCACGGGGTGCGGCGCCATACTGACTTGTGCCATCAGACACGCGCGGCGGTGACCTCCAGTTTAGCGGCCCAATCATGATCCCAGCATATCGGTGGCCTTGTACGCGAACGTCATCGATGTAAATACTCCCGTTAGGCGCCGCGCCTGCTCCCGTTACGGTGATTCGAATGGCATAAGTCTCGGTCGAGGCTCCAGTAGTATATGTCGCATTGATGTAGTGAAACCCTCTGACCGTTTTTCCGACTTGCGCGGCTTTGACGGAAGTTCCGTTAAACTGCACGGCCACAGTGATAGAGTCGCTAACCTGATTGTAAACCATTGCAGAAAGGCTGTAGGTTTTGTTCGGCGCCAGAGTAATTTGTCCGACTGACGTGACGACTTGATCTAGGCTGGGCGTAAGGACTTTTAAAGCATAGTCTCCATCATAAACGCTTACGGGATTGATAAAACTGCCCGCCGATCGCGTTGTATTTGGTGCGCTGCCAGTATCCCAAGCGGTGGAAAGTTCCGATTCGAAAGACCCGTTGGGTATTGTTAGACCTTCGCCATTATCGTAGGTAATTGTGTGGCCGTTGAGATCCAGAACGATGTCTGGAGCAACCAAAGTGAAGCAGGTTCCCGAGGAGGAAACATCGTTTTGAAGAGTGTAGGTGGCACTGGCTTGCGTCAGATAGCCGCACTCGGAAATCGGAAGAGCCCAAGCGATCCCTTCGTAGAGGTTCAGGAGGCCTATTGTGAACAATAGTGTTTTACGTATCAGGTACACACGTAGCCTCCAAATACGCCTCCGCTCCTAACTTACCCAGGCCTTTGAAGACCCTAAACTGCGCACTTACATTGTCCGGCGGAATAGCGAACCTGGATAGATGTGTTGTAACCGACACTCTTGATGAGGGAGAACGATTGTGCGTTCGGCAATCGTCGCGCTCAAAAATTCAATTTACCTGGCTCACCACCCCGGCCGTAGTTACCGAGAGGACCAGTAGACCATTGGGACTCACAGTATAGGCTCCAGATGTTGCTGGACTGCACGTTAAGGTCCCGCTCGCGGCCACGATGTCATAGCGTGTCCCCGGGCTCAGTGAAGCCAGGTAATGTGTCGTGAGGTCCGTACTCGAATACTGATAGCTTAAACTCCCTGAAGGCGAAGAGCCGTCCTGATTAGAAGTAAACATCGCAATTACGTTTCCGACCTGAACCCCTCTTACCATTCCAGAGGTCACAGAAATGGCCGAACTGGGTGCCTGAAGCGCTGCCGAGCCAGATGCTTCGATGACATGGAGAAACTGATCATATTCCTGCTGTATCGCCGGGACGTACTTGACTCGGTAATACCCGGCTGATGGATTCGTCGCAGTGAATGTGCCTCCCGTAGGATAGAGCACCTTCACGAAAACATTCGAACTGCCAACGGTCGCGGAAATCGTGTCGGAAGTCGTCGTTGGGTTCGAAAGGTACTGCGTATACCATTCCTTCAAGTTGCCCAGCGCCGAATTGCTACGGGTAACATCATACGTAATAATAAATCCGGGCAGCACATGCAGCACGGATCGTCGGAATAAAAGCGCTCTGTCAGCGTTGAAAGAACGTTTGTAGGCATTTGTGATGTCACCAGACGCATACGAATAGGCCGCACCGACTTCGTGGCGATCAATTGCCGGGCTAATCAGGCCAGGGTTAGCGGCATGATGGCTCTGACCATTAAACACAATCGTATTGAATGATACGGACGGCGGAGCATCGCCAATCGAGTTCTGATGGACCAGCAGTCTGTCTGGTCCTCGTGCCAAAGAAATATGTCCCTCGTCATAACCTTCGTGGGCGGTCTCCACTTTTCCCTCCAGGCGAACGGACAAATGAACTGTATTCGCATCAGTCCAGCTGGATCGTGACGTGAACAGCCCGTTTCCCTTGGCAACGTAGGCAATTGGGAGCATGCTCGGTAATATCTCTGAAATGCTGTCGTTCTTGAAAAGGAAAGATTCCCATTGTTCAAGAGATCCCGAATAGCTTGGATAATTAAGCAGATATTGCCCAATACCTGACATCGTCGAATCTGGTCTTAACTTCTGTTCGATTCCGACGAATCGGGTGACAGTGCCGATGCGACTCTCCCCATAGGGCGTGCCAGTCCAATATCCATAGATCGGCACATCAA
>MEPR01000038.1:8178-10022 GCA_001769835.1 Bdellovibrionales bacterium GWB1_55_8
ATATGCCGTCGCCTCGATCAGCTTCGGTATCCAAGACATCGCTGGAATCGCGGGATCGCCCGTGCCGGTATAATATCCGTACAAGCCCAGAAGGGTGTAGATAAAACCGCCACCATAATTCCATCCCTCTGTAGAATCACCGCCGGAGTGCCTGACGTCGCTCTCGAGTGGACTGATCACGCTATCGATCATGTATGACTTTGCAGTATCGAGGTAAGCTGGAATATCCTCATTGTCTCCGTACAACGCGACCGGTATCAACAGTGACAAGTAAGCATGGCCACCGCCAAAGTTATTGGCAATTTGGTCAAATGCGTACGCTTTTACCGATGTGCCGCTCAATGTTGTGCAATCGTTATTGCCTGTGCAATCGCCGTTTTTGTCTTCGTGATAACGAATACCGCCAATGAGGACGCCGTTATTATAAGTGGACCGCGTCCCCCTGAGCCAATCGAACCAGCGAAGCATCATCTTCGAAAGCAATTCCTTGTCAGCCGGGGATAGAGTGTCATGGATCCAGTCATATGCGATGGGAATCGCCGCCAAACTTCGACTGGAATAGCCTTGTTTATAGCCGGCATTCCCTATACCAAGCACAGTTGCTTCATTGGCGTTTACAGTAATGTCGTGAAGGGATCCCACGCGAATTGCTTTAAGGCCATTCATCTCCTCTCCGCTTCTTAATGCTGTGGCAATACCATCGATTAGGAGAGTTCTGGTGCGCGCGGCATAAGCCGCAGCCATTTGAAGATCTTGATGCAGTCCAGGAGCTTTCAAAATCTGATAAGCAATTCCATAATTCAGCAGATGATTGGAAAACCCGCTCATCCTGTATCCCATTGTGTAGTTGTTATGACCACCCCAGTTCGTGAGGTCCTGTGTCGATTGGTTCACGGGATCGATGTTGTAACCCGCATCGTTGAGGTGGGATTGGCACCAGGATAGAAGCGCTGTCCAGGATGGATCGTTGCTCTCGCGCTTTGCGACGAGCCTACTCATTTCAGCAACGTCGAGCCAAATGCGCGGGTGAGGGCCATTGGGAAGATTCGGAGGAAGGGTGATTGTGACAGCAGCACTGAAGCTGTCGGAGACATTTCCGGCGGCGTCCCTAACCCATGCGTGCGCCGTGCGGTTTCCAGGTGCGGAGAACGTGAACGTGTCGGGCGCAGTCACCGACCAACCCAAGGCTCCTAAATGGGGGACAGAAGCGCTCTCAGTAATCAGGTAACCCGTAACTTTAATGTCATCAGTCGCAGTAAAGGTACCTATTTCAACTGCCAGCGATGTCGCACTCTCGGGAATCACAAAGCTGGTCACCCGTGGCGGTGCCACATCCGGAAGATTGATGACAGGAGGCGAAATGGGCGAAGAGGATGGCGCAATATCTGGAAAAATTTGATCCGGTGACGCTACAACAGTGACTTGCCGACAGGCGGAAATCAGGGTTGTCAAAATTGATGCGACAACACTTGCTCGCAAAGCGACGCTTTGCGCCCACATACGACCCCCAATATATCCCCATGGGTGCTGTGCACCCTCGTCTTTGATGATGTTTAGATTGTCCGACATGAAGTCGGACCTGGATAGATGTGTCGTACGTTACAGTCTTGATAAATGAGAACAATTGTGCGGCCGGTAGGTAGACAGCCCCTGCTCTTGCTCCTACCCGATTATCTCATTGATTATATAAGCAAATAATCCCACAGGAGAAATAATGACTCCTCCCCGGGACCATGCTACAACACCGCCTTGACGCACTGCGTAAAGGACACTGCCTGTTATGATTTTGCGCCTTCCTGAATTCCTCCGAATCAAAGCCATTGGAGGCCTGCCACAGGTCTTGA
>MEPR01000038.1:10040-27841 GCA_001769835.1 Bdellovibrionales bacterium GWB1_55_8
TGCGCCTTCCTGAATTCCTCCGAATCAAAGCCATTGGAGGCCTGCCACAGGTCTTGATGCTGGGGCTTGTTTTGTTCAGCTTCAACGGCTGCTCTCTTGGAATGTTCGGCGATGGCCAGGACTCTTCGGTGCGCGATTCCACCGGTTACCGTGAGATCAATAACTCGTGCTCGGCCATCGAGCTTCCCAGCGCTGAACTGGATATCGCAAGTTTCAGAGGACTCCTTCGATGCTTCAACTCGAATGGGGCCTTGGATCCTTTGGACCGGCTCGTCAGTGCCCTTTCTGATGAACGAGTCGATCCGATTGTCAAAACCGTGAACCGATCCATTCTGAAAAACAAAACGCTGCTTTATCAGCTCGAAAGCACTCATCAGACATTGATCGATCGCGGGCTCCTGGACTCCACGCTTCAGCAACTCGGGCGGCTGACCGAGAACGAGGAGTTCATCGCAAGCGCCATCGCACTCCTGAAGGAAGGGTACTTTTCCGGGAGTGGTGATCGTTCCTCCTCACGTCAGCCGGACAAACTGCTTCTCAAAGCACTGAAACGGATCTCCTCGCGCCTCTCTCAGAAGAACACCGAAGACGTTCTCGATGCGGCTCTCAATCTCGGCACTTCCCGGTCTTTTCAGGAGCTGCATCGACGACTGGGCCAGGAAAATCCATCGGGGCGCTCTCTTCGTGAAATCACGGACGGGGTGCTGGAGCACCTTCGGGATTTCAATGATCCTGATCACGTTCAAGTCGGACGCGAACTGATTGGCGCGCTGATCAATGGCGATCTTTTCAAAACTTTCGACGAAGTCGTGGGAACATCAGAAGAGGACCTCAGGCGCGGAATACCGCGGCTCAGCGCCGTACTCCGGGTCGCCCTCGCGAATGACGGCCACCTTTTCAAGGGACTAACGTCGCTTTTCCATTATGCAAGAAAGCCCCTCAGCTGCGTCTCGGGGGGAGCGACGGTTGCTGATCCCGCCTTTTTCATCCTGAATGAACTTGCGGGCGTGGCACCGGAAAACGCCGCCTCTTTCCTGAAGCGTGACAACCTTCTCAATCTCGCCGCGATGAATCCATTCTGCAGCTTCCCCGCCGAACTTGCGAGCGGTTACCCCATGCTCATGGCTTTCGCGGACACCAACGCGATCCGTCCCACGACTGAGATGATTCAGGCATTCCACCGGATCGAACGCGATGGCGATCGGCCGATGGCTCGCCTTCTCATCAATCTGCTCGCGGATACCGGAAGCGGAAACTATCCCGGTGCGCCCGACGAGAACACGTCAGGCATCAAACGCCTGACCCCGCTTCTTGCCGAGATCACGGATCGCGAAGCCTGGGATGACACTCTCCTGGTCGCGAACCTCATCGATTTCGAGCATCGCAAGAATTTCATCGAATTCCTGAAATTCGTCACGGAACCCGCCACCGAGCTGGATGGCAAGAGCGTTTATGAAGTGCTCACGGATGTCATCCTCCGCACCCGCTCCACTGATTTTTACAACTTCGTGCACAGCATGAGGCGCTTCACCTCCGACGATAAACCTATTCTCGCTCCCGCGCTGAAATCGCTGCGCTCGGCCTACTACTCGAATGACGTTCACCCGGTCTTCGATCTCGCCCGGCAAATCCTCTCTGAAGCCCCTGAGAACGACAGTTTCTTCAGCACGCTTTTCGTGATCTCGGAAATGCCCGAGTTCCGGGAATCGCTGCGCCTGATTTCAACCATGGCCAAAGATGGCCGCCTGAAAACGCTGACCGGCGCCCTGCTTGCCGTTTTCCATAAATCCGCGCAAGAAGGCGCTTCCGAAATTCGCGAGACTTCCGAGCCGGAGTTCCAGCCGAAACGGCGTCACAACCTGAGTTCAGCCGATCTCACGCCCTTTCAACTCGAACCAGAACCCACGAGCGCCAATCCCGCCTGCCTGCGAATTGACCTCGGAGTGAACCTGGGAGAAACCTCCGGTCCCGATTTCGAAACCCAGCTGCGTAATATCAGTGATTGCCTGAATTCAAGCGGCAACCACGCGGACGTGGACACGGCGTTGAATTTCCTCACACATGAAAAAATGAGCGACGGACGGAGCGCTCTTGCCTACCAAATCGACCTGATCCGGAAACTCCGGCTCACCGATGCCGAGGCCCGCGTTGCGATCCAGGCATGGATTCGCGAGTACGATCAAGGACGCTTCGCGCAGCTGCTCAAGGCCGTGCCCTTCTGGCTTTCCCCGAAGCCGGATCCCGCGCTTCCTGCAGTTTCCCAGCTGCTCCTGAAAGGCATTGCTCCGCTGGTGCCTGGTGAACTGCCGAAACTCGATCACCTGGGACAGTTCGGTGCAGGCGTGCTCAGAAAGCGCGAATTTCCGCGGCTCCTCGGATATCTGGATCATTTATGGAGCGCTGATGACGGCGAAGAGGAAAAACACAAGGCCCTCGCGCAGCCCGAAGATCGCCTGGACGAAATAGCCCAGGCCGTTACGGCGACCGAATGCGTTGCTGATTCAGCGGATGCGTTGGAACGTGCCAAGGAAATCGTCCACGACTATCGTCAATCCGTGACCAGCTGGGATCTGGTGAACGGCCGTCAGCGTACGGGATGGAAAAAAGACGAATTCCGAAAGAAAGCCGAACGCATCACCGGTAAGCTGGCGGATCCGGCACAGAGCCTGTCGTCGAAAACACTCATCACGTCGCTCCTCGATTTCATGCGCCGTTATTCGCTGAAGAAAGGCGAAGCACCGAGCGCGGAACGTCAGCACGAGCCCGAGCACCTCGCGCGCTGGTTGAAAGACCGTTCGGAAGATCATCAACTCGTTCCCTACTATTTTCCCGATGAGAGAGGCCGCCCAAAACGCCGCGTCCGCTTGCTCAATTCCCTGGATCGTTTTGAACTCGTGCTGATCAACTCGGATTTCAAGGCTCCCATTATCGGGAAGAACTTCGGCATGCAGTTCCTCGCGCAAATCGCCGAAGCCTGGGGAGACGAGCCCGACCGCAATCTCTGGCCAGCCGAGATCCAGCGCAAATATCCGAACGGGAAAAGGCCGAAGACTCTGCGTGAGGCTTTCAAGGAAATCGCAAGGACCCAGCGGATTTTCGAGTTCGTCATGAGATTTCCGAAATCGCAGTCCTGTGACGGCAAGCTCATGGAGGAACCCATTGAGCCCACGCCCGCGGAACTGGCGGAAGCCCAGCAGGCGCTGAATCTCGCCGGACCTTTCAGTGCGCAGACGCGCAGAAACATCCAGGTCAGTCTCTACAACATCCGGCAGGTGCTTTCAGTGATTGAGGAAAATCTCCCGGGCAGCGGGCACCCGAAATTTGACGGTGGCTTGAAAGTCTTCCGGGATCTGTTTTACCACGTCTATTACTCCACGCCTCAGGAGTTCAGAGGCGCACGCGATGGCGATGCCAACAACCTGAGCCTCATCATGTGGATCGCGCGAATGGGCGGAGCCCGTCAGATCGGTCGCCTGTTTTTCAGCAGCGAAGCAACGGAACCCGATCTGAAGTTATTTTTCGAGGGCTTCGTCCGCGCAGCTGTCGCTCGGGGTACCGACGAGGCTCTTCGAGCAATCCTGTCCCAACCCAAGCACGCTCTTCTGTGGAATGCCGTTGAGCCGCTGATCGAACTTCAGGATGTGGAGACGATCCGGAACCTCAGGAGCGCGGCCTTTCATGCCGTCCTGACCGGCGAGCAACTCAACCTAATTCCAAAAGCCATGGCACTCGCACCTGCCATCCTGAACGCACACCGGGAAACTCTGACCCAACACATCGGATGGGCCGCGGACGCGCTGCAGTCAAAAAAGCTGACTGCTTTTCTCAAAAAATTTTATAAGAATCAGGACCTGGACCGTAAAGGTGACCTCCGTGATCTTCTGCACGAGGCTCTCGATGATCCGGAGCTCGCGCACGCCGGTCTCTCGGTGCTGGACGCGATCACTGCCGCTCCCGAAGCCCGACAGGCGTGGGGCGACGCATGGGATCGGCTGCAATCCCTCAAAAAACATCCAGAGTACCCGCATGAAGCGCTCAACTCCTTGCTCCGCGACCTGACTGATTTTTTTGCCGAAGCCTCGGGTGAAGCCGCCTCAGCAGAGGCGGCGGCAAAATTCCGAGTTTATTTGGCCGACCGTCTGGAAAGCGGTGATTTCCTGCCGCTTCTGGAGCTCGCGGCTGGAAATCCCGCCGAGTTCCATCAAGTACTTAAAACCTTCAGCAGACATCTTGAAAACGGTGATCTTCAGGAATTTTTCGCTCTGATTCGTCGAGGCCTTTCTGACGGAGAGCGGACGCGCTAGAATCATGGGCTATGCCCAACATTGATGTCCAGACGTTAACGGAAGAGATCAAGAAGCGCAGTCATTTCATCGACCTCATGATGGCCGAATCCTCGAAGGTGATCGTCGGTCAGAAAACCTTGATTGAACGTCTCCTCATGGCACTGCTCTGTGATGGTCACGTACTCCTGGAAGGTCTTCCTGGTCTCGCAAAAACGCTCACGATCAAAACGCTCGCTGATATCATGCACGCTGATTTTCAGCGGATTCAGTTCACGCCTGACCTGCTCCCCGCTGATCTTGTGGGGACCATGATCTTCAATCAGAAGACCGGTGAGTTCACGCCGAAAAAAGGCCCGATCTTCACGAACCTGGTCCTCGCTGATGAAATCAACCGTGCGCCGGCGAAAGTTCAGAGCGCGCTTCTCGAAGCAATGGGCGAGCATCAGGTCACGATTGGTGAAACCACTTACAAAATGCAGGACCCGTTCATCGTCCTCGCGACGCAAAATCCGATTGAACAGGAAGGCACCTATCCGCTTCCGGAAGCTCAGCTGGATCGCTTTCTTTTCAAGGTGAAAGTAGGCTACCCCACGCAAGTCGAGGAAAAGCATATCCTGAACCGGATGGCCGGCGTTGAGCCTCCCAAGGCCGGAAAAGTCTGCCATCCCGCCACGATCCTGGAAGCCCGTCAGGTCTGCGCCCAGATTTACATGGACGAGAAGATCAAGGATTACATTCTGGCCCTCGTCTTCGCGACCCGCGCTCCGGAAAAAGCCGGACTCCCCGAACTGAAACAACAGATCCAGGTCGGGGCTTCTCCCCGCGCCACGCTCGCGCTGGCCAAGGCGAGTCGTGCGAACGCCTTCATCCATCATCGTGGCTACGTAAGCCCTGAGGACGTGAAATCGATCGCATATGATGTCCTGAGACACCGCATTCTGGTTTCCTTTGAAGCCGAAGCCGACGGCGTGGATAGTGAACAGATCGTGCGCCGCATACTCGAACGCGTGGAAGTGCCGTGAAGTGAGGTCGAGGCGAAATGCTTTCACCTGACCTGGTTCGAAAAACGCGACTGATCGAAATCAGCACCCGCAAGATGGTGGATGATTTCATGTCCGGACGTTACCGCAGCCACTTCAAGGGACATGGCGTGCAGTTCTCCGAGCATCGCCAATACGTGGCGGGCGACGATGTTCGCCATATCGACTGGAAAGTGAGCGCCAGGACGCGTGATCCTCTCGTGAAGAAATACGAAGAGGAGCGCGAACTCACGGTCTTTCTTCTGATCGATGTTTCGGGTTCCGGGACCTTTGGGTCTTCCGAGAAACTCAAGTCCGAAGCGGCGGCGGAAATCGCGGGTATGCTGGCTTATGCCGCCATTCACACCGGCGACAAGGTCGGTGCCCTCTTGTTCTCCGGAGGCATCGACCGGATCATCCCACCGAAAAAGGGGCGACAGCACACGCTCAGAATCATCCGAGATGTCCTGCGCCACAAACCAGTTACCTCAGGCACGGATCTCGCCGGAGCGCTTGAAGCGACTGCTCGGATCATGAAGCACAGCGGGGTCGTGTTCGTGATCAGTGACTTCCTGGCAAGGAACTACTCGATTCCGCTCAAAAAGCTCGCACGCCGCCACGATGTCGTGGCGCTATCGGTTCGCGACGACCGTGAATTTCAGGTTCCAGGAATCGGACACCTCATGCTTTTTGATCCTGAATCGGGCGAAGAACGCCTGGTGGATACAGCCTCTTATGCTTTTCGCAACTGGCTGCAAAAGAGCCGTACGGAAGACCAGAATGCAACAAACGCCGCGCTCAAAGGTGGCAAAGTGGAATTTCTCCAAGTACTCACGAAGGACGATTATGCGGAAGCCGTGGTCCGGTTTTTCCGGATGCGAAGCCGAAAAAAAAGCCGCTGAGCCCAGGTGGCGAGCAGCTTTTCTGATCGGGCTTGTATGCGCCTCGAGCGCAATGGCGGACGATTCCCGGCTCTTCGAATTGCGACGCACCGACGCCGGCAATTCACCCCTGCTCATTGGTGACCGGCTCGCACTCGAGTTGCGCGAACAGAACGATTCAGAGTTCGTGATCAGACCTCCTGCCGGGGAACAGCTCGCCGCCTTGACCGAGGCGGGCTGGGAGATCCTGCCGGGCGATTCGCCGAAAGCTTTTTACGCCGTACCACTGAAGCCAGGCACCGTGACCTTGCCGAGTCTGCCGGTTTACCCGGCTCAGACCGACTCCGCGCAGGCGGCAGGGTTCACTGTTCCCATGACTTTTCAGGTCACATCGAGCATCGCTCAAGATGATCCCAAGGCTCAAGAACCGGCTCCGCTCCGCCCGCCAACCGCCGTAAGTCTTCCGCTCTGGGTCACCATTGCCGCCATTCTGGCCGCGTTGGTAGTCCTGGGAATTCTCACCTGGCTCCTGATACGCCTGAGCCGAAAATCGCGAGTGACGGAAACCCCGGCAAAGACGCCCAAACCTCCTCTGCCGGAGGATGTAGCCGCGCTGGAAGCCCTGAATGCGGTGGCCGCCGCCGATTGGATTTCAAAAGGAGCCTTCAAGGCTCACTACTTCGGCATTTCCGAGATCCTGAAAACTTACTTCGGTGCGCGCTACCGTTTCGATGCACGCGAATCCACGACCGCGGAACTTCTCCGAGCGCTCGAGGACCGCGCCGCGGCTGGTGATTCCGTTCTGGATCGCGTGGAAAAGATCTTCGAAAAACTGGACCTCGTTAAATTCACTGACCATGTGCCTCACAGCGCTGAGGGTGCGGGACTGCTGGAAGAGGCGCGGTCACTCGTGCGCCTGACTCGGCGTCCGCCCGTCCAGATCACGCAGGGAGGCGGCGGTAACTGATGCGATTTGCCGCTTGGCCTTTTCTCCTGCTGCTTGTCCTGATTCCGCTGCTCCACCGCTGGTGGAAAAAGCGCAACGAGCCCGCTCGCGTATCGTTCCCGTTGGCGATTCCCAAGGAGATCGGCCTTCAAAGCCCTGTCCGCACTTTTCTGATCCTCCGCTATCTGGGATGGGCGCTGATGGTGGTCGCGTTGGCGAGGCCTCAAGCCAGCTTTCGCACCGAACAGCGTCAGGTCAGTGGCATCGATATTTTGATGGTCATGGATATATCGGCCAGTATGAACATCGAGGATCTCTCGGATCGTTCCCGCTTTGATGTCGCCAAGGACGTCATGTCGCAATTCATCCAAGGCCGACAGAATGACCGGATCGGCTTCGTCGTTTTCAGCGGTGAGCCCTTCACCCTCGCCCCTCCCACTCTTGATTACGGTCTCGTGATGAAATCGCTTCGAGAAGCGCGTATCGGGGTTCTTCGCGACGGAACAGCGATTGGCGACGGACTTGCGCTCGCGGTCGGACATCTCAGAAACTCGAAAGCGAAAAGCCGGGTGATCATTCTCCTCACCGACGGTGACAGCAACGTCGGCCAGGTGGACCCGGGAACCGCCGGAGAACTCGCGGCCGGCTATGGAATTCGTGTTTACACCATCGCGATCGGTCGCGAAGGACGGGTGAAGCTCCCGATCAAGCACCAGGGGCCGTTTGGTCAGACAGTCACGACCTACCAATGGTATGAAAACGCCCTGAACCCCGAGCTGCTGCAGCTCATTGCGGCGAGGAGCATGGGGAAGTTCTATCGCGTGACAGATGAAACCGCGCTTACCTCTGTGTTCAAGGAAATCGACCAGCTTGAAAGGACCGAGATCCGCTCCAATGAAAAGGTCCGGTACGAGGAACGCTACGAGAAACCGCTTATTTTCGGTCTGCTCCTTCTGCTGCTTGAGCAGCTGCTCACCCGATTCTGGTGGAGGTTTCTGCCATGAAGTTCGCTGAAAGCCAGTGGCTCTGGACGATTGCGGCGATTCCCCTGCTTTACCTCGCCGCGCTCTGGCAGGAGAAGAAACGCCAGGAGAATTTCGCAAAATTCGCGAATCGCGGCATGTGGCCCGCGATTGCGCCGGAAGCCCATTGGCGGGGGCGCATCGTGAAGATCCGGTTGTTGCTGGCCGCTTTCGCCTTTGCCCTGCTTGCCCTGGCAAGACCCCAATGGGGCACGCGCGAAGAAACCATCCGCGTGAGCGGACTCGACATTGTGATCGCGCTCGACGTGTCAAACAGCATGTCCGTTGAGGACGTCGTTCCGAGCAGGCTTCAGAAAGCCAAGCATGTGGTGCGCTCATTCGTCGAAAGCCTGCGCGGAGACCGGGTTGGACTGATCGCATTCGCGGGCAGCTCCTACGTGGCATGCCCTTTGACCAACGACCTCGATTACCTTCTTGAATCCGTTTCCCTCCTGAACCCCAGAAGCGTGGCTGGGCAGGGAACCGATCTGGGCCTTGCCCTTGAAACCGCAAGGAAAGCCATGGAACGAGGCTCTGAAGACCCGCAAGCCGGCGAGCTGCAGGACGAGGCCACGCGGGTCGTGATCCTGCTCTCGGACGGAGAGGACCATGAAGAACAAGCCCTTGAAGCCGCGACAGAGCTCATGAGAAAGGGCGTCCGCCTCTTCGTGCTCGGAATCGGCACCGAGAAAGGCGGTCCCATCCCGCTCCGCGATGAAAACGGAAATCTGCAAGGTTACAAAAAAGAACGATCGGGTGAGCCGATCGTAAGCTCGTTTCGCCCCGACAGCTTGATGAAAATCGCAACCGCGGCCGGCGGCAAGTATTGGAACGTGACGTCCGCCGAAAGCGAAGTACAGGAGATGCTTGCTGAGCTGAACATTCTGGAGCGGCGGGACTATGCGGAACGCACTCAGCTGATTTATCAGGACCGGTTCCAATATCCGCTCGCGCTGGCCATCCTTCTGCTCCTGCTCGAAATTACCGTGCCGGTTCGCCGAATCACGGCGAAGACGCTGCTCTGGCTCATGGTTGCTGGCTGTTCGCAGCTCATCGTCTCGCATCAGGCTCTCGCTGATTCCGCCCCCATCGGCGCCTATCTCGAAAACCAAAAAGGCCTGCAGGCGTTCTCAGAGGGCAAAGCGGAACAGGCCAAGCGCCATTTCGGGGCCGCCCAGGCCCTTGATCCCGATAATGCAGCGCTTCGGTACAATCAGGGCGTGATCCAGTTGCAGGAGGGCGACGTCGAAAACGGCGTCCGCGCGCTGGACGGCGCCGCGACCGCCGCGGAAAAATCAAAGAATCTCCACCTGCTCGGTGAAGCGAGGTTCAATCAGGGCGCGGCGCTCGGAAAAGCGGGAAACCTCTCAGGCGCAGTTCAAGCCTACTTGAGCGCGATTGACGCCGCTCGCAAGAGCGGTGACTCCAAGCTCGAGAAAGATGCCCGAAAGAACCTGGAGCTCCTGGCGCGCGAACAGGAAAAACAGAAACAGCAGCAGAAGCAGGAAGAGAAAAAAGACGAACAGGAAAAACAGGATAAAAAAGAGGATCAGAAAAACGACCAAAAGGAAGACCAGAAGAAGCAGGACGATAAAGATAAAGATAAAGATAAAAACGGCGAAAACGAGAAGAAAGACCAAAAAGACGAAGCAGAGGACAAAAACGCCGAACCGCAGCGCTTCAAGGAAACCTCAAAAGAAACCCGTCAAAGGCAGTTCAAGTCTGTTAAACTCTCCGATGAAGATGCAGAACGCGTGATGGCTGAACTGAAGAGCCGCGAACGCGAACTTCAAAAAAAACTGAAGAAACAAAATGGAAATCAGCAACGTAATGGGAAGGACTGGTAATCAGGCGCGCGGCCGGCCGTTGGCGTGGCTTCTCGCTTTTTCCGCGATCACACTCGGGCTTTTTTCCGCCCGGAGTCAGGCGGCGCCGGCTGCCCAATTTACCGCCGAGGCCGATCGAGCTGAAATCACCCTGGAAGACTCGGTTTCACTCAAATTCAACATCCGCTCCGAAGGGAACGGGACCATTGGTGAGCCGCGTTTCAACGCCCCCGATTTTGATCTGATCAATCAGTACAGCAGCGTCTTCGTGGAATCGTTTTATGAAAATGGACGTTTCGGAATGCGGAATAACCGGCAGCTCACGAAAGTCCTTCGCCCCTCCAAACAGGGCGAACTTCGAATCACCGGACTCGAAGTGACGATCGATGGACGTGTCTACAAGGCCTCCGACATCGTCGTGAGGGTGGGCCCTCCCGGTTCCGGGACTCCTCCACCCAAAAATTACGGGGGAGCAGGTGTCGGACTCCGGGGCGCCGGAAAAAGAGGCTCGCTCAAGAACGTGATGGTTCGGGCGGAGCTCGACAAGGAAAAGCTCTATAAAGGTGAACAACTCATCGTGAGCTATTACCTGTATTCACGGGTCCGTTTTTTCAATCTGGCGGTCGAAAAATATCCCGCCCTGAACGGGTTTCTGAAAGAGGAACTCGAAATGCCGATCGCCGGCAATGGACGACTGACCGGTGAACGCGTGATCCTCGATGGGATTCCCTATCAGCGATCACTTCTACTGCGTTACGCCGCGTATCCGCTTCAATCCGGACAGCTCACGATCGATTCCCTTCCCCTGAAATACTCCTATTACCCCGCGCAGGGTGACGATGGTTTCACGGGTGAGGACGATCCTTTCATGCAGTTTTTTCAGCAGCTCGCGCCCCGCGCTTCGCAAGATCGGAGCGATCCGCTGAAAATCCATGTAACGCCCTTGCCCGAGGAAAACCGTCCGGCCAGCTTCACGGGAGGAGTCGGCGACTTCCAGATCACCTCAGCGGTGGACAAGTATGAACTTCGCGCCAACGAGGCCGTGCTTCTCACCGTGAAGGTGGAGGGGCGCGGCAACGTCGCCGCCATCGGGGAGCCGAAAGCCTCCTGGCCACAGGACATCGAACTCTATGAGTCAAAAGGTCAGGCCAAGTCCGGGCCTGGCGGCGTCGGTCAGAAAGTCTTTGAGTTCCTGCTCATTCCGCGCGCGCCGGGAAAAGTCACTCTGCCGCCTCTCGATTTCTCGTACTTCAACCCAACCTCCAATACATTCATCACGACAAAGACTGATCCAGTCGAACTGACGGTGCACGAGGCAGCCCCCGGAACCGCCAGTGGCGGCGTTCGCACGATCAAGCCCGCACCTTCCGCGACTACCGTGAAAAGCCCCGTGATTCTGGAGCCGAAGGGACTCAAAGCCCTCGCCGCAAGTGTAACTGCGCCCTCCACCCCGATCTGGCGATGGTTCTACTGGCTTGCCCTCGCGTGTTTTGGCGCTCTGACTGCTCTGGTTGCAACCGACCTGGCAAAAAAAGGACACGCAAGCGCCCGAGCCATACTTGAGTCCAAAGCCAAGGCACATTCGAAGAGCTGGGACCGCATGGCATCGATTGCACACCAGGCCAAATCGGGCGCGGCATGGCGAGAGGTTCTCGAAGCTTACGACCTGCTTACGTCCGCTATTCTTGATGCGCTCGAAAAGCGCCACCCAGTCGGAGTACGTTCCTTCTCACGTTCAGAACTCGGCAAACTGCTCGCGGAGCGCGGCATGAACGAACAGACATGGAAAAGATTCGAGGCCCTGCTGGAATACGCGGACATGGTTCGGTTCGCAAGTTCGGTCGGAGCGGTGTCCGAAAACTCGGCACGCGATGAACTGGAAAAATGGGTAAGAGAAGGCAAGGATCTGACTCAGTCCGTCGAACGCTGAATTTGCCCGGTGAAAAGATATGCTGGATCCAGTATAACTCCGAGTAGGGGTTGGCATGGCGTCCGCTCCTCAATTGAAAACCAGGAGATAAGCCGAGGAGGCTATCGAGGAGGATATAATGAGCATGGGCACAGGTGCGAAAGCACGTTTTGATGCGATCCGTGAAGTGAACTCGCGCACGCCGCGCAGATTCGATCCGCCAAGGGATGATCACGGCAAGCGCCTTCGCATTTCCGACTACTACGGCGTAAACACCTTCGATATTCACAAAATGCGGGAAAAACTCCCGAAAGATGCCTACACAAAGCTACTCTCCACCATTCAAACCGGAAAAAAACTTGATCCGGAAATCGCTAACACCGTCGCGCACGCAATCAAGGAATGGGCCCTCTCCCGTGGTGTCACGCATTTCTGCCACTGGTTTCAACCTCAGACCGGCTCAACGGCTGAAAAGCACGACGCGTTTCTCACGATAGATGAGCACAACCGGCCGTTCGAGAAATTTTCGGATTCCCAGTTGATTCAAAGCGAACCCGATGCCTCGAGTTTTCCGTCCGGAGGTATGCGCACGACTTTTGAAGCCCGCGGTTATACCGCCTGGGATCCTTCAAGCCCCGTGTTCATCATGGAACATCGGAACGGAAAAACGCTTTGTATTCCTTCCGTTTTCATCAGCTACCATGGCGACGCACTGGACGAAAAAACAGCGCTGCTCAGAAGCATGGAGACGCTCTCGCAGCGCGCCTGCAATCTTCTTCATCTGATCGGCGAAAAAGGCGTCAAACGGGTCATCCCGACGCTCGGGATCGAGCAGGAGTATTTTCTCGTGGACCGCGCGTTCTACAGCCTCCGTCCCGACCTGATCATGACCGGGCGCACATTGGTCGGAGGCCAGCCTCCAAAAGGACAACAGCTCGAGGATCATTATTTCGGCAGCATTCCTGCCCGTGTGCAGGCGTTCATGAGTGAGATGGAGCAGGAACTCTACAAATTGGGCGTCCCTGTAAAAACTCGCCACAACGAGGTGGCTCCGTCTCAATTCGAAACGGCGCCGATCTTCGAGGAGGCCAACATCGCGACCGATCACAACCAGCTCGTGATGGAGATCCTGAGAAAAGTCGCCGCTCGCCACAACTTCTCCGTTCTGCTGCACGAAAAGCCTTATGCCGGCGTGAATGGCAGCGGAAAGCACAACAACTGGTCGCTCATGACAGCCGCGAGCGGACCGGATATCGATGGAGAAAATCTCCTCGATCCGGGAACCACGCCTCATCAGAACCTTCGCTTCCTCCTGATCCTGGCTTCGGTGCTTCGAGGCGTGCACCACAATTCAGGGATGCTGCGCGCGAGCGTGGCTTCCTCCGGAAATGATCACCGCCTTGGGGCGAACGAAGCCCCCCCGGCGATCATCTCCATGTTCCTGGGTGACCTGCTCAGTCGCATTCTGAACCAGATCGAGACAGGAACCATCGACAAGAGCGTGGATGCCGCTGTGTTGAAGCTCGGCATCAGCAAGCTGCCGGAAGTCATGCGTGACAATACGGACCGGAACCGAACGTCTCCGTTCGCCTTCACCGGGAACAAGTTCGAGTTTCGAGCTGTTGGATCGTCAGCTTCAACGGCATTTCCGACGACACTCGTGAACGCGGCCGTAGCCGATGGTATCGAGTATGTAACGGAAGTCCTCGCCAGGAAGTTCAACGAAAAGAAAGAGCTCGAAACGGCCATCCTGGACACCGTCCGGCAAATCATTCAGGAAACAAAAGCCATCCGCTTCGAAGGAAATAATTACTCTGAAGAGTGGGTGAAAGAAGCGGAAAAACGCGGATTACCGAACCTGCGAAAGACCCCCGAGGCTCTGGCCGAACTGTTGACCGAGCGCTCACTGAAAACGCTCGCGAGGCTCGGCATTTTCACGGAAGCGGAAGTGATTTCACGATTCCATGTGCGGACGGAACGTTACATCAAGAACATCCTCATTGAGGTCGACACGCTTCGATCCATGGTCGACACCCAGATCCTGCCAGCAGGTTACGCATACCAGGGCATGCTTTCCGGCTCAGTTGCTTCGGCGAAGGCGGCGGGAGTTCCTGCGCCCCAATTCGAGGTCCTGAAGAGAATCTCAACGCTTATCCACTCGCTCCAGGGCAAGCGCTCTGATCTGGACGTCGCACTTCAGAAAACCGATGCCGCCGCGACGGAAGAGGAAAAAGCCCGAATACTCTCCGGCGACATCACGACGTTCATGGGCGAGATCAGAACGATTTGTGACGAACTCGAATCGCTTACGGCGGACGATTACTGGCCCTTGCCGAAGTACCGGGAACTCCTGTTTCTTTCCGTGAGCTGAAGCGAAGAGGCAGTGACGCGCCTCGCGGATCTATTTGATGCGAATCAATAACTGATGGCAACGGAGCCGTTGCCGCCCGCCTCACCATTGGGCCACAGCCAATCGGGGCCAGCGGCCGCACCGCCGCCAACGCTCGTCGTGCCGCCGCTGTTGGTGCCTCCACCTGCGCCACCTGCGCCACCATAGTAGTAATCCCAACCGTCGTAGTACCCGTCCCAGTCATCCCCCCTGCCGCCATTGCCGCCCTTGGCTTGCGTCAACAAAGTGGAACCGGACTTGATCGCGCTCGAACCGCCGCCACCGCTTCCGCCCATGGCAAAGTAGTTGTCATCTGCGGCATCAAAATCACCTATGTAACCAGAGGCTCCATTCACATGTCCCGTTCCTCCGGCACCTCCGGGATAACCATTGGGCGACTGGCCACCTTGACCCACATAGATCGAAAGAGTGGTTCCTGCGGTTACTGGAATACAGGAGGCGGTCACCTTATCCCCATTTGTTCCAAGGGTGTGCTCATACATATTGTCGATACCGCCTGAAGCGCCTCCTCCTCCCCGTACGTCCACGTTGATGCACGAGACTCCGGCAGGCACCACCCAAGAGTAAGTCCCTGGCGTACTCCATGACTGTTCCTGGGAACACGCCCCCGTCGTTGATGTGAGGCCGGCTAACTGCGCAGCAGAAGCCTTCGCATAGAACGAGTCCCACTCACTTTGCGTGTTGTTGGGGATAAAATAATTTGTCGTGCTTCGAACGCAATACTGCGACCCTCCATACGAAGTGATCGTTCTGGAAACGTTGTCTGCATAAGACTGATAAGACTGGCTACCGGCCGCCACCGCCAGGGTTGGAAAGAGAACCCCCGCGATCCATGCCATTCGCCTTTTGTTTAACAATATCGAAAGCATTCGCTGAACGTCCCTCTGATTGTCAATTATTTGCGAAGATCCCGCTGAAAGAAACTGTGTCTTTGTTTACACAGATCAGAAGGCCGTTCTAGCGGAGATGAGGCGAAATCTGACAACCGGCCGATTTACTCAGTATCTGAGTCGCTGATCACTTCCGCTTTGAAGAAAACACGTCCGTCGCAAGAAGGATGCACTTCAACCCAAGCACCACTGCAGCTGCAGGAACATCCACCAGCGCGAACTTGGCGATTACGGATCCGGTTTCCTGCGCAATTTCGGAAATCGGTCTTGGATCTTCCTTCATTACTTCATCAACGGGCTCTCTATAAAGCGCCGAAGACGGAACACTCACGGGTGAAAGCGCTTCGGACGCGGCTTTCCCCTTCTGAAAAGGATTTCTGCCTAACTTGCTTCCGCTCGAACTCATGAGGTCGCCTCGACGGGAACCTCACCGGGCATCAGGGTCGACGTGATTCCGGCTTGAGTAATTCCGCAACGCTCCAGCAGTTCGTCGCACAATGTCTGATAATCCTTCGCTCCACGTGAGGAACGGTCATATTCCAGAACCGATTTCGCATGTCCTGAACTTTCGGTGACCGCGGAGCTGTCATGAATCAATGAACTGAAAAAGAGATCGCCCAGTTCCGCACGCAGCATTTCGAGAACTTCGCCCGTCAATTTCCGCCGGTTGGAGACCTGGGTCGCGACCACGCCTAAAATTGAAAGCGTCGGATTCCAGCGCGCGCGGATATCCTCGATCGCCGCGCGAATCTTGACGATCCCCTCCAGGCTGAAAAATTCCGGCTGCACGGGAATCAATACGTGATTGCTCCCGCAGAGCGCGTTCAGTGTCAGGAGATTGAGACTCGGTGGAGTGTCGACGAGAATGAAATCGTATTTGCTCGAGATCGACATGAAGAACCGGGCCAGCACCGATTCGCGATCCGGCCGGGTGAAAAGATAGTATTCCACGCTGGAGAGATTTTTGTCGGCAGCGATAAGATCAACACCGGCCGGAGTCGGGCAGATGAACCGGCTCCGCGCCTCGGCATCCAGCGGACGTTTGGAAAGATAGATCTCATCGAGAGTCGCCAGCGATTCGTAAGGTGGCTGGCCAGGTGTCACTCCGAGATAGCTCGTCAGATTGGCCTGAGGATCACTATCAACCAGGAGAACCCGAAGACCTCTTCTAGCGAGCGCGACGCCGAGGTTCATGGCCGTCGTGGTCTTGCCCACTCCGCCCTTCTGGTTTGCGATCGTGATGATCTTGCACTTCGTGGCGGATACGCCTCTGGACAGATTCATCTTTCCTCCCCGTTCTGATCGACCGGACCGAACTCCGCCGGATTGATCCCGTATTTCCGCATTTTTCGAAGAAGCGTGTTCTTGGGAATTCCGGCGTGCGCAACAGTCTGATTGATCCGACCACCGAAACGCTTGAGCGCATGGGTGATGAAATCGCGCTCAAACTGTTCCTTCTGATTGTGAAAATCAATCACGGTCACAGGATCACCCGCGATTTCACCGGACCAAAGCGTCTCCGGAATCGATGAAAGCGTGATGTAATGCCCATTCTCGACGACAAACGCCCGTTCAATCACGTTCTCGAGCTCGCGGATGTTTCCAGGCCAAACGTAGTTCCGAAGCGCGTTCAGCGCATTTTCACGAATCCCGCGAATCTCGCGTTCCTCGCGGTCTCTGCCATGCAGCCCGTTGAATTTCTCGATGAAATGCTCCACGAGGAGAGGAATCTCCTCCACCCGATCGCGAAGCGGAGGCAGCTGAATCGGCATGACGTTCAGCCGATAGAAAAGGTCCTGTCGGAACTCGCCGGAAGCGACCATTCTGTCGAGGTCCCGATTCGTCGCCGCGATGATGCGCACATCCGTCCGGATCTCCCTGTTCGCGCCGATCGGAGAAAACTTCCGCTCCTGAAGAACCCTAAGAAGCTTCACCTGCATCGCCAATGAGAGTTCCGCGATTTCATCCAGAAAGAGCGTCCCGCCCTCCGCGTACTGGAACTTTCCGATCTGGCGCTGGCTTGCTCCCGTGAAAGCGCCCTTTTCGTGTCCGAAAAATTCGCTCTCGACCAGATTCTCCGGGATCGCCCCGCAGTTCACCGCAACGAAAGGCTTCGTCTTGCGTGGAGAGTTGAAATGAATGGCGCGCGCCACGAGCTCTTTTCCGGTTCCATTCTCACCGCGAATTAAAACAGTGGTATTGACCTCACCCAGCCGCTGGATCACCTGGAAAACCGCTCGCATTTTCTGGGAACTTCCGATGAACTCCTCGCCATCGTCGAGTACCAGCTTAGGCGCCGTAAAGCGTGTTTCCTCCATCAGAGCGTGAGCTTCGCCCGCCCGTCCCACCAGGTCCTGAAGATCGCGCTCCTGGACCGGTTTTTCGATGTAGTTGTAAGCGCCTTCGCGCATCGCCTCGACGGCGTCGCGGATATTTCCGTGGGCGGTGATGATCAGCACGGTAATCGTGGGATCGAAGTCGTGAATCTGCCGGAGCGCCTCAAGTCCTGAAATTCCCGGCATGCTCACGTCGAGGAGCACAAGACGGATCGCGCGCGGACTGTCCACTCCCTGCTCGCGGACCAACGACACGGCTTCCTCGCCGGAAGCGGC
>MEPR01000039.1:0-36726 GCA_001769835.1 Bdellovibrionales bacterium GWB1_55_8
ACGATGGCGTCAATGCGAATGCCGAGTGAGAGGCCCCGATCACGGCTGCGATCGCAAACCACATGGAAGTGAGGGAGTTCGGCATAGGATCGCTGACCAGAAGAAATGAAGCTGAAACAAAAAATGCCGGAGAAAAGGTGAACACCCAGCTGGAAGCCTGCGCGGTAAACATTCCCGCGAGAACACCCGCTAAAGTCACGCTGCCAGCAAGCCAGGGATCCCAGGCTTCCTCGAGTGCAATCCATCCGAAGAAAAGGCCCAGAAACACGAGAGCGATGCCCATCAAGGGGAAGATCACGGGTCGGCGTCTCAAGCCCTGGCGAGAGCCCCGCGCCCGCGCCCAGGCTTCGCGGTACTTCGATATCAGACCGGATATTTGATAAATCGGTGCAGTTAACATTTCTTAACTTTTAGCTTAGGCCAGTTTTATCGATTTGTCAAACTGCGTCAAAAACGTCACGCCGCCCCCCGACGATAAGACGAGCGGAGCGCGCCCCGCCCTTTTTCAGCCAGAGGGATGAAAAAGACGAATCGCGTTCCGCGCCCCACCTGGCTGTCCACGGCGATCTTGCCGCCATGAGCCTCAATGATCCCTTTCGCTATGTACAGCCCCAGCCCAGCCCCCTTCCGACTTGCCCTCTTCGATTGCCAGTACCGCTCGAAGATGTAAGGAACCTCATCGGGCGCGATGCCCGGACCGGTATCCTTTACGGAAAATAAAACGCCGCGACCATCACATTCGCAGCTGACGGTCACGGCACCGTTTTCAGGGGTGAACTTGATGGCATTTCCGATCAGATTCGAAAACACCCGAAACAGCAGCATCCGGTCACAAGCTATATTGGGACATTCCGAATCAGCATGCACTTCGAGACTGATTTTCTTCACGTTCGCGATGGGACGCATCAGCTCCACCACCTCACTTAGTAAAGTCTGGGTTTTTTCCTCCCGAATCGAAAGCTTCAGCCCGCCTGCCTGGATCTTCGACATATTCACGATCTCGTCGATCATCTCGAGCATGCGATCGACGGCCGAGCGGATTTTCAAAATGGGATCCGACGGCCTGTCCAACTGCCGTTGCAGCATATCCGCGTTCAATCGCACGGCTGCCAACGGGTTCTTCAGGTCATGCGAAACCACCGCGAGCACCTCCTCGCGAAGCCGGATCGCCTGCTGGGCGTCACGATAAAGGATCGAATTCTCAATCGCCGCCGAGGCGCGCCGACCCAGCTCCTGCGCGACCCAGAAGTCGTGTGAATCGAACTTGCGCATCGACTCGGATATACCGAAGGCCAGAGCACCCAATATTCTGGGCCCGGCTTTCATGGGTATGATCATGTAAGAGGCGATCCTCATCTGTGCCAAGATCGCTCGCGCCCGAGGGTCTTTCAAACCAAGGTCCTGTTCCGAGAAGTTCACGTACATTTCGGGTTGCCCCGTTTTCAGGACATGACCGAGACCTGCGCTTGCGGTGAGCTCGATGGAGTACTTCTCAGAGAACTCATTAGCCGCGTCGTGCCGAGCCCCGGGGCCGCGAACAGCCATTTTCTCAGGAATACCCTCTTCCGAGATCAAGACGATGAAATTCCAGTCCGCAAATCGCGGGACCGCGACATCAGACAAGGTCTTTAACAAACTGTCCAGATCCAGAGTCAAACCGAGCACTCGTGTGGAGTCCGAAAGAAAGCGCTCACTTTCCTCGGCTCTTGCCTGCTCACTGATGTCACGAAGCACGGCCACCCCCCCGCTGACCTCGCCTTCAGGGCCCAGAATAGGTGTCGCTGCGTGAAGGATCGTTTTGAATGTTCCATCGAAGCAGCGAATTCTGAGGCGTTCGTTGAAACTCGATTCCTTCTTCTCGAGTGCGCGCGCCATTCCCCAATCCTTGGAGGTGAGCTTATTACCGGAATCCGGCCACCATGCCTCGTAGCGGTCGTAACTGCGTAGATCCACTTCCTTGAAACCGCCCCATATTTCATTGGCTATGCGGTTGAAGTGAGTCAGTCTGCCCGATGCGTCCGCGATGATCACACCCACCGGGAGATTCTCAATCACCGTACGCAGCCGTTCTTCACTAAACCGAAGCGCTGCTTCGGCCTCCTTTCGGGCAGATCTCGCATCGCGATCGTCAAGCTCACGGCGAACCACGTCGCCGAGATGGGTCAAACGGGTTTTGGGGACATAGTCACGTACCCCTGCACGCAAAAGCTCCACCGCCGTTTCCTCGCCGATGGCGCCAGAAACAATGATGACAGGCAGATCGGGAAGCGTCGTTTGAATCTCCCGCAGATCGTCGCGCAGCCGCATTCCAGGAACATTGTAATCAGCCAGGAGCACGTCCCAGCTTTCCGCAGCAAGCGCTTTTTTCAGTTCGTCGGACCGATCGACTCTCGCCGACACCGGATCAAACCCCGCGCGCCTGAGTTCAAGGCGCGAGAGTTCCGCATCATCCTCGGAATCCTCGATGATCAGAACTTTGATTTTCCGCCGGTTTTCCATCGATCAAGAGGCTTTCTTTGTGGCCACCGGCCCGCTCGAGGGCGGCGATTCGTTGAGCAGGAGCCAGTACATGCCCAACCTCAACACCGCCTGACTGAATTCATTGAAATCGACGGGTTTTCGCACATAGCTATTGGCCCCTAAACGATAGCTCTCGATCAAATCGCGGTCCTCACGCGAGGTCGTGAGAACCACCACCGGAATCGACCGGGTTCTCTCGTCTGCCCGTATCCGCTGAAGAACCTCGAGGCCTCCTATTTTCGGCAACTTCAAATCCAGGAGAATCACCTGGGGCTGCTCACTGAGATCGCGCCCCTCACTGGCTCCGGTGCCCAGAAGATAATCCAGAGCTTCGGCGCCATCCCTTGCAACAACAACCTCGTTTTTGATGTTGTTCTTCTTCAACGCCCGGATGGTGAGCATTTCATCATCCGGGTTATCCTCCACGAGTAGGATCACTTTTTTTTTGCGACCATCAGTCATACAATCTCCCTTAAGCGGCCTTCAAGCCGGCCGCCGGATTTCCAACTGTAAAATAAAACGTCGCGCCTTTTCCGACTTCTCCTTCGGCCCATATCCTGCCCCCATGGCGATGAAGAATTCTGCGGACCGTCGCGAGCCCAACGCCTGTTCCCGAGAACTCCGCTGCTCCGTGGAGGCGTTGAAAAGCGCCGAAGAGCTTATCGGCGTAAGCCATGTCAAACCCCGCTCCGTTATCCTTCACGAAGAAGACCGCCTCGCCCATGGTCGGCTGCTCCAGCTGACCAAACTCAATCCGCGCATCTGCCCGCTTCGAAGTGAATTTCCAGGAGTTCATCAGCAAATTCTCCATCGCAGCCGCCAACAAGCCCTCGTCGCCGACCACCGGGCTAACGTCTCGAATCAAGGTTTGCACGTTCCGCTCCGGCTCGGCCGCTTTCAAGTCCTCCAGGATCCGGCGCGCTACATCACTCAACCGGACTGTGTTCACATTCAGCTCGCGTCTTGTCAGCCGCGAAAGAGCCAGCAGGTCGTCAATCAGGCGTCCCATCCGCTGAACCCCCGCGCGAATCCGCTGCAGGTAATCACGCGCTTCAGCATCCAGACGTTCACCATAATCCTCCAGCAATGCCTGACTGAAGCCGTCGATACCGCGCAAAGGCGCACGCAGATCGTGCGAAACCGAATAACTGAAAGCTTCGAGCTCCTTGTTGGCTGCCGAAAGCGCGACCGTTCTCTCTTCAATCCGTTCTTCAAGCTGCTCGTTTGTTTCGCGTAGCTGATCATGAGTCCGGCGGAGTTCGTCGGCGATCCTGGAATTCTCGCGAAGCATCCGGTTAACGAGCGGGATCAGAAGAAGAATCACCAGAATGGCGATCCCCACCACCAGCACCATGGCAAAAATAGAACGCGAGGCGGCGGAGGCCACCTCCTCAGTAGCCGCCCGGTACTCGTCCTGGTGAACGCGAAGCAAAGCGGTGAGTTGCTGAGTCAAGACGCGATAATTCGGCATCACTGTCTCTGCCCAGTACGCCAAGACCTCGGATAACGGCCGTTTTGCTCGCCGCAGTCTGAATCCTTCCGACAGAAGTTCCTGATGAAAGCCCTCCGCACGACCTAGCTCGGTCAGACGATGGTCCACCACGCGAGCCTCTTCATCAGTGCGCTGAAGTTGCGCAAACACTCGTTGAAACTCCTCATGTGTTTGGCGGATTTCATTCAGGGATTCGGCATCAGGTGAAATAATATAGCCGCGGCTGGCAGCAATGTTTTTTTCCAGCGCAATCACCAGCTGCTGCGTCAGAAGCATTGGCTCGGTTCGCTCGGATATCAAATAGTTCCGAGTATTCAGCATGGAGTTCAACGTCAGCAGCGCCATTATTCCGACAAGGGCCGCCAATAGCGCGATTAACCCGAAACCCAATCGAACCTGGCGCGCGAAGCGTCTTGAATAATCCATAAGCCGCTCCCCAGAATGCAATATCCGGAGCAGGCGATGGTTGCAGAACGACTGAACCCCGGCATAATCAGAAGATCTTCTATTTCCTTCGCCAAAACTCAGGGGATCTCTTGAAACATTCGAATTTGTCCGTTTTGTTCATCCCAATTGCCGCGCTTGCACTGATTTCGGGTTGCGCCACAAGCTCCGCGATCCGTCCTTTACCGAAGCCGGAGGTGATCGCGAGCGACATCCGCGACGCGGACGCTCAAGTTGAGCCGGAGCCCCATTCGGAAGTGCCGATGGAAATCAACGAAGATGTCCAGAAGTGGATCGACTACTTCGCGATCAAGGATCGGGTTCGCTTCGAAAGCTTTCTTTTGCGCGGAGAGTATTACCGCGAAACGATCGAAGCGATTCTCACCGAGCACCAGGTTCCGCGCGATATGTATTATCTTGCGATGATCGAGAGCGGGTTCATGACTCAAGCCACTTCGCATGCGAGCGCAGTGGGAGTCTGGCAGTTCATCCGCGCGACCGGAAGACGCTATGGAATGCGTCAATCGGCCTACCTGGATGAACGACGCGACGTCATTCAAGCAACGCACGCAGCCGCTCGCTATTTGCGAGACCTCCATCAAGAATTCGGCTCCTGGTATCTTGCCATGGCGGCCTACAACGCCGGCGAAGGCCGTATTCGCCGCGCCATTCGAATCGGCCGTAGCAGGGACTTTTGGGTCCTGGTTCAAAAAAGGGTACTCCCTCGCGAGACGAAGAACTACGTCCCCAAGTTTCTCGCAGCATGGATTATCGGGCGCAAGCCCGCAAAATTCGGATTCGAGCTGCCGGAACAGATCGAGAGTCGTTATCCGAACGTTGAAAAGGCAACCGTCCCGGGTTCGGTCCACCTGAATGAGATCGCTCGCGTCCTTGGATTGGAACCGAACTCACTTGCGCCTCTGAATCCACATCTGATCCATGGAATCACGCCCCCCGAGAAGACCACTTATGACATTTGGGTTCCGCAGGGCCAGGCGGCGCAGCTGCTCGCCCCTGAAATGCCCCTGGCGCGCGTGACAAATCCCGCCGCGTTGCTGCCGGTACGATATCGCGTTCGGACAGGAGACACCCTGGAGGCGATCGCGAAGAGACACCGGATATCACTGGCAAGCCTGAAAAGGCTGAATGGACTGGATTCCGATCGTATTTACCGGGGCCAATCCTTAAAGGTTCGCCCAAGCAGCAGCTGAGGCTTTACAAACTCCCGATTGCGGTCCTAAATGAGGGGATGATTGAAGATTTCATCCGGAAAATCCCAAAAAGCGACCTTCACGTTCACCTCGATGGCTCCGTCAGGATTCCGACCCTCATTGATATTTCGAAGAAGCAGAAACTGAAGCTTCCTTCGTATACCGTTGAAGGCTTGAACAAGCTGCTCTTCAAGGACAACTACGAAAGCCTCGTTGATTACCTTCAGTGCTTCGGGTTCACGATCCCGGCCATGCAGACTCCGGAGAACCTGGAGCGGATCGCTTACGAATTCGCCAAGGACAACATCGCCGAAGGCGTCTGCTACGTCGAAGTGCGCTTCGCTCCCCAGTTTCATGTGAACAAGAAAATGGATTTCGAAGCGACGCTCGCCAGCGTGGCGAAGGGTATGGAAAGAGCTCAGAAGGAGTATAACAACTCCGCCAAGGTGAAATCCGGCGAGTTCCCGCCCTTCTATTACGGAATCATCGTTTGCGCGATGCGGGCTTTCGGAAAAGGCTTCTCTCAATATTTCGACATGTTCCTCGATGCACATCGCTATTCGGATTCCACAATGGTCCACGCGCTTGCGTCCTATGAGCTGGCGAAAGCGACAATTTCGGTTCGTGACAAGCTCGGTCTTCCCATCGTGGGATTTGACCTGGCCGGTGCGGAAGCGGGAAATCCCGCGGAAGACCACAAGCTCGCCTATCAGTTCGCGCATAAGCACTTCCTGCACGCCACGGTTCATGCCGGCGAGGCCTACGGGCCCGAAAGCATTTTCCAGGCGATCACGGATCTTTATGCGGACCGAATCGGGCATGGCTACTACCTTTTCGCCGACGACAAAGTCGCCGATCCGGAAATCGAGAATCCAAAAGCTTATGTTCGCCAGCTCGCGCAATATATCGCGGACCGACGGATCACCATCGAAGTCTGCCTGACGAGCAATCTTCAGACGAATCCTTCAATCGGCGACATCACGAAGCATCAGTTCAAGAAAATGATGGAAGCCAAGCTCAGCACGACCCTCTGCACGGATAACCGCACGGTCAGCAAGACAAACGTGAGCAAAGAGATCCTGCTCGCCATCAAGGCCTTCAACCTTTCCGGCGAATCACTGAAGGACCAGCTGGTGTACGGCTTCAAACGAAGCTTCTTCCCGGGCACTTACGCTGAGAAACGCCAGTACGTCCGGCAGGTCATCGACCGCTACGAACTGCTGGAAAAGGAATTTCTGAAAAAGAACAAACCCGTAGCGAAAACCGGATCGAAAGCGGCAAAAGACAAGCGCTGATTTCAGCGTTCGCTCAAAACCGCGCGACAGGAACGCTCGATGCCGCCTCTGGAATAGACGATATCGACTTCCTGTCCCGGCTTGAATGACTTCAGAAGCACTGAATATTCCCGTAGTCCGGCAATCACGTGCTTGTCCATCTGGAGCACTATGTCCTGCGCGATCAAGCCTGCCTTCTCGGCGGGCGAGCCCGGAACAATCTGCGCGGCACGGACACCCGGACCTGCGAACGAAAAATCGGGCACAGTCCCAAGGAAAGCTTTTCTTTCACCGCTCGGAGGCGGCTGATCCGGATTTGGCGCCACTTCAGTGAACGGCGTGCTTCTGTTTGCGATGATCACCAGTGCTTCACGAGCCACCTTGGCCACGTTGACCATTCCGGCGTAGTCGAGCTTCTCCGCAGTATCGCTCGGACGATGGTAATCGGCCGTGGGGCCGCTGAAAAAATGCACCGCAGCCACTCCGATTTCGCGGAAGCTACGCTGATCACTGCCGCCGAAATCCTGTGGAACCAAAGAAAGCGGAACGGATGTCATGAACTCGACACCCTTGAACAAGCCACTCCACTCCTTAGCGGAGCCGGTACCCAGAACCTGGAAACTCCCGCTGGCGATCCGGCCGACGGTATCCAGGTTGATCATCGCGACATATTTCTCCTGGGCAGTCTTCACGAAATGGCGGGAACCCAGAAGGCCACCCTCTTCGCCCGTGAAAAAAGCGAAAACAATCGTGCGTTCGAAAGTCACTCCCGCGCGACTGCGCGCTCCGAACGCGCGAGCCACTTCGAGCAGCACCGACACGCCGCTGGCGTTGTCATCGGCGCCGGGATGCACTTTGCCGCGGTTTTCGGCATGCGCATCGGGCCATCCAAGGCCGAGATGGTCATAATGCGCGCCGATCACGACAGGTTCGAGCGCGGAATTCCTGCCGGAAATCCTCCCAAGGACGTTCGTGAGCCGGATCTCACCTTTGGGCGCAGCCAGATGCTCGGTCCAGCTTTGAAAAAAACCATTCTCGCCGGCCGGCGTAATGCCGAATTCGCGGAGTTTACCCGCAAGATAGTCAGCGGCCAGATCGATCTCGGGTGTGCCGGGTTCGCGACCTTTCAACGCCTCCTGAGCGAGATAAACCACATGCTCCTGAAGCGCCTTGGCTTGAAAAACATCCGGAATCTCGGCGAGTGCCGGTCGCGGCGCTAATTTCGCGCGAGGTCCCGACCCATGAGACCCGTTCGGAAAAATCACCTCAGCCGAAAGCGGGGAATTGATCGAAGGCCAGATTCCCTTGGCGATGTTTTTTGCATCCGCACCTTCAAAAGCGAGGTAACCATACTTCCCGTAATGAGGAAGCTTGCGGCCCAGAGCCGCTATTCCCGCGACTCCCTGAGCCTCCCCGATGGCAACCCATCCCAAAGCCTCAGCAAGCTGATTAGGATTTCGTCCGATGCCGACAAATGTCTGCGTTTTTGAGGCCACGTCGAAATCACCGATGCGGATTCCCGCCGTTGATGAAGAAACTCCATACGCCGACAAAGAGTCAATTGCCTGCAGCCTGAATTTATTTTCCCAGCCCAGAAGCCAGACGGTCCGGTCTGCCGGGATCACCGAGACTTCGCTGTCCATGCGAATTTCGCGATCAGCGGAAGGCTCAGAACCGACCCAGATCCTGGCCAGCTCCATATAAGCCTGCTGAAGCGGTGCGGCTGCTCCGGCTGGAACAATGACCAGCAGCTTTCCCGCCCCGAGTGCACGAGAGACCGTAGGCGGAATTTCAAGCGGATGAAGTCTCCGGAAAATATCGAATTCGGGATCCACATGCACGCGGACGGGCTTCCCCGGAACGCGCAGCTGGACATCGAGAGTCCGGTTATCCATTCTGACCACGGTCTGATACGCGCCTTGCTGGCCTTCCAGATCGACCGCAAGCGGCACCTGAATCCGGTAGCCTGGGCCTTCCTGAGTCTGCTCGAGCGCAAAATGCAGCTCATAGCGATCGTGTTCGACTGGGCCCGCACCCTGAGGGTCAAGCGGAAGGGCTCGAGGCGTGGCTTGAATCTTCAACTCCGGTGCCCCCGCACGGCTCACCCACTGTTCGAATTCAAAATCAAGATTCAGACCCGAAACGCGCTCCATCGAGGCGCGAAGGTCTTGGAAGCCCGCGCGCTGGAACTTCTGCGATGAATAAAAATCGCGAAGACCACGAACGAAGACTTCATCTCCAAGGCTTCGGCGGAGCATGTGATAGAAGCCCAGTGCTTTCCCGTAGCCTACGGCTTCCGTTGCCGGATTGTGACGTTCACGGAATTCTGTCAGCGGAAAGTCATTCCCACCGGTCACATAGCTGGAATACTTCTGAAGCGTGTCGCGCCGGTACTCCGCGCCCCCCCCGGCCTGCTCTTTCAAGAGATGGTCTGCAAGATAGGCCGTCAGGCCCTCGCACCAGTTGCCGGTCGCGTAATCGACGTAAACGCTGTTCCCCCACCAGTTGTGCAAAATTTCATGCGGGTAAGAAGACTGAAGGATGAAAGGAAACCGGATGATCTTCGGCCCGAGAAGCGTGAAGGACGGCATCCCGTAGCCCGTTTCCCAAAAATTTTCCACGAGCGCGAATTTACGAAACGGGTACGCGCCGATCAAACGATTGTACATCTCGAGGTAGCTGGTGGTTGCGTTGAGATATCTCTCGGCAAGCTCGGGATCGGGGGTCGTCAGAAACGCCATGGCGAGCGTTCCGGAGCCCGCTTTCGAGTACTCCGTGAATTGTCCGCCGATCAGGTAGATATCATCCTGAAGCTCAGGGGAACTCCAGGTCGCTCGCGTGCGCTCCGCACGTTCGTGAAAAACCCGGTCTCCCTGGCTCACGGAATCCCATGCGGCGGGCAGCGAAACATTCAGCGAAAACGAGACAAGCTCATCCCCAAAACGGGCATACCAGTAAGACGAGCTCGCGAGATAAATTCCTTCATCGCCAATGAAGCCGGGCGTATCGCGAAAGCCGCGGGCATACTCCTCTTCGTCCGTTGACAAGGGATGATGAATGACGCCTGAGTACTGAAGCGCGAATTCCGAAACCCCGGGCGGCAAAATCACCTGATAACGCTCCTCAAGCGGCTCCTTGGGGTCGGTGGGTTCAGATTCGGAAAGAGATCCTGGCAACCGCGAAGAGGGGGGCAGGATAATCACACCCGGCGTCCTCGACAGCGGCGAAAGCCCGCGGTGGAGCGTAAATGTCATCCGTTCGGATTCGGAAATATTCTTTCGTTGATCCGTGAGGACTACTCGGTCAGTCACCGCAAGGCGGTGGGACGTCGGATCCAAAATGACGTCGAGTTCGTGATGTACAGACCCGGCAAACGCGGGCACTGCAAACAAAGCCACCAGAGCAGACGCGAAAAGTTTCATAAGCTCCTTATAAAAGAGGAACCAGAAATCCCCAAAAGTTTAATAGGACTTATGACAGTATGCGTTATGAGTCAAGAAATCCCAACCTTGCGGAGTTCGGCGATTTAATTTCACTGCGGAATATCGCAAGGAATCGTGACGGTATCCGTGGTGAATGCAGGGACTGAATGGCTTTCATGAAAAAGCCCGAATTTCACTTCACGAACGGAAGCAGGGTCTTTACCGGCCCAGTTCTCGCGGCATTGGGGAGCCGCCTGGACGATTTCCATTTCCCAGCCCGCAAGCTCGGAAAGCTGTTTCGGATAGGACCTGAAATTGAGATCGTTTTCACGACAGTTGAGCTGAGCGAGATCGGCCTGGAACAGATCCAGGCTCTGGAAATCGGTGATCGCCCGAACCATTCCGCTTTTCGCATCGACTTCGAGCCTCACGCCAGGTGAAGCAACCAGGGTTCTTCCCGCGAAACTCATTTGCAGCACGAGGAATCGGATCCGGGCGCGGCAGACTTCGCCTTCATCACAGATCAGCTGGCGCTTACAAGCGATCTCAGTGGTAACTGTTGTATTCGGGGTAGCATTCGAGAACGCGCTCAGCGGAGCAACGAGAGCCAGCACGACAAACAAGCGAACGAACATGGTATCCCCCTTAATTTCCTTGGGAATACACCCGTCTGCCTGCACCTGCAATGTCCTATTTCGAACTGAAAAGCAGGGCCGCTGTCTTCAAAGCCTCGTAGGCATTCACAATCCCGCCGGACACGGAAAGCTTCGCGAAATCCGTGAGAATTCCGGTTCCCGGCGCTTCCACCAATTCCGGCACATTGCCCCGCACCGTACGCATCAGAATGGCGCGCACTTGCCGGGGAGTCAGTCTTGGATACTGGGAGAGCAGCAACGCCGCGACCCCGGCAACTTCAGGAGACGCCATACTGGTCCCATCATAGGATTGATACGCGTTTCCGGGTGTCGAGGACAGGATTCCCATCCCGGGAGCGAAGAGATCGACTGATTTCTGTCCGTAATTTGAAAAGCTCGCGACCAGCGAGGCATCGAAATATTTAGTAGAGGCCGCAACCTCGATCCAATTGTCGACAGGCTCCCCTTCCGGGCGCCTCGGAAAGCTGTCTTCCAAGTCGATATCCACTCCTGAATTCCCGGCGGCGTGCACCAGGAGTACGCCCTTCTGACGGGCATACCGGATGGCATCATACACATACTCCCGGTTCGGGGAATAGGATTTGCCAAAACTCATGTTCACAACCCGTGCGCCGTTATCCACGGCATAGCGAATCGCATTCCCGACATCCTTGTCGCGCTCGTCACCATTGGGAACCACGCGAAGAGGCATGATGCGGACGAACGCGGACTGACCATTGATGCCGATCCCGTTCTCACGAATGGCTGCAATAATGCCAGCCACATGGGTTCCGTGGTCAGCATCGACATGGACGTTAGAGTTTCCGTAACCGATATCGTCCATTCGCGCAGGATCATCGCCGATCAAATCGCTGGCATTGAAATTCAGGTCGAAATGAGGCTCAACTTCCTTCTGCAGCCACGAAATCTTCTGATTGAGTACCGCCGTCGTGACCCCACGCTCCAAATAGCGCCGGGCCAAGGCCCTGGCTTGCTCCAGAAGCTCATCTCCTGCGGGAATCGCATCGAGCGCGGGAATCGACTCGCTTCCCAGACCCGCCTGACGAAGCACGACCAGCGCTGAATCCAGTTCCTTGAGTTGCACACGGAGTTTGTCCAGCGTACGGCGGGCCATACCCGACTGCGCTTCAAAGGACGCCTCGAGTTTTTCCAAGTAGGCCCGCTCCGATTCAGAAAGCTCCCGGGATTCAGCAAGACGGCGCATCCGCGCGACCTCGCGCGTTACCTCAAGCGAGTTGGCTTCGAGATTTCTCCCATCGGCGGCGCCCAGGAAATTCCACCCGTGCACGTCTCCGACATAACCGTTCCCATCATTGTCGCGCCCGGGGGTACCGCGTTCCTCGGCCTCGTTCGTCCAGATGACCCCGGCCAGATCCTCATGATGAATGTCCACGCCGCCATCAATCACGGCGACGATGATGGGCTTCTCAGGGGTCCTCATGGGAAACTCACGGAAGGCACGTTCCGTCGAGGTACCCGGAATTTTATCCAGCTCAAGATCCGAAAGAGCCCACACCTCACTGGTTGCGGGAGCCTCTCCATAGCGGATCCGATTGCCTTTGGCATCGCGGTAGCTGAAGTGATCCGACATTTCCGATGATGTTTTCGAATCTAAAGTTTCATTGGCCTCGCGCAGATAATGAAGAAGCTGCGCTCGTCGCAGTCCGGAGGCGCCGTTCAATGCTGGGAAAGCCTGAGCACTGGGATCCAGGTTCGGATTGGGATCCCCCTGACAGCCCAGAAGCATTCCGCAGGAAAGGGTGACAATCATCAGTCGCTTCATCGTTGCACGCATGCGAAAACCGCCCGGCACTGTACCGAGCGAGAGTTCGCCCCGGCGCCGCAAAGAGCAAAAGCAATGCCTGAAGTTTACGCTTCAAGTAACTGAATTTACATAGCTTAACTAAATCCGCAAAACCAGGAATCGCACATCACTTTCACAGATGTAAAAAGTTTAGACAGTGATACGCGCACGACGTGCTTTGCCCAGCCAGACCATCACCCTCCCCGCCCAGCCAAGCATGTCCTCACGGATCACCAGCAACGCAGGCAGCAAGAACAGGGTCATCAGTGAAGAAGACATGAGGCCGTAGCCCATCGTGAATGCAATGGGCTGGGTGAACCCGGACTCCCCGCCCAGCCCGTAGGCCACTGGAAGCACACCCGCAATCGTGGTGGTCGAGGTCAGAAAAATCGCACGCAGCCGACTGGCGGCTCCCTGGATGATCGCTTTGCGGTCGAGACGTCCTTCCTTGTCAGCTCCCTGGTTGATCTGATGAACCATCACGATGCTGTCGTTCACCGCGATTCCGATCACGCCAAGAAGGCCGATCATCGCCATCAAGGTCAGCGGCTGGCCATGGAAATAGAGTGCCCAGAGCGCGCCCATGATACCGAGCGGAATCGGAAGCGCCACAATGAAGGGTTGCGTGAACGACCGCAGGACCAACACCAGGACACCGAGGATCATCAGCATGCAGTAAAAAACCACCTTCATGCTCCAGGCCTTGTTCTCGGAGGCGAACTCGTTGGCGTCGTCGACGGTGATGTTCAGCGCCGGATACCGCGTCCGGATGGATGTCAATCGTTCGTCGATTTCCTTTTTGGCCGTTTCCAGATTGGCCTTCTCCTTGTCATACCGGAAGTCGATGTTCAGGTTCCGGAGCCCATTGCGATGATCGATGGTTTTGAAGTTGCTGACGAGAGTCCACCTGCCGAGGAAACTCAGCGGAACGGATGTTCCGATCGAGGAGACCACCTCAAAGGCGCCAAGCTCATTGAAACTCGGCGTGTGAGAGCCACGATCCATCTCGGTGTAGACCTGGATCGTTTCACCTCCATGCCTGAGATCCACAAGTGAATCCGGCGAGAAGAACTGGCGAAGCTGCGTTCCGAGGTCGTACCGACTCAGCCTGTAACGCGCAAGCTCGAGCGCATCGGGCTCAAACTGCCAGCCTTCCTGATAGCGATAAAGGTCGGTCACGGCTTCCTTGATCGCACCCTTCTTCTCGATCTGGGCGATCACCTCTTTTTCGAAAAGCGAGAAATCAACGGCATCAGATCCTTCGACCCTCACTGAAACCATGTCTTTCTTGTAATCGTCCTGTCCGCGTTTCCGTGCCTCACTGCTGAGCTCTTCGAAACCGGCCGTTTTATGGGTTTCAAGATCCTTCTTCAGTCTTTCAAGAACCTTGTTCTTCAGGACCGAGGGGTGAAGCTCGTCGCGATTCAAGTTCAGCGTGAACTGAACATAGCGGTAACCGCGAAAATTCCGGCCGTCGCGCCACTGGCGCCCGAGGTTCGCCCAGAAGTATTCGACTTCATCCTTCGGATACGCGCGGATGAGCTCGAAAATCGGCTGCATCAATTTCTTGGTGCCTTCAAGGGAATCACTGCTCTTCAGGGTCGCATAGATCTTGATCTGCTCCGGCCCGATCCCGACGTTGAAATAATGCTCCACCTTGTTCTGCGCGATCCAGATAGCGCCTGCAAACGATCCGATCACTACCGCGAACGCCGCATACCTGAAACGCACGACCTGGGAAAGGATGTGGATGTACAGCTCCCGCACCTTCCCGAAAGCACGCTTGGCATAATCCTTCGGAGGTTCCGTCACGAAATGTGTCAGGTGGTTCGGAAGAATGAAAAATGATTCAAACCAGCTGAACAGAAGCGTCGCTGAAATGACCACAGGAATAGCCGCAAGAAACCAGGTCATGGATCCCTTGATGATCAGGATCGGACTGAAGGCGAGTATGGTCGTGATGATGGTGCCGGTCACCGGAAGCATCATGCTGGAAACCGCATTCCTGGCGGCGTCCTTTGGTTTCATGCCCTTCTCGAGGTTCTGCGAATACATCTCCGAAATGATGATCGCGTCATCGACCAGAACGCCCGAGACCACGATGAGACCGATGAGCGAAAGCAGGTCAAGCGAGATTCCAAAGACCTTCAGAACGATGAAGCTGCCGAAATACGCAATCGGGATGCCGAGCGCCGCCATGATCGCCAGGCGCCAGTGCAAAAAGAGACTGAGAAGCACCAGGACCATTACCAGTCCCTGCACGCCGTTTGACTTCAGCACGTTCAGCTGCTGGCGAATGAACCGGGGGCCATCCATGAGTTCGACGATCTCGACTCCAGGTGGCAGCGAGCCTTTCAGAGATTCAATCTTGGCTTTGACCTCGTCGTAAACAATCAGGGCGTCCGAGGTCGTATCCTTCTTGATCTCAAACCAGGCAACCTCCTCACCGTCCACGAGCCACGCCGAGTGGTCTTCGGCGCTGCTCCAGCTGACAGTGGCCAGATCCGCGAGCCTCACGGAATTTCCAGTCCGGTTCGTGATGATGGCATAGGCACGTAGCGCCTCAAGATCGAGAGAGGGCTGCTTCAGTTCCGCCGCCCACTCCTTTTCGTCTTTTCTCAGGCGGCCCAGCGGAACAAACGAGAAATACTCTCTGAGCGCCCCGCGCACCTGACTCATGGATACGCCGTACGAGCGAAGCTTCTCGGGTTTAAAACGGATGTAGATGTCCCGATTCTTCATCTCGAGCTCGGTGGTGGCGATACCCTTTAACTTTTCAATCTGAGTCTGGAATCTGCGCAGTGCCGCGCGATGCGAGGGATCCATCGGATCCACATGCTTGAAGGAGTACACGGCCAGAAAGACATCAGTGGCCTTCATCTGCCTGACCTGAACCGGCAGAAGATCCTTCGGGAGGCGATGGCTGATTTTCGAAACACGTTGCCGGACGTCTTCCACCTTCTCGTCCATATCGGGAGTACCGGGCTCGTACTCGATGGTGATTGCCGTCATTCCCTCGTTCGTGCTGGATGAAAGCTTTTTTACCCCCCCGATCCCTTTCAACGTTTCCTCGACGGGAAACGTGACCAGAGTTTCCAGTTCCTGGGGAGAGGCTCCGGGGAGCGCGGCCTCCACCGTAATGAGTTCGAACTCAAAAGGAGGATGCAGGTCGCGCTTGAGATCCCAGAGCACGAGCCCTCCGACCAGGCAGATCGCGACGCTGACCACATTCACGAGTTTCGAGTGGTTCAGGAAATACTCGACGAGATTTTTCATAGTTCCGTTCCACAAAGGAAACCGTGCTGGCCGGTGAGCGCGGCCCAAGAGCTTTTAGCATTCCAGAGGTCCATCTGAAGCTGATACCCCGCGAGAACCTCGTTCAGGTGCGCATCACGCAGCCTGAGGTAATCCTCGAATTCCATCCGCCCCGTTTCCATGAGCTGATAAGCTTCGCCGACCTGGGCGCGCTTCAACGCGACCTTCTTTTCGAAATTGCCAAGCTTCTGCTCCATGCTCTCGAGAAGCGCCGGGAATGCCGCGGCCTGCGCCCTGAACTCCCGGTCGGTCTCCCGTAGCCGCGATTCAGCGAGCGTCTGCTGCGCCGCTGAGTGCGCAACGGCCGCATCCATGCTCCGGTTGAAGATCGGCAGAGTGATCTTTATGCCAGCCTTGATCGTGGATTCCTCATAATCGTTCAGGGTTGCTGTCACCACCTGTCCATCCGTGCTGGCGTACTCTGCGAAGAAATCGACTCCACTCTTCTGCAAGCTTCGTGTGGCTTCGAGCGCGCCCTCAGCGGAACGAAGCTCCATCTGACGCGCCATCAGCAGGGGGGAACCAGGCTCGGAGCGCACAAGCACCGGACGACGGATGAACGACACTGGATCAGCAAACGTGATTTCCCGGCCGGCATACGAATGGAGCTGCTCGAGAGCGCTTTTCCCCTCAGCTTTCGACTCGGCGAGGAGATCCTGCAGGCGCAGGAAGTCGGATTGCGCCGCAAGCCAGTCAATACGACGCGAAAGCTTCCTTCTGAAGGAACTCTCGGCAGTTTTAAGAGCACGCTCCGCGTCTTTCAGTGAGCCTTCAAGCAGTTTGACCCGCTGCTGGCGGGCCCAGGCCCTCAGGTAAATTGTGACGGCTTCCTGACAGCTCTCAAGTGCCCTGTGCGCCGTCATCGCGCGTGCGGCTTCGAATGCCAGGGCACTGCTGGCCTGCTGCAGACGATCGCTCTTTCCGAGATGGTTCCTAACAAGAGGTAGCGAGACGCCGAAAGTATAGCTGTGATTCAGGAAGAAATCGGCCGCTGCGCCCCCATCGGCATAGGATTTCGTCCCCTTGAACGTCAGCTGCATCCCGATCGGGGTGTTCTGAACCAGCTGCGCAGAGATTTCACTCCCGCTATTCTTTAAGAGCAGGTCCGGTGATTGGTAATGCTTCTCGGTCCGCGTGAATGCCGGGGTCAGGAGCAGCGAGGACTGGAAGAGATCCGAATCCCTCCGAAGCTGTGCCTGAGCCTGCTCAGTGCGTACGCGGGTTTCCTGAAGCGAAATGTCCTGCGATTGGAAAAGCGGTACAAACTCCTGGACAGACAGGGGCCTCGCCTGTGCGAACACGAGAGCAGGAAAAAACAACGCAACTACCGATGTTCTCAATAAGTTCATAGTTTTAGAGCCACTCGGTTTAGCAGCCGGTAAAAACCAAGTCGAGCTAATTTAGGGCGGTCGGCAGCGTCGCACCCGAGTTGCATAAAAAGGGGGGAAAAGGAGAATGCCATGGTTCGTTTTGCAACTGCGCTTCTGATTATCGGAGGCCTGAACTGGGGGCTGATCGGCCTATTCCAATTTGACCTGGTCGCCGCCATTTTCGGCGGACAGGCCGCTATCCTCAGTCGAATCATTTACACACTGGTAGGGGCTGCAGCCTTATACGAGGTGTTCGTGTTCAACCGTCTCCGGAGCGCGGAAATCCCAGCTTCTCGACGAGTCGACCGCATCGATCGCGCAGCTTAACTATCTGACTGATCTGCTTAGATAATTCAGCTCAAAATTGACGCTGGACGGCATCGGCATTCGCGCGCTAAAAGCGGTGCACCGATGAGATTTCCAGGCAAGCGCAAGAGCAAGCACTACTTTCCCGTCACTGAAAAGGGACGTGTTCCGTTTGGAACCGATCTCGAAAAATCAGGCGACGTATATGTCGTCGGCATCGACCAGTTGCTCGTGGACGTTGAAGCGCACGTCGATGAAGATTTTCTGAAGACGTCCGGTATCCCGAAGGGCGAATCGGTCCTCCTTGAAGACCGCACGATCGATGAGATTTACCTCCGCCTCAAAGAGGAAGAACGGGTTCGCGGTGAATTCGCAGGCGGGGCGATCGGCAACACGATCCATAATTATTCGGTACTGGCCGACGACCACAGCTACCTGCTGGGAACTATCTCGCAGCAGATCAATGTGGGCGATTACGCTTTTCACTACGTCAGGAACACCAGCTCGCGCGTGAACCTGAGCCACCTGCATCCCTGCCAGGGTCCCATGGGGCGCGCGATCTGCTTCATTACGCCGGACGGCGAACGAAGCTTCGGCATTGGCCGAGGCATCATGGACGAACTCCCTCCTCAAGCCGTTCCAGAAGAGCTCATTGCCGGCGCCTCGGCACTCGTGCTCACGGCGTATCTGCTCAGAAAAGAAGACGCACCGATCCATGGCGCCGCGATGCGCGCGATCGAGATCGCCAACCGGAACAATGTCCCGGTCGTGCTGGCACTGGGAACCGAATCGCTTGTGCGCGAAAAACGCGACTTCCTTCGTGAACTCATCCGAAGTTCCGTGAACATCCTGGCCGGCAACTTCCAGGAATTCGGTGCGCTCACGGGCCAGTCAGATCCCCTGCTCGCCGGCCAAGACGCCCTTGACCTCGCGGATCTCGCGCTCATGACCCACGACCGCCAGGGCCTTTACGTCTGTGGCCTGGTTGACCGCGAGTTTGCTCGCCGCACGAAAGACCAGATTCATTCAAAATCAATCGCTGAGTATAACCGCTTTGAATATAGCCGCGCGATGCTCGCCTCGGACTGCGAAAAACCACTCAAGATCTATTCCCACATCAACCCGTATCTCGGCGGGCCCACCAAGATCCGAAATACCAATGGCGCAGGCGATTCAGCTTTGTCCGCCCTTCTTCACGATCTCACGGCCAACACTCATCACCGGCTGGAGTCCCCGACCTCTCCCAAGCACAAGGCGAAGTTCCTCACCTACTCTTCCATTCACCAGATCTGCAAATACGCCAATCGGGTGAGCTATGAAGTACTCAGGCGTAATTCACCGCGCTTGACCCAAGGGCTTCCTGAGCGCGAAGACAGCCTCGAACAGGCTTATTGGGCGAACTGACATTCAGTGCTATGCGAAAGGCCCAATTTCTGCACCCGTGCGAAGCCGGGGTGGAAACATGCGGCGTCAAAAAATCTCTCTTCTGCAAAACTCGGCACTCACTTCAATCCTGTTATCGATTGGAATCGCGCACGCGGCGCCCTTTCCTACTCCTGAGGAGGTTCTCAAAGAATCGCGAAAGGGCATCCGTTTTTCCAACGCTTGCGCGAAGGGGCGTAAAATCACGATAGCAGCCGTAGGCGACATCCTTCTGCACGACGGACCCCAGATTCAGGCCGTGCACGACCCGGAACGCTACATCAGTCTTTGGGGCGGCGTGCGCGATCTGCTCGCAAGAACCGATCTGACCTACGCCAATCTGGAGGGCCCTGTCGCATGGGGGATTGACCGCAACAAAAGGGAAGTCCCTGATCCCGGATTCGTTTTTGATGACATCGTCTACTCCGGACTTCCTCGCCTGAACTACCACCACTTTCTCCTCGACGACATGGTGGCTAGCGGAATCGACATCGTTTCGACAGCAAATAATCACGCAATGGACCGCGGACCTCTCGGCCTGGAAAGAACGATCGACGCGCTACGCGCAGCAGGACTCCCCTTCGCGGGAACACGGAAATCAAATGAACGTGATCAAAAGTGGTTCACGATCACCGAGGCGAACGGAATCAAAATCGGCTGGATTTCCTGCACTCGCCGCATCAACCCGGACAAGCCTTACCCGAAGGACATGGTCCTGAACTGCCATAACGATACAAATGAAATCGAAAAGCTGATTCGCCGGATTGTGCGGAAAAAAGAAGCTGATGCCGTCATCGTCGTTCCGCACTGGGGGGCGCAATTCACACATATCCCCAAGGAAAAACAGATCGAGATCGCAAGGCGTTTCGTTGAGGCCGGTGCACTGGCGGTGATTGGCAGCCATCCTCACGCGATCCAGCCCTGGGAGCGGATTATCACGAGGGATGGCCGCGAAACGTTTGTTTTTTACTCGCTTGGAAACTTCGTCAGTGGCCACCGCCAACTCCAAAGGAGGGTAACCCTCATCCTGCAACTTGGCCTCACACGAACAACCAACGGCAAAGTCGTCGTGAACGGAGTCAATTACATCCCCGTTCTTATGACTCGTGACAATGGCTTTCTCACGGCACAGGCGCTTGATCGCCACCCTCAACGGGAAACGACTCAAGATGTCCAGGAAGCGCGAAACCTACTGAAAGGGATTCTCGGAACAAGCAATGTGGCGCCGACCCATGCTCCTGTTGTCACGAATCCAGAATGCATGGAATAAGCATTGACATGCCGCGTCAACACCAGTACACCTCCGTCATTTCCCGGAGGATTTATGAATCGTTTTATTTCCGCTGTTTTGTTCGCAAGCTTTCTGATCGGCACGGGGGCTATCGCCCAGGCCGCTGAAACGTACAACTGTCATGGCACTGAGCCGTTCTGGTCCATCGAGTTTGACCAGACCAGCGGCACCTACGCCGATCCCATGAACGAGTCCGTGGCTGTGAAAGTCGACAACAAGCGCGAGGCCGCGGGCTTCAGCGCGGGGGTTGCCACTGTGTTCGACATTTACGCCAATGGCAAAAAAGCAGTGGTCGCCGTCACGATGAACAGCTGCAATAATGGTATGAGTGATGAGGAATTCGACTATCAGGTAGTGATCATCGGCAACGATGATGTCCTGATGGGCTGCTGTCGCGTAACGAAATAAGCTTCATCTCAGCTTAATTTGAAGATCCACTGCCCGGGCGCCGAAGGATGACCTTCGGAGGCTCGGGCGCTTTTTTTTCTACCGCTTTAGAAGGCGATTCCTCTGCTGTTTTCCGCACTCGACGCTTCGGCGCGGCGTCTTCAACCTGCATTCGCTGCCATTCTTCACGTGTCGGTGCTTTCCGTTCCTCTGCCCAACTTTCGCGGTGATTCATGAGCGGAACGTGGGCATCCCAACAGGACACCTCGCAGAAGACGAGCCCCGTACGTTTACGATTGCACGTGGAAACGTTGCAGACCCAATATAACTGGCCATAACGAATCGGTTTCTTGCAACTGCTGCAGCGACGCCATTCCGTATCAGAGCCCGTTTGAGAATTCATCGGCCCATTGTGACCTTGAATTCTAAAATCCTCAAGATTCTCGCTCATCTAACCGATAATAAACGGGTATGGTTTCAGGAAAAATTCGCAAAAACACGCTTTTCGCATTTGCCGTCCTCTTCTCCAGCCTTGGATCCTCCGTCTGGGCACAGGACCTCCCCTATTACGACGAACTAAGAGACCCAGCCGGTCGCATTCGTCCGCAATATGAAAAAGCGCACGAGATCTACAAAGGCATGCGTGCGAAGGCTAAGAAGGAATTCCTGAAAAAGAGCAAGGCTGACTTCCGGGGGGACAACGTCCTGGACCCCCTTCCGCGCCTTCTCACGAAGGGCGAGTACGAAACGCTCCGAACAGGGGTCGAACAACGGGGAACGGCTATTCGTATGTTCCTCCAGGATCACTATTCCGGAAAAAAAACCTACCAATCCGTACTGCCTGAGCCCGTTCTGAGCCGCATCATCACTCGAAGCGCCGAGACCAGCTATAGCGGACTCGTGAACCCCGACACCATTTCATTTCCCTACGGCCCGGACATCATCCGCACCGCGAACGGAAAATGGGCTGTGATCGAAGACAATCCCGGTTTCATCGGCGGCCCCGGAGACCTACACATCGCTCGCGAAAGCATGCTCAAGCATGAACCCAAGTACCGCGACGTCAAATTTCTGCATGGACCCGAGGAATATTACGAAAACATCGTGGCACGAGCGAAAACACGAGCAAAACCAAAGAGCGGAAAAATCGTGATCCTCATGTCCCCGCCCTATGCTGACAACGAAGACCATCGCCTGAAGAAACTCTTCGGTGACCGAGGCGTCGAAATCGTCACGCCGAACACGAAAAAGAAACTGGTCATGACCGACAAGGGCGCCGTATTGGAGCACACCAATAAAGCCGGCAAACGGATTCGCGAAAACGTGGGTTTCGTCTTCCTCAACGCCGAGCACAAATGGTCCGACGCAACACACCCCGCCAGTTTCCGGTCGCTTCTCGTCGCTGAGGCCGAATCCAGCATCGAGTGGCTCGATGAAATGAAAACCCCTGAAGCACGCGCCGAAGCGATGGCTCTGCGCAGGGCGCTCGATCCGGACCCCGTCAGCGGCATAGTGGATTACACCCACCTTGAAAAACAGGTCCGCAAAACGCCAAATAATTTGAGTGAGATTCGGCGCGCAAGCGTGCCCGGACTTACGGATGCGATGATGTCCGGCAAAGTGGTGACCAACTACTCACCCGGCGTGGACTTCATCGGCGACAAGGAATTTTACACTTATGTCGACGACTTGATCCGCCACTACCTGAAGGAAGAACCGATCATCACGAACCTGCCCACCTTCCGCCTGGGGAAACAGGCGGCGGATGGCACAGCCAAGGTCGACGCCGAGCTCATGAAACGGCTTTTCAAGGATGGCGATTACAAAAAATTCGTCATCAAGAAGGTGGACGGACGCGGCGGTGACGGCGTCTGGATCGGGCCAAAATTGACGGAGGCGGATCTTCCTGAACTCATCCGCCGCATCGAGGCTTCTCCCGAATACTTCATCGCGCAGGAGTTCAATCACCTCTCCACGATCGAAGACCGCATTGTTGACCTGCGGCTGATCGCCGATGTGAATCCTGAATCCGTATACGTGACACGTACTCCCTGGGGGCGCGGCGTGCCTATGAGCGGAAACGGGAAAGTGAACCTGAGTGACAAGGGCCGCGAGTTCATGGTCGGCGTCGTTGCCGATCCGATTCCCCATTGCGTCCGCGACATGCTCAAGACAGTGCTGGGAAAATGACGCCCCAGCTGCTGGCTTGGATGTTGCTCATTTCGAGCAACCATGATCTTCGGAAAACCACGCCCGAACGAAAAGCCCGCCCGATCCGACGCGTCGGAAGCTCTGCAACAACCACTTTCCCGCGCTAAAAACCTGCTCCTTCGCTTTCAGGAGATCCGTCATAAAACTGAAATGATCTGTGATCCTCTCCTGGCGGAGGATTATGGCGTCCAACCCATGCTCGATGCGAGCCCGCCCAAATGGCACCTTGCGCATACATCCTGGTTCATTGAAGCGCTATTCCTCAGACCGTTTGTCCGCGCTTATCGCAGCTATGACCCTTATTATGACTATCTTTTCAATTCGTATTACAAAAGCGCCGGCCCGCACCTGGACCGCTCACGAAGAGGTTTGCTCTGCCGTCCGACGACTTACGAAATCCGGAATTACCGGCGCTACGTCGACTCGGCGGTCGAGGAAGCCCTTGAGTCTCTCTCCGATGCGGGATCAGGAAAACTCCTTTTAACCCTGGAAGTGGCACTGAATCACGAGCAGCAGCATCAGGAGTTACTGCTCACGGACATCAAGGCGATCTTCTGGTCGAATCCCCTTCGCCCCACCTACCACCGCGAGCCCGCTCCGAACACATACCAGGACAGTCTTCCCGGTCTGAATGGCGCACCCCAGGGGGCCTCGCATGAGTGGATCGAAATACCGGGAGGCCTGCGCGAGATCGGAATGACCGGTGAAAATTTCGCATACGATAACGAGCGGCCCAGGCATCGCACCTGGCTCGAACCCTTCCGACTGCGCACAAAACTCGTCACGAATTCAGAGTACCTCGAATTCGTCGAGTCGGGCGGTTACCACAATCCGATGCTTTGGCTCTCGGAGGGCTGGGATACTATTCAGAGCAGACACTGGGAAGCACCCCTGTATTGGGAGAAACATGGGTCCGGTTGGCAGCTTTTCACGTTATCCGGTATGAAAAAGATCGATCCCGCGGAACCCGTCTGCCACATCAGTTACTTTGAAGCGGACGCTTTCTGCCGGTGGAAAGGGGCTCGTCTGCCCACCGAAGCCGAATGGGAAGTTGCCGCGGCTGGAACACCGCTCGAAGGCAACTTCGCTGAAAGCGGTGTTTATCATCCCATGAAACAGACAACCGATTTCCAGTTCTGGGGAGACGCCTGGGAATGGACCAGAAGCTCCTATCTGCCTTACCCGGGATTCAAGCCGCTCGAGGGAGCTCTCGGCGAATACAATGAAAAGTTCATGATCAATCAGATGGTGCTGCGCGGAGGGTCGTGCGCGACCCCTCGTTCTCACGTCCGTGCCAGTTACCGGAATTACTTTGAACCCGGTGCCCGCTGGCAATTCTCCGGATTCAGGATGGCCGTATGAATATGAAAGTTGTCGATCTGCGCCCCAATACCAATGTCCTCATCGATGAAATCATCCGCGGACTGAGCCAGAGGCAAAAAATACTGACACCGAAACTTCTATACGATGCTCGTGGATCAGAGCTTTTCGAGCGCATCTGTCGCACCCGCGAGTACTACGTGACGCGCCTGGAATTGCAGATCCTTCGCGACAACGCGGAAGCTATTTCCGAGAACGTGGGCAACCAGCCTCTCATGGTTGAGTTCGGAAGCGGTTCCGCGCAAAAAACGCGAATCCTGCTCGAAACACTCCAAGACGTGAGCGGCTACATCCCAATCGATGTGTCGGACCAGGCGCTCCTGGAAAGTTCCGAACGTCTCGCCGAGATGTACCCATCCCTTGCGGTCGTACCCGTTTGCGCTGACTTCACTCTTCCCATGCGGCTGCCGCTGGACGAACTTTCCTCGGCAGATGGAAAACGCCTCGGATTCATGCCGGGGTCCACTCTGGGAAATCTCGACCCCCTCACCGCCAGCCGTTTCCTGGCCGCGACCAGGCGTATGTTGGGGCAGGGATGCTCGCTGCTCGTCGGCATCGATTTCGTCAAAGACGTCTCCCTGCTTCAGGCCGCATACAATGACGGTGAAGGCGTAACCGCCGATTTCAACCGAAACGTGCTTTCAAGGCTCAACCGCGAGTACGGCGCGAATTTCGACGAGCGACTTTTCGAACATCGCGCGTTCTTTCGTTCCTGGGAAAGCCGGATCGAGATGCATCTCGAAAGCACTGCGGAGCAATGGATCACAGTGGCCGGCCATGCGTTTCACTTTGACAAAGGTGAAACGATCCACACCGAAAACTCCTACAAGTACACGCGCGCAAAGTTCCAGGAACTCGCCGAATCAGCAGGATATCGGGTCAAAGCCGTCTGGGCGGATGCATATGACTTTTTCGGGGTATTTCTTCTCAGCGATCCGAGCCAGGAAGAACAGCGGCCTCGTACTTCACTGCATTCGCATGAGAACGGAGCGACTTGGCCACGGCATCCGCGACCAACCTCAGCAGCGTGACGTTTCGGGTGCGCACCATCTGATGCGAGCCCTCGGGGTTCAAATAGAAGCTGAACGACATGCCCTTCCGGCGAAGTTCCTCAGCGAACAGACCGGCGCCTTCCTGAAAACCGTAAGAGTCCTTCCCTCCCACTTCGAAATGCATGACGGGCCAGAGCTCCGGGGGAACCTGTGAAAAAACATGGATCGGATCGTTCGCCGTATAATTGTCGGCGGTCCGGAACGTTTTTCGCGCGCTGTTGATGAGGAAACGGCCTTTTGTCTTTCCGATGGGATGCCGGTCGAAGTACTGATCCCAGACTGACATGGGTTCGAAGACGTTATAAGGAACAAGCGCAGCCGAGCTTGCGACCGTCAGAAAGAAAAGTTCCGGATGCCGGAGCGCGGTCTTCAGCGCGCCGAGCCCGCCCATCGAATGTCCCATGACGGCGCGGCATTCACGTTTGCGACACACATCGTACTTGTCTTCAACAAATGGAATGAACTCATTGAGAAACCAGCTTTCGTAGGAATCGGCGGCCCGGGGATCATCCGAGTGGTCCGAAAACATGCTCATCAGCGACGTTTCAAACGCCACGAAGGTCATCGGAGGAAGATTGTCCGTGCGCCGCAGTTTCTCCAGCGCGAGATCGAATCCATTCACGATCCAGTTACGATGATCCGTCCAGATGCCGTGCATGAAATAGATGACCGGCTCTCCCGGCGACTGTGGCAGATCCGGCCGACTTCGCTGGATGCAGTACTTAACCCGGTCCGCGCGTTGCGACGACTGATAATCCGTACAAGTGGAATAAGTGCGCTCACTCGGCTGTTCCCGGAATTCCGCCCCCGCCTGGGGCGAAGCGAGCAGAACCGCGGCGGTGAATATATGGCAAAATATCTGGCGAGTTATCTGGGTCTCCATAGCGCCTCCCTGCGATCCGGTTTCCTCATTTTTACCATGACTTCAGCCGGCCGTTCAATCCTTTACTGTGACTCAGCGCCCGTTGTCGCTATGCGACGTTCTCCGTCAAGTCCGTTAAAATCGACACGAGCGACTATTATTCTCTATTGTTTGTGTAATTCAATCCCGTTTACCTTAGTCGGCGCGGAATCGCATAAGGAGTACTTCTTTGAGAAAACTGACTTCCTGGATTGTCGTCGTATTCATCCTCGCCATCGGCTCCATGCTTGGAATCCACTGGAAACAAGTGCGTGAAATGGAAGTGGGCTGGGAATACAAAGACCGGCTGACCGAACGCCGCGAAGTGGCGCAAGCGCTCGTTCTGGAGCTTGAACAATACCGCGCCGAAGCAGCGAACTTCCGTCGAATTCCGGAAACCCAGGTGGTCGCGGCCAAAACGCGCATTAAAACGCGGTTAAATCAGGGCATCAACGCGCTGGAGCAGCTCACGAAGAGCGCCGATGCGGCCTCCGCAAGCAATGGCTCTCCTTCCGATCGTGAGCGGATTGACGTGCTCCGCAACCAGTTTGGCGAATATCTGGTGCTCTCCGCCAAACTCGAACCCATGTACTACTCCAGGAACGTCTACCAGAACCCCGAAATGGAGAAGCTCCATGATTCCATCCGGGCGAATCTGGAGAAAGTGTCTGAAACCTCCAAAGCCCTGTCCAATGCCGCGCTTCAGCGGACCGGAAGTTCCGATAAACGATATCTGATTCTTCTGGGATCGGCTGCAGCACTGGCCACCCTGATGCTTGGAATGATTCTGCTCCATACCTATTTCCGGCTGACTCGTCCTCTCGATGCCATGCGCGCTAGAATTCGTGAGATACGAAGCCAGGGAACAGCGGCCACAAAGACGAAACCCCTACCCGGCGTCTATGGAGAGGCGGAAAAGACGCTCTCCGAACTCGTGACGACCGTCGAAATGCATCAGCAGGATCGCCAACGTTTTATCAACGCCATTGTCACCGATCTGCGACCCGCGCTTACGGGCATTGAGACCGGCGGCAATGTTCTGCTTTCGATCAACGAGCGTCTGGACGGCAAACAGCGCATGCAGGCCCACGAAACGGTCCGCCGTTCCCTCTTCAGGGTCTCGGGCGTACTCGGAGATCTCACTGATCTGCTGGACGAGGACTTCACCCGTATTCGCCTGAACGAAAAAATCATGGATCTCGGAGAACTCCTCAAGCAGGTAGGGGCCATGCTGGGCGGGCCCGGCAGTCCTCATCGCATTACCGTATCGGTGCCGCCGCTGCCCATGTGGGCATCAGTGGACCCCGAACGCATGGAACGAGTCCTGATTAACCTGATTTCGAAGCAGATGCTTTTTCAGCCTCAGGGCGGGCAGATTCACCTGACGCTCATGGGATCAACCGAGGAACCGTCCGATGGTGCGGAGATTTCCGTCTTCTCGGCCGGAGAGGCCAGTCGGGGATCAGGCGAAGCCGAAACCGACGCAGCCCCGAGCGGCCCGGAGCAGGACCTTCTTCGTCATTGGGCCAGTCAAAGTGGGTTCGGATTGTCTCTTGCCTATAAAGTGGCTCGAGCCCACGGGGGTACGATTACCGCCGCCGGCGTCGCTGGCATGCGCGTCCTTTTCTCCGTGAAACTTCCGCGCGAACGCATCGCGACGGGAATCCTCGGAACCGGGATCCGCACACGCCTGATCCCGAAGGTCACGGAACTTTCGCAGCCATAGCCATAATGACAATGCGCCGCTGAGCGGCTAGGATCGCACGCATGATCCGATATCTCATTGCGGCAGTCCTGGTAGTCCTTTCAACAGCCCATACGGCTCCGGTGCCCGCCGCGAGATGCGAGCTGTGGGATGACGAGCAGCAGATTCCTCATCTTCGGGCGAAGACCTCGGAGAACATTTTCGCCTGCCTGGGTTTCGTTCATGGCCGCGATCGTGCCTGGCAACTTGATTTTTTCCGTCGCACCGCGCGCGGCACCCGGGCGGAAGTACTCGGAAAAGATCATATACGCTCGGATTTCCAGATGCGCCTGCTCGATCTCCCGAGCAAGGCCAAAGCACTCTGGGCAGCGATGCCTGAGCAGGATCGGAAACTCTGGTCCGCATATGTGAGCGGCGTGAATCACGGAATCGCAGCGGCTCTCAACACGGGGGTCTACGAGTTTCAACATTGGGAATACGCTCCGGAGAGCTGGACGGAGGTCGATTCGATCAGTCTCCTTCTGCTCCAGTCCTTTGATCAGACCCGGAAAAGTTTTGCGGTTCAATTGGACGAGGTACGCAGGTTGGAGCGACATGGCGCCGCTGCGCCATCGCTCTTCATGCCTGATGAACTTGAAAAAGGGGAAATTCCGTGGGACAGCGCCGTCCTGAAAAGAGGCGAGTTCGAGGGAACGAACGCGCGAAAAAACCCCGCCGAGAAAACGCTTCTCGCTTCATCTCCCCCGCTCGCTTCGATGGGTACTCCCGACACCATTCTCGATGGTTTCTTCACGCCGCTGGCCGGAGCCGGAAGCAACAACTGGGTGATCGCCCCTTCCCGCAGCAAAAACGGGCACGCGATCCTTGCCAACGACCCGCATCTCGGGCTCGGCTATCCCCCTCTCTGGCATCTCTCGCACATTGAATCTCCCGCATACGAGGCGTTCGGAGCAGCGATGCCGGGAATCCCGGTGATTGTGAGCGGTGCAAATCGCCGGGTAGCCTGGGGCCTGACGAACTCTTACCTCGAGACCGCGAGAATGACCCTGGTTACTGAGGAAGACCTGCGCGCGAGCACCGTTCATCGCCCCTGGATCTGGGTAAAGGCCTGGAAATTCAAAATTCCCTATTTCCTGAAAACGTTTCGAAGAACCCCGGCCGGGCTGCCGGTCCTGCCGATTGAGTCACCGGGTGGGAAGGCGTTTGTCCTCAACTGGACCGGCTTTGATCTGGAACCCAGGGACCTTTCCGGACTCTTTCCATTGATGTCCGCCCGCTCCGTGCAGGATGTCGACCGCACGCTCGCGAATGTCGGCGTGCCCAGCTGGAATTTCGTTTTCGCCGACACAAAAGGCAACATCGGTTACCGTGCGGTCGGGCGAGTTCCCAGGGCATCCGCGCCGCGGCCGCTCGGCGTTCAAACCGCGTCTCTTGCGGCTCTCGAGACAACAGGTTTTGGAAAAGAGACCCTGTCAGCATCTGAGATGCCTCACCTGATCAATCCAAGAAGAGGGTTTCTGATCACGGCGAACAACCGCCAATGGCCCAGAAATTCGCAATTCCATGGCGGCTGGGCATATAGCCCGGGATTCCGGGCTTTTCGAATCGAGGAACTTCTCACGCGGACTCCCCGACACGACGTCAGCTCCGTTTCAAAAATGCAATGTGACGTTCAGGCAGTCGACGCGCGGTTTCTCGCGCCGCTTCTCATCGCCCAGCTTGAGGCGACGCAGCTATCGGCTACTGAAGGAGCCGCGCTCCAGATCCTGCGTCTTTGGCGATCAAGCGATTACACGGCCTCTCTCGATTGCACCGCCTGCGGCCTGTACCGACTCTGGGTGAATGGGATTTTCACGGAACTGCTTCTGGATGAAGCGTCGCTCTATCGCAAACTGAGATCAAACCTGGACGAGCCCTCCAGGAAAATCATGCTCACGAAATTCCGCGAGGCACTGAAACAGCTCGGTGGGAAAGCGGGAAACCTCCCCCGATGGGAGCAGGTGCACCTGAACCCGTTTCCTCACCTTGGAAATGAGAATTTCTTCACCAGCCCCGGACTCCCGACACCCGGTGATGACGAATCAGTGAATCCAGGCACGTCACGCTGGGAAAAAGATGCGTTCCGGCATACAGCCGGCGCATCGCAGCGGCTGATCGTCGAGCTTTCGGATCCGCCGTCCGTTTACTCGGTGCTTCCAGGACCGAACGTCGATCATGCCACTCGCGATCTTCTTTCGACCACCTCCGCCTGGCGGAAATGGCGCGACTGTCAGAATGAGAGGCGTCATTTTCCGGTGAACTGGGCGCTCGCTCCGTCCGTTCAACTTTCCTTTTGAACTCACACCATCCCGGAATGTCGATTGCACAACCGTAAGGATCATGAAACTGAAACGGGCAATAGCCAGTCTTTTCAGAAGTCTAAAAGGCGGACAATCAGAGACCGTCGCCACCACGGGTGCGGTTAAAAACATCCAGCCGGTCGAGGGCGGACGCGAGGAGATTGATGAAGCCCTCTCGCGTCAAACTCGCAACACACGAAAATCAGCCAAGCTTCGCAAGCGAAGATACCGCGCTCAGGCGTCATGAATATCAATTGATTCACTCAACGGCCCTCGCGGTTTTCTACTAATTAATTCAAAAAAGCCGAATCTCTTGGTATTTACGCAGCGTGAACAAACGCTCCCTGGAACAGCCCGAGTATTCAATTCTTTTGTTTGTGATCGCCTTCGGGTTGTTTTTTGGAACATTCGCGATCGTTCCCGCAGGCAATTTCCTTTGGGCTTTCCTTCATCTCTTTGGATCGTGGCTGCTGATCATCGGCCTGCTCTACTTTCAGGCGAAGGCCCGATCCCGGAGACCACGCGATTTCGAACCTCCAGAGGTGCCGGAGCTGCCAGAGCCCAGAGCTGAAGATGTTTAGCCCCACAGAAATTCTCACCAGCATTTGTCTGTACATGGGAGCGCTGTTCCTCATCGCGAGCTTTGTTGAAATGAAGTTCCGGCGCGGTGTGAACCTGGCTGCGAATCCCTTCGTTTACTCGCTGGCTCTTGCCGTTTACGTCACCACGTGGACGTTCTACGGCAGCGTCGGTTTGGCAGCGACCTCAGGCTTTCTTTTTCTCGCAACTTATCTGGGGTCGACTCTTTGTATTATTCTCTGGCCTCTCCTTCTCCGCAGGCTGGTACGACTGAAGGAACGCAACCGGATCACCAGCATTGCCGACCTCATTGCCGCGCGCTACGGAAAATCACGAACGCTTGCCGGCCTGGTCACATTCGTGATCCTCATCGGAATCACGCCTTACGTCGGCCTCCAATTCAAAGCCCTGACCACGACGGCGCTCATCCTGAGCGGAGAAACCATCGAGTCCGCTCATTTGAGCGTGGACGGCCCGATCGCCCCGGTTTTCGCGATTCTCATGATCGTATTCACCATTGCGTTCGGGCTTCGTCGAGTGAATCCCACCGAACGCCACCCTGGAATGATGATGGTGCTCTCGATCGAGAGCGTCGTGAAGCTCGTGGCCTTTCTTGCCGCCGGCGTTTACGTGGTCATCCATCTCCAGGACGGAATGGGCGCCATTTTCAAGGAGGCTCAGCAAAAGTTTTCCGACATGCCTTTCACCGGGCATGGCTCCGGCGCGGAATTCATGCAATGGTTCAGCCACCTGACCTTAAGCTTCTCGGCCGCCCTTCTCCTCCCCCGGCAATTCCACGTTGCAGTCGTCGAGAACTCCAGCGAGAAACACATCGCAACCGCTACCTGGCTCTTTCCTCTTTATCTCCTGCTGATCAACTTCTTCGTTTTCCCTATCGCTATCAGCGGGCTGCTCGTCGGGCTGCCCGCAGCGCAGGGAGACTCGTTCGTGCTGACTCTGCTCTCTGACCAGAAGACTCTATCACTGCTCATCTTCATCGGCGGTTTCTCCGCCGGCACCGCCATGATCATGATGGAAACCGTGGCGATCTCCACGATGGTCGTCAATCACCTGCTTCTGCCTCTTTTTGAATCAATCCGCGGAATGCATACGTTCAGGCGCTACATTCTGCAGTGCCGCTGGGTGGTGGCTTCGGTATTCATCCTTGCGGGACTCGCGTACATGAAATTATTCTCACGCGAGCAGCCCCTGGTTTCGATCGGCCTGATTTCATTTGGCGCCGTTTTGCAGTTCGCACCAGCGTTTTTCGGCGGGCTCTACTGGCGTCAGGCAAACAAGACAGGCGCCCTGCTCGGGATCATGGCTGGCTTCCTCACGTGGGGATACACGCTTGCCCTGCCATCGATCGGAACCACCATTCCAGGGGTTTCCGGACTGATTGAACACGGAATGTTCGGGCTGAGCTTTCTCCGGCCCGGCAGTCTTTTCGGCCTGGATCACCTGGACCTTGTCACGCATTCGGTATTCTGGTCCCTTACCGTCAATCTGGGGCTGTTTTGCCTGGGTTCACTCCTTTTCCGGACCTCCCGATACGACGAGGAGATCGCCGACGAATTCGTGAATGCGATGAATGGCTTGACGGTTCCGAGGGCCACCGATCTTCCCGCGCGAATTGAAGTGGAACGCAAGCACGCGCAGATTTTCACCGTGTTTCGAAAATATTTCGACGAGGAAACGGCAAGGTTGCTCGCACAAACCTGCTTTCGGGCTTCCGGCATCGAAAATCGATCGAAAATTTCAATTCTGGAGCTTGCCGACCTTCAATCTGAAGTGGAACGAACGCTCGCTGCCACGATCGGCACGGCTGCGGCTCATGCTGCTATACGGGGGGAAAACCTGGTCACCCCCGAGGAGGCCAAGGAATTATCCACTCAGTATGCCTCCATTCTGGCGGACATGAAGGTTTCACCCGCGGAGCTGAGAACGCGCATCGACTATTACCGCGAACGCGAGCGCATTCTGAGCCGTCAGGCGGGCACTTTTCGACTCCTCTCCGAGGTGAGCCAGAGGCTTTCTGCTTCCCTTGAATACGAGCCCACGATCGCCACGGTCTCGCGGGTCGCGCTTCCTGGTCTTTCGGAGTGCGCACTTCTTTATTTGACGGAAGCGCCTCTTCCCGGTGAGAAGAAGAAGCCTCGTTGGTTGGTTGCCCATAATGACCCGAAGCTGGAAACCGTCATCGCCGAACGCTTCGAGCAGAACTGCCCGGAACCTTCGGACCTTTACCATGTAGCGCATGCGCTCCAGAATCGAAAACCCGTATCCGCCGCGCCGGATTCCGGTTCGCTCTGGGGAAACGAGCTATTTAAAGGGATGGAAATCGGCGCGTCCATCACGCTGCCACTGATAGCACGTAATGCGATGTTAGGTACATTATCGTTAATCTCGAGCCGACCCAGCCTGCTTCGATATTCGGATGAAGTCGCAGTGGTGGAAGAGCTTGCCTACCGTTGCGCGATCGCCATTGACAACGCCCGTCTGTACCGCAATGCGCAGGCGGCGATCCGTGCGCGAGAGGAATTCGTCTCCATCGCCTCACATGAGCTGAGGACGCCTCTCACTCCGCTGCGAAATCAGATTCAGCTCCTGCAACGGGTCATGAGCCGGGGCGAACTGAGCAATTATCCGGCGGAAAAGTTAAAAAAGATGCTTGAGAGCGCGGATCGTCAGGTCGATCGAATGTCACGTCTCGTGAACGAACTTCTCGACATTTCACGAGCCACTGCCGGTCGCCTGCAGCTGGACGTCAAGCCCTGTGATCTCTGCGAAATCGTCCGGGAAACCACGGATCGCTTTGCAGACGTGCTTGCGGGAGCGGGATGCAAGCTCCAGATATTCTGTCCGCCGGAGCCAGTCATCGGAGAATGGGACCGCCTCCGACTTGAGGAAGTGGTCACGAATCTTTTGATGAACGCGATGAAGTACGCGCCCGAAGCCCCTATCGAAATCAACGTGACCGGCGAGCAAAGCAAGGCAAAACTTGCCGTACGCGACCACGGTCCCGGCATTCCTATTTCTGAACAGGAGCGCATCTTCGATCGCTTCGAACGCGTGATCACGCCAAAACGAGTGGGCGGGTTCGGACTCGGACTCTACATCAGCCGGGAGATTGCGCAGGCTCATGGCGGAACTTTGCGGGTTTCGAGTGTCCCCGGAGAAGGTGCGGAGTTTGCCTTGGAGCTGCCACGAAAAGCCCCGGTCAGAAAATCCGTCAAAATCGTCGCAAAAGGTTCCTAACGCGATTCACCCGGTGCCGTAGCAATGGCGAACTTCCGCGCCCCGGCGGTTCGGGCCCGATCCATGACTTCCACCGCGAATCCGAGGAACGCTTTTCGATCTCCCTCGAGCACCACGGTTCGTGATGTGCCTTTCAAAAAAGCCTGACGTAAGGCCGGCTCGAGCCCTTGAATCGTGGTGAATGCGCCGTTTACCGCGAGCTTGCCATCAGGAAGAAGCGTGACAAGAACCGGCTGTGACTCAGAAGTCGAGGAAGCGGCGGCACCCGCTTCGGGCAGCTGGACGTTGACTCCGAGCTGCGACATCACCGAACTCGTCACCATGAAAATGATCAGAAGAACGAGAAATATGTCGGTCAACGGGGTGATATTGATCTCAGCGACGATGTCAGCGCTTTCCGACGGGACGTCGCTCGATGCATGCGCAGTCCTAATTGCCATCGGAATCCGGCCCTGCGGGGAGAAGTTCCGTCAATTCCTCGACCTGAAGCTTGATTGCAAGAACGAGCGAGCTCCAGCGGGTCTGGAACGCGTTATAGGCCATTACCGCAATGACAGCGACAATGATTCCCGCAGCAGTCGCGATGAGACTTTCCGATATACCGGACGCAACCACCGCAAATCCGCCGGACCCGGTGCGGGCCATGTCCTGAAATGACCGAAGAATGCCCACAACCGTGCCGAAAAGGCCCACAAAGGGGCTCGCGCTGCCGATAGTTCCCAGAATCCAGAAATTCCGGCGAAGATCCTGATTCACCCGCTGCCGCTGCCGCTCCAACGCCTCGGCCCAGCGATCTTTCAGGCGAGAATCCTTCGCGGACAGGCGCTCAAGGGCCGCAAGCAGGATGCGGGCGCTCGGTAGGTCATCACGTGACCTGCAAAGTCTTTCCACGTCACCCAGATCCCCCCGGAGCAGCAGATTCGAGGCTTCCAGCTGAAACTCCCTTAAACCAGCGCCGAGTTTTCGAAAACTCCATAAGCGCTCCAGGATCACGCCCCAGGAGACAATGGAAAAGAGAACGAGCGGATACATGGTGAATCCGCCTGCTTCAATAAGGTGCCAAATGGTCTGACCTGGTGTTATGGCCGGCGACATAATCGCTTGCCACCGTAGCGATCGCTCCGTAGGATGTCAACGCCGTGAAAAAACCTCTTCAAATGTTGATCGTTACCGTCTTGATAATGGGTGCCGCACTCGGCACCGGTCTGACGGCCTGCACGAAATCCAGGAAGCCCGCCTATGAAGCGGGGCAGAAACCCTTCTCATTCGACTACAGAGAAGCCATGGAAGTCTCGATCGTCACATGGAATCAGGAGCAAGGGGAAAGCTGGAGCGCCCGCGCCGAGCGTAATGAAGACGGTTGGGCACTTCGATCCGGGCCCGATGGCAAGTCACTCGGAGATACCGTCGCGAACGCCAGTTTCATCGAACACCTCCTCGATTCCATCAGCGCTCTTCAGGTCCAATCCATTCCTGCGAGTCAGGGTCCGGAGTCTCAAGGACTCGCTCGACCCATTTTCGCAATTCGCTGGACTACTGGAACCAAGGAAAACCGCCAGGAACATGAGTTGAAGCTCGGAGCTCTCGTGCAGGATCAGAGTTCGCGCGGAGCTCGTTTCGCAGCCATCCGCTCCATGAACCAGCCGGAAAAAGTACTTGTTATCAACGGATCTGTATTGAAACTGCTTCAACACCTCGATTCATTCACGACATTACGTCACGCGGAATGGGCAACCGAGCATATTGACGATGTCGATGAGGCCGAGTTCAAGGTGAACGGAATGCTCACGCTTTACGCCCAACGCGAGGGGGAAAGCTGGACGGATCGCAATGAACGGCCACTGCAATTCGACGTCACAGGCGCTCTGCAGAAGATCCTCCGCGCCAGGATCATCGAGTTCATCGAAGAACCCCGATCCCTCGCCCAAGCCTCTTCAACCCTGAACTCAGGTACCGGCCACTATGAGCTGGTGCTCCGTGACCGCCACGGGGCAGCCACAACACTTCGCGCACGGGCAACGGAAAGCCACCTGCTGGCGTCCCATTCAAAGCGTCCGGCCGCATTGTTCAAGATACCGCGGGAAACTCTCTCAGCGTTCCCTCCTCGATGATCAGGCTGCGCGCTCCTCTCCTTCAAATTCTTCCAAAATAGTTGTGGACCTCGTCAGGTCGGCCAGCTCGCGACTCAGCACGGCAAGAAGATCTCCGAAGGATAAGATACCAACGGCTGTGCCGGAGTCATTGACCACCGGCATGCGACGCACCTTCGCATCCCGCATCTTGGCGATGCAATCATAGAGGCCGTCCTTCTCATGGCAGGTCACGAGTTCCTCAGTCATCAGGTCCTCAACCACGCAGGCTTGAGGATCCTTCCCGTCCGCCACACA